>CAKTCN010000013.1 GCA_934539295.1 uncultured Allosphingosinicella sp.
CCGCCCGCGAGGTCGTCTACAACCGCGTCGATCCGGACGGCACTAAGGAAGTCACCGTCATCCGTCAGGGCGACGACCGCATCCTCGTTCAGGTGCCCGGTCTCCAGGATCCTGAGGGGTTGAAGACCCTGCTCGGCAAGACCGCGCGGCTCGAGTTCAAGCTTGTCGACCAGACCGCTACGCCGGAGCAACTCGCATCGGGCCGCGCCAGCGTCGGCAGCCAGGTGCTTCCGACCGTCGAAGGCGGCCGCATCGCCGTGCAGCGCCGCGCGATGGTGTCCGGCGATCAGCTGATCGACGCTACGCAGACTTTCGATCCGACGACCAACGCTCCTGCCGTGTCGATCCGTTTCGACAGCACGGGTGGACGCCGCTTCGCCGAGGTGACGCGCGCCAACGTCGGCAAGCCATTCGCGATCATTCTCGACGATGTCGTCATCTCCTATCCCAACATCAACGAGCCGATCCTTGGCGGTCAGGCCCAGATCAGCGGCAGCTACACGGTGGAGACCGCCAACGAGCTTGCCGTGCAGTTGCGTTCGGGCAAGCTGCCGGTCGAACTGTCGGTGATCGAGGAGCGGACCGTCGGTCCGGATCTTGGCGCTGATTCGATCCGCCTCGGTGCGATCGCGTCCATCATCGCCACTGCCGCGGTGATCGCCTTCATGCTCGTTACCTATGGCCGCTTCGGTGTTTATGCGACCGTGGCGCTGGTGGTGAACGCCTTCATGATCCTGGGCGTGCTCGCCGTGATGGGATCTGCGCTGACCTTGCCGGGCATCGCCGGCTTCGTGCTGACCATCGGCGCCGCGGTCGACGCCAACGTGCTGATCAACGAACGCATCCGCGAGGAATTGCGGCGCGGTCGGCGCGTGCTCGATGCGCTGGAAACCGGCTATAAGGAGGCGTCCACCGCCATCTTCGACGCCAACATCACCAACACGATCGCGGCCGTCCTGATGTGGTATTTCGGTTCCGGCCCGGTGCGTGGCTTCGCTGTGGTGTTGATGATCGGCATTGTAACGTCGGTGTTCACCGCGGTGAACCTGACCCGCATGCTGGTCGCCTTGTGGGCGCGCAAGGCGCGGCCGCGCGAACTCGTGATCTAAGGAAGCGCCATGCCGCTGCTGAAACTCATCCCCGACGACACCAACATTGACTTCATGCGCTGGCGCAATGTCGGTTTGATCCTGTCGATCCTTCTTACGATCGCCTCCGTCGCCCTGGTGGCGGTGCGCGGGCTCAACATGGGCGTCGATTTCGAGGGCGGGCAGATGATCCGCGCCTCGTTCAGCCAGCCGGTGGATGTCGACGACCTGCGCGACCGGATCAGCGGCCTCGGCTTCGGCGATGCCACCATCCAGGAATTCGGCAGCGCGCGCGAGATCGCGATCCGTACTGAGCTTCCCGAAAGCGGGGGCGAGGCGGCTGCGAATGCGGCGGCCGAGCGCATCAAGGACACGGTCCTTCAGGTCCGTAGCGATGCCAAGTTCGACGCGGTCGAGACAGTGTCGGGCAAGGTCTCGGACGAACTCATCCGGTCGGGCGCGCTTGCGATCGGCCTCGCCATGCTCGGCATCGCCATCTACATCTGGGTGCGGTTCGAATGGCAGTTCGGCGTCGGCGCGCTGACCACGCTCTTCCACGACGTGGCGCTCACGATGGGTTTCTTCTCGCTGACGCAGCTCGAGTTCAACCTGAACATCGTTGCAGCCATACTGACCATCGTCGGTTACAGCCTCAACGACACGGTCGTGATCTACGACCGTATTCGCGAAAATCTGCGCAAGTACCGCAAGATGGAAGTGGTGCCGCTGCTCAACCTGTCGCTCAACGAGACGCTGTCGCGCACCATCGTCACCAGCCTGTCGATCATGATTGCGCTGCTGATCCTGGTGCTGTTCGGGCCGGACGTGATCTTCGGGCTCACCGCTGCGGTGCTGCTCGGCACCTTTATTGGCACCTATTCGTCCATCTACATCTCGGCGCCCATGCTGGTGTGGTTGAAGGTCAAGCCAGACAGCTTCGTGCCCAAGGAAGCGAAGACGGGCGAGCGCACCTACACCGAAGGCTACGAACGCTAAGGTGGCGCCGCGTTTCGATCGTGATCCCAATGCGTCCGGCCCTCTGGTACAGGGCTTTGCGGCTGGCGGCTTCGTGGTCGATGGCGGGGTCTATCCGGGCCTGCTGCTGACGCCCAAGCGAGCCGATCTGTGGACGCCGCCCTCACTTGGCGAACTGGCCGCGGAGGATCTCGCGTCCCTCCTCGACCTCGATCCCCTGCCCGAGTTCCTGCTGCTGGGCACCGGGGTCACTATGGCCTTTCCGCCCCGTGCATTCGTCAGGGCGCTGGAGGCGCGGGGCGTCGGGGTTGAGTCGATGGACAGCCGCGCTGCCGCGCGCACCTGGGGCATGTTGCGGAGCGAGGGCCGTTGGATCGCGGCCGCGCTGATGCCGCTATGACGCCATTAAACCAGCGTTCAGCCACGCTACGCTCTTGTTGCATCACTTCGCTTGGACTTGATCCAAGCCTCAGCTAAGAAATGCTCATGCTTCGCAACATGCCCCGTCCCGTCGCCGCAATCATGCTGGCTGCAACCTTTCTGACCCTTCCTGCCTGCGCAAGCCTTGGGGGAGGGGGTGGGGGTGCCGCCGATACCCAATATGTCGCGCGGGACGTCAACACGCTGTACACCAGCGCCAAGGACCGGCTCGATCGCGGTGAATATACGATCGCGGCCGCCTTGTTCGACGAGGTCGAGCGGCAGCATCCTTATTCGGTGTGGGCACGCCGGGCGCAGCTGATGAGCGCGTTCAGCTATTATGCTGCGCGCGATTACGACAAGTCGATCGAATCGGCCCGCCGTTTCCTGTCGATCCATCCGGGCAACCGCGACGCACCTTATGCTTATTACCTGATCGCGCTCTCCAATTACGAGCAGATCACCGACATCGAGCGCGATCAGAGCCAGACGCAAGCCGCGCTCAATGCGTTGGGCGAGGTCGTGCGACGTTACCCCACCACCCGCTATGCCGCGGACGCGCGCCTCAAGGTCGATCTCGTGCGCGATCACCTTGCCGGCAAGGAAATGGAAATCGGCCGTTTCTACCAGAGCCGCGGCCAGATGCTCGCCGCCACCACGCGCTTCCGCACGGTAGTGGACGAGTATCAGACCACCAGCCACACGCCCGAAGCGCTGCTGCGCCTGACCGAGACCTATCTGGCGCTCGGCATCAAGGAAGAGGCACGTAGGTCCGCCGCGGTGCTTGGGGCCAATTACCCTAACACGAAATGGTATAATCGGGCCTACGAACTGGTGCAAAGGCACGCGCCTGCGGCCTGAACGCCGTTCCCCGTTTCCGATCGCGCATGAATGCCTTAAGGGCGTGATCATGCGCTGGGGCACAAGGGACATCTCAAACCCATGCTGACGGGCCTGTCGATCCGCGACGTGGTCCTAATCGACACGCTGGACCTGGAGTTCGGCGCCGGCCTAGCTGTGCTGACCGGTGAGACGGGTGCCGGCAAGTCGATCCTGCTCGATTCGCTGGGTCTGGCGCTCGGTGCGCGTGCGGAGAGCGGCTTGGTGCGTTCCGGGCAGGCACAGGCGGTAGTGACCGCCAGCTTCGAGTTGCCGGCCAACCATCCTGCGCGGACGGCGCTGGCGGAGAATGGCCTGGATGGTGAGCCGGGCGAGCCGCTCGTCATCAGGCGCATCGTCAAGTCGGATGGTGGCAGCCGCGCATTCGTCAACGATCAGTCGGCTTCCGTGGGATTGCTGCGAGAGATCGGCGCGATGCTGGTCGAGATTCACGGCCAGCATGACGATCGCGGCCTCCTCAATCCGCGCGGGCATCGTGCCCTGCTCGACATTTACGGCGGCATATCGACCGTTGCTGCCGAACGTGCCTGGGCAAGATTGCGGGAGGCTGAAGCGGTGCTCGCCTCGACACGCGAGGACCTGGACACCGCCGCACGCGACCGCGAATATTTGGAACATTCGGTTGCCGAGCTCACCAAGCTGGCGCCGACGCCTGGCGAGGAGGAGGAACTCGCCTCCATGCGCGCCAACATGCAGAAAGGCGCTCGCCTGGCGGAGGACATCTCGGCCGCCGCCGAACTGCTGCAGGGATCCGAGGGTGGCATGGCCCTGCTGCGTCAGGCCGCGCGCCGTCTCGACCGGATTGCCGGGGAGCATGAGCGCCTGGCCGAAGCCCTCGCCGCGATCGACAGGGCGATTATCGAGGCGTCCGAAGCCGAGGATCGCCTCGCGGAGGCGAGTGAAGCGCTCGCCTACGATCCGGCGCGGCTGGAAGATGCAGAAACCCGTTTGTTCGACCTGAGGGCTCTCGCCCGCAAGCATCGGGTCGATCCGGATGCTCTGCCGGCGTTGGCCGAGGAACTTGCAGGCCGGCTCGCCGCCATAGAAGCGGGTGACGAAGGACTGGCCGGCCTGGAAAAGGCGCTGATCGATGCACGCGCCGAATATGACGTCGCAGCAACCGAACTCGCCATGCTGCGTGCCGCGGCGGCGGCGCGGCTGGATGAGGCGGTGGCGGGGGAGCTTGCGCCGCTGAAGCTCGACGCCGCGCGCTTTCGCACGGTGGTCGAACGGGCGGACGAATTGAACTGGGGGCCGAAGGGACGTGATCGGGTCGAGTTCGAGATTTCGACCAACCCCGGCGCGCCGTTCGCACCTTTGGTCAAGATTGCCAGCGGCGGCGAATTGTCGCGCTTCATCCTGGCGCTCAAGGTCGCGCTGGCGGAGCGCGGCGGCGCCACCACCATGATCTTCGACGAGATCGATCGCGGGGTCGGCGGCGCGGTCGCCAGTGCGATCGGGGAGCGGCTTCACCGGCTCGCCGCAACCGCTCAGTTGCTCGTCGTCACGCACAGCCCGCAAGTCGCCGCGCGGGGGCGCCAGCATCTCTTCATCGAGAAGAACCACGATGGCCTCGTCACGCGCACCAGCGTGGTGGAGCTTGACGAGAGCCGTCGGCGTGAGGAAATCGCGCGCATGCTTTCAGGTGCGGAAATCACGGACGAGGCGCGCGCGCAGGCGACAAGGCTGCTGGCAGCATGACCGAGGCCGAGGCGGCCCGGGAGCTTGAACAGCTGGCCGCGGCGATTGCGCGGCACAACCGGCTCTACCACGATCAGGACGCGCCGGAAATCAGCGACGCGGATTATGACGCGCTGGTGCGGCGCAATGCCGAGCTGGAGCGGCAGTTCCCGCACCTGGTGCGTTCCGACAGTCCTGCCGTGCTGGTCGGGGCGGCGCCGGGCGGCGCCCTTTCGAAGGTCCGGCACAATGTGCCCATGCTCAGCCTCGAAAATGCATTCAGCGATGAGGATGTTTCCGATTTCGTCGGGCGGGTGCGACGCTTCCTGAACCTCGGCGAGGATGAAGAGATTGCGCTCACCGCCGAGCCGAAGATCGACGGCCTGTCCTGTTCGCTTCGCTACGAGGGTGGCAAGCTGGTCCTGGCTGCCACGCGGGGCGACGGCAGCGTCGGCGAGGACGTGACGGCCAATGTGCGCACGATCGCCGACATCCCGCAGATGCTCAAGGCTCCGCTGGGCAAGCGCGACCTGTTCAAGGAGTGGGACGGGCCTGAAGTATTCGAGCTTCGCGGCGAGGTCTACATGTCCAAGGCGGATTTTGCGGCTCTGAACGCGCGGCAAGAAGCAGCGGGGGGCAAGATCTTCGCCAACCCGCGCAACGCAGCCGCCGGGTCGCTGCGGCAGAAGGAACCGACGGTCACCGCCGCGCGGCCGCTCCGGTTCCTGGCCCATGGTTGGGGCGAGGTATCGAGCCTGCCGGGAGAGACGCAGGCGCAGGTCGTGCAGGCGATCCGCGATTGGGGCTTTCCGGTGTCGGAAGATTTCCGGCGTTTCACGCAGGTCTACGAGCTGCTGGACCACTATCGGGCCATCGAGGCGAAGCGCGCCGACCTTCCCTTCGACATCGATGGGGTCGTCTACAAGGTCGACCGGCTCGACTGGCAAAGGCGGCTGGGGGCGATCGGCAAGGCGCCGCGCTGGGCGATCGCGCACAAATTCCCGGCCGAACGGGCGCAGACCACGCTGACCGCGATCGACATACAGGTTGGGCGGACGGGCAAGCTCACGCCCGTGGCGCGACTGGAGCCGGTGACGGTCGGCGGCGTGGTGGTGACCAATGCGACACTCCACAATCGCGACGAAATCGCCCGGCTGGGCGCCCGCATCGGCGACCGGGTCGTGCTGCAGCGCGCGGGCGACGTCATTCCGCAGATCGTCGAGGTACTGACCGCCGACCAGGAACGCCCCGCTTTCGCCTTTCCCGACCATTGCCCGCAATGCGGCAGCGAGGCAGTGGCGGAGGAAGGCGAAGTCGATGTGCGCTGCACGGGCGGGCTCGTCTGCCCGGCGCAGCGTTTCGAGAGACTTCGGCATTTCACCTCGCGCGGGGCGCTCGACATCGAGGGGCTGGGCGAGAAATCGATTGCCGAGTTCATCCAACTCGACTGGCTGCGCGAGCCCGGCGATATCTTTCGTCTGCATGAGCGGCGCGAGGCATTGATCGGGCGCGAAGGGTGGCAGGCCAAGTCGGTTGACGCCTTGTTCGCGGCGATCGAGGCCAAGCGGCGGCCTGATGCGGCACGGCTGCTGTTTGGACTCGGCATCCGCCATGTCGGCAGCGTGACGGCGCGCGACCTGTTGAAGGGCTTCGGCACGCTGCCGCGGTTGCGCGAGGCGGCAGAGAAGGCGCGGGAGGGCGATGAAGATGCGCTCCACGCACTGATGGCCATCAGTGGCGTGGGGCCGACGGTGGTAGCTGCGCTAGGCGACTTCTTCCATGAGCCGCATAATGTCGAGGCTTGGAACGACCTCCTGTCCGAAGTCGAACCGCCCGAATATGTGGTGGAAACGCGGTCGAGCCGGGTGAGCGGAAAAACGGTAGTGTTCACTGGCAGCCTGGAGACGATGTCGCGCGACGAAGCCAAGGCGCAGGCCGAGGCGCTCGGCGCCAAGGTGGCGGGATCGGTTTCGGCCAAGACCGACTTGGTCGTCGCGGGTCCGGGCGCCGGGTCCAAGCTCAAGAAGGCGCAGGATCTAGAGATCGAGGTGATGGACGAGGCGGGTTGGGCGGCGATCGTGGCGGAGGCGGGTGGATAAAGCCGTGCAGCGTCCGTGCCATGGCGCGGGCCTTCCCAAAGCCTTGCTGCGTTGAGGAACTGACCCTGGATCGAAGCCGGGGCGACGGAGAGTGACAATGAGTGCTGAGGCCAGCCTGACGCGCCCCGAGGGTGCAGCCGCCGACTGGACGGTGCCGCAGGAGTGGGACCACTTCTCTGACGACGAGCATGCGGTCTGGGACCTCTTGTTCGATCGGCAATCTAAGCTGCTGCCCGGCCGCGCGTCGGAGGCATGGCTGCGCGGACTCGACGTGCTGAAGCTGTCGAAGCCCGGTATACCGGATTTCGACGAATTGTCGGAGCGGCTGATGAACGCCACCGGCTGGCAGGTCGTGGCCGTGCCGGGGCTCGTGCCGGACCACGTCTTTTTTGAACATATGGCAAATCGCCGCTTCGTCGCGGGCAACTTCATCCGCGGCCGCGACCAGCTCGATTACCTGCAGGAGCCCGACGTCTTCCACGACGTGTTCGGGCATGTGCCGATGCTCGCCGATCCGGTGTTCGCGGATTATGCGCAAGCTTATGGTGAAGGGGGGTTGCGCGCAATGGAGCATGGCGCCATCGACAAGCTGTCCCGACTATATTGGTATACGGTCGAATTCGGCTTGGTCGAGGAGGCGGACGGGCTTCGCATCTACGGATCCGGGATCGTGTCGAGCAAGGGCGAAAGCATCTTCGCGCTCGATGATCCCAGCCCGAACCGTATCGGGTTCGACCTGGCCCGCGTTATGCGCACCCGCTACCGAATCGACGACTATCAGCAGAGCTATTTCGTCATCCCGAGCTTCGAGGCGCTGCTGCGCACGACACTGGAGACAGACTTCGCGCCGCTTTATGCGGAGCTGGCGCAGTTGGAAGAGCTCGAGCCGGCCGACCTGCTGCCGGAAGACCGGCTGTTCACGCGCGGGACCCAGGATTACGCCCGGTCCCGCGCCTGACCTTATCGGATCGCCGTCACGAACTCGGCATTCCCGATCATGCCCAGCCGTTCGATCCCGGCCTTCTGCACGCTGGCGAGAACCTGGTCGAACCGTTCTTAAGGCGCGGCCCCGTCCGTACGCATGTGAAGCTCCGCATCGGGCTCTGCCTTGAGCGCCTGAAGCCTCGCCGCAAGATCGGCATCGCTTACTGCCGCGCCGTCCCACGCCAGTGTTCCCGCGGCGCTGAGGTCCAGCCGATGTACCACCGGATCGCCTCGCACGGCGGTAGGGCCGGGCTGCGGGAGCTCCAGCGGCACCTTGTGGGTGCTGACAGGAATGGTGACGATGAACATGATGAGCAGAACCAGCATGATGTCGATCAGCGGTGTCGTGTTGAGGTCCGGCGCAGGCAAGTGCGCGTCCGAGGTGAGGGTAGAGGAACCGAATGCATGGACTTTGCGGCGCATGGCAGGACCTCCTCTTCGTTCTTGTGCAAGATCACATAACATGGCGGGTGCTGCAGGCGTTCCTGTCCTGGGCATGAACCGCACGTAGTTTCGGGTTCATGCAACAGGGCGCATGATGTGCTCGTTCAACATGCATGGCCGCCCAGGTTGCGTATCGGGCGGCCGAGTTTGGGAGAGTGAGTATGCGTAAGCTTATTCTTGCCGTCGCCGCACTCGGCATCATGGGCGTTGCCGCGCCCGCAAGTGCACAGAGCCGCAGCGACTATCGTGAGTTCCAGCGGGATTATCGCTCCGTGCAGCGCGACTGCGAGCGCGATCTGCGCAGGGCAGATAACCGCCGCGAGTATCGCCGGGAGCAACGTGACTGCCAGCGTGACCTCCGCGAAGTGCGACGTGAATTCCGCGAAGACGTGCGGGACGATCGCCGCCGCTGGAGCGACAATCGTCGGTGGAACAACGGCCGCTATTGGGATGGCCGTCGCTGGCGCAACCGCTAAGCCGCCATTCGGCCTGGGCGCGTTTCAGGGCTGCACGCCCTGTCATATTGTCCCTCCGCGCCCGGGCCGGATACTCGCTTGATCAGCGCGGCACCTGCAATGCGTCGCCGGCGCCTGGATCGACCGGAGAGGGTCTCAACCCGCTCGCGCCTTCGCGCGCCTGACCTGCCGTGCCGCGGGCTTCCGATTCGTCGATGATGTTCTTTGCAAGATCCGCACGCCCCTCCGGCGTGTTCGGGTTGCCGCTCGCGTTCAACTGCGCGTTTGCGGCGATATCCTCCGCCCGATCGACGCTTGCATTGATCGCGGTTGCCGAAGCGCTTTCATCCGCCGGCGGCGTTGGATCGTCGCTGCCGCCGCATGCTGCCAGGATCAGCAGGGGTGTAAGCAGGACCATTCGCATCATTTTAGAGCCTTCCCAGCATCTTGAACGCCATGTGGCTGTGCTACGCCGCGCCGGGTTCCATGGTTCCACGATGCAGCGGGAACAGCATGCGAAATATCTGGCGAGTGTTGCCTTTCGGTTCGTCGCGGTCAGGAAACGGCTCACCGCCGGGCTTTTCGACGGTTCTTTTCTCCCTGCAGCACTAATCGTAACGGTCGCGGTCACGTTCGTTGTATTCCATTCATGAAACCCTTCCGGCTTTCTCCGCGTTTTCGGGAAAATCGAGTTTGAAGGGAGCCACTTATGGCTACGAACATCCTGGAAGCACGCGGCGGCTGCATTGTCCCCAAGGCCCATGAGCGCGGCTACCACATCGTGTATCGCGAACAGCAGACCAACTACTGCCCGGGTTGCGGCCACACGCACTGGTATATTGGCCGGCTGATGGCAGAATGCGCCTTTTGCCAGACAGCGCTTCCGCTGGAGAACGCGCCCATGATCGGCGGCAACCAGATGATCCGCACCGTGCGGCGCAGGCCGGTCGATCAGGAAGATCATGTGCTCGCCGCCTGATTGGCTGTTCCTGTGCTAGGCTATCCCATCTGATGGGTGAGTAAGCGTATCCGGTGCCGGCTTCGTCAGCGATGAGGCCGGCACCGCCATGTTCCGGCCCTTCCAAGCGACGCCCGGCCGCCCTACACGGCGTAATGCTCATCACTGCCTTGCTGCTTGCCGGCCGCCGCCCAGGTATCGATCCGCTCGCCCAGCATGCCGGTGTCGAGGACAAGGTACTGATCCCGGTAGCCGGTGAGCCGATGCTGTCGCGCACCGCCCGGGCGCTGCTCGATCACCCTGCCATCGTACAACTCGTCATCCTGTCCCAGGAAGGGGAAGCGCTCGCCCGGCATGCAGGCACTGCCTGGCTGAGCGAGGACAAGCGGGTGGTGTTCGAAACCGCCGGCGATTCGGTCAGCGGCGCAGTGTCGGCCGCGATCAGCCATCGAGAAGGTTTCCCCTTCCTGGTCGCGACTGCCGACGATGCGCTGCTGGATCGCCGCAAGCTCGATGCCTTCATCGAAGGCGCGCGTGTGGCCGATCTGGCCGTAGCGCTTGTAGAGCGGCGCACGCTGCTCGCCGCCTACCCCGGGTCGCGCCGAACCTGGCTCAAATTCCGCGGCGGTGCCTATTCCGGGGCGAACCTGTTCTGGCTCGGCGGCGCCAAGGTCCTGCCGGTCATCGACATATGGCGTCGGATCGAACAGGACCGGAAGAAGGGGCGGGCGGTGATCGGTGCCTTCGGTCCGCTTATGCTGGCGGCGGTTGCGCTCCGCCTGCTCAGCTTGCGACAGGCGATCGCGCGGGTTGGCAGGCGCCATGGCCTCGTCGCCAGGCCTGTGGTGCTCGACATTGCCGAGGCGTGCATCGACGTCGACAAGCCAGACGACCTTGTTCAGGTGGAACAGATCCTCGCAGCACGCGAGTCTGCTTAAAGCGGCTAGTCGCCGACCACCTTGCGGCAATGCGCCTGCCAGTTGAACAGGCGTGTGGCACGTGAAGCCGCCCGCTCACCCATGGCTTGGCGGGCGACTGGATCGGCGAGCAGGGTGGCAAGCGCCGCCTCGATCGCGATATCGTCACGGCCTTCCACGACCAGGCCGGCACCTTCGTCCACCAGCTCGGCCGACCCGCCCTCACGGCCGACGATGCACGCTGCGCCCGCCGCCATGGCGTCTGCAATGGCAATGCCGAAGCCCTCGAAGTCGCGCCCGTCCTCCAGTGCGACCTGCGGGTGCATGAAGATGTCGGCGTCGGCGTAAAGCTGCATCGCGTCGAAATCGGAGACAAAGCCCGCAAGTGTCACGCGGTCGCCCAGGCCTGCTGCCTCAATCTGCCCAGCGATGATGTCGCGGTCCGGGCCACGTCCGGCGATGGTGTAGTGGAAGCGATGGCCGCGCGCGGCGCACGCGGCCGCAGCACGCACCGCCGCGGCCACATTCTTCCGCGGCTCCAGCCGACACAACGTGAAGATGCGCGGGATCGAATTCCCGCGCGCCGTTGGCGCATGGTCGTTCGGACTGATGCCGTTCCACGCGACGACAATCCTATCCGCAGTCTGCGGAACACGATCGACCAGTTGCGAGCGCGTATAGTGACTGACGGCGACTACGCGCTCCGCCTTGAGCAGCACGCGCCGCATCACCGACGCGCCAGCGCCCTTCATGCGGGACATCTCGCGCCCATGGACCGTGACGCGGTAAGGAAGACCAGCCAGTAAGGGCAGCAATCCTGTCCGCCAGGTCGTGGCATGGATGAAGTCGGGGCGGGAGCCGCCGCGTAGTTGCCCGCGCATCTCCTTGAGCAGGCGCAGGGGGATCGTGACGCTCTTGCCGGGCCCGACGTCGATCACATCGAGGCCGCCTACCACTGCTCTTCGCGGGCCTGCCGAGGTCTGGGTGAACACTGTCACCACTGCCCCCAGCGCCGCATATCCCTCGGCTACGCCGCGTGCGTAGGTCTGCATGCCGCCCTCGTCCGGCGAGTAGCCCTTGGCCATGACCCAGATGCGCCGGCCTTTTAGTTCGCTCATGACGCTGGTTCCTTGGCTTGCGGGTCGAGGCGCATGAGGATCAAGGCGAGGCCCACCGAATAGAGAAGCGACTGGGCGATCATATGCCACCCCGCTCCGTCCAGGCCGAACACCATCAGGAACAGCGGCAGGAGCGGTAACAGACCGAGGCTGCGTGCCAGGTTGATCGAGATGGTAAGCGAGGGCCGGCCGAGCGCGGTGATGGCGGACGAAAGGAGCGGCGCGCCTGCCGTGCATCCGCGCGCTGCGGCGATGAGTACCAGCAGCATGGCGCCGCCTTCGAAGCTGGACCCGCCGAGCAGCGACAAGACCTCATCCGCAAAGACGAGGAGCAGCAGCACCACGGGAACGGACGCCGCAGTGACCAGGGTGAAGCTCTTGCGCACGCTTGCCTTCAGCGCTGCGACACGGCCTTCATTGGCGAGTTCCGTCATGACGGAGAAGCTGGCCTGACCCAGAAGCGCCGAGGGCTGCTGGATGACGACGCTGGCGCGCTGGGCCAGCGAAAGCAGGCCCGCCTCGACCGGTCCCATCACCCAGCCGACGATGAGGGGCGCGGCGCGGGGCGCAAGTTCGCCCAGCGTGGTATCGGCGTTGGTGGTTGCAATGAAGGGGAGCAGGCCGGCATTCTCCGCCCGTGCGCCCTTTACCGGCCCCAACAGGCCGCCGGGCAGGCCCATGCGACGCATCTCGGCAAAGCCCATAATCCACATCGACACGCCTTCTGCCAGTGCGGCGATGAGCCACACGAGCAGGAAGCCGTACAAGCCGCTGCCAAGCGCGGCGACCAGGATCGCCCCGACGATGCGCACGGCCGGCGCAACGAGCTGGTGATAACCGAGCAGATCGAAACGGCCGGCGATCTGGAGCACACCATGCGGGGTGGAACGGACAGTGGCGAGGATGGCGAAGCTGTAGACGGCGGCGAAGCTGATCGTGTCCGCATTCCATTCCAGCGACGGTCCGACCAGCGGCGCCAGCAGCATGGCGACGAGGATCGCGGCCGCCGCGCAGCCGAGTTCCACCAACGTCATGAAGCGGAACAGCCTCAGGAAGCGGTGATGATCCTGGGACGACAGCGCGTCCGTTCCGTAACGCACGATCCCGTGAAAACCGGAGAAGGCGACGATGCCCCCTACCAGTGTCGCATAGCCATGCACGGTGATGAGGATGCCGTAATCGAAGGCGCCGAGCGCGCGCGCGGTGATGACAAGATAGACGAGGCTCATCACCCCCGCACCGGCCTTTCCGGCCAGCAAGGAGCCGAGATTGGCGAAGATCCTGCGGACGCCGCCTTCCGGTCTGCTCTTGATGCTCATCCGTTCGCGTAAGCGCGAGAGCCGCCAGGCACCCTTAAAGGCCGGCCGTGCGAGCCAGCAGATCGCGGACCGCCAGCGCGGCGCGCAACGACGACGGCCGCTCGCCAAGGTCGAACGTGCGCTTGAACAGCTGCCGTTGGACAGGAACGCGGGCGGGCTGCTTGTCGATGGCGCGGGCAAGGGCCGATCCGATATCCGCACCCGGATCGACCACTTCACCCGCCATGAAGTGATCGATCGCTTCCTTGTCGGCCTCGGGCCGGATGAACAGCGCAGGCTTGGGCGTGCGCAGGAATTCGTAAATTTGGCTGCTGACGTCGCCGAGATAGATGTCGGCAGCGCGCGTATAGGTCATGTCGACCGACGCCGGGCTGCCGAGATCGACATGGATGTTGCGCGCTTCATGGACGCGCGGATCGATCTTGGGCACGCGGCGGATGCGCAGCCGCTCCACGCTCGCGCTGAAGCGGCGGTGGAACAGCATGACGTGCGGCGCGAAGATGAGGTTGTAGTCGCGACTGTTCCTGAAGAATTCCAGTATGCGCGGGCCGTCCGTGAACCAGGACGAAAGGCGCGGCGAGAAATGCGGGTTGTAGAGCACGGTCGGCTTGCTCGGATCCGCGAAGCCGAAGCTCGGGCGCGAGTCGCCGACGATGTCGAACTTGGGATAGCCGACGACCTGGACCTTGGCAGGCGATACGCCCGTTTCCGACACCAGGCGATCGCGGATCTTCGATCCCGCGACCAGGGTCAGGTCGAACTTCGCGCTTTCGGCATTGAAGCCGACCGACCGGTCGCCCGCGCCGTGGCGGGTGTGCACGATCGGCAGGTCGAGGCCATAATGGTCCTTGAGGATCAGCGACGTCTTCTCCGCCACGACCATAAGGTCGAGACTCCGGAAGAATTCGAGATTGTCGCCGTAGATGGCGACCTTGGCCGCCGGCACGAACGGTTCCAGCAGGCGCACGGCGCCGCGCTTCCACGTGCTGCCGAAGCCGAGCCTTACATGCGTGAAGGCGTCGATCTCGTCGCCTGCCAGCCGGCGCACCTCCGCCTCGATCACCGGATTGGTGGTCGCAAGGATGATGTCCGCGCCCGGCAGCAGGTGCCGTAGCTCGAGCGCCACGGGAAGGCTGTGCGCGACCTGATGCGGCTGGTCATGATTGAACAGGAAGCCGACGCGCAGGCCCGGTGCCAGGAACGGCAGGTCATGGCCGACCCATGGTGCGGCGCGATCAAAGGCCAGGGCGCGTTGGTTCACGTCAAAATCCTCTTCCGGACGACACAACATCCGAATCGTGGCGGATATGATCCCGGCACCGGGCGGAATTAAGGCAAGCCGGAAGCAGGCTGTGGACGAAGGGCATTGAGTGTGGCGGTCCGGCTGGCTATCTGGCGGCGCAGCAAAGGATTTCAGATGGCCGAGTTCACCCTTCCCAAGAACAGCAAGATCAGCGGAAAGGGCCGCGAGCACAAAGCGCCCTCGGGCGCAGGCCGGGTCAAGAGCTTCAAGATATATCGCTATGATCCGGATTCGGGCGAGAATCCGCGTTATGACAAGTTCGAGATCGACCTAGACGATACCGGGCCGATGGTTCTCGACGCGCTGATCAAGATCAAGAGCGAGCAGGATCCGAGCCTCACCTTCCGCCGCTCGTGCCGCGAGGGCATTTGCGGCTCCTGCTCGATGAACATGGGCGGCAAGAACGGCCTCGCCTGCACCACCGCGATCGAGGACTTCAAGGGCGAGGTACGGATCACGCCGCTGCCGCATATGGACGTCGTCAAGGACCTGGTGCCGGACTTCACCCATTTTTACGCGCAGTATGCCTCGATCGAGCCGTGGCTGAAGACCAAGACGCCTTCACCCTCGGGCAAGGAGCGGCTGCAGTCGCCGGAGGATCGCGCCAAGCTGGACGGCCTTTACGAGTGCATCCTGTGCGCCTGCTGCTCGTCTTCCTGCCCGAGCTATTGGTGGAACAGCGACAAGTTCCTGGGGCCGGCGATCCTGCTGCAGGCGTTCCGCTGGCTGATCGACAGCCGCGACGAGCTGACCGGCGAGCGGCTGGACGAGCTTGAGGATCCGTTCCGCCTGTATCGCTGCCACACGATCATGAACTGCGCGAACGTGTGCCCCAAGGGGTTGAACCCCGCCAAGGCCATCGCCGAAACCAAGAAGATGCTCGTGGAGCGGGCGCTCTGATTTGACGGGCATGCGCTCGGAACTCCTCGTCGTTGCGAGGAGCGTAGCGACGAAGCAATCCAGTGGATGGATGCGCTGCTCTGGATTGCTTCGCTACGCTCGCAATGACGGAGTGCGGTGATGAGTGCGGTGCTTGCGCGATACGAGGCGCTGCTTGCTGCGGGCGAGCTGCGGCCGGATGCCGACCAGCGCAGGGCAGCGGAACGACTCGACCGGCTTTCGGCGGAACTCGCGGCGCCAAAGGGCGGCTTCTGGTCGCGGCTGACGGGCCGGGGGGCGCCGGTGCGCGGGGTTTACATGTGGGGCGGCGTCGGGCGGGGCAAGTCGATGCTGATGGACTTGGCCTATGAGGCGGTCGAGGAGCCGAGAAAGCGCCGCGTCCACTTCCACGAGTTCATGCTGGAAGTGCACCAGCGGCTGCGCGCCGAGCGGCAGAACGAGACTGGCGATCCGATTCCACCGGTCGCCAGGGCGATTGCCGCCGGGGCGCGTTTCCTCGCGTTCGATGAGATGGTGATCAACAACACCGCCGACGCGATGATCCTGTCACGGCTGTTCTCGCGGTTGCTCGAGGAGGGGGTGACGGTGGTGACCACGTCCAACCGGCCGCCGAAGGACCTCTACAAGAACGGGCTCAATCGCGAGCATTTCCTGCCCTTCATCGCCCTGGTCGAGGCGGAGATGGACGTGATGACGCTCAACGGGCCGACCGACTATCGGCTCGACCGGCTTGGTGGCGGGCCGACCTGGCATGTGCCGAACGGCCCAGTTGCGACACAGGCAGTGACGGACGCATTTTTCCGCCTCACCGACTTTTCACCCGACGATCGCGAGCATGTTCCGTCCAGCGAGATCGACGTGCCCGGCGGGCGGACGCTGCACGTGCCCAAGTGTCTCAAGGGTGTGTCGGTCTTCTCCTTCAAGCGCCTGTGCGGCGAGGCACGCGGGTCCAGCGATTATCTGGCAATTGCGCGCCGGTTCCACACGGTGATCATCGTCGGCATTCCAATCCTGGGACCGGAGAACCGCAACGAGGCGGCGCGTTTCGTGACGCTGATCGACGCATTGTACGAGCATAAGGTGAAGCTGCTCGCCGCTGCGGACGCGGAGCCGGCTCGGCTATATCCCGCAGGCGACGGTGCGTTCGAGTTCGAGCGCACAGTATCGCGCCTGATGGAGATGCAGAGCGCCGATTACCTCGCGCGCGGCCACGGTGAGGACGAAGCGAGCTAACCCTCCCCGTGTGGAGGCATGCGGCATCCGTGTAGGAAATTGTTTCCGGTTCGGCCGATCGACCCCGCGCTGCGGCAAAAATCCCCGGCAGACGGTTGCCCCTGCGGCGCGACGGGTCTAAGCGGACCGGCGCATCTCGCGGCTGCGTCCTCGCGGCCGGTTCTCGCTTCGCACGTGAAAGGACATTGGGTCGGATGGCTCGCAAGAAAATCGCGCTCATCGGTGCCGGTAACATCGGCGGCACGCTCGCCCACCTGGCAGCACTCAAGGGACTTGGCGACATCGTCCTGTTCGACGTGGTCGAGGGTGTCCCGCAGGGCAAGGCGCTGGACCTCAGTCAGTGCGGCCCGGTCGAAGGCTTCGACGCCGCCATCACCGGCACCAACGATTATGCCGATATCGCTGGCGCCGACGTGATCATCGTCACCGCCGGTGTGGCGCGCAAGCCCGGCATGAGCCGCGACGACCTGCTCGGCATCAACCTCAAGGTCATGAAGGCCGTGGGCGAGGGCATCGCCGCAAATGCGCCCGACGCATTCGTGATCTGCATCACCAATCCGCTGGACGCGATGGTGTGGGCGCTGCGCGAATTCTCGGGCCTGACGCACAACAAGGTGGTCGGCATGGCCGGCGTGCTCGACTCGGCGCGCTTCAGCCACTTCCTTGCCGACGAGTTCAAGGTCTCGGTCAAGGACGTGAACAGCTTCGTGCTGGGCGGCCATGGCGACACGATGGTGCCGGTGCTCGAGTATTCGACCGTGTCGGGCATCCCCGTCACCGACCTCATCGAAATGGGCTTCTCCACGCGCGAGAAGATCGACGCGATCGTGCAGCGCACCCGTTCGGGCGGCGGCGAGATCGTTGCGCTCCTGAAGACCGGTTCGGCTTATTACGCGCCCGCCACCAGCGGCATCGCGATGGCCGAAGCCTATCTGTTCGACAAGAAGCGCGTGCTTCCGGCCGCGGCGCACCTGACGGGCCAATATGGCGTGGACGACCTCTATGTCGGCGTACCGGTGGTGATCGGTGCCGGCGGCGTCGAGAAGGTGGTCGAGGTCAAGCTGTCGGACGAGGCCAAGGCCAACCTCCAGGTTTCCGTGGACGCGGTGAAGGAGCTGCTCGTCGCCTGCAAGGGCATCGACGAGACCCTCGCCTAAGGAAGGAATACAATGTCGATCCTCGTAGACAAGAATACCAAGGTCATCACGCAGGGGATGACCGGCAAGACCGGCACCTTCCACACCAGGGCGGCGCTCGATTACGGCACGCAGATGGTCGGCGGCGTGACGCCGGGCAAGGGCGGCACCACCCATGAGGAGCTCGGCCTGCCGAACTTCAACACGGTGGCCGAGGCGGTTGCCGCGACCGGTGCGACCGCGTCGGTGATCTACGTTCCGCCGCCCTTCGCGGCCGATTCGATCCTGGAAGCGATCGACGCCGAGGTTCCGCTGATCGTCGCGATCACCGAGGGCATTCCGGTGCTCGACATGGTCAAGGTGAAGCGTGCGCTGTCGGGTTCCAAGTCGCGCCTGATCGGGCCGAACTGCCCGGGCGTGCTGACGCCGGGCGAGTGCAAGATCGGCATCATGCCGGGCAACATCTTTTCCAAGGGCAGCGTCGGCGTGGTGTCGCGTTCGGGCACGCTGACCTATGAGGCGGTGTTCCAGACGACCAACGAGGGCCTGGGCCAGACCACCGCGGTCGGCATCGGCGGCGATCCGGTCAACGGCACCAACTTCATCGACGTGCTGGAACTGTTCCTGGCCGACGAGGCCACCAAGTCGATCATCATGATCGGCGAGATCGGCGGCGACGCCGAGGAGCAGGCCGCGCAGTTCCTGATCGACGAGGCCAAGCGTGGCCGCAAGAAGCCGATGGCCGGCTTCATCGCGGGCCGCACGGCGCCTCCGGGCCGCCGCATGGGCCATGCCGGCGCGATCGTGTCGGGCGGCAAGGGCGATGCCGAGAGCAAGATCGCGGCGATGGAAGAAGCTGGAATTCGCGTCTCCCCGAGCCCATCTGAGCTTGGACGCACGCTGGTCGAGGTTCTGAAGGGCTGATTTTTTGCTCCTGCGAAAGCAGGGGCCTAGTTTCGCTGATCCGGGCCGACTGGGCTCCTGCTTTCGCAGGAGCACAAGCAGGCGGGCAAAAAGGGTCTTAGAAGAAGGCGAAGTGAAGTGGACATGTTCGAGGCTGAGCGGGAACAGGGCCCAAGTTGGGCACGCGATAACTGGCCCCTGAGCGAACTCGACGAGGTCAATGCCGGCCTCGATCCCACGCGCATGGGAATCGAGAAGGTCGCTGCCAAGGCGAAGGACGCGGCGGTCTCGGCCGGCAAGTCCGGCGCCGATGTCGAGCAGGCGGCGACCGATTCGATCCGCGCGATGATGCTGATCCGCACCTACCGGGTGCGCGGGCATCTCGCCGCCAACCTCGATCCGCTCGGCCTCGCCCCGCGCGAACTGCCGGCGGAGCTGACGCCCGAATTTCACGGCTTCACCGGCGCGGCGCTCGACCGGCCGATCTTCCTCGACGGCGCGCTCGGCTTCAAGACGGCGAGCGTGCGCGAGATCGTGGCCGTGCTGCAGGCTAATTATTGCGGCAATGTCGGCCTCGAATATATGCACATCAACGACCTGGAGGAGCGCCGCTTCCTCCAGGACCGGATGGAGGGCAAGGACGCGCGCATCATCTTCTCGCCCGAGGGCAAGCAGGCGATCCTGTCCAAGGTCATCCAGGCCGAGCAGTGGGAGCGTTTTCTCGCCCGCAAATATGTCGGCACCAAGCGCTTCGGACTGGACGGCGGCGAGTCGATGATTCCGGCGCTGGAAGCCGTGATCAAATATGGCGGGCAGACGGGCCTCAAGGAGATCGTGGTCGGCATGGCCCATCGCGGCCGCCTCAACGTCCTCGCCAATTTCATGGGCAAGCCGTACCGCGCGATCTTCAGCGAGTTCGCAGGCGGGTCCTCGAACCCCGAGGATGTTGGCGGTTCGGGTGACGTGAAATACCATCTCGGCACCTCGTCGGACCGCGCGTTCGACGGCATCAACGTGCATATGAGCCTGGTGCCGAACCCGAGCCATCTCGAGGCGGTCGATCCGGTCGTGCTCGGCAAGGTGCGCGCGCGCCAGATGCAATATGGCGATGCGGAAGGGACGCAGGTCCTTCCCGTGCTGCTGCACGGCGACGCGGCGTTTGCGGGCCAGGGCATCGTGGCGGAATGCTTCGGTTTCTCCGGGCTGCCGGGCTATGCGTCGGGCGGCACGATCCATTTCGTGATCAACAACCAGGTGGGTTTCACCACCTCGCCGCAGTTCGCGCGTTCGTCGCCTTATCCGTCGGACATCGCCAAGAGCGTCCAGGCGCCGATCCTGCACGTCAATGGCGACGATCCGGAAGCGGTGACCTTCGCCTGCAAGATCGCGATCGATTATCGCCAGACGTTCAAGCGCGACATCGTCATCGACATGTGGTGCTATCGCCGCTTCGGCCACAATGAGGGCGACGAGCCGAGCTTCACACAGCCGCAGATGTACGCGAAGATCCGCCAGCATCCGGGCGTGTCGGACATCTACGGCGCGCGGCTGGTCCAGGAAGGCGTCGTCGACGCGGCCTGGGTCGAGAAGCAGGTCGCCGACCTCACTGCCAGCCTGGAGGCCGAGTTCGAGGCCGCCAAGTCGTATCTGCCCAACAAGGCGGACTGGTTCGAAGGCCGCTGGACCGGCTTCGGCCGTCCCACCGACGACCGCCGCAATGCCGAGACGGCGTTGACGCAGGACCAGCTGCAGGACCTCGGCCGCACGCTGACGACGGTTCCCGAAGGGCTGACCGTCCACAAGACACTGCAGCGCGTGATCGATGCCAAGAAGGCGATGTTCGAGAGCGGCGAGGGCTTCGACTGGGCGACCGGCGAGGCGCTGGCGTTCGGCGGGCTGGTCAAGGGCGGCTACAATATCCGGCTGTCGGGCCAGGATTCGGGCCGCGGCACGTTCAGCCAGCGCCATGCCGTCTGGGTCGACCAGAATGACGGGTCGAAGTACGTGCCGCTGACCAAGGTCGATGGCGGCCGCTTCGAAGTGCGTGACTCGCCGCTTTCGGAATTCGGCGTGCTCGGCTTCGAATATGGCTATGCAAGCGCCGACCCGCGCACCCTGGTGCTGTGGGAAGCGCAGTTCGGCGACTTCGCCAACGGCGCGCAGGTCATGATCGACCAGTTCATCGCGTCCGGCGAGGCCAAGTGGCTGCGCGCCAACGGCCTCGTGATGCTGCTGCCGCACGGTTATGAGGGCCAGGGTCCGGAGCATAGCTCGGCACGGCTCGAGCGCTATCTGCAGCTGTGCGCCGAGGACAATATGCAGGTGGCGAACATCACCACGCCTGCAAATTACTTCCACGTGCTGCGCCGCCAGATGCTGCGCGATTTCCGCAAGCCCCTGGTGATCGTCACGCCCAAGTCGCTGCTGCGCCACAAGCTGGCCGTCTCGACTGCGGCGGACTTCACCGGCGACAGCCACTTCATGCGCATCCTGTCCGACGTGAACGGCCCGGCCGATGCCGAGGTGAAGCGTCTGGTGCTCTGCTCCGGCAAGGTCGCCTACGACCTGATGGAAGCGCGCGACAAGGCGGGCGACACCAACGTGTCGATCGTGCGGATCGAGCAGATCTATCCCTTCCCGTCCGAGGCCCTGGTCGAGCGTCTGAAGCGCATGACCAACCTGGAGGAAGTGGTGTGGGCGCAGGAAGAGCCGAAGAACAATGGTTCGTGGTTCTTCGTCGAGCCGCTGATCGAGGAATGTCTGGTCGATGCAGGCGTCAAGCCGCAGCGGCCGATCTATGCGGGCCGGTCTGCATCGGCATCGCCGGCGACGGGCCTGGCCAAGCGCCATGCGGTCGAGCAGGCGGCTTTGATCGCCGAAGCGCTGGGACATGGCGGAACTGAACAGCCGGCTGCGCGCCGGGCCGAAGGCTGAAGCGGGGTAAAGGAAGAATAATGGCAACCGACGTTACCGTACCGACGCTGGGCGAATCGATCACCGAGGCGACGCTTGGCCAGTGGCTGAAGAAGCCGGGCGAGGCGGTCGCGGCCGACGAGCCGATCGCCAGCCTGGAGACCGACAAGGTCGCTGTGGAAGTGCCCTCGCCAGTCGCCGGCACGATGGGCGAGCAGGTCGTAAAGGAAGGCGACACGGTCGAGGTCGGCGCACTGATTGCGCGCATCGAGGCGGGCGGCGCGGGTGCCGCAGCGGCGCCGGCGGCGGCGCCTGCCGCAGCAGCGCCCCAGCCTTCGCTGGCGACGCCGGTCAATGCGGCCGGCGCCGGGCAGAACCCGTCGCTGAAGGAACATGCCGACTCGCCGCAGCCCGCTGAAGAGCAGGGCGAGGGTGGTTCGCTGACGCTGTCGCCCGCCGTGCGCCGCCTGGTGCTGGAGCATGGCCTTGACCCGTCGAAGATCAAGGGCAGTGGCAAGGACGGTCGCCTGACCAAGGACGACGTGCTCGCCGCCGCGCAGAGCGGCAAGGCCGCGGCTGCTGCACCGGCTGCTCAGGCTGCTGCGCCTGCAGTTTTGGGCACGCCGGAGCGCCGTGAGGAGCGAGTGCGGATGACGCGTCTGCGCCAGACTGTCGCCAAGCGCCTGAAGGAAGCGCAAAATACGGCGGCTCTGCTCACCACGTTCAACGACCTCGACATGACCGAGGTGATGGCCGCGCGCGCCAAGTATAAGGATTTGTTCGAGAAGAAGCATGGCATCCGCCTGGGCTTCATGGGCTTCTTCGTGAAGGCGGCCGCGCTCGCCGCGCGCGACGTGCCGGCGGTCAACGCCTATATCGAGGGCGACGAGATCGTCTATCACGACTATCTGGACGTGTCGGTCGCCGTGTCGGCGCCGAACGGCCTGGTCGTGCCGGTGATCCGCAACGCCGACAAGATGAGCTTCGCCGAGATCGAGAAGACCATCGCCGACTTCGGCAAGCGGGCCAAAGACGGCACGCTCAAGATGGACGAGATGAAGGGCGGCACCTTCACCATCTCCAACGGCGGCGTGTTCGGATCGCTGATGTCGACGCCGATCATCAACCCGCCGCAGTCGGCCGTGCTCGGCATGCACCGGATCGAGGATCGTCCGGTCGTGCGGAACGGCCAGGTCGTGGTGCGCCCGATGATGTATCTCGCGCTCTCCTACGACCACCGCCTGGTGGACGGCCGCGAGGCGGTGACCTTCCTCGTGCGCATCAAGGAAGCGCTGGAAGACCCGACGCGCCTGCTGATCGACCTGTAAGGAGGAGCCCAGTGCTCCTGCGAAAGCAGGAGCCCAGTGCGGAGGTTGAACTTGGTACGGCTCGGCTATGTCTACATCATGGCCAGCCGACGGAACGGAACCCTCTACCTCGGTGTGACCAGCGACCTGCTCAGACGCACTTATGAGCATCGTAACGGCCTGATCGACGGGTTCTCGAAAGATTAAGGATGCCGCAGCCTTGTCTGGTATGCGGCATATGGCGATATCCAGGATGCCCGCGCCCGCGAGCTCCAGATGAAAAAGTGGAAACGGGGCTGGAAGCTCCAGCTGATCGAGGAAGCGAACCCGGACTGGCGGGACCTGTTTGAGGATCTGACGCTTTAGCTGGGTTCCTGCTTTCGCAGGAACACGAAGAGGTACGTGATGGCTGAGACCAATTTCGACGTGATCGTCATCGGCGCGGGGCCGGGTGGCTATGTGGCCGCGATCCGGGCTGCGCAGCTGGGGCTGAAGGTCGCCTGTGCGGAGAGCCGGCCGACGCTGGGCGGCACCTGCCTCAATGTCGGCTGCATCCCGTCCAAGGCTTTGCTGCACGCGTCCGAGCGCTTCCACGAGGCGCATGACGGTACGCTGGCGAAGCTGGGCGTCAAGCTGGAGGGCGCGAGCGTCGATCTTGACGCGATGCACAAGTACCGCACCGATGCGGTCGTCGGCCTGACCGGCGGCGTCGAGTTCCTGTTCAAGAAGAACAAGATCGAGTGGCTGAAGGGTCTGGCGACCTTCACCGGTGCCAACAGCATCGAGGTGAATGGGCAGGCTTACACGGCCAAGAACATCGTGGTCGCGACCGGTTCGTCGGTGACCCCGCTACCGGGTGTCGAGATCGACCATAAGGTGGTGGTGGATTCCACCAGCGCGCTCGAACTGCCGGCCGTGCCGGAGCATCTCGTCGTGATCGGCGGCGGCGTGATCGGGCTGGAGCTCGGATCGGTGTGGAAGCGCCTGGGTGCCAAGGTGACCGTCGTCGAATATCTCGACCAGATCCTGCCCGGCATGGATGGCGAGGTCCGCAAGGAAGCCGCCAAGATCTTCAAGAAGCAGGGCTTCGAGTTCAAGACCGGCACCAAGGTGACGGGCGTCGCGGTGAACGGCGATCGTGCCACCGTGACGGTCGAGCCGGCCGCCGGCGGCGCGGCCGAGACGATCGAGGCGAGCCATGTGCTGGTCGCGATCGGCCGCCGTCCGAACACCGAAGGGCTGGCGATCGAGAAGGCCGGCCTGACGCTCAACCAGCGCAACCAGATCGAGACCGATCATGATTTCGCGACGTCCGTGCCCGGCATCTGGGCGATCGGCGACGTGATTCCCGGCCCGATGCTCGCCCACAAGGCCGAGGACGAGGGCATTGCGGTGGCCGAGAATATCGCGGGGCTGACCGGCATCGTGAACCACGATCTGATCCCCGGCGTGGTCTATACCAGCCCCGAGATCGCCTCCGTCGGCCTGACCGAGGAAGCGGCCAAGGCGCAGGGCGAGATCAAGGTCGGCAAGTTCCCGATGCTCGCCAACAGCCGCGCCAAGGCGCTGCAGGAGAAGGACGGCTTCGTGAAGGTCATCGCCGACGCGAAGACCGATCGCGTGCTGGGCGTCCACATCATCGCGTCGGTCGCCGGCACGATGATCGCGCAGGTGGTGCAGGCGATGGAATTCGGCGCCACGAGCGAGGACATCGCCTACACCTGCCATGCGCATCCGACGCACAATGAGGCGATCAAGGAAGCCGCCATGGGCGTGCTTGGCAAGCCACTGCATATTTGAGGCGGGTCGGCTCTAAAAGGTTCGAAGGGGCTGGCGATGCGCCGGCCCCTTTTTATTTGTGCATCGTCATACCTGACATGATCCGGCATCCCGCTTCCTTTGGCGCCGCGGGAGAGAAGACCTCGAAGCCAAGATCATGTCCGCGTGAGGTGTGGGGGACAGCGCGGCAGTCGCTGATCGCCTCCAGTCCCGCCGCCTTCAACAACTTACCGCATCATCAACTCGGTTCATCGACCCCGCGCAGGGCGTTGCGGATCGTTGTTTTAGGTTAATGAAACTGTGGCCAGAAGGCGGGCGTTGGTTCGGCAAGTTGTTTCAGGAAGGAACCTGGTTATGCGTAAAGTTGCTCTCACCGTCGCTGCTGCCGCTATGGCGCTCCCCGTCGCGATGCCGGCTCCGGCCGCCGCGCAGGGTTATTACAATGGCAAGACCTGGCGCGATGGCCAGGGGCGTCTTCGCTGCAAAAAGCCGAACGGCACGACCGGCCTGATCGTCGGTGCGGCAGGCGGCGCCCTGGTTGGCCGCGCGATCGATACGCGTGGCGAGCGTACCACCGGTACCGTTCTTGGTGCCGCAGCCGGCGCCCTG
This sequence comes from uncultured Allosphingosinicella sp., assembly GCA_934539295.1. Classification (GTDB taxonomy): domain Bacteria; phylum Pseudomonadota; class Alphaproteobacteria; order Sphingomonadales; family Sphingomonadaceae; genus Allosphingosinicella. The sequence continues at coordinate 25,441 of CAKTCN010000013.1, forward strand.
CTCGGCCGCCATGTCGAGCGTAATGCCGGCAGCAAGGGTCGTTACTGCCGCTGAAATAAGAGGGGCGCCTAACCGGCGCCCCTCCAGTATGCGTAACAAGTAGAGGCCGGCTCAATGATGAGCCGGCCTTTTCCTTATGCGTTGCGGTCGCCGCTGCTCTCTGCAGCCGCGGCCTTGCGGGCCCGCGGCTTGGATGCGGCCTTCGGCGTGTCGGTGCCAGCCTTGGCACGCTTGGGCGCGGCCGTTTTGGCCTTCGGCTTCGATGCCGCACTGCTCGTGGTCGTGTCGCTTGCCTTGGCCTTCGCCTTGCCGGCGCTCGCTTTCGGCGCGGCTTTCTTCGCGGCGGACTTCGTGCTCTTCCTGGCAGCCGGCTTGCGTGCCGGCTTGGAAGCAAGTGTTTCTTCCTCGCTGCCCATCAGCTTGCGCACGGCGTCGGTCGCGGCACCGATGATCGCCGCCCCGATCTTGCTGGCATTGTCGGCGGTGCTGGTTGCGGCTTTCTCCGCTTCCTTGCCGGCCTGTTTGACGTTGCTGCGAAACTTCTTGTTGGCGGTAAGCGCAGCGGCAGCCGTCACCAGGCCTGCCGCGAACATGTTGCGAGCGACCGGGTTCTTGGCGAGCTCTGCCGCTTTCTGGCCAGCCTCCCGCAGGCTGTCGGTGAATTGCTCGCTAGTGGTCTTGGAGCGAGGTTCGCCGCCGCCCTTTTCGTTGTCCGACTCTGCCATTGCCGTCTCCAGCTATTTATAACCGAAGCGTAACAGACGTGCGGACCGGGCAACGGTTCCCTGCGAGCCTGATCGATCGAGACGGATCAGGCTCTGCGAGGGTGGGCGCAGGACGATCAGCCGCGGCCGCCGCCTTGTGTTTCGTCATAGCGCTCGCCCCGCTCGGCGGTCGGCGCATCGGGTTCGCTACCGCTGGGCGAGCGCTCGCCCGTGCCCTGGTGATGCTGCTGGTTCTCGCTCTGGCCGTATCCACCCGTGCCGCTGCTCCCGCCGGCCTGGTCGAGATCGGCAGGCGAGATGCCGCCAACCTGCGCAACGCCGGGCGTCCCGCCCTGCACCTGCGGCTGAATGTCGCTGCGGCCATATTCGTCGCGGTCGATACTGACGCCGGCCTGCTTGTCCTCGTTCATCATCACTCTCCAAATCGTTGAGGTGCGAACGAAGCGATTTCCCGCGGAGTTCCGGACCGCAAGCACGTTTGGATAGGCTGGCTCACCTCGACGAGGATCGAGGCGATGCCCCACCCGGCGCGCGGTGTCAGATATTCTCGTCGCGATCGATCGGTCGATCGACCGCGTGGTCGATATTGCGGGCGCCATGTTCCGGCTCCTGTCCGCCGCCGCCGACCGAGTCGCTGTCGAAATCCTCCGCCGGGTTGCCGCCACCCCCGGCTCCCGACCCGCTGCCATGGACCTCGCCGGTTTTGGGATCGAAACTGGCACGGTGACCGCGTTCGCTATTTTCGGGGCTCATGCGACTTCCTTCAACTTGCGTGCCGCAGCCTCGGCCTTCAGCAATCTTTTCTCCTGCTGAATGCGCTGCAGCTGTTCGTCATACAGGCCGCGTGCCCGGCCTTGCGGCTCGGGGACACCTCCTTGCTCCTTCATCATCTCTCTCCATGCCGCCTCTTGAGAGGCGATCGAGCATATAGAACGCGGGCGGATGCGCTTCGTTGCCGCGGCAAGTGTTGCGCGAGTGCGCCCGGCATCCCTATGCTGACCGACGATGACAGAAACGAGCATCGACACCATCGCGGGCATCATCCAGCTGTCCATCGCCCCCGTCTTCCTGCTGGCGGGTATCGGCGGTATCCTGAACGTCGTGGCGCAGCGCCTGGCGCGCGTGGTCGACCGTGCGCGCAAGCTGGAGGCGGACCTGGATGAGATTGGCGGGGCCATTCCGCCGGTCTACCGGGCCGAGCTCAAGGTGCTGGATCAACGCATGGGCATGTGCCACGGCGCCATCGGCCTGTGCACCACCGGCGCCTTACTGGTCTGTATCGTCATCGTGGTGCTGTTCGTCGCCGACCTGATCGTGCTCGACTTCGCCGTGCCGGTGTCGTTGCTGTTCATTGGCGCGATGCTGAGTGTGAGCCTGGGCCTGATGCTGTTCCTGGCCGAGGTCACGATCGCCACGCGTTCCGTGCGGGTGAGCGATCAATATGTCCGCCACCGCCGCTGGATGCGGTTCCGCGGGGACGATCTGCCCGGCATCGGGCACCGTCCGGAAGAGTGATCCATGCCCTAATGGCCCGGAAAGGTCGAAGGGCCGCCGAACCGAAGTTCGACGACCCTCCTAACATGGTCAGCGGCCGGAAGCTCCAGCCCGGGAGACCGGAAAAAGCCTAGATAAACTTAGGCTTCAGTCCCCCGAACGAGCAGAACCGACCTCTGTGCTGAACCATGAGACATCGGATCACCTCCTTTCGCTTGTTGAAGATGTCCCAAGTATGATTCGCCGCGATTCGCGGATCAAGACTTGAACGAAAAAACTTTTTGGATAATCTCTTTCACTTCGCGCAGAAACTGGCTGAGCCAAGCCCACTGGCCCTTGCCGCGTGCGAGATCACCCTCAACTTCGGCAGTCTTCGACGACGCGTGCTACTTCGGCCCAGGCGGGAAGTACGAGCATGCGCTGCCCCGGTGCCTGGATCGTGAAACGGCCGCGGCTGAAGGCCAGGCCGTCGAGCAAAGGGTCGGTGGCGGCGAGCGTTGCGCTAGAATAAGCGATAGGCTGTGCCTCAACCGTAAGCGGGAGGCTGCGTGCCCCGAAGGAGGTGCGGACCGTCATGGCGCCCCGCACCTGTCCATCGAGCGAAAGGCGCACCTGACGCGACGGATCGCAGCGCACAATGAACAAAGGATTGGCCTCCGACGCGCCGAAGCGGGCGGCCGTTCCTCCATTGCCTTCGCGGTCATAGGACCAGGTGCCGGGCGTGAGGGGGACATCGCGCCAGTCCGCGGATGCGGGCGGAGGGGGCGGAAGCGTGGGTGCAGGCTGCGGTGCAGGCTGGGCCGGCGCGGGCGGGGCAGGGTCCACCTGCGGCACGCAACCGGCGAGCATCGCTGCACTGGCAAGCATCAGAACATGGGTACGCGTCATTACTTCCTCCGCCTTGGCCTCTCTGTCGAAACAGCAAGGCCGCGCTTTCGATCCGGCGGCGGCTCCTCGCGCTTTTCCACATCTTTTGCAAAGCACAGGATTCACTGAAGCGCGCCAATGGGTTAGACAGGGCGAGTGAACCTTTATCGCCCCGCTTCCGATTTTGCGCATGTATGCGGCGTGTCGCGCTCCATCCTCGGCCAGCCGTGGCGATGGCGCAGGTCCGCCATGGATGCGGGTGACGAGGGCTTCGTGCCCGACGACCTGGTCGACCAGCTGCTGCTGGCGCGCGGGGTGGCGCGTGGTGATCTGGAGCAGCACCGGGCGCCTACCATTCGCGGGTTCATGCCCGATCCCTCCATTTTCCGCGACATGGATGCGGCGGCCGAGCGTCTCGCCGACGCAGTGGACCGGGGCGAGGCGGTCACCATCTTCGGCGACTATGACGTGGATGGGGCGACCTCGGCGGCGCTGCTGATCCGGTTGCTGCGGCACTTGGGGCTGAGCCCGTCGGCCTACATCCCCGACCGCCTGATGGAGGGCTACGGCCCCTCGGGTGAGGCGCTGGTCCGGATCGCGGAAAACGGGGCGCAGCTCATTGTCACGGTGGATTGCGGCGCGCAGGCGTTCGAGGCGCTGGACATGGCGAGAAGCGCAGGGGTGGAGGTGATCGTGGTCGATCACCACAAATGCGCGAGCACGCTGCCGAAGGCGCTGGCGCTGGTCAATCCGAACCGGCTGGACGAAGAACCACATGCCGCAGCGCACGGGCACATGGCTGCGGTGGGCGTATGCTTCCTCCTGGGGGCGGCGCTGGTGCGGACGCTGCGCGGAAGGGGGTTCTTCGCCAACCGCACAGAGCCGAAGCTCGTCGAATTGCTCGACATCGTCGCTTTGGGCACGGTCGCGGACGTGGCGCAGCTGCGCGGGCTCAATCGCGCGTTCGTGGCGCAGGGCCTCAAGGTCATGGCGCAGCGGCGCAACATCGGCTTGTCGGCGCTGATCGATGCATCGCGATTAACCCGCGCGCCGACCTGCACCGACCTCGGTTTCGCGCTGGGGCCGCGGATCAATGCCGGCGGCAGGGTAGGCAAGTCCGATCTCGGCGTGCGCCTGCTTACAACGGAAGATCCGGAGGAGGCGCAGGCGATCGCGGCCGAACTGGAGAGGTTCAACGAGGAACGGCGCGCCATCGAGGCCATCGTGTCGGAAGCCGCCGATGCGCTGTGCGCTTCGCAGGCGAACCGGGCCGTGGCGGTGGTTGCGGGCCAAGGCTGGCACCCGGGTGTGATCGGTATCGTCGCCGGGCGGCTAAAGGAAAAGCTCGGCAAGCCCGCCATCGTGATCGCACTGGACGGCGAAGGCACCGGCAAGGGGTCGGGCCGATCGATATCGGGCGTCGACCTGGGTGCGGCCGTGCTGGCGGCCAAGGATAGCGGGCTGCTGGTGGCAGGCGGCGGCCATGCCATGGCAGCGGGCCTGACGGTTGCCGCCGACAAGGTCGATGCCCTGGCGGACTTCCTGGACGAACGGCTTGCAAGCGATGTGGCAGCAGGACGCGACGGGCGGGCGTTGCTGGTCGATGCAGTGCTGGCGCCGGGCGGAGTATGTCCGGACCTTTGCGAGGCCCTGGATGGTGGCGGACCTTATGGCGCCGGCTGGCCTGCGCCGCGCGTAGCCGCCGGGCCGGTCAAGGTCGTCAAGGCGGACGTAGTCGGCAACAACCACCTGCGCCTGATCGTGGCGGGCGATGACGGGCGTAGGATCAAGGCCGTGGCGTTCCGAATGGCCGACAGCCTGCTCGGCCAGGCGCTGCTTGCCGCACCACCTGGGCGCAAGCTGTGGATCGCCGGCAGGGTCAAGCGTGACGACTGGGGCGACCGCCCGACGGCCGAAATGCACCTGGAGGATGCAGCTTTCATCGATTGAGGCGCTTGACCGAGGGAGTTCAGTCACCTAAGTCGCCCTCCATTCCGGCGCTTCGCCTTGTGCGGGCACAGGCATGGCCCCTTCGTCTAGCGGTTAGGACGCGGCCCTTTCACGGCTGAAACACGGGTTCGATTCCCGTAGGGGTCACCATCTCTTGCCAGGGGCGCCGGAACAGCCTTTTCCTGCCGGAGCCTTCATGTCCGACACACCTCCCGATCGCCTTTCGCTCAACCCGCGCAGCCCGCACTTCAATGCGGAGCTCCTGCGCCGCGGCGTCGGCATCCGTTTCAATGGGCAGGAGCGGACCAATGTGGAGGAATATAGCATCTCCGAAGGCTGGATCCGCGTCGCGGCCGGCCGCAGCCTCGATCGCTTCGGTCAGCCGATGACCGTCAAGCTCAAGGGCAATGTCGAGCCTTATTACGAGGATGCGAAGGACGGAGCCGAGCCGCAGCAGGACGAGGCAGCTTCCGAAGATTAAGGCGGGCCTTCTCTCCGCAACTTTCGCCCACTAGGCTTTCCCCGACAACAAGGGGGAATCACATGATCATCTGCCGCGCGGCCCTTCTATCGGCCCTGCTCGCTACCGCCGCGCCTGTTCTGGCCCAGCCTGCCGCCACCCCCCTTGCCGGCACCGTGCGCAGGGACGGGTTGCTGCCCGTCAATGTGGACGCGAAGAATGGACGCATTCTGGTGTCGCTCCCTGCACCCGATGGGGAGGGCGTGTCGGGCCGTTTTCTCCATGTGGTCGCGCTGAAGACCGGTCTCGGTTCGGCGCCGATCGGCCTCGACCGGGCGATGAGCGGCGGATCGCGCATCATCGCGTTCCGGCGCATGGGCAAGAAGGTGATCGCCGAGGTCGAGAACCCGCGGTTCCGCGCCACCGACGCACCCGCATCCGAGCAGGCGGCGGCGCGGGAGAGCTTCGCGACCTCCACCTTGTGGGCCGGCGACGTGGTCGGCGACGCAGCGGGCGGCGGTGCCATCGTCGACATTTCCGGATTGCTCACCCGCGACATCATCGGCATCGTACCCGCGCTCACCGGAGCGGGTGAGCAGGGTTATCAGCTTTCGGCCGACCTGTCGGTTGCCGACCCGGCATCGGTGAAGGTGTTCCCCGACAATATCGAGATGGAGGCGCGGCAGACCTTCGTGTCAGCGACGCCTGGCGCCGAGGTCAACAATATCGCGCCTCAGCGCGGGAACATCAGCTTCACGCTCCGACATTCTCTGATCAGGCTCCCCGAACCTGGCTACCAGCCGCGCCGCTTCGATCCGCGCACGGGCACCTTCGCCACGCAGGTGCTCGACTTTGCCGCGCCGCTCGGGTCGGACATCGTGTACGAACTGGCCAATCGCTTCCGGCTGGAGAAGGTGGATCCGACCGCAGCACGTTCACCCGTCAAGAAGCCGATCATCTTCTACATCGACCGCTCGGCACCTGAGCCGATCCGCACCGCATTGCTGGAAGGCACGCGCTGGTGGTCGGACGCGTTCGATGCGGCCGGCTATGTCGGCGGCTTCCGGGCCGAGATCCTGCCCGAAGGCGTCGATCCGCTCGACATCCGCTACAACGTGGTCAACTGGGTCAACCGCGCGACCCGCGGATGGTCCTATGGCCAGGCGATCGACGATCCGCGCACCGGCGAGATCATCAAGGGCAACGTCCTGCTGGGATCGCTGCGCGTCCGGCAGGACATGCTGATCTTCGAAGGCCTCGCCGGCGCGGACAAGGTCGGGACGGGCGGACCGAATGATCCGATCCAGGCCTCGCTCGCCCGCATCCGGCAGCTGGCTGCGCACGAGGTCGGCCATGCGCTTGGTCTGGCCCATAATTTCGCAGCGAGCTCCCAGGAACGTTATTCGGTGATGGACTATCCGGCGCCGCGCGTGAAGCTCACGGGCGGTGCCATCGACCTGTCCGATGCCTATGGCGTCGGGCTTGGACGATGGGACCGGTTCGCGGTGGACTGGCTCTATGGCGCCGGCAGCGAGGAGGATGCGCGCACCCGCGCCGCCGCCGGTCAGGTAGAGGGTCTGCGCTACATTGGGGACGCCGACGCACGGCCGGTGGGCAGCGGCAATCCCGTGGGTGCGATCTGGGACGACGGGGCCGATCCGGCGGGTGAGCTCGACCGGATGATGGACGTACGGCGCGTCGCGTTGGATGGGTTCGGCCTGCCTGCGCTGCGCACCGGGGAGCCGGTGTCGAACCTGCGCCGCAAGTTCGTGCCGATCTGGCTGATGCATCGCTACCAGGTGGAGGCCGCGTCCAAGCTGGTGGGCGGCGTGGGCTTCTCCTACTCGGTCGCCGGCGACGGTCACGAAGCCGCGCAGCCGGTCGACGGCCCGGCCCAGCGGCGGGCGCTCGCCTCGCTGGTGGCGACATTGCGGCCGGATGCGCTGAGCGTGCCCGCCGGCCTCATTCCTTACCTGTCGGCAGGCTGGTCGGGCAGCAGCGATCGGCAATATGACATCGAGATATTCCGTACTGCCGGCGGCCCCGTCTTTGATCCGCTGGCAGCCAGCGAGGCGGCAGCCGGCGTTACGCTGAACGCGCTGCTTGCGCCCGAACGGCTGAACCGACTGGCGCTCCAGCGGCAGGGCGGCGCGGACCTCCCAGGCGCTGGCGAGGCGGTCGAGACCTTGTTGTCGACGCTATTCGCCAGCGGCCCGGAGGCGTCGGCGCCCGTGCGCCGGCGGGTTGCGACCACCGCAGTGCTGGCGCTGGCGCGGGTTCATCGCAACCCTGCGCTCGCATCCGAGATCGCGATGATGATCGACGGGCGTCTCGCCTCACTGGCCGCTTCGCTGGACAAGAGGGGCGGGACGCAGGAGGAGCGGACATGGGCCCACGGGCTTGCACGCCTGATCCGTGATCGCGCTGCGCTGGCGGAGGCTGCCAAGGATCCGGCACGCCACCCGCAGATCCCGCCGGGCATGCCGATCGGCAGCGGCGAGGGCGAGGGCTACTGACGCGAAAGCGTTGCCGCGCTGCAACAACCGACAAGCAAGTTTACGGCCGCGAAACTTTCCCAGCGGTCGCATGTTTGGGGGCGTCATGAACAAAGCACTTCGCTCCACCCTTTTGCTGGCCTTCCTCGCTACCGCCTCGCCTCTTCTGGCGCAGGACGGTGACGATGGGGGCTGGATCGTCAGCGTCGGCCCGGGCCTCGCTTATGAGCCGAGCTTCCCTGGATCGGACAAGATGGAGGCCAAGTTCTGGCCGATCATCGCGGCGCGACGGGAAGGGAGCGAACGCCGTTTCTACACGCCCGACGACAGCTTCGGCCTCAGCCTGACGGGCGACCCGCGTTTCCGCTTCGGCCCGGCGGTCGAGATCGAGCGTGGCCGCCAGGAAGATGACGTGCCGGGGCTCGACCGGGTCAAGTCCACGATCGAGGCGGGTGCCTTCCTAGAATATTTCGCAGGCTCCTTCCGCCTTCGCGCCGATTTCCTCCAGGGAATCAATGGCCACAAGGGCCTGGTCGGCGAAGTCGGCGCCGACTTCATCTCCGGTTCGCCGGACGAGCAATTTCACTTCTCGATCGGACCGAGGGCCAGCTTTGCCAGCGGTAAGTATGTTCGCGCCTTCTACGGCATCAGCCCCGGCGAGTCCGTTGCATCGGGCCTAGCTGCCTATGACCCGGACGGCGGCTTCCACAGCATCGGCGCACTGGCCTTTACCGAATATAAGCTGAGCCCGCGGGTCGCGGTGCAGGGCTATGGCCGCTACGACCGGCTGCAGGGCGACGCCGCCGACAGCCCGCTGGTGCGCAGCGATTATGGGTCGCGCGATCAGTTCGAGGTGGGGGCGGGCCTCACCTACACGTTCAATATGTTCTGATGTGGCGCCCGGCCGGGAACGGCCGGGCGATATGGCAGGCGCTTACTTGGCCGCCTTGCGACCGAGGCCGATCGACTGCGCCATTTCGCTGCGGCGCTTGGAATAGTTCGGGGCGACCATCGGATAGTCGCGCGGAAGGCCGTAATCGTCGCGATATTGCTGCGGCGACATGCCGTGGGCGGTCTGGAGATGGCGCTTCAGCGTCTTCTGCTTGCGGCCGCATTCCATGCAGATGATGTAATCTGGCTTGATCGATGCCTTTACAGAAACGACCGGCTGCTTTTCCTCGACCGGGGCCGGTGCCTCCTGGCCGAGCGAGGCGAGCGCGCCGTAAACCTGCTGCACGAGAGCCGGAACATCGCCAACCGCGATGCTGTTGTTCGCCACGTGGGCGGCCACGATATCCGCCGTCAGGGTGACGAGCTGCTCATTCTCCATTACGCACTCCTTGCTGCTCCGCACAAAACCCGCCTAGGCGATAGAAGCGGCAGGGACAAGCATGTGCTTGCCGCAATAGGCGCTGAAAAGCCGCATCCTTTCGCTAACGTAACGAGGTCGCATTTTCATGCGTTTTGCCATAATTGCACTTGCCGCTTTGCCTTTCCCCGCCTTGGCGCAGGAACAGCCGATCATCGTCACCGGCCGCGGCCTCGATGCTGCGAGGGGCGATGCAGTGTACGACATCGTCACTCTGGACCGCGACCGCCTGACGCAATCCGCATCGGGCAGGCTGGACGAATTGCTGAAGGACGTGCCGGGTTTTCAGCTCTTCCGCAGGTCCGACGCGCGCTCGGCCAATCCGACCAGCCAGGGCGCGACCTTGCGTGCGCTGGGCGGCAATGCATCCAGCCGCGCCTTGCTGGTTCTGGACGGCGTTCCTCAGACTGATCCGTTCGGCGGCTGGATCAACTGGCCGGCATTCGACCCGCGGCGGCTAGGCGAGGTGCGGGTGGTGCGCGGCGGGGGAACCGGCGTGTATGGCCCCGGTGCGCTGGCGGGAACGATCGAGCTGAGCAGCGCACGGCCGGAGGATCTACGCGGCGTCGAAGGCGTGGTCAGCCTCGGCAGCCGCGACAGCGCCGACATATCCGCCACCGGGGGTGCACGCGTCGGTGCGGCGTTCGTGAGCCTGTCCGGCCACCATGCGCGCGGCGACGGCTTCGTGCCGGTGATCGAGAGCCAGCGCGGGCCGGTGGACCGTGCCTCCCCCTACGAACAGTCGAGCCTGTCGCTGCGCGGCCTGGTCCCGCTCGGCGAGACCGTGGAGTTGCAGGCGAGCGGACTGGTGTTCAGCGACCGCCGCGAACGCGGCACGGCATTCAGCGCCAATGACACGGACGGAGTGGATGCCTCGGTGCGACTGGTGGGGCGTGACTGGTCGCTGCTCGGTTACTGGCAGCAGCGCGATTATTATAACAGCTTCGCCAGCGTCGGTGCGGGCCGGGCAAGCGTGTCGCAGGTGTCCGAGCAATATGACGTGCCCTCGACCGGGCTCGGCGCCCGTGCCGAAAATCGCCCGACGATCGGCGCGGTCGAACTGCGCATCGGTGCGGATTGGCGGCGAACCGATGGCGAGACGCGCGAATATTACAGCCTGGCCAGCCCCGCCGGGCCGAACCGGCGCGCGGCTGGCGGTCTTGCGGAGACAGTGGGCGCCTTCGCCGAGGGAAGCTGGGTCGCAGGACCGCTGACCGTCACGGCGGGCGGACGCGTGGATCGTTGGTCGATCCGCGATGGCTTTCTGGACGAGGCAGTGGTGCGCACGGGCGCGGTGCTCACCGACACCGATTACGAAGATCGCTCCGGCTGGCGACCGACGGTCCGTGCGGGCGCAGCTTACCGGTTCGACGATGCGGTGAGCGTACGCAGCACCGCCTATCTCGGCTGGCGGCTGCCCACGCTGAACGAGCTCTATCGTCCGTTCAGGGTCGGCAACGAGACCACGCTCGCCAATCCCGAGCTTGCGCCCGAGCGGCTGCATGGGGCCGAGGCTGGGATCGACTGGCGTCCGGCGGGCGAGGTGCGGCTGAGCGCGACCGCATTCTGGAACGTGCTGGAGGATGGTATCGCCAATGTGACGGCCGGCACCAACCTGCGCCGCCGCGGCAATCTCGACCGGATCAAGGCCAAGGGCGTGGAACTGGACGCGTCCTGGCGCAGCGGCGACTGGTCGCTCCAGGGCGGCTACAGCTATGCGAGCGCCGAGGTGAGCGCGTCGGGCACCGCGCTGCCCATCGACGGGGCACGGCCTGCGCAGACGCCGGCACATACGGCGTCCGCGACGATCGGCTGGCGCCGGAACGGCAGCGGTGCATCGCTGTCGGCGCGCTATGTGTCGAGCCAGTTCGAGGACGACCTGAACGAGACGAAGCTGCCCGACGCGCTGACGTTCGACGCCGTGGCCTCGATCCGGCTGGCGGAAGGACTCGCGCTGGAAAGCAGGGTCGAGAACTTCACCGACGCACGCGTGGTCGCCGCGATCTCCGGCGACGGCCTCATCGAACGCGCGACGCCGCGGACATTGTGGGTCGGGGTGCGGGTGGAGCATTAGCCACGTGGCGCAATTTGCGAACCACGCAGTCCCAACATGAACGGAAGTTCACACTAAGTTCACGCCAAGACGCCTGATTTGATGTTTTCGCCGAGGTGGGTCGAACCGGATTGAGAAAGAGCCGTCCGGAAGGTGCCACGGCGACTCGGCTGTAGGAAAGTGTTGATGAGCCGGTGGCGAAGACGCGACCTGCAGCTAGGTTTCCAAGCGAGCTAAAGCGGCTATTGCCGATCACCGAGCCTCAGGTGGAATGTGGCGCAGGCGTGCAGAAAGCGCCTGTATGTCTGCAAGGTCGAAGTTCAATGATCGGCGCCGTGTTGAGGGTGGCCGTTTAGCAGTCGAAAGTCCGGGCCTCCACTCGGTGGCTGGGCGGATAGGCCTCGCAGTGAACCCTCCGCCGCAGTTCGGGCATACATTCAGTAGTTTGTCATCGACGCAATCCGCGCAGAAGGTGCATTCATACGTGCAGATGCGAGCCTCCGTGGCCTGCGGTGGCAGATCCTTGTCGCAAAACTCACAATTCGGGCGAAGTTCGAGTGCCATGTTTCCCCACTTGGCTCTTGAGAGCAACTATGGCTGAGAACACCTGCCGGCAAGCGCGCCTGCGCGCCTGACGACATGGTGGTCTGCTTACGAGAAGCTTCCAAGGCAATTTCGACCTCCCCACATGGATCGGGAGCTGCCCTTCAGTCCTCGAAGGCTTCCACCTGGATGCGGCGGCCGAGGAGGAAGGCGTCGCTGACGAGGCGCAGCGGGCTGAGGTCGACCTTGCTCTGGCGGGCGTCGATCAGGTCGACGAACTGGGCGTAGATGTCGCGATATTCGCCGGGGCCGTGGCCGGCGCGTTCCTCGCCGTCGATGTGGAGCTTGCCGCCGCCTTCGCTGAGGGCGATCTTGCTGCCATTCTCGGTCTCGACGTCGATGCGCCAGGCTTCGCCATCCTCGTAGCGCCAGTCGAGGCTGCAGGTGAGCGAGCCGTCGGCCTGCGGGCTCTTGAAGGCGATCTTGGCCGCGATCGGGGTGTCGCAATTGGACGGGAAGGATAGTTCGGATTCCTGGACGAACAGGCTGCCCGGAAAAATCTTGGTCGCGATCGAGAAGGCATTGATGCCGGGGTCGAACACGCCGAAGCCGCCGGGCTGCCAGATCCAGGCCTGGCCCGGATGCCATTTGCGCACATCCTCGTGCCAGAAGATGTGCATCGACCGGATGCGCTTGCCGGCGAGCGCCTTCGCGGCCTCGTCCACCGCCGGATTATGCTGCGCGTGCCAGGTGGTGAACAGGGTCACGCCGGCCGCTTCGGCGAGGCAGGCGAGGTCCTCGATCTCGCCCATCGTGACCGTGGGCGGCTTTTCGAGCAGGCAGTCGAGCCCGGCAGCGATGCATTCGCGCGCGATGTCATAGCGCACGTTCGGCGGGGTGGTGATCGCCACCGCGTCGAGGTCGAGCCCGGCGGCGAGCAGTTCCTGATGGCTCTTGAAGCAGGGCACGCCCGGCGTGCCGTTGCCGCTACGGCTGACGGTCGCGACCAGTTCGAAGCGACCGGTTTCGGCGATGGAGGGGACGTGCTGGTCCTCGGCGATCTTGCCGTAGCCGATGATGGCGATGCGAAGCGGCTTCATGCTTGGCTCAATCCTTCCACATAGGCGCGGGCGCGCTGCCCGACATCGGCGGGGTCCCGCCCGGCGGCATAGAGGCCCGAGCCGAGGCCGAAGCCGTTGGCGCCGGAATCAAGCCAGGGCTTCATGTTGGTGGCGCTGACGCCGCCGACGACGAGCAGCGGCACGTCCTTCGGCAGCACCGCACGCTGCGCCTTCACCACGGCGGGCGAGGCAGCCTCGGCAGGAAACAGCTTCAGCGCATGGGCACCGGCCTTGAGGGCTGCGAACCCTTCCGACGGGGTGAAGAAACCGGGCGCCGAGACCATGCCGGCGGCGGCGGTGGCAGCGATGACGTCGAGGTCGGTGCTGGGCGAAACGATGATCTCGCCGCCCGCCTTTTGCACGTCCGCGACCTGGGCGGTGTCGAGCACGGTGCCGGCACCGATCAGCGCCTTGTCGCCGATGCGGCGGGCGAGGCGCGAGATGCTGTCCAGCGGATCGGGCGAGTTCAACGGCACTTCGATGATGCGGATGCCGGCTGCGTAGATCGCATCGCCGACTGCCTCGACCTCATCCGGCGTGACGCCTCGGATGATGGCGATCAGCGGGCATTCCGCGAGGTAGGTTCTGAACCGTTCGACCGCGCTCATTTCATCGTCTCCGCAAGATAGGTGATGCCGGCAAGGAACGCCGTCTCGCCATCGACTTCGCGCCCTTCGCTGCCGGCTTCCTCGAGCGCAACGGCGTAGAGGCGCGTGAGTTCGGGGCGGCCCATGATGAACACCTGCGCATCGGGCGCGGTGCGCAGGCCGACGCGAACGTCGGCGCCGATGAGGAGGCCGCTGGTGAAGGAGGCCGCATCCTCGCGCTCCGCCTGGCCGAGCAGCACGCGGGCGCGGACGGAAAACAGTTCGGCGGTAAGGCCGTCATGCGACAGGCCGCGGCGCACACCTTCGCGGAAGGCCTCGCCCGTCGATGCAGGCATGGCCAGCAGGTCGGCGAGGATGGAATGGTTCTTGAGCAGGTTGAACATTTCGCCCGTCATCACCGTGCGAAAGGATTCGACCTTGCCGCCGACCAGGTTCACCCATTTGTTGTGGGTGCCGGGGTGGCAGATGAGGCAGGTATCGGGCACCAGGCCGGATGCGAGCGCGCCGAACATCTGCACTTCCTCGCCGCGCATCACGTCGGCGTCGTCGTCGCCGACATGGCACATGCCCGGCACGATGGCGGTGCGGCCTTCCTCGGCCCAGATGATGCGGGACGTCAGTTCCTCACGGCCGGCGGGGCAGGGCACATAGGGTGCCTCCACCCAGCCGCGGTTGGAGCCGACCATGCCTGCCATCAGCAACGGCAGGTCGCCGAGCCTGGCACGGATATGCGCCACCGCTTCAGGGAAGGTGCCGGCCTCCACCGACAGGATGCCGCGGTCGTCCTCGAACTCGCCGCGGCAGTCGCCGTCCGGTCCGATCAGGTAAGCGCGGCGGTTGGTGGTGCCCCAATCGACCGCGATGAAGCCCTGGTTCCAGTCTGTTTGCTGCCTGTCCATCGCTGTTCCCCAAACACGGCCCCGGCGGCCGGGTCAATCTGAATGCGCGTCACGATGCAACCTTATCGAGGCGGGCTCTTTTAACGCTGCTAAGGTGATGACGGCTTCGCGGAGCCGATCAGGTCGCCGTGGAGCGGGTGTCGTCGAGACGCAGGGTTATTTCAGGAGGAAACGATCGCAAACTTCATGTTCGCGACCGGGATCGAGAACAGCATCCCGACGATCAACAACGGCCGCAATCGCGTGGACCAGATGGAGGTTTGCGGCCATTACAGATATTGGCGGCAGGATTTCGACTGCGTCGAGGATATCGGGATCCAGTATCTGCGATACGGGCCGCCGATCCACCGCACCTTCCTCGGACCGGGCAAGTTCGACTGGGAATTTGCGGACCTGACCTTTGCCGACCTGAAGCGCCGCGACATCATCCCGATCGTCGACCTGTGCCATTTCGGCGTCCCCGACTGGATCGGCGATTTCCAGAACCCGGATTTCCCGCAGCAATTCGCGAATTACTGCGGTGCCTTTGCAGACCGGTTTCCGTGGGTGCAGCTCTACACGCCGGTCAACGAGATGTTCATCTGCGCCACCTTCTCGGCCAAGTATGGATGGTGGAACGAGCAGGGGACGACCGACCGCACCTTCGTCACGGCGCTGAAGCATATCGTGAAGGCGAATGTGCTCGGCATGACGGAGATTTTGAAGCGACGTCCGGACGCGATCTTCATCCAGAGCGAATCGTCGGAATATTTCCACGCGGATTCGCCCGAGGCGATCGGCCCGGCGGAGGTGATGAATTCCCGACGCTTCCTCAGCCTGGACCTCAATTATGGTCGCCGTGTCGACAGCGAGATGTACGAATATCTGCTCGATAACGGCATGACCAAGGAGGAATATCACTTCTTCCTCGGCAACCGGCTGAAGCAGCATTGTATCCTGGGTAACGATTATTACTGGACCAACGAGCATCGGGTCCATGCCGATGGGCGCACATGGGCGTCAGGCGAGGTGTTCGGTTATTCGGAAATCACGCGCCAATATTATGAACGCTATCGCTTGCCGGTGATGCATACGGAAACCAACCTCAAGGAAGGCCCGAATGGCGACGAGGCGGTGCAGTGGTTGTGGAAGGAATGGGCCAATGTGCTCAGGATCCGCAACGTCGGCATCCCGACGGTTGGCTTCACCTGGTATTCGCTGACCGACCAGGTCGATTGGGACACGGCGCTGCGTGAGCAGAATGGCAACGTCAATCCGCTCGGCCTGTTCGACCTCGACCGCAACATCCGTGCGGTGGGCAAGGCGTATAAGGAACTGATCGCATCATGGCGCGACGTGCTGCCGGCATCGTCCATGTGCCTGGTCGTGCCGATCGTGCCGCCGAGCCAGGCGGGCACGGCGCATGCGCAGCGGCAGGAGGAAGCGGCCGCTTCCCATGCGGCCAACGACATCAACGGGCAGGCGTCTTCGCCGGAGCTCGGGCCGTAGCGCGGGTGGGATGATTGAGCGAGAAAAGCGGGCGTCGGATTGATCCCCGGGATCAATCCGAGTCCGGATCGATTGCCGGGCAATCGATGGTCGGGGAGACAGGATTCGAACCTGCGACCCCCACACCCCCAGTGTGATGCGCTACCAGGCTGCGCTACTCCCCGACCCGAGAGTCCCCGCGCGGCACAGCCGAACGGGAAGGCGGCCAATTAGGCCGGTATCGCCCGAATGGCAAGCGGCGCTTGACCTGTCACCCGTCCGAATTAGGTTTCGGTTGAAAACAAAGGGAGAGCGGCACGTGGCGGATCAGCCAGTCTTCGGGATCGCCACGGCGGAAGATTTCGCGCGGCTGGGCGGGCTCGACCTGCTGCGCGGCATGATGGAAGGCACGATACCCGCGCCGCCGATCGCCGGACCGCTGCGCTTCCGCCTGGTCGAGGCGGAGGAGGGGCGGGCGGTGTTCGAGTGCGATCCAGACGGCAGCCTTCTCAATCCCTTGGGCATCGTTCATGGCGGTGTCGCCCTGACGCTGATCGACAGCGCGGCGGGTTGTGCGGTGCATACCACGCTGGGGCCAGGCACCGGCTATACGAGCGTGGAGACCAAGGTGAACTTCACGCGCCCGGTGAAACCCGATGGCGGCACGCTGCGCTGCGAGGGCAAGGTCGTGACGCGCGGGCGCCAGATTGCGACCGCCGAGGCCGTGCTGATGGACGACAAGGGGCGGATCGTGTCGCACGGCACCTCGACCCTGATGATCTTTGCCGCCCGCTAAGGCGTGTTGCCGATCAGCCGCTCGACGATGAAGGCGGCGGCATCCTCGGCCGACATGGCGGTGGTGTCGATCTCGATCTCGGGCGCGAGCGGCGGCTCGTAGGGGCTGTCCAGTCCCGTGAAGTTCTTGAGCTCGCCGGCGCGGGCCTTGCGATACAGACCCTTCACGTCGCGCTGTTCGGCGACATGGAGCGGCGTGTTGACGAAGATCTCGACGAACTCGCCCTCCGGTACCATGGCGCGGGCAACGGCACGGTCCGCGCGGAAGGGAGAGATGAAGGCGGCGAGCACGATCAGGCCGGCATCGGCCATCAGGCGCGCAACCTCCGCCACGCGTCGATTATTCTCGATCCGGTCGGCGTCGGTGAAGCCCAGGTCGCGGTTGAGGCCGTGGCGCACGTTGTCGCCGTCGAGGAGGAAGCTGTGCCGGCCGAGCGCGTGCAGCTTCTTTTCGACCAGATTGGCGATGGTCGACTTGCCGGAGCCGGACAGGCCGGTGAACCACAGGATCCGCGGCTTCTGCCCCTTCAGTGCGGCATGTGCATCGCGGGTGATTTCCAGCGCCTGCCAGTGGACATTCTGGCTGCGGCGCAGGGCGAAGTTGATGAGGCCCGCGGCGACCGTCGCATGGGTGATCCTGTCGATCAGGATGAAGCCGCCGAGCGCGCGGCTCGCCTGATAGGGTTCGAACGCGATGTGCCGGTCGACATAGAGTTCGGCCACGCCGATATCGTTGGCGGCAAGAGTCTTCATGGACAATTGGGCGAGACTGTCCATGTCGATCACGTAGCGCGGCGGCTGGACCACCGCGCCGACCGTGGAGGTGCCGATCTTCATCCAATAGGATCGACCGGGCAGCAGCGGCGCCTCATCCATCCAGACCAGCGTGACCTGGAACTGGTCGGCCACGGGCGGTGGATCGTCGGCAATGGCGATCACGTCGCCGCGCGAGCAATCCGCCTCGTCCGTGAAGGTGAGCGTGACGGACTGGCCGGCGGTCGCCTCGTCGAGGTCGCCATCCATGGTGACGATGCGCGCGACCTGCGTGGTCCTTCCCGAAGGGAGGATACGGATCGGGTCGCCCGGGCACACCGTGCCGGATGCGATCGTGCCTGCAAAGCCGCGAAAGTCGGGCGTGGCACGGTTCACCCACTGCACCGCCATGCGGAACGGCGCGTGGCTGCGCGCCTCGCCCACCTCGACTGTCTCGAGATGCTCGATCAGCGAGGCGCCGTCATACCACGGCATGGTGTCGCTGCGGCTGCTGACATTGTCGCCGGTGAGGCCGGACAACGGAATGGCGGTGAAGTCCGCGATGCCGACCTCGGCGGCAAAGGCGCGGTAGTCGGCGACGATCTCGTCGAAGCGCTCCCGCGAGTAGCCGACCAGGTCCATCTTGTTCACGGTCAGCACGATGCGGCTAATGCCGAGCAGGTGGACGAGGTAGGAGTGCCGCCGCGTCTGCGTCAGCACGCCCTTGCGCGCGTCGATCAGGATGACGGCGAGGTCGGCGGTGGACGCGCCCGTAACCATGTTGCGCGTATATTGCTCGTGCCCGGGCGTGTCGGCGACGATGAACTTGCGCTTGTCCGTCGCGAAGAAGCGGTAGGCGACGTCGATGGTGATGCCCTGTTCGCGCTCGGCGCCGAGGCCGTCGACCAGAAGCGCGAAGTCCAAAGCCTCGCCCTGCGTACCCATCTTGCGGCTGTCACTGGCAAGGGCGGCAAGCTGGTCCTCGAACAGCATCTTTGAGTCATAGAGCAGCCGCCCGATCAGCGTCGACTTGCCGTCATCCACTGACCCGCAGGTGATGAAGCGCAGCAGCGAGCCCGATTGCGGGCTTTCCTGCCCGTCCACACCCGACAATGACGATCACCCTTTGTTGCAAATTCGCGCCTTTGGTGAGCCGTTCTGCCGGCCGGCGCAAGCGCCCGTGCACACGCCGCGTGTATAAGCTAATCGGCCAAGCTAGTGACTTGTCGCGTGAAGGCTGCCGCGATTCGGTCAAATGCTTCATGTTCTTCATGAGTTACGAGGGGGCGGGGTGAAGGGCGGTTTCCAGGTAGAGCATGTCGGCACGGGCGGAGTGATGCTGCGCTGGGAAGACGGCCGGTCCATTCCGGCCGACCTCGATATCTTCAGCGACGATGTCCATGTCGCCCGTCAGCCGCTGGTCCGTTTCCAACCCGACAATGTCCAGGTCACGAACCTCGCCGACGCGGATGCGTTTCCGGCTTCCGTCGGAAAGATCCGGCTGCTGGAGGGTCGTTCGGCACGGCTCGCCTGGGGCACCCGCATCAGCGACGATTGGGCGGTCGAAGGCGAGGACACGCCCTTCTGCTATCGCGAGCATGCCGGCGATCACGAGGTATGCCGGTTCGACCTGACCGATGCGCTTGGCATCGACGGCCTGGCGCTGCCCGGTGAAACCTATCGCCTTTCGCTCGACATTGCGCAGCATCGCTGCGGCGTCGGGCTCGCCATCGAATGGCTGGATGGGGACAATCAGCCGATCGACAGGGAAGAAGCATGGCGCGAGACCGGGCCGCTCGGCGGGCGCAACCCGGCAGGCTACGAACGATTGTCGGTTTCCTCCACTTGCCCGCGCGGTGCGGCACGGATCCGGCCGGTGCTGCTGCTCGGGCCGCCGACGGCGCCGCCCGACGCTTATATGTTTGTGCGACGGCCGCAGCTGATCCGCGGCGCGGGCGAGGATCGTTCGGCGTTCGAGATCGCCGGCGTGGCACCGGGGGCCGACCTGTCGCGCCTCGCCATGCTGCCAATCGGCGACGTGCTGGGCCAGCATGCCGGGCCGTTCAGCATCGGCGACGGCGCTGGCCGGATCGACCTGCCACCGTTGGACGCGCTGGTCCCGACCATGGGCGATCGGGCGGTGGCGACGGCCAATGGCGGCTATCTCGATATCAACGTGCCCGGCAACGGCAGCCACGACGACCCTGCCGTCTATGTGGTCATAGACGGGCAGTTGCACGACTTCCTGCCGCTCGAATGGCATGACGGCGGGCATGGCGCCTCGCTGCGGCTGCCGCAGCGCTTGCTCGACGGCGATCATCATTGGGTGGAAGTGCGCGGGGCAGGCGCGGGCGAGACGCTGCATGCCGGGCGTCATCACTTCGCTTCCTTCATGACGCCGGTGCCCGTGCTGCAGCAATTTACGTCGCGCATCGAGCGGCCGGGCGTGCTGCCGCTGTCCCGCTACCGTTATGAAGCGCTGGATGCCGCGATCGAGCGGCTTGGCCGGAGTGGACAGGTGGACGGGGCCGTGCTGGCCGAGATCAATGCCTGCCATCGCTACTTGCTGGGCGGGCCGCAGGAGAACCAGGTCCACTTCGCGCCCCGAAACCTGCCGCGCTGTGACGCGCCGCGTTTCTCAATCGTGGTGCCGGTGCACAACAAATTCTACTTCACCTATTTCTGCCTGGCCGCGATCATCTACAGCTGTGCAGGGCTGCCATATGAAGTCATCGTGGTGGATGACGGCTCGAGCGACCCTACAGGTGATATCGAGCGCATGTTCGCGAACCTGCGGGTGGTGCGGCATGCCAAGGCGCAAGGGTTTGTCGGCGCCTGCAATGCCGGTGCGGCGGCCGCGCGGGGCGAATATATCGTATTCCTCAACAACGACACGGAAGTGACCGGCCGCTGGCTGGAGGAATTGGCGCTGCCGTTCGAAGGCTTTGCCGACGTGGGGCTGACCGGCGCGATGCTGCTCTATCCCGACGGGCGCCTGCAGGAGGCGGGGTGCATCATCTGGAACAACGGCAAGCCGTGGAATTACGGCCGGGACGGCAACCCGGCCGATCCGATCTACAGCTACACGCGCCAGGCCGATTACATTTCGGGCGCCGCATTGATGGTGTCGCGGGACGCCTGGGACGCGGTCGGCGGCTTTTCCCGCGAGTTCGCGCCCGCTTATTATGAAGACACCGATTTGGCCTTCAAGCTGCGCGACGCGGGCTATCGCACCATTTTCGCGGCCAAGGCGCCGGTGATCCATTATGAAGGCGTGTCCGCCGGTACCGTCACCACAAGCGAGGGCATGAAGCGCTTCCAGGAAGTGAACCGGCCGACGTTCGAGGGCAAGTGGCACGACAGCTTCGCAGGCCATGCAGCCGAAGGCACGTCGCCCGAACTGGAGAAGGATCGCGGGCAGATCGGCCGGGCGCTCGTACTCGATTACCAGCCGCCGCGCTTCGACAAGGATGCGGGCAGCTACGCTATCAGCCAGGAGATCCGGATCCTGCAGGGGCTCGGCTACAAGGTGACCATGGCACCGGCCAATTGCGCGCATCTCGGCCTTTATACCGAGGCGCTGGAGCGGGCGGGGGTGGAGCATCTGCACGCACCCTTCTTCTCCAGCCTGCACGAGGTACTGGAACGCCGGGGCGAGGAGTTCGACCTGGTCTACATCCACCGCTACACGACGGCGGAAGGGATCATCGAGGCGGTGCGCCATTATGCGCCGGATGCGAAGATCCTGGTCAATTGCGCCGACCTCCACTTCCTGCGCGAGATCCGGGCAGCCCGCGTCAGCGGATCGCAGGAGGCGTTCGATGCCGCGCTGAAGCGGCGGCAGATCGAGCTGGAGGTGCTGAGCCAGGCCGATTGCGTGCTGACCTATAGCGAGTCCGAAAAGGCGGTGCTTGAAAGCTACCTCGACCTCGGCGCCAGGGTGCAGGTGCTTCCCTGGGTGGTCGAGCCTGCGCCCGCGCCGCCGGTCCAGGCGCGCGACGGCATCTGTTTCCTCGGCAGCTTCGATCATCCGCCCAACCGCGATGCGGTGGAATTCTTCCTCGCCGAATGCTGGCCGCATATTGCCGACGCCAATCCAGGCCTGGAATTCACCATTGCCGGCAGCGGGTTCGAGCGGTTCGTGCCGCGCGCTGACGCTTCCAGGGTGAAGGTATTGGGGTGGGTCGAGGATGCACAGGCTTTCCTCGCCACCCAGCGGCTGATGGTCGCGCCGCTGCGTTCGGGTGCAGGGGTGAAGGGCAAGGTGTTCGACGCGCTCGCCTGCGGCACGCCTGCCGTGCTGAGCCCGGTCGCGGCGGAAGGCATCGCCGTTGGCCCCTCGGTTGCGCCCGTCGCGCGCACGGCGGAGGAATGGTCACGCCACGTCACGCACCTGCTCGCCGACGAAGGCGCCTGGGTTGCGGCTGCGGAGGCTGGACTTGCCTTCATGCGGCACAATTATTCGTTCGCGAGCGGGCGGGAGCGGTTCGAGCGCATATTCGAGGCGGTGGACCTTCCGTTCGCACCGGCCGGTCAGGGCGGTGCGCTGGTTCCGCGCCATGCCATTCGCGACCTCGGCAAGCTGCGGATGAAGGCGATGGCGCCGGTGGACGTGGACGCGCCGGACGAGCGCGCAGCGGCCGCATGAACGCCGTGCGTCCGACTGGCTATGTCGAGCGGCTGAGCCGCCGCGTGATCGGCGGCTGGGCGTTCGATGCGGCCAATCCGTCCAGGCCTGCCATCGTGCATCTGGTGCTCGACGGGCGCGTGATATCGATGGCGCCCGCCAATATCGGCCGGAAGGATCTGGCGACGCTTGGCATCGGGCGCAACAACATGGCGTTCGAACTGCCTGTCCCCGCCGGCACGCCGATCGACCTGAAGCGCCTGCAGATATCGGTGGCAGGCGGACCGCATCCCCTGCCCGTGGCAGCAGACGGGGGCGTGTATGAAGGCGTCCTGGAACAGGTGGAGGATTTCACGGCCAGCGGCTGGGCTTGGCGCGTGGCGAGCAGCGAGCGCGTGCGATTGGTGCTGCGGCACGGAAGCGACGAGATCGCCGAGTTCGTGGCGGACGAGTATCGCGAGGACCTGAAGCAGGCCGACCTTGGCGACGGGCGTCACGGTTATCGCTTCGACTTCAGGCGCTACAGCCGCGGGCACATCAACCCGCGCAACGTGTCGGTGGCGGTGCAGGGCACGGGCGAGCGCTTGCTGGACCTTCGCGCCACGCTGCCGCGCGAGGCCCGGACGTCTCAGGCGGAGCTTAGGCCGACCAAGCCGCGACCCGTGCTCGGGGTCCACCGCCGCCGCCGTGCGGCGGAGGCTGTTGCGGAGGCCGAGCAGGCTGCCGCGGCAGTTGAAGGCCCTGCACTCTCGTCCGAGACGGTGCGGGCGATCAGCGAGGCGATGAATCTCAGCGAAAAGGGCTGGGGCTGACGCGGCCGCCAGCCGCTATGAAGCCTTAGGAGCGTTCGGCCAGCGCCAGTGCGGTCGGGTCGTCCACGTCGATCCATGCGAGACCCGTGCAATCGACCACGCTGGCGCGCCCCGCCGCCGCGAGGCGCTGGACGCCTTCACTGAGCGATGGCGCAGGAAGTGCGGCGAGGCTTTCGAACAAGGCAGGCCCGATCGCGAAGACACCCGTGTCGTAGCAGTCGAACGGGTCGATGCCCTTGCCGATCGCGAGGATCCGTCCGCCTTCCGTGCGAACGCGGGTGACATCCTCCGGATCGACCGCCGGGTTGCCGAGCGCGCGATCGATGCCGAGGCAGATGCCGCCGCCGGTCCCTGCCTCCGCCACGCGGCGGTAGAGGGCGGGCTCGGCCAGGTGATCGCACATGGCGAGCAGCGCGTCGCCGTTTACATGACCGGCGGCGGCGAGAACCGAAACGCCGTTGGGCAGCAGGAAATCGTGCGTGCGCGCCGTCGTTATCGTCAGCTGCGAATGGGTCGATGCGCCGAGATGCGCCGCGATCCCTTCTGCCTCATAGCCGAGGACCACCACCACGCGCCGCATGCCGGCATCGGCCAGGCTCGCCAGCGCGTGGTCGATCAGTGGGCGTCCCCGCACCGGGCAGAGCGGCTTGACCGGCGCGGCGTCGCGGAGGCGGCTGCCCTGTCCGGCGGCGAGGAGGATCGCCGTGTCGATGCCGCTCAAGATGCCGCGACGAAGGCTTCGACGTTCTGCGCGGCGAGGTCGTCCGTGATCTGGTTGCGCGGATGCTTGCAGAAATAGCTGGACGGGGCGTCGATCGGGCCGCCGATGCCGCGATCCTTGGCGATCTTGGCGCAGCGGATCATGTCGATGGCGACGCCCGCGCTGTTGGGGCTGTCCTCGACCGACAGGCGCAGTTCCAGGTTCATCGGCACGCCGCCGAACAGCTGCCCTTCCATGCGCAGGAAGCAGACCTTGTTGTCATTCTGCCACGCGACATAGTCGGACGGGCCGACATGGATGTTCTCGTCTTCCAGCCGCTCGGCCGCGACCGATTGCACGGCTTCGGTCTTCGACACCTTCTTGGATGCAAGCCGCTTGCGGTTCGACATGTTGAGGAAGTCGGTGTTGCCGCCGGTGTTGAGCTGGTAGGTGCGATCGAGCTTCACGCCGCGCTTGTGGAACAGGTCGGTCAGCACGCGGTGGACGATGGTCGCGCCCAGCTGCGCCTTGATGTCGTCGCCGATGATCGGCACGCCCGCTGCCTCGAATTTCGCTGCCCATTCGGGGTTGCTGGCGATGAAGACGGGGATGTTGTTGACGAAGGCGACGCCGGCCTCGATCGCGCATTCGGCGTAGAATTCGGTCGCTTCCTGGCTGCCGACGGGCAGGTAGTTCATCAGCACGTCGACCTTCGATTCCTTCAGCACGCGCACGACCTCGGCCTTATCGGGCTGCGGCGCGTCGGCGAGGACAAAGGTGCGGTCGTCGGGATAGTCGGCCATATGCTCGGCGACGCCATCGAGCACGCGGCCCATCTGCACCTTGGTGCCGGTCGGGCGCACGGTGGGGGCGAAGACAGCCGTGCAATTGGGCTTGGCGAAGATGGCATCGGCCACGTCCTGCCCGACCTTGCGTGCATCGATGTCCCATGCGGCGACCACTTCGATGTCCGACGGACGATAGCCGCCGACGTCGAGGTGCATCAGGCCAACCGTGTCGTTCGCGCCTTCGCGGTAATATTCAAGGCCCTGTACCAGCGAGCTGGAGCAATTGCCGACGCCGATGAGCGCGATGCGGATGCTGTTCATCTGTCTGTAGATTCCCTTGAGATTCAGTTGAATGTGGTTGGTGAGAAGGAGGGCGCGCCGGCCCCGAAACGCTGCAGCAGTCTGGCTTCTACACGCCGGTGCCAGACGATGGCGACAATCGCCACCAGGGTAAGGGGCACGATCTGCGCCCACCAGAACAAGGCCGGCCGACCGGCAAGGCAGGCGAGGAAGAGCGTCCAAACCCGGACGTTGGCCGTCAGCAAGGCCATCAGGCGCATCGGTGCGGCGGCGCGATCGCCATATCCGGCGGCGACCTGCGGACCATAGTGGGTGCGAAACAGCGCGTCGAAGGGCGCGGCGATCCGATCGAGGCTTGTCGATACGCGGTCGTAGAAGCGCACGACGTGGTTGGCCGCAGGCGTGACCGGCGGCGGCGCGATCGCCTTGACGCGACGGTGATAGCGGGCACGATCGCCCTCATAGAGGCTCGATTGCACCGCATGCGCGATGCCGGCCGCGAAGGAAAATGCCCAGCCTTCCGCCGTTCCGACCGAGATGGCGAGGGCTAGGTAGATGAGCGCGAACACGCCATGGTCGCACAATCCGTCGAGCACGCGTCCGAACGGGCTGGCCGTGCGGGTGGCGCGCGCAACCATGCCGTCGAGGCCGTCCGCGACCATCCATCCGATGGCAAGCAGTAGTCCTACCACGGCATAAAGCGGATGGTGCCACTGGTAGAAAGCGGCAGCCGCGGCGGCACCAAGGCAAAGACCGGCGATCGACACCGCATTGGCCGATATGCCGCGCGCGAGCGCCCATGGCAGCAGGGCCCGGCCCGCCGGGTGTATCAGCCAGAGATTGGTAGGATCCTCGATCCGGCGGTCGCGCGATCCATCCGGTGGAGGGATTGTCATGGTGGCGTCATATTTGCACCGCTCCCCGGCAACATACAACCCATTCAGCTTCACTGCCGTTCCCGACCGGCCTTGCCTTGCCAATCGGCGGCCCCGCCGCCATTAGCTGGACATGCTGTCGCAACGCACCCGCTACACGATGCGCGCCTTGCTCCACCTGGCGGACCGTTACGAGCAGGGACCGGTCCAGTTGAGCGAGATCGCGTCCGTTCAGAATATCCCGCCCAAGTTCCTGACGGTGATGATGTCGCAGATGCGGCGCGCCGGTCTGGTGGAATCCTTGCGCGGCCGGGAAGGCGGCTACTGGCTCGCCAAGCCGCCGGCGCAGATCACCTACGGGGAGATCGTTCGGCGCACGCGCGGTTCACTGGGGCTGCTGCCCTGCGCCAGCCGGCTTGCCTACCAGCAGTGCGATCATTGCATCAGCGAGGACAAGTGCCGGCTGCATCGGGTGATGCTGATGGTCCGCGACGAGACCGCGCGCATCCTCGACAATATCAGCCTCGCCGACCCCATTCCCGAAGTCGTCGAATATGATGTGGATACGGGCGCCCCGGAGGAGGATGAGCTCGCGATCGGGGCGCCGCTGGCTTAGTCGATGTGCGGCGCCGTTGCCGGGTCGCTGGCCGGGAAGGATTCGTCCACGGCCTGGTCCACCTTGCTCCATTCCGACGGCGGGTCACGCATCGCTTCGGCGCCTGCGTTACGGGCATTGCCGCTGTAACCGACCGGACCCGCCGGGCGGTCGCCCAGGATCGCCGGCGCCGACAAGTCACCCTCGCCGCGCCAATAGCGGCGTCCCACCAGCACGCCGACCGCAGTGGCGGCCGTGGCGAGCGCGGCGCCGACACCCGCGGCGATGGTGGTCTTCCTGTCCCATTCCCAGCTCATGGCCTTATCCAATCTCCTGTTGTTGTCCCCACGAAGGATGTCGCCTCCGTCACGATTGAAGGAACCACCGGGGTGATGGGGCGGTTCCTTGGGGCAAACAAAGAGGATGCCGACGTGGCCGAAGCCGAGACGTTGTGGACCGTAGTGCCGGACGAAGTCGAACTGAAGACGAGAGCCTTGCTGGAAAGCGCCTGCAAGCAGGAGTTGAAGCTTGCCACGGCCGAGAGTTGCACGGGCGGTATGGTCGCATCCCTGCTGACCGACGTGCCGGGGGCGAGCCACGCGTTCGAGCGCGGCTTCATCACCTATACGGACGAGGCGAAGGCCGAGATGCTGGGCGTGCCGATCGACCTGGTGAAGGAAAAAGGCGCGGTGTCGAAGGAAGTGGCGGTCGCCATGGCCGACGGCGCGCTTGCCCACTCCACGGCAGACATCGCCGTGTCCGTTACCGGCTTTGCAGGTGAGGGGGACGAGCCGGGGCTCGTCTATTTCGGCCGCGCGCGCAAAGGGCAGGACACCATTTTTCGTGAGGAGCATTTTGGCGATATCGGCCGCGGGCGCATAAGGGTCGAATGTCTGCGTGTGGCGGTGGAAATGCTGGGGGAGACGATTTGATGAGCGAAGCGGTGCCCTTTGGTGCGATCCACCGGCACGGCATGGTGCGCACGGCGGCGGCGACGCCGCTCGCCTCGGCAGGCGATGTCGCCTTCAATGTCGAGCAGACGGTGGGGCTGGCGCGCGAAGGCGCGGCGCGCGGCTGCGACCTGATGGTCTTTCCGGAGCTCAACATCTCCTCCTACGCGGTCGACGACCTGCACCTGCAGGAAGCGTTCCTCGACCGGGTGGAGGAGGGGATTGCCAGCCTGTGCGAACGGACTGCCGACCTGTCGCCCGTGCTGTGCGTGGGGGCGCCGCTTCGCCGCAACGGGCGGCTCTACAATTGCGCCCTGGTACTTTCGCGCGGACGGATCGTGGGCGTGGTGCCCAAGACCTTCCTTCCCAATTACCGCGAGTATTACGAGAAGCGCTGGTTTGCGTCCGGCATGGGTCTCGAGGGCATCGACATCGCCGTCGCCGGGCAGATCGCGCCCTTCGGCACCGACCTCGTCTTTTCGGCAACCGAATTGTCCGACTTCATCTTCCATGTCGAAATCTGCGAGGATTATTGGGCGCCGCAGCCGCCATCGACCCACGGCGCACTCGCCGGGGCGCTGATCCTGTGCAACCTGTCGGCGTCCAACATTACCATCGGCAAGGCGACCGAGCGTGCGCTTCTGTGTGCATCGCAATCCTCGCGCTGCGCGGCGGCCTACATCTATTCGGCGGCCGGGCCCGGCGAAAGCACCACCGATCTCGCCTGGGACGGGCAGGGCTCGATCTACGAAATGGGTGAGCTGCTGTCGGAGAATAGCCGCTTCTCGCGCGAGCCGGAGCTTGCCGTGGCCGACGTGGATGCGCAGCGGCTCAGGCTCGAGCGGATGCGTATGCCGACCTTCAACGACAATGCGGTCGCCGCCGGCCATCCGGAGCTGCGCTTCCGCCGCATCGAATTCGATCACCAGCCGTCGATGAAGGATATCGGGCTGGAACGACCGGTGCGCCGCTTCCCCTACGTGCCCAACCGCGTCGAGCAACTCGACCAGGATTGCTACGAAGCGTTTAACATCCAGGTGCAGGGCCTTGCCAAGCGGTTCGAGGCGACTAGCGGCAAGCACCTGGTCATCGGCGTGTCGGGCGGGCTCGATTCCACACATGCGCTGATCGTCGCTGCCAAGGCGTGCGACTATCTCGGGCTGCCGCGCTCCACCATCCTCGGCTTCACCATGCCGGGTTTCGCGACCGGCGATACGACCAAGTCGAACGCCTGGGCGCTGATGAACGCACTCGGCATCGTCGGCGAGGAGATCGACATCCGGCCAGCGGCGGAGCAGATGCTGAAGGACATGGGCCATCCCTTCTCGAAGGGCGAGCCGGTCTACGACATCACGTTCGAGAACGTGCAGGCCGGCCTCAGGACCGATTATCTCTTCCGCTTGGCCAATCAGCGCGCGGGCTTTGTGGTCGGAACCGGGGATCTGAGTGAACTGGCGCTTGGCTGGTGCACCTACGGCGTCGGCGACCATATGAGCCATTATGGCGTCAATGCCGGCGTGCCCAAGACGCTGATCCAGTATCTGGTGCGGTGGGCGATCAAGTCAGGGCAGTTCGATGCGGAGACCAACCGCATCCTCGATGCGATCCTCCAGACCAAGATCTCGCCGGAACTGGTGCCCGCGGACGAGGAGGGGATGCAGAGCACGGAAGACCGGATCGGCCCTTACGAGCTCCACGATTTCTTCCTGTTCCACACGCTGCGCGCCGGTCAGAACCCGGCCAAGATCGCGTTCCTCGCGTGGGAGGCATGGCGGGACAAGGACCAGGGGCATTGGCCACTGGGCTTCCCCGACCAGTTGAAGCGCCAATATACGCTGGAGGAAGTCCGCAAGTGGCTGGCCGTATTCCTTGGCCGCTTCTTCGGTGGGCAGCAGTTCAAGCGCTCGGCGCTGCCCAATGCGCCCAAGGTGTCCGCAGGCGGCAGCCTCAGCCCGCGCGGCGACTGGCGCGCGCCGTCCGACGGCGTGGCAGGACCCTGGATGGAGGAACTTGGGTCCATCACGGACTAAAAGATTCCGGCGGCGCAATGACCTAAGTGATTGAAAAGGTTCATCATTTAGTGGATGGCTAACCTGCGTCAACATGAATCATGTTGCGGTGCGGGAACTACATGGCTGCCACGCAGTTCTACTTAGGTCATTCCTTCATAAGGGGTTTTTCCGTTGATCAGCTTGTCCACCGCTTCGTCGCGGGGGCTGAAAGGCTCTGCGACTTCTCCCTCCCAGGATCATACGCTGATCTGTTTTTCGCATCTGCGGTGGAATTTCGTTTTTCAACGTCCCCAGCATCTGATGAGCCGCTTCGCCAAGGAGCGGCGGGTCATCTATTGGGAAGAGCCGGAAGGCGCACCGGAAGGTGCCGAGGCTGCCCTGGGCGTGCGCGTCTGCGCGGAAACCAACGTCACGGTCGTCACTCCCTCGCTGCCGCACGGCTTGTCCGAGGAAGCGCGCGACGACGCCTTGAAGACGCTGCTGAACGGCTTTCTCGCCGGCGAGCAGGGGCCGTTCGTGCGCTGGTATTACACGCCCATGATGCTGCCCTTCTCGCGCGACGTGCCGTCGTCGGCGACCGTCTATGACTGCATGGACGAGCTCGCCAACTTCAAGTTCGCACCGCCGACCCTGCTCGCGCTCGAACAGGAATTGATCGACGGCGCCGACGTGGTCTTCACCGGCGGCTACAGCCTTTACGAGGCGAAGAAGGACCGTCACCCCAACGTCCATCCGTTCCCGTCCAGCGTCGATCGTGCCCATTTCGCCCGTGCCCGGGCGATGGACTCGATCCCCGACGACATGGCCGCCATTCCCGGTCCGCGCTTCGGCTTCTACGGTGTCGTGGACGAGCGCATGAACCTGGATCTGCTGGCCGCCACCGCGGACTCGCATCCCGAATGGTCGATCGTGGTCATCGGCCCGGTGGTGAAGATCGATCCGGCCGACCTGCCGCAGCGTGCCAACCTCCACTATCTCGGCGGCAAGCAGTATGACGAGCTGCCGGCTTATCTCGGCAATTGGGATGTTGCCCTGATGCCCTTCGCGATCAATGAATCGACGAAGTTCATCTCGCCCACCAAGACACCGGAATATCTGGCAGGTGGCCGCCCCGTCGTCTCTACCCCGATCACCGACGTCATCCGTCACTATTCGGACCTGGAAGCCGTCATCATCGCCGATGGCACGGAAGCTTTCGTCGAAGGCTGCGAAAAGGCGCTCGCCCTTTCCAGGAACGAAGGCGAGTGGAAGGCCGAAGTGGACGAGAAGCTGTCGACGCTCAGCTGGGACATCACTTATGCCCGCATGGCCGGGCTCGTGCGCGAGGCGCAGACCGTGCCGCAGGCCGGTCCGCGCATCATCGTGGATTATGAGAAGAAGGCCTATGACTATCTGGTCGTCGGCGCGGGCTTCGCGGGTTCGGTGCTGGCCGAGCGCCTCGCCAGCCAGCATGACGCCAAGGTGCTGGTCATCGACAAGCGCCCGCACGTCGCCGGCAACGCTTATGATCACCTGGACGATGCCGGCCTGCTGATCCACCAATACGGTCCGCACATCTTCCACGCGAACAGCGACGAGATCGTCGACTATCTGTCGCAATTCACCGCCTGGCGCGCCTATGAGCATCGCGTTCTGGCCGACGTGCGCGAGAAGCTGGTGCCGATCCCGATCAACCGCACCACGCTGAACGAACTGTTCGACCTCAACCTCAAGACCGACGAGGAAGCAGCCGAATATCTCGCATCGCGCGCCGAGACGGTGGAAGAGATCCGCACGTCGGAGGACGTGGTGATCTCGGCCGTGGGCCGCGAACTCTACGAACTATTTTTCCAGGGCTATACCCGCAAGCAGTGGGGCCTGGATCCGAGCGAACTCGACAAGCAGGTCACTTCGCGCGTGCCGACCCGCACCAACACGGACGACCGCTACTTCAACGACAAGCATCAGATCATGCCGCGGGACGGCTACACGGCCATGTTCAACAACATGCTCGACCATCCCAACATCGATGTGTTGCTGTCGACCGATTATAAGGACGTGGTGGAAGAGGTCGATGCCGGCCACATCATCTTCACCGGCCCGATCGACGAATATTTCGGTTTCCGCTTCGGCAAGCTGCCGTACCGCAGCCTCGTTTTCGAGCACAAGACGCTCGACCAGGAGGTGTTCCAGCCGGTGGCGGTGGTGAATTATCCAAACCAGCAGGTGCCTTATACCCGGATCACCGAGTATAAGTATCTGACGGGGCAGGAGCACGACAAGACCAGCATCACCTACGAATATCCGGCGGCGGAGGGCGATCCTTATTACCCGATCCCGCGTCCGGAGAACCAGGAGCTGTTCAAGAAGTACGAAGCGCTCGCCGACGCTACGCCGAACGTGACCTTCGTCGGCCGCCTCGCCACCTACCGTTACTACAATATGGATCAGGTAGTGGGTCAGGCGCTCGCAACTTTCCGGCGGATGGACGAGAAGCGCAAGAAGGCCGAAGCTGCCGTCGAGGCAGCCAAGGCCGTCAAGGCGGCGTCCGGACGTACGGTGTGGACCGAAGCCGCCGAATAAGCGGCTTCAGGTTCGGGCATGAGGCCGGGGATGCGAAAGCATCTCCGGCTCTTTTTGTTTATGGAGGGGTACGGTTCGATCTTGGTAGCTTGGCCCTCGCTAAGGGCGTCCAAGCTGAACCGCGGATGCTTGGCTCGGCGGGTTTAGAGCAGGGCTTCGACAAGCTCAGCCGAGCCGGGATGATCAGGTGCACGTGCGCCCCGTCCAAGCCGTGCGCGGCGCATCACGGATAAACGCGCACCCACCTTTCTGCTTGTCGAGCGACCGCGCGCTTACTCCGCCGCCTGCAGCATCTCCCGCGCGGCGCCCCACTCACCGATGGCGCGCAGGTAATCCTCGATCGCGGTCTCCAGCGGGCGCAGCAGCACGCCGCGCTCGCTGGTCATGACGGTGGAGGCGGGCGCCGCTTCGCCGTCGGTCGGCAGGACCATGGCGGGATCATAGCCTGCGCCTTCGGCCACCAGGCGCCCAAACTGGTGCCAGCTCACGTCACCCGGGTTGGCGAGGTGCCACAGGCCCGTTTCGCCATCGACCAGCAGGTCGAGGGCGGCGTGAACGAGGTCGGGAACATAGGTTGGCGAAACACGGGTCCGCGCGCACGCCCTGAACGGCTTCCCGCGCGCCAGCGTGTCCAGCACGGCATGCGCGAAATTGTACCGATCCCATGGCCCGAAAAAGGCGCTGGTGCGGATCACCAGCGGCTGCCCGCCGGCATCGCGCACCTGCTGTTCCGCCGCCGCCTTGCTGGCGCCATAGACATTTTGCGGATTGACCGCATCGCTCTCGACATATGGTCGGCCCGACTGGCCATCGAACACGAGGTCGGAGGAGAAGGTGACGTAGGGGATGCCCGCCGCCGCACAGGCGCGGGCGAGGCGCGCGGCGCCCTCCGCATTCCAGGCGAAGCAGGCGTCGCGATCATTTTCCGCCTCCGGCACGCGCACATAGCCGGCCGTATTGATGACCGCCCAGGGCTTGTAGCGCTCCAGTGCGGCCGCGACCGAAGCGTCGTCGCACAGGTCCAGCTCGGACCGGCTGGTAAGGCAGAAGGGCAGGCCGCGATGCTCGGCGATCCGTCCGAACGCCTGGCCGAGCGTACCGGTGGCGCCGGTGATCAGCAGCTTGCGCCCGTCGCTACCCAGCGCCTTGCAGCGTCCGTTCCACGGATAGAGCCGCTCCGGTCGCCGCCACCAGCCGGGCAGGTCGAGCGCGGGATGGTCGAATGTCTCGCCCTTCGCATATGCCTTGGCGGCCTTGACGATGACGGTGGGGCGCGGTTCGGGCGAGCGGGCGTCGAACGCGCCGACATCATAGAAACCTTCCTGCCGCGTGATGAGAGATCGCCAGTCGACATTGCCGAACATCGACCAGAGCGTCACTGCGCGCAGATCGACGCCCTCGGCCTTGAGCGTGCAGGCCTGGTCCCAGACATCCTTGGTCCAGCGCAACTGTTCGTCGCGCGTGCAGCCATGATGCACTTCGGTGATCGCCATCGGAATGCCGTAGCGCTGCCAGGCTTCGCGCAGGCGCGGGGCGATGCCGGTGGCAAGGTGCAGGCGCTTCACCCGCACCGCCTCGGCATCGATGTAGCGCTGCGTGCCGTTCCCGCCGACCGGATGATCGGGGTAGAGTTCGACCCGGTGATCGAGGAACCGTTCGCTGGTGAGATAATGGTTGATGCCCAGCATGTCGGGCGTCGCCTCGCCCGTTTCCAGCAGGTCGAGCGCGGCGGCATCCACGCCGTTCCTGCGCATCCATTGGTGGAACGG
The DNA here is from genome assembly GCA_934539295.1 of uncultured Allosphingosinicella sp. Classification (GTDB taxonomy): domain Bacteria; phylum Pseudomonadota; class Alphaproteobacteria; order Sphingomonadales; family Sphingomonadaceae; genus Allosphingosinicella. The sequence continues at coordinate 59,030 of CAKTCN010000013.1, forward strand.
GTGGGCGGACGACACGCGGCCGCACAGCAGGTCGAAGCTCAGCCAGCGGCGCAGATTCTCGTGCGCAGCCTGCGAACGCAGCGGCGCAGTGGAGAAGGTGCGGCCGAGATCCTCCGTCTGGAGCAGCTTGGCCCCCGGTATGGCAGAACGGATCGCCCGCATCGCCGCCAGCGTGCCGACGCATTCGTTGGCGAGCGCGCCGAGGAAGGTGCGGTCATCATGCCCATGCGGATACCAATGGCCGTACAGGCCCGAAAAGCGGGCGGTGGTCAGCGGCTCGTTGACCGGTGTCCATGTCTCGATCCAGGGATAGCGTTCCGCCGCACGCGCCGCGAATTCCGCGAACTTGGGCGCGAAATCCGGGTCGACGAGGCTGGTGTAGCGAGGCCCGGAACCGTGGTGGAGCAGGCCGCCGATCACCTTGATGCCACGTTCGCGAAGCATGTGCAGCCGCTCGTCCGTCCAGCCCCAGTCGAACGCGTCGAGGCTGTCGGGCGCGATCTTTTCCCACAGGATCGGATAGCGGGTGGCCTTGATCCCCATGTCGGCCATCAGGTCGATGTCGCCCGGGCGTGTCGCATGGCCGGTTTCGATTGACTGGTCCCGATAGGTCTCCCCCACGCGGACAACCGTGCACTCGACGCCGCCCCAGAGTTCCGGGGATTTGGCGCTCTCGGCCAAGGTCATAGCTGAGTCCCTGTTCAGTTCCTGACGGCAGGGTAACGAACGGGCCGCGCGTTGCTACGTTCCGGCTTTTTTGCACTGCACTAAAATGGATCAGCCGCTTTACGGCGGCCAAGCCGTCTTGCGCGGGCGACACACTTGTTGCAGCTTCGCCACTTTCCTACCCGCTCCCGGAGCTTCACGATGATCAAGGGCGTTGCCGCGCTATCCCTCCTACTCATGTCCACGACTGCGCTCGCGCAGGACAAGGATGCCAAGAAGTGGGACGTGTCGGCGCCTCCGATGAAGACGCGGCCGGTGCCGATCGACGTGACCGAAGGCACGTGGATGAACCTGGACGTGAGCCCCGACGGGCGCACGATCGCCTTCGACCTTCTCGGCGACATCTACACCCTGCCGATCACCGGCGGCAAAGCGACCCGCATCGCATCCGGCCTCGCCTTCGAGGTGCAGCCGCGCTTCTCACCCGACGGGCGGCAGATCGCCTTCACCTCGGACCGGGGCGGCGGCGACAATATCTGGATCATGAACACGGACGGGTCGGGCAAGCGGGCGCTGACCAAGGAAGCGTTCACGCTGACCAACAACCCGACCTGGAGCCCGGACGGCAAGTATATCGCCGCGCGCAAGCACTTCACGACCCAGCGCTCGCTCGGCACTGGCGAGATCTGGCTCTACCATGTGGGGGGCGGCAATGGCGTGGCGCTGGTGGAGCGGCCCAATCCGCAATTCCAGAAGGAACTGGGCGAGCCGACCTTCTCGCCCACTGGGGATGCCGTCTATTTCAGCCGCAACACGACGCCCGGCAACATCTTCGAATATGCCCAGAACGGCAACGACCAGTTGTTCGCGATCGAGCGCTACGACATGACGACCGGAGAGCGTTCGACAATGGCCGCCGGCCCGGGCGGCGCCGTCCGCCCGTCGCCATCGCCGGATGGCAAGTGGCTCGCCTTCGTGCGGCGCGAGCGGGAGAAGTCCAAGCTCTACATCAAGGACCTGCGTTCGGGCGAGGAGCGCAAGATCTACGACGCCTTGGACCAGGACCAGCAGGAAACCTGGGCGGTGAGCGGCCTTTATCCCAACATGGACTGGACCCCCGACAGCCAGGGCCTTGTTTTCTGGGCAGGCGGCAAGATCCACCGCATCGCGCCGGACGGCAGCAATCATGCGGAGATCCCGTTCCGGGTCAGCGACACGCGCGACGTGATCGATCCCGTGCGTCCGACGGTCGCCGTCGCGCCGGATACCTTCACCACCAGGATGCCGCGCTTCGCGACCCTCTCCCCGGATGGGCGGCAGGTGCTGTTCGAAAGCCTGGGCCGCCTCTACCTCAAGGACGTGTCCGGCAGCGCCGCGCCGCGCCCGCTGACCGCTGCGGACAGCGATTTCCAGCTGTTCCCGTCATGGTCGCGTGACGGTCGTCAGATCGCGTTCGTCAGCTGGAACGACCAGCGCCTGGGTGAAATCCGCGTCGTGAATGCGGACGGGTCGGGTGCGCGCACCGTCACCGACGTGCCCGGCCATTATCGTCGCCCGCGCTTCTCGCCCGATGGCCAGACCATCGTGTTCGAGCGTGGTGGCGGCGGCAATCTGACCTCCGATGCTTGGGGCGAGGATCAGGGCGTATTCCGCGTAGCCGCAGCGGGCGGTGCGATGACGCGCCTTACGCGCGAAGGCGGCAACCCGCATTTCGGCGCCGCGGACGACCGCATCTTCCTGGAAACCTATGGCGAGCAGAAGATGCGCCTCGTCAGCGTGGACTGGAACGGCAAGGACCAGCGCACGCTCGTCCAGGGCGACATGGTGACCGGTTACGAAGTGTCGCCGACCGGCGACGCAGTGGCGTTCCGTGAAAATTATGGCGTGTTCGTGATGCCGCTGGTGACGGGACCCAAGCCCGTCGAGGCGAGCGCGCGCGCATCCGCCTTGCCGCTTACCAAGGCGAGCGGCGACGGCGGGCAGTATTTCCACTGGAGCGCGGACGGCCGGCGGCTCGGCTGGAGCCTAGGCCCGGTCTACTACACCGCCGACACCTCCACCTTGATCGGCTCGGGTGCGTCGGATGCGCCAAAGTATCTGGCGCCCAAGGCCGGCACTTCGCTCGCGCTCTCCGCGCGTGCCGACAAGCCGACGGGCCTGGTCGCGCTCACCGGCGCCAAGGTCATCACCATGGCCGACGATGCCGGCGGCGTGATCGATGACGGCGTGGTGCTGGTCGAAGGCAACCGCATCCGTGCGGTCGGCCGCCGCGGCGAAGTCGCGATCCCGGCGGACGCAAAGACGGTTGATGTCGCAGGCAAGGCCATCATTCCCGGCCTGATCGACGCCCACGCCCACGGTTCGCAGGGCGAGGACGACCTCATCCCGCAGCAGAATTGGGAAGCGATGGCGCACCTCGCCTTCGGCGTCACCACCGTGCACGACCCGTCGAGCACGGCGAGCGAGATCTTCCCGGCGGGCGAGATGCAGCGTGCGGGCCTGATCCTCAGCCCGCGCATCTTCTCCAGCGGCGAGATCGTCTATGGCGCCAAGTCGCCGGGCCGCTATGCGGTGATCGACAGCTACGAGGACGCGCTTGCTCACGTCCGCCGCCTCAAGGCGGAAGGCGCGCACAGCATCAAGAATTATAACCAGCCCCGCCGCGACCAGCGCCAGCAGGTCGTCGCCGCCGCGCAGGCCGAGAATATCGCGGTGGTGCCGGAAGGCGGTTCGCAGTTCGGCATGGACATCGCGCTGTTCGCCGACGGCAACACCACGCTGGAGCACAACATCCCGCAGGCGCAGCTCTACGAAGACGTAGTGAGCTTCGTCGGCGCGACCAAGGTCGCCTACACGCCGACGCTCGGCGTCAGCTATGGCGGCATGGGCGGCGAGCCCTACTGGATCTCGCAGAGCGAAGTGTGGCGTCATCCGATCCTCACCGCCCACGTGCCGGCCGCGCAGCTTAATCCCGAGCTGGTGCGCGTCACCAAGGCGCCGGCCGAGGATTATGCCGACGCGGTGAGCGCAGCGACGGCCAAGAAGCTCAGCGAACGCGGCACGATCGTCAGCGCCGGCGGACACGGACAGCAGCAGGGCTTGGCGCTTCACTGGGACATGTGGTCGTTCGGCCGTGGCGGCTGGTCGCCGCTGGAGGCGCTGAAGACCGGCACGATCAACCCGGCCAAGGCATTGGGCTTCAAGGACATCGGGTCGCTCGAGCCGGGCAAGTTGGCCGACCTCGTCATCCTCGACGCCGATCCGCTGGCCGACATCCAGAATACGGACGAGGTATCGAAGGTGATGCTGAACGGGCGCCTCTACGACGCCAAGACGCTCAACGAGGAAGTCACGGGCACCCGCCAGCGCCAGCCTTATTATTGGGAGAAGAGCGGGGACTGAGCGACATGGCCCCTCCCGCCGCGGGAGGGGCCGCATGTCTGGGGTTGTCGCACCGGGTAGCAGCATTTGTTCCTGTCACACCGGACCTGATCCGAAGTTCCGCTTCTTACATCCGCTTACGACCCAATTGTTGTCACTCTCCATTAGCCCTCGACCGCGAAAGCGGGAGAGGGCTAAACCTCAACGTCCGTTTCCGACCACAAGCAGACATGAGCAGTAGCGTGCACCAGATGTGGATGCCCCCTCCACCTCGCCTTTTTTAAGGCTAGTGTGCCCGATGCCGATCCTGCCTGAAGCCGCGGCCGATCAGGGCTGCTTGCACTTGCGGTAATCGGGTGCGTCGCCGCTCTTCTCGGCACGCCGATCGGCCTTGCCGATACATTCCTCATATTCGCGCAATGCACGCCCGCGCTTCTGGTCGGCCTCCGACTGGCTGGTGGTGAGCACGTCCACCGTCTTGGACGCGGCCTTCACCGGCAGGGTGACGACATCGACCGCCGTCTTGGCGATGCAGCCGGGCAGCAGCAGCGCGGCGGGGGCGAGGAACAGGATACGCATCAACACAGGCCCTTTCGCTAAGGCACTGACAAGGTGGCAGCTTTGGTTGCGGGGCGCAACTTTGCTACAGGGGGGGTATGCAAGAGACCATGACGCTGGAGCCCTGCACCCTCGATGGTCGCGACTTCGTCCTGGAGCCGTTGACCCCGGCGCACGAGGCCGAGATGCAGGCCATGCTCGACTGCGACCATGACCATTGGAAGATCCTCTACTCGAACGGCGCGGGCGAGGGTTTTGCGACTTACTGGCAGGGGCTGACGGCTACGCCCGGGCGCATCGCATTTGCGGCGCGCGACAAGGCGAGCGGACGGCTGGCCGGCACCTCCGGCTACATCCATATCGATCCGCATCATCGATCGCTGGAAGTGGGCGGCACCTGGTACCATCCCGACTTTCGCGGCACCCGCCTCAACCCCGAGGCCAAGTATCTGCTGCTGGGTCACGCCTTCGGTGCGGGTGCGTTGCGGGCCTGGTTCCAGGTCGACGCCCGCAACGCGCGCAGTCAGGCGGCGATGCGCAAGCTCGGCGCGACCGAGGAAGGCATCGCGAGGCGGCACATGGTGACGTGGACCGGCCACAAGCGCGATTCGGTCATCTTCTCTATCCTCGACGATGAATGGCCGGCGGTGCAGGCGCGGCTGGAGGCGCGGCTCCGCTGACGGAAAAAAGTGCGAAGCCGGCCGTTAAGGCGGCATGAGCAAGAAGAGCAAGAAAGCGAAAAGGCTGGCCGAAGCCGTGATCGAAGGCGACGGCAAGGTGATCGAGGCGCTGGAGCCTTACGCGCAGACCCGCCTCATGAAGGCGGTCGGCTTCCTGTCCGAGGTGGGTGACCAGCCGCCGATGCGGGCGATCTGCGTGGGGGCGATTGCCGCCGGCGCGGCCGCGGGGTCGCCGCGGTTGGTGCGCACGGGGGTCAGAATGCTGGCGGCCCATACGCTCGCGACCTGGGCCAAGGACTTCGTGAAGCTGCGCGTGGATCGCACGCGCCCCCGCACCGACAAGGATCACAAGCCGCGTCCCGGCAAGGGCACGCACAAGGAAGTGACCAGCTTCCCGTCCGGCCACACTGCCGGTGCCGTAGCGGTGGCGCGCGCTTTCGCCCGCGACTTTCCCGAATATCGGACCGCCGCCTATCTTGGTGCAGGTGCCGTATCGTTGGTGCAGGTGCCGCGCTGCGCCCACTATCCAACCGATATCGGTGCAGGCGCGGTGATCGGGCTGGTGGCGGAAGGCGCGCTGGCCGCGGCAACCGACGCCATCGGCCGTTCCGTCGAGAATGTCGGCAACGTCCCGGTGTTCGACACAGGGACGCCGAAGCCCTAGATGCGAGGGGACGATCATTCCCCAGTTTAGGATCACACGTGTCCAGGCTTCTCCTCGCTTCCGTTTCCGCCCTTTTTCTCGCCAGCTGCGCCAACGTGACGGAGGCGCCGCGCACCGTGTCCGCCGTGCCGATGTCCGCGCCCGTCCTGCTGAGTGAGGATGCGCGCGACGTGCATAGTTATGCACGTCCGGAGCAGGCGCGCGTGACCCATGTCGCGCTCGACCTTGCCGCCGATTTCGCCGCCAGGCGGATGGTTGGCACCGCGCAACTGGATGTGGTCACCAACGGTGATGCGGATGCGGTCGTGCTCGACACCAAGGGACTGGAGATAGACCGTATCACCGATACGAACGGGCGCGCCCTGCCGTTCGCCCTGGGTGCTTCGGACGCAAATCTCGGCGCTCCGCTCACAGTGCAGTTAGGCGGCGCGCGCCGCATAATCATTCATTACAAGAGCGCGCCCGATGCGGCGGCGCTGCAGTGGCTGGCGCCTGAACAGACCGCCGGCAAGCAGAAGCCCTTCCTGCTGAGCCAGGGACAGGCCATCCTCAACCGCAGCTGGATTCCGACGCAGGACAGCCCCGGCATCCGCCAGACCTGGGAGGCGCGCATCGCGGTCCCGCAGGATCTGGTCGCCTTGATGAGCGGCGAGCGGCTGACGCCGGAGGGCGAGGCAGGACCGAACGGCACGCGCAGCTTCCGCTTCCGCATGGACAAGCCGGTTGCGCCCTACCTGATCGCCATCGCCGTGGGCGATATCGCCTTCCAGTCGCTCGGCACCCGCACCGGCGTTTATGCCGAGCCGTCGATGCTGGCCGCGTCCGCGCACGAACTTGCCGACACGGAGAAGATGGTCGCCGCCGCAGAGGCGCTCTACGGTCCCTATCGCTGGGGGCGCTACGACATGATCGTGCTGCCGCCCTCCTTCCCGTTCGGCGGGATGGAAAATCCGACGCTCACCTTCCTCACGCCGACCATGATCGCGGGGGACCGCAGCCTCGTCAGCCTGATCGCGCACGAACTGGCGCACAGCTGGTCGGGCAATCTCGTCACCAATGCGACCTGGGCGGATTTCTGGCTGAACGAGGGCTTCACCTCCTATTTCGAGAACCGCATCATGGAATCGCTCTACGGGCGTGACCGCGCGGTCATGGAGCAGGCTTTGTCCTGGGAAGACCTGCAGCGCGAGATTGCGGGGCTGGAAGGCGGGCTGGCATCGCCCGACACGCGCCTCCACATCGACCTTGCCGGCCGCGACCCGGACGATGGCATGTCCGCCATCGCCTATGACAAGGGCGCCGCGTTCCTGCGCACCATCGAACGCGTGGTCGGGCGGGAGCGCTGGGACGCGTATCTGCGCTCCTATTTCGACCGCCATGCTTTCGAGCCTGCCGTCACCAGCCTGTTCCTGGCCGACATTCGCGAGCATCTGGTGCGCGGCGATGCGGAGCTTGAGCGGCAGCTGAAGCTCGACGAATGGGCGTATGCGACGGGCCTGCCGAACAATGTCCAGGCTCCAGTCGCGCCGCAATTCACCGCGATCGAAGCGGCGGCCGCGCGCTTCGCCGAAAGCGGCGCCACTGCCGGCCTCGACTACGACAGGTGGACCACGTCGGAGCGCGTGCGCTTCCTCGGCAGCCTGCCGCGCAGCCTGCCGGCGGATCGCCTCGCGGCGCTCGACCGTGCCTTCGCACTGTCGGACGTGCGCAACAGCGAGGTGCTGTTCGCATGGCTCCGGCTGGCGGTGGCCAATCGCTACCAGCCGGCCGTGCCTGCGCTGGAACGCTTCCTGACCTCCATGGGCCGGCGCAAGTTCGTCGCGCCCTTGTTCCAGGATCTGGTGGCGCAGGGCACGTGGGGACGGCCGATCGCCGATCGCATCTATGCCGCCGCCCGGCCCGGCTATCACAGCGTGACGCGCGGCACCGTCGATTCGCTGCTGGGCCGCACCCAGGACTAACGCCTTCCGTTAACCAGTATATGCACCACCTTTGCCCCATAACGGTGCAAAGGTAGTGAAAGTCATGCAGAACAATGACTTGGCTTGCCCGTGTATTCGTGGGTGATCGGCATCTGCACGCCTCCTGTTTAACCTGCCATTTAGATGCGGGCGCTAGCCTGATGGCGGAAGAAGCAGAAAAGGTCGTCACATGCCGGGCGAGTCGGCCGGTCCCGGCATGGACCGGAACCAGGAAGAAGACGTTTCGGCAGCCGCCCTGGGCGGTGAGGCCGCCAGCCGCCGGCTTGCGCACAGCTATCTGGTTCGCGGGCGATTGCGCACCCGTGCTCTGTTCGCCAGCCTGTTCGGCGTAACGCAGGTCGCCGCGGCCTTGCTAGTCGCCTCCGCGCTGCTGGGGCGGGTGGCGACCGGATCGGTCATCGCCTGGACGGCCCTCGTCGCCGCCGCGAACCTGTGGGTACATGGCCGCGCCGCGATGCAGCCGTCCGCATCCTCCCGCCAGGATGATCTGCGCGCGATGCTGGAGGCGCTGCTGCTCGGCATCTTCTGGATCGCGCTGCCGGCAGCCGCCTTCGCCGGCCAGCCGCTCGAAACCCGCGTGGTGCTTGCCGGCGCCACCATCGCGGTGATCGTCAGCGCCGTCGGCCTTGCATCCATGCCGGCCGCCACGCTTGCCTTCATGAGCGTGGTGGTGCTCGGCTTCGGCGCCGCTCTGCTCAGCGCGATCGGCACGCTCAGCCCGCTCCTGATCGTCACCTTCGTCGGCATCGCCGTGGTGGCGATCTCCACCGTGGGGCGGATCAGCCGCTGGACGTTCGGACAGCTGAAGGACGATGCCGAAATCCGGGCGGAATCCGAATCAATCCGCCTGCTGCTGCGCGAATATGAGGATCGCGGCGTCGGGTGGTTGTGGCAGACCGACGCCGAGAACCGGATCGTGTATGTTTCGGCCCGCATGGGTGGCCTGCTGGGACGATCCGCCGACCGGCTGTCCGGCCAGTCGTTGCCGGCCGTTCTCGGAGGGGGCGCGCTCGGCGCGGCGTTGATCGAGCGCAAGGCGTTCGGCGACCTCGACATGGAAGTGCGCACGCGCGAGGGGATGCGCTGGATCCGCTTCGCCGGGGATCCGGTGCTCGACGGCGCTGGGATCTTCCAGGGTTTTCGCGGTGTCGGCCACGACATCACGGAGGCGCGGCGCACGCAGGAACGGCTTACCCAGCTCGCCAACCTGGACGTGCTGTGCGGGGTGCCGAACCGTGGTCGCATGCGCCAGCTGATCGGCGATGCGCTCGCCGCATGCAGGCCGGAAGGGAAGCCTTGCGCGCTGATGTTCCTCGACCTGGACGGGTTCAAGCCGGTCAACGACCGCTTCGGTCATCCCAAAGGCGACCTTATCCTCAAGGACGTGGCGCAAAGGTTGCGCGCCGAGGTCGGGGATCGCGGCCAGGTCGGGCGAGTCGGCGGCGACGAGTTCGCCATCATCCTGTGCGATGCCGGCGACCGCAGCGCGGTGGAGGCACTGGCGCAACGCCTCGTCCGGAGCCTTGCCGAGCCCTTCTACCTGGACAGGATGGAGGTCCGCATCGGCGCGTCGATCGGCTGCGCATTCGGTCCGACCGACGGCCGCACGATCGACGAGCTGATCCAGCGCGCCGATCTCGCTTTGTATCGTGCCAAGGCTGAAGGGCGCGGCACGTGCCGCTTCTTCGACGCCGGGCTGCAGCAGGAAGCGGACGGCAAGGTGCAGCTGGAGCGCGAATTGCGGCAGGGGCTGAAGACCGGTCAGTTCCGGCTGCTCTACCAGCCGCTGATCGACGCAGCCTCGCAGCGGCTGGTCGGCTTCGAGGCGCTGATCCGCTGGCACCATCCGACGCGCGGCGTCGTGCCGCCCTGCGACTTCATCCCGCAGGCCGAGGAAAGCGGTCTGATCGTGCCGCTGGGCGAATGGGTGGTGCGCGAAGCATGCCGTGCACTCGCCCAGTGGGGGGAGGTCACGGTCGCCGTCAACGTCTCGCCGCGCCAGCTCGTCTCGCCGGCGCTACCGGGTGTGGTGCGCGATGCCCTGGCCAAATACCGGCTGGCGCCCAACCGGCTGGAGATGGAAGTGACCGAGTCGGTGTTCATGGCCGACAGTTCCGGCGCGCTCGAAGTATTGCGCCGGCTTCGCGCCATGGGCCTCGGCATCGCGCTCGACGATTTCGGCACCGGCTATTCCTCGCTCGGCTACCTGACCAAGGCCGTGTTCCATAAGCTCAAGATCGACTGCACGTTCGTCCGCGAAGCCGCCGAAAGCAGGGAAACGGTCGCCATCATCCAGTCCATCGTGGCGCTGGCACGCTCGTTCCGGATGATCGTGACGGCCGAAGGGGTGGAGACCGAGGAGGATTTCGCGCGCATGCGCGACCTCGGCTGCCACCAGGTGCAGGGCTACCATTTCGGCCGTCCGATGACGTTCGACGAGGCTTCCGAGCTGGTCAGCCGCGAACGCCAGGCAGCAACCGCCTGAGCCTTCAGGCCGAGGCGAGCTTGCGGTCGATGGCGTCGAGTTCGCCCGTTTCGCGCGCCCTCTTGCCATAGACCGCTTCGAACAGGGGCGTCGCCATCACCGTCGTCACGATCGCCATCAGCACCAGCATGGAGAAGAGCGTCGGGCCGATGATGCCCTTCTGCAGCCCGATATTGATGATGATAAGCTCCATCAGACCGCGCGAGTTCATCAGCGCGCCGATGCCGAGCGCGGTGCGATTATCCTCACCCGACAATCGCGCGGCGGCATAACAGGCGCCGAACTTGGCCAGAATGGACACAAAGAGGATGCCGAGTGCGATCAGCAGCAAAGCGGCCGAATTCACCATGTCCATTCGGGTGTTGAGGCCCGAATAGGTGAAGAACATCGGCAGCAGCAGGACGACCGCCAGCGGCTCGACCTTGCGCTTCAACTCCTCCACGAACAGCCCGCGCGGCATGCACACGCCGATCAGGAAGCCGCCAAAGATGGCATGGATGCCGATCGCGTCCATCAGGAAGGCGGACAGGCAGAAGAGCAGCATGGTGATGGCAAGGACCTGCGTGCTCATCTCGCCCCGTGCCTCGACCGCGCGGCCGAGCGGGCTGAGCAGGCGGCGGCCCCATAGCAGCATGAAGCCGGTGTAGAGGATGGCGCCCACGATCGCGATCACCGCCACGCCAGCGCCCGCCCCGAAGGTCGCGAGCACGACGGCAAGCACGCACCAGGATGTGGCATCGTCGAACGCCCCGGCGGTCAGCGTCAGCGTGCCGAGCGAAGAGTTGGCGAGCCCGCGCTCGTTGATGATCCGCGCCAGCATCGGAAAGGCGGTCAGCGCGATGCACGCGCCCATGAACAAGGAAGCGTTGAACTGGCTGATCCCGGCCGTGAACAGGCCGGGCACGGTGAGGAGGTAGGGCGTGATCGCGGCGGCGAGCAGGAAGGGCACGATCACCCCGGCCGCGGACACGGCGGCCGCGCTCCTTGCCTTGGACGCGAAATGGTCGAGCCGCAGCGTCAGGCCGACGATGAACATGTAGAGCCCGACGCCGAGCTGCGCGCCCACATAGAGGACGTTTCGCGTCTCCTTCGGGAAGATGGCGTTCTGCAGGTCGGGAACGAGCAGGCCGAACAGGGAGGGGCCAAGGATCACGCCGGCCACCATCTCGCCCACCACCTGCGGCTGTCCGAACAGCTTCTGCCCCAGCCAGCCGACCACCCGGCAGGCGAGGATGATGACGGCAAGCTGGAGGAAGAAGTGGATGCTGTAGTCGGCGGGCGTATAGCTCGTCGCCGCCTCGACCGCCGGGCCGTGCGCGTTCAGCACATCGGTAAGCGCAGTCCAGCCCTGGTCTATCAAACTCATCTCATTCTCCCCTTCGTTCCGGGCGGCTTCTGCGTGCCGTCATCGGATCCCTTAGGGGCGATCATATCATCTTGTTCGCCGACGCCAATGGCATCGCTGCGGGTCACCGTCTGGACCTCTCGCCGCGGGAACCGAGCCGCAGATATATCGGTTCTGTTCCGAAACGATGGAGATGATGCATGGACCAGGCCGGCTGTCATCGACGCAAGCGGGAACGTGCGATCTGGGCGCTTCCCCTGTTGTTTGCACTGATCGCCTGCGACGGCTTTCCGCGCGATACGGAGGATAGCTCGGCACGCATCGCAGCGGACGGAATGCGGGTGGGCTGGGTGTCGGGCGACGAAGCGCGGCCGGAACTGCGCGCACTGGTCGGCCGCCTCGACCAGGGGGCCGGCCGGCAGGCAGGGGTCCGCACCGGATCGGCCGAGGCGCTGCTGATGGGGTTGGAGGCCGGTGAGCTCGACCTGGTCGTCGGCCGGTTCGACGCGAAGAGCCCCTGGGCCAAGCGCGTCACCTTCAGCCAGCCCCTGCAAACTGCTCCGATTGCCGGGGAAGAGCTGCAGTCCGTCGCCGCCACGCGCAATGGCGAGCATGCCTGGGCGATGACGGTGGACAAGGCAGTCGCGGCCACCGGGGGCCGGTCATGAGCGAGCTTCCGCTGCCGCAGGAGGGTATCGACGATCTCGATCACGCCCGCCGTCTCGAATGGTGGACGATCGGTTGGCTGCTCAGCATCATCATCGTGATGGGGTTCGCGACGGGAACCAGCCAGGCGATGAAGACCGCCTGGATCGAGGATTTCCTGAGCCTCGTTCCCGCGATCGTCTTCCTGATCGCGGCGAAGTTCGAGCGCAAGCCGCCGTCGAAGCGCTTTCCCTTCGGGTTCCAGCGGGTCAACAGCCTCGCCTTTCTGATCGCCGCCGTTTCGCTTTCCGCCTTCGGTGCGATGCTGCTGCTGGAAGCTGCGCGCACCCTGCTGATGGGGGAGCGTGTGACGATCGGCCTCGTCACGGTTTTCGGACACCAGATGTGGGCCGGATGGGTGATGATCGCGGCCTTGCTCTACAGCGTGGTACCGCCGGTGATCCTCGGTCGCCGCAAGATTCCGCTCGCGCGCCGGCTGCAAGACAAGGTGCTGCATACCGATGCCGAGATGAACAAGGCCGACTGGCAGACCGGGCTCGCCGGCATTGCAGGGATCGTCGGCGTGGGTTTCGGCCTCTGGTGGGCCGATGCCGCCGCTGCGGGCCTTATCTCGTTCAGCATCCTCAAGGACGGGATCACCGCCATGCGCTCGGCCACTGCCGAACTGATCGACGGCGTGCCGCGCTCGCTGGAAAGTAACGAGGTGGCCGAGGATGCCGTGGAGCTGCAACGCTCGCTCGAGCAGCGTTTTCCCGGTGCCGAGGTGCGGATGCGCGAAACCGGCCGCTACATACGCGCGGTAATCGATGGCGCCGAACCGGATGAAGCGGACGAGCCGCTGTGGCCGCGCCATGTCGATCGTCCGTGGCGCCTGCAGGAAGTGTCGTTCAAGTCCGACGGTCCGGAGCGGTCCTGAGCCGCACGGCCGAGGTCCCGATGGTGGCGCCAGGTTCGGCTACATGGCCGGGAAGGCAATCGTGGGCGGCTGGCGAAAAGGGCCTCACCCTGCGTCGCGCATGAGCTAGAAAGAAGGCTCCTCCATCGAGTCCCTGCCCATGTCCGACCAGCCTTATCGATTCCGGATCGACGCCATTGCGGAAGGGGAGGGCACGCGCTTCACCGCCACCGATCTGTTAAGCGGCGCGACGCGGACCTACCGGCTGACTGGCGGCGAGCAGGGCGACTACACCGCCTTCCACCAGCAGGCGGCGCGCGATTTCGGCCTTCGCATGCCGCACCTTTATGAGGCGATGACGCCGGCCGAAGACGATCCGAGCTGGCGCCCGCTCATCACCCGCAACCTCGATCCGCGCATCCTGTCCGGCTATGGCGATCCCGCGGTGCTGAAGACTGACGAGGGCTATATCCTTGTCGCCACGTCCAACGATGCACCGGATGCCTTTCCCATCCTGCATTCGGTCGATCTTGCAGACTGGCGACCCGTCGGCTTCGTCTTTCCGGAGGGCAGCGCGCCCGAATGGACGGCGAGCGGACGGCATGTCGGCGATTTCTGGGCTCCGGAAATGGCGCGGGTCGGCGACGAATATTGGCTGACCTATACGGCGCGGCAGAAGAACAATGCACTCGCCATCGGCCTGGCACGGAGCGAAAGCCCCTATGGGCCGTGGACGGACAATGGCGCGCCGCTGCTGACCGGCGGGGTGGTCCTGTTTCCGCCGAGCGATCCTGCACTGCCGCTTCCGCCGATGAGCGGCGGGGTGATCGACGCGCATATCTTCGTCGATGACGACGGCGCGCCGTATCTGTTCTGGAAGGAGGATTCGAACGGCATCTGGCCGCGTCCGCTGGCGGCCCTGATGCGTGAGCGCCCGGAACTCATCCCGACCCTGTTCGAGAGCGAGGAGGATCGGCGCACAGCCGCCTTCGCCGCTGCCATCCAACCCTGGGCCAATAGTCGCCGCCCGATAGAGCGCTTTTTCCTGATGCAGCCATTGATCGAGGCTGCGCTGGCCAGATGGCCGTCCGTCAGGCGTGTGCTGCAGGAGACTATGCATGCCGGGCATATCGTGGAGGCGATGCGCACGCCCATCCGCGCCCAGCGTTTGGCGTCCGATGGGCGATCGCTGGAGGGTGAGCCAAGAATCGTGCTGGCCAACGATCTGGACTGGGAAGGCCACTTGATCGAAGGGCCGTTCGTCACCCGTCAGGATGGGCGATACTGGCTGTTCTACGCGGGCAACGACTTCTGCACGCCCCATTATGGCATCGGCGTCGCTGTCGCGGACCATCCACTTGGCCCGTACGAGAAGCGCATGGAGCCGTTGCTGAAGTCGACGCGCAGCTGGTGGGCGCCTGGCCATGCCTCGGTCGCGCCCGGTCTGACGGGCGAGCCACGCCTGTTCTTCCACGCCTACTTTCCCGAAACCGGAGGCTACAACGCCTTTCGCGCGCTGCTTACCGCAGGGCTGAATTTCGGCAGCGACGGCGTGGCGCTGGTTTGAGGCACGTGCGCACCATCGCCTGCCTCCTTGCCGCGCTTGCGCTCGCCGGTTGCGCAGTCAGTTCTCAGACAAGGGGATTCACGCCGGTCCTTGCAAGCAACTTTCCCGACCCCTTCGTGCTCGAGCATGAAGGCCGCTTCATCGCTTACTCGACCAATTCGGCCGGCATAAACCTGCCAGTCGCGACTTCGACCGACCTCAGCCATTGGCAGGTGGCGACTGACCCTGCCGCTCCATCCCGGTCCCATGATGCCATGCCGGTGCTCGCCTCCTGGGTTCGAGAGGGACGAACCTGGGCGCCGGAGGTGATGGAAATCGGCGGGCGCTGGCTGCTCTACTATACGGCCCGGCATGCAACGCGAGACTTGCAGTGCCTGGGGGTCGCCGTCGCGGGCAGCCCGATGGGGCCGTTCCGCGACGATCGTGCCGAGCCTTTGGTCTGCCAATATGCACTCGGCGGCACGATCGATGCCAACCCCTTCCGCGATGCGGACGGCACGCTCTACCTCTACTACAAAAGCGACGGAAACCATGTCGACAAGGGCACGGTGATCTGGGGCCAGCGCCTAGCCGGCGACGGAATGAGTGTGATCGGAGAGCCGGTGCCGCTGCTGCGAGACGATGCCGCCTGGGAATGGCAGCTGGTGGAGGCGCCCGCGATGGTGCGCGTACCGGCGGGCTACAGGATGTTCTACTCGGCCGCTTATTATGGCTGGGATCCGAAGGAGCGTCTGTCGCGCTACTCGACCGGTTATTCGACCTGCGCTGGTCCGCTCGGCCCCTGCACGGATGCGCCGGAAAATCCTGTGCTGGCGAGCGTCGACGATGCGCAGGCGGGATGCCTCAGCGGGCCCGGCCACCCTGCCGTTTTCGAGGCACGGGGACGCAGCTTCATCGCCTTCCACGCCTGGGCGGCTACCCCCGATTGCCGCCTCGCCAAGAACGAACGCTTCCTCTACGTCGCGCCGCTTTCGTGGAATATGGGCAAGCCGGTGATCGGGCCCGGTCTGCGACGCTAGGCCTCAGGCGGCCAAGACGAAGGCAGGGTCGCCGTCATCGTCATTGGCCGGGCGGGCCGATTTAGACACGGAAATCTGCCGTCGTGCGCGGCGCCGCGTGCGGCGCCTATATGCCGGCCGGGCCACCGCGATCTTACCGCGCATCCACGCGGTCAGACCCTTCCACCGTCCGGCGGCGGACAAAGCCGATGTGGCAATCAGCGCATCGACATAGAGCGACACGTCCCACGCGAACATCATTGCCAGTTCGAACGAGCCGAGCATGACGACCAATTCGTCGCCAACGAGAAGCATGAAGGTGAGCGCGAGGTAGAAGAGCAGATCGTGCCGCGTACGGTTCTGCACCCAGTCCACGGGCCGCTCGACGAGATGACAGTGCAAGGTCTTCGCAAGCGGCGTCTCCGGGAACAGACGCATGATCAACATCATCCCGAGCAGCAGACCGGTCAGCATATGTACCTCCCCTTATGATGTGCCATGTAGTCACGGCGAACATAGCCGGGGAGGCTTCGCCTCTTCTTTTTTCCTCAGGCTCTAGAAGCGGAAGCGAACGCCTCCCGACAGGATCGATTCCTCGGTTCGGTAGATCATGGGAAAGATTTCCGGATCGCTGGCGACACCGCCCGGATAGTTGACCCGCACGATGTCCGACTTGAACCGGCTGCTCAAGATGTTGGTCCAGTCGAAGAAGATAGTGAAATTGTCGTTGAAGGCATAGCTGCTCGACCAGTCCAGGCGCGACACGCCGCGTGCGCGGCCCTGAAGGGTGAAGAGGGCGTCACGCTCGGCAAGGCTGCCCTCGGCGAAGTTGCTGCGGCGGTTGTAGGCGAGGCGGGCGGTGAGGCCTCCGGCCTCGTACATGCCGACCAGATTGTAGGTCCATCTGGATACGTCGGGGATTCGCGTGCGGATGAAGGCCTGGTTGGGGTCCTCGTCGCCGAAGACGATGAAATCGGCCTCCGCATCGATATAGGTGACGTTCGCCTGCGCGCCGAAGCCGCGTGCCCATTGCGGCAGGAATCCGAAGTCGAAGAAAGTGCTGATCTGCGCCTCGAAGCCCTGGATGCGCGCCTTGTTGGTGTTGACCGGTCCGGTGACGAGCAGGGGCAGGCCGGTTTCGGCATCCGGTTCCGGAAACTGGAAGGTGCGGTTGGCGATGAAGCCGGTCATGTCGCGCCGGAAGCCCGCAACCGAGGCGAAGCCGGTGCGCGAGAAATAATATTCGAGGCTGACGTCGTAATTGTCGGATTCGAGCGGGGTCAGGAACGGATTGCCGCCTGTTGCCGTCCTGACGCAATCGGTCGTGCCGGGTGTGCACCCCGGAGGCGAGCCGAGCCGAAGCGCGGGGTTCAGTCGGTCGAAGGTGGGTCGGGTGCGCGTCTGCGTCGCGGCAAGGCGCAATTGCCAGTCCGGGGAGAAGCGGATCCGCATGTTCGCGTTGGGGAGCCAATCGGTATATTCGTTCTGATAGTCGACCGGCTGCGGCCCTGCCGTAGTGAAGGACGTGCCGCCGATATCCTCCTCCGTGCGCACCAGCCGCAAGCCGACAGCGCCGTCGATGATCGTGTCGCCGGCCGAGAATTCGTAATTGGCCTGCACATAGCCGGCATAGGATGTTTCGTTGATGACGAAGCTTCGCGCCGGATCGTTCGCGGGGCCGTCGATCGAACCCTGTCCGGTCAGGTCGATGTTGAATTGCCGCAAGGCGCGCAGATTGTCCCAAACGCTGCCGAAAGTCGGCGCGAACCAGGTGGACGGGACGGGAATCAAGCCGTCGCCGCGGAAGGCGGGTTCGAACAGCCGGTATTCCAGCGGCAGGGCCGAGATGGGGATGCCCGGTGCCCCGGCCGGGCGGAGCGTGCCGCAGCAATCACGGCCCGTATAGTTCCAGTAGAATGAACCACCTTCTGCCAAGGCATCGCGCGCCACGAACCTGGCGCCCCATTCCAGACGCGGCAGGGCGGTCCATCCCGTTTCATATTCGAAGTCGAGGCGCGCCTGCCAGTCGTCGCCCTTGGCCGTCAGATAATCCTCGAAGAAGCCGCGGTAATTGTAAATGGCCGGGTTGTTGGTATCGAGCCCGCTGATCCGGAATGTCGGGCCGCGTCCGCCCGGTGTGCCCGTGAACCAGTCCACCGTGTAGCTTTCGGTGTTGATCTCATAATCGACGCTTTCGGTGCGCAGGTCGAATTTGCTGCTGGTGCGGGCGATGTCGGCGGTGACGCGCAGCGGTCCGCCATCGTAGCTGCCGCCCACGGCGAACTGATAGGTGTCGGTGTGGCGCTTGCCCGCACCCTGGAATCCCCACGCTTCATTCGGGGCGCCCGGATCGGTGACGGTGCCGCGCACGATGTTGTTCGTGCCGGGGGCGAACTCGATATTCGAATAGCTGGAGCCGCCCCACAGGGGCTGGGCGAACATGCGGTCCATCTCGCGCTCGCGATAGCCCTGCCACAGGCCTTCTGCATAGAGTTCGAGGTCGGCCGAAGGGCGCCACTGCAAAGCCGCATTCACCGACGGGCGCCAGCGATCACCCTCGTCATAGCGGATTTCCGGCCAGTCGGGCGAACGTCCGCCGGCAAGGTCCGCGATGAAGAAGCCATGGCGGCGGATCGAATCCTGGAACTTGAGCCGGGTGTAGGAAACGTTGATCAAGGCCCCGAACTCGCCGCCGGCCGTGTCCCATCGGTTGCTGACCAGCAGGTTCGCATTGGGCGTGAACTCCCGCGCCTGGAGCGAGAAGAGGCCCCAGGCCGATCCGGCGATCTCCAGCCCGTCGAAGTCGAACGGGCGGCGGGAGCGCACGTTGATAAGGCCGGCGAGACCCGGTTCTATCAGATTGGCAGTGGAGGTCTTGAAGGCCTCCACCGCGGAGATGGCACCGGCCGGAAAGTCCTGCAGTGCGACTGATCGTGTCTCGGCCGTGAAGATTTCGCGCCCATTGTAGGTGGTGGTGTAGAATTCCTCGTCGAGTCCGCGCACGAGCACGCGGCTCGCCTCACCGCCCGATCGCTCGACCTGGATGCCGGGCAGGCGGGCGGCAGTGTCGGATACGGCTATATCGGGCAGCTTGCCGATGTCGGCGGCGACGATCGCATCGACGATCTGTTCCGAATTGCGCTTGATGTTCTGCGAGGATTGCAGGCTGCGGCGCAAGCCGGTGACGACGATTTCCTCCTGGTCCCCGGTCGTCGGGCCCGCCTGCGGTTCGGCGGGCATTTGCTGTGCCTGCGCCTGGGCGATGGTGGCGTCGTCGGCGACGATGAGCCAGTAGCCGCAGG
>CAKTCN010000014.1 GCA_934539295.1 uncultured Allosphingosinicella sp.
GTCCTCGATGGGGCGCATGACGCCGTCCCGGCAACATTCAATTTTTCTCCAGCCCAGCTTTTCGGTGCAGTATTCGGCGGCCTCCCGGCTGCGGCGCAGATAGCCCAGGTTTCCCTCGTGAATGTCCTTCCGGCTCTCGTCCCCCTGATAGCGCCCGGTCATCAGGCTCTGGCTGACGGCGGGATCCACGCTGAGATAAATCACCGCATCCGGCGCGGGAATGCCCATCAGCCGGTATTCAAAGTCAAACAGCCACCTCAGATAGCTGTCCCACTGCCCCCGGGGCAGCTTGCTGCACTGGTGGACGGCGTTGGAGGTGGTGTAGCGGTCGGCAACCACGATGCCGCCGCCTTCGTAGAAGCTGTCGTCACCGAAACTGTCGCGCTTGTCCTTGCCGCGCCCGCCACGATCACCGCGACGCCCTCTATCGAAACTCATGCCTTCAAGATCTTTCCCGCGCCCGTAACCCTGTTAGAACCCTCGCGCTGGGCTGAACGCGCGAACCGGTCTTGGCGCGATATGAGGCGCACCGTCGAATCATTTAGCCTATTTTCGGAAGCTTCGCGAGGCACTTTAGACGTTGCCGAGTGAAACCTATTCACACGCCCTTTTCTCTCTTCAGGAACTCGGGCAATGAACGGCCGTTCCGCATCCGGATCAAGTTCGACACGGGGAGCATAATGGACGGCCTTCTTACCCTTCTTTCCGACCCAGCGGTATGGGCCGCGCTCGCCACCTTGATCGTGATGGAGGTGGTGCTCGGCATCGACAACCTGATCTTCATCTCGATCCTGTCCAACAAGCTGCCCGAACATCAGCGGCAAAAGGCGCGCAGGGTCGGCATCGGCCTGGCGCTGGTCATGCGCCTCCTGCTCCTCACCATGATCGCATGGCTGGTGGGCCTTACCGAGCCTGTGTTCGACCTGGGCATCCAAGGGGCGGTCGGCGAACATGGCGAACGCTCGTTCGAAACCGCCTTCTCCTGGCGCGACATCATCCTGCTGGCCGGCGGCATCTTCCTGGTGTGGAAAGCGACCAAGGAGATCCACCACAGCGTGGACGCGACGCCCAGCGACGACCTGCTGGACAAGAAGCAGGCGGTGGCGATGAACTTCGGCGCGGCGATCTTCCAGATCATCCTGCTCGACCTGGTCTTCTCCATCGATTCGATCCTGACCGCGATCGGCATGATCCCGCCCGAACAGGTGGCAATCATGTACATCGCCGTAATCACCGCGGTGATCGTGATGCTGGTCGCGGCCGACCCGCTCGCCAACTTCATCAACAAGAACCCGACGGTGGTGATGCTGGCGCTGGGCTTCCTGCTGATGATCGGCATGGTGCTGATCGCCGAAGGCTTCGGCGCGCATGTGCCCAAGGGCTATATCTACACGGCCATGGCATTCTCGGCCGGTGTGGAGGCGCTAAACATCTTCGCCCGGCGCAGGAAGGCAAGGCTGGATGCGGGCGGGGGTGCGTCTACGCACCACTGACCCACTCGGTCATTGCGAGCGTAGCGAAGCAATCCAGCGCTGACTTGATGCCGCCTGGATTGCTTCGTCGCCTACGCTCCTCGCAATGACGGGGCGAGGGGGCGTCCCGCGCCATAAGTCATTGAGCCGCCGCGTTGTTGCGCCTATGCGGCGGCCATGGCTGTTCATTTCCACGAAGAAGATCTTCCCGAAGGCGTGCTCGCCCCGGGCGCCGTCGCCGTCGACACGGAAACCATGGGGCTCCAGCTCGGCCGCGACCGGCTTTGCGTGGTGCAGATCAGCGACGGACGCGGCGATGAGCATCTCGTCCGTTTCCGCAAGGGCAGCGACTATGCCTGCCCGAACCTGCGCGCCGTGCTGGCCGATCCGGAGCGGCTGAAGCTTTACCATTTCGCGCGTTTCGACCTTGCCTCCATCTACGCCTATATCGGCGTGATGGCCGCACCGGTTTACTGCACCAAGACCGCGTCGCGCCTGATCCGCACCTATACGGACCGCCATGGCCTCAAAGAGCTGGTGCGCGAATTGCTGGGCCAGGAAATCTCCAAGCAGCAGCAGACGTCCGACTGGGGCGCGCCGGAGCTTTCGGATGCGCAGAAGGATTATGCCGCGTCCGACGTGCGCTACCTGCACCAGCTGAAGGGAATCCTCGACGTGCGGCTGGCGCGCGAAGGGCGCACGCACCTGGCGCAGGCATGTTTCGACTTCCTGCCGCATCGTTCGCTGCTCGATCTTTCGGGCTGGAACGACATCGACATCTTCGCGCATGTCTGACCCGTGGCAGATTTCGGCGCACCAGATACGTTAGCAGCCGGCCCCCGGCGCAGCCGCGACCTGGTCGTGCGTGCGCTGAAGGTGGTGCTGCCGCTGCTGATCGGGCTGCTCGCCGCCTATCTGGTGCTGGCACCGCTGGAGCGGAACAAGGAAATCAGCTTCATCCTCGACAAGAACAAGGTCGAGACCGCAAAGGAGCGCATGCGCGTCCAGTCGGCGCGCTACCAGGGGCAGGACAATGAAGGCCGCCCCTTCCTGGTCGCCGCCAGCCAGGCGGTGCAGGCGCGATCCAGCGACCCGGTGGTGCAGATCCAGGGCATGGCGGCACGCATCCAGCTGGCCGAGGGACCGGCCTCGCTCACCGCGCAGCGCGGCCGTTACGACATGGACAAGGAACAGGTGAACGTGATCGGCCCCGTGCTGTTCAGCGCCTATGACGGTTACCGCCTGCAGACGCGTGACGTCGTGGTGGACATGAACACGCGCGAGATGACCGGGTCGGGCCGCGTCGAAGGGCGGATGCCGCTCGGCACCTTCTCCGCCGACCGCATGACCGCAAGCCTGCCCGACCGCCGCATCGTCCTGACCGGACGGACGCGCTTGCATATCGACCAGGGGGCCCTCAGATGACCGGCATGAAGCTTTCCTTCCTTTCGGCCGGCATCGCCGCGGCCGCGCTCGGCCTCGTCGCGCTCTCGCCTGCACAGGGGCAGGAAGCGTCCTCGGCGCTGCAGGGGCACAATACCAATGCGCCCGTCGACTTTGCGGCTGACCGGCTGGAGGTGCAGGACCGCGCCGACCGCGCGATCTTTTCCGGCAACGTCGTGGTGCGCCAGGCCGACCTGACGCTGAACGCCGCGCGCGTGCAGGTGGCCTATTCCAATTCCGGCGGGATCGAGGTCGAGCGCTTCGATGCGAGCGGCGGAGTGACCGTCCGCAGCCCTTCCGAGACGGCACAGGGGCAGTTCGCGGTTTATGACACGCGCGAGCGGCTGATCACCGTCATCGGCGGCGTCACGCTGACCCGCGGCGATTCGCGGCTGAACGGCGGGCGGCTGGTGATCGACCTCGACACGGGACGCGCGGTGATGGACGGCAGCGCGGGCGGCCCCCCGGGCACGAGCGCGGGCGGCGGGCGTGTCACCGGCACCTTCACTGTTCCGCAGCGGACCCGCTGAAGCGCGAAGACGGGTTAGAAGACCGGCGTCCTTATGCTAGCGACATCATCATGAACGACGTGACGCGTATCGAACCGGCAGGCGCCTCCGCCCTTGGCGACATCACGCGCGGCCTGTCGGTCGTGTCGATCGCCAAGTCCTACGACAAGAAGGTGGTGCTGACCGACGTGTCGCTGGGCGTGGACCGCGGCGAGGTGCTGGGCCTGCTGGGGCCGAACGGCGCGGGCAAGACCACCTGTTTCTATTCGATCATGGGGCTGGTGCGCCCGGATTCGGGCCGCATCCTGCTCGACAATGCCGACATCACCGGCCTGCCCATGTACCGCCGTGCGGCATTGGGCCTGGGCTACCTGCCGCAGGAAACCTCCATCTTTCGCGGGCTGACGGTCGAGCAGAATATCATGGCGGTGCTCGAGGTCGCCGAGAAGGACAAGCGCGTCCGCCGCGACAGGCTGGAGCAGCTGCTGGAGGAATTCAGCATCACGCGGCTGCGCAGCGTGCCGGCCATGGCGCTGTCCGGTGGCGAGCGGCGCCGCTGCGAGATCGCGCGCGCGCTCGCGGCCAATCCGTCGATCATGCTGCTGGACGAGCCGTTCGCCGGCATCGATCCCATCTCCATCTCCGACATCCGCGACCTGGTGGGTGAATTGAAGAAGCGCGACATCGGCGTGCTCATCACCGACCACAATGTCCGCGAGACGCTCGACATCGTCGATCGCGCCTGCATCATCTACGACGGCAAGGTGCTGTTCGCCGGCACGCCCGAGGCGCTGGTCGCGGACGAGAATGTGCGGCGGCTCTATCTCGGCGAAAGCTTCGAGCTGTAGATCATGTCCCTCGGGCCGCGCCTCGATCTCAGGCAGAGCCAGTCACTGGTCATGACGCCGCAGCTCCAGCAGGCGATCAAGCTGCTGGCGTTGTCGAACCTGGAGATCGAAGGCTTCATCGCCGAGGAGCTGGAGCGCAATCCTCTGCTGGAAAGCGCCGGCGGCGAGGCGCCGGACGCGAGCGACACACAGGACGAGGTGCCCGCAACGGACGGCGAGATGGCGGAGGCCGATGCGAACGGCGACGGCGCGCTGGACGTGGACACGAACAGCGAGGATTTCCACCAGGACAGCCCATCCGACCGGATGAGCGACAGTGGGGGTTCGGGCAGCACTGGCAGCGGCGAGGACATCGATTTCGACGGCTTCGCCGCAGCCGAGGCGTCGCTGCAGGAGCATCTGCTGAGGCAGGCGGGCGCCAAGCTTTCGGGCACGGACCTTTTCATCGCCCAGGGCATAATCGAGCAGTTGGAAGAGACCGGCTATTTCTGCGTTCCGCTGCTCGGCCTTGCCAACACGCTCGGCGTGCCGCTTGCCGAGGCGGAGCGCGTGCTGGGCGTGGTGCAAGGCTTCGACCCGCCGGGGATCGCGGCACGCAACTTGTCCGAATGCCTCGCCATCCAGGCGCGCCAGGCGGATCGCTACGATCCGGCGATGCGGCGGCTGATCGACAATCTCGATTATCTTGCAAAGGGCAACCGCGCCGCGCTGCGCCGCATCTGCGGAGTGGACGAGGACGACCTGTCCGACATGATCGCCGAGCTTCGCGCCTACGATCCAAAACCCGGGTGCAGGTTCATGACCGGCGAACGGGCGGAGGCGGCAACGCCGGACGTGTTCGTCACCAAGCGTGCGAGCGGATGGGCGATCGAACTCAACAGCCAGACTCTGCCGCGCCTGATCGTCAACCGCACTTACTACCAGCAATTGTCGTCCGGGCCGCAGGACAAGAACAGCAAGGCCTGGCTCACCGAATGCCTGACCAGCGCCAACTGGCTGCTGAAGGCGCTCGACCAGCGCGCGCGCACCATCGTCAAGGTGGCGAGCGAGATCGTGAAGCAGCAGGAGGGATTCTTCCGGCACGGCGTGTCGCACCTGAGGCCGCTGACGCTACGCACGGTTGCCGAGGCGGTGGGCCTGCATGAATCAACGATCAGCCGCGTCACGTCCAACAAATATCTGTCCTGCGAGCGCGGGCAGTTCGAGCTCAAATATTTCTTCACCAGCGCGATCCAGAGCGCGGACGGGGGTGATGCCGTGTCCGCCGAAGCGGTCAAGGAAGCGATCAGGGCGCTGATCGCGGCAGAGGGCGACGACATCCTGTCGGACGACACACTGGTCGATCGCTTGCGCGAAAAGGGCTTCGACATCGCCCGGCGCACCGTCGCCAAGTATCGCGAGGCGCTGGGGATCGGATCGTCCGTGCAGCGTCGGCGGCAAAGGGCGCTCAACACGCGCGCAGCCTGAAACAAGCCCCGTGCCAGTCCGTTAGGTTCCTGAAGGAGACGGACGATGAGCACCGACAAGAAGAAGGGCGATTTCGACCAGTGGCAGAATGAGGATAAGGGTGGCGACAAGAAGCAGCACGACAATCGCAACGAGGATAGCCGCACCGGCAACCAGAATAGCGGCCACGGCGGCCACAAGTAACATCTGCGATGGCGCTGCCCCGCGACCCTGCGCTCGATGCCACGCTCGCCTTCCTGCGCGAAGGATTCCTGTTCGTCGGCAATCGGTGCCGTGCACTGGGCAGCGATGCCTTCGTCACGCGCATGATGATGACGCGGGTGGTGTGCATGCGGGGCGAGGAGGCAGCGCGCTTCTTCTACGGCGGCGGCCGCTTCACGCGGAAGGGCGCGCTGCCGCAGATAACCCTGCGCCTGTTGCAGGACAAGGGCAGCGTCGACTGGCTCGACGGCGCGGCCCACCGGCAGCGCAAGGCCATGTTCCTGAACCTGCTCGCGGCCGACGCGCCGGAACGTATCGCCGACCTGTTAGAGGATGAGTGGCGCCGCGCCCTTCCCACCTGGCAGGCACGCGGCGAAATCCGGCTGGACGAGGCAGCGGCGCAATTGCTGTGCCGCGCCGCCTGCACCTGGGCCGGGGTGCCGCTCGGCGAAGACGAAGTGGCGCAGCGCGCGTCCGAGCTTCGCGAGATGTTCGACAGCGCAGGGTCACCTGGGCCTAAGGGCGTGCGAGCGCTTCTGCTGCGCCAGCGTTCCGAGCGCTGGGCGCGCGGCCTGATCGACCGTGCGCGTGCCGGGAAAGTCGGGGCGGATACGCCGCTCGCCGTGATCGCGGCCCATCGCGACGAGAAAGGCCGCCTGCTCAGCCGAAAGATCGCCGGCGTGGAGCTGCTAAACCTGCTGCGGCCCACGGTGGCGGTGGCGCGGTTCATCACCTTTTCCGCCCATGCGCTGCACAAACTGCCGCAATGGCGCGGGCGGCTGGCGAGCGGCGACCGGGCGACGGCCGAGATGTTCGTGCAGGAAGTGCGCCGTCTCTACCCCTTCTTCCCCGTGATTGCCGGGCGCGCGCTGCAAAGGCTGGAGTGGAAGGGCCATCGTTTCGCGCCGGGCGACTGGGTGATGCTGGACCTGTACGGCACCAACCATGATCCGCGCCTCTGGGTGGAGCCCGAAAGCTTCTGGCCCGAACGGTTCATGCGCTGGGGCGGCGCCGGCTTCGCGCTGGTCCCGCAAGGGGCAGGCGACCCACGCAACGACCATCGCTGCCCGGGCGAGGCGGCAACGGTTGCGCTGATGATGCGGGCCGTGCGCCTGCTCACCGGAGCCATGACCTATGACGTGCCCGAACAGGACCTCAGCATCGACCTCGGCCGCATGCCGGCCGTGCCGAAGAGCCGGTTCGTGATGTCCAACATCGTGCCTGCAACAAGCACCGCCGCGGCTGACGCCACGGCGGCTTAAGTGCGGCGCGAGCGGGCGAGCTCGAAGCAATATAACGACATAAAGATATCTTTATATCATTATTGACAGTCGTTCCATGATGGTGTTGAAACAGCCCGTCGAGGTTCCCCGCCTCAGGCATGATGCGGGGCTAAGACGGGAAGCCGGTGGTGTCCTTTTCGGGCAGATTCCGGCGCTGCCCCCGCAACTGTAAGCGGCGAGTAGCGGTTCCATTTTGCGCCACTGAGCTTCCGCAAGAGGCTTGGGAAGGCCGGAACCCCTATGATGACCCGCGAGCCAGGAGACCTGCCTTCGGCGCCAAAACGTTCCTCGGACGGGGGTTCCTCCGGTGGATCGCGCTTGATGCAATGCTTGCGGCTCAACGCCGGCCGGGTTGCCTGATCCTTGCGCGTTCTCCCTTCGCCCCCTGTTCGGCAAATGCAGGTAGGATAGCCGATCATGACCGACAGCGCGTTTACGTTCTCGATAAAGAGCATCGCCTTCGACGAGAATTACCGGCCTGCCGACAACACGCGGATCACCACCAATTTCGCCAATCTGGCCAGGGGGGAAAGCCGCCAGGAGAATCTGCGCAACACCCTGAAGATGATCGACAATCGGTTCAATTCCCTGGCGCACTGGGACAATCCGAAGGGGGATCGCTATGCGCTGGAACTGACCATCATCTCGGTCGAAATGCATGTCGATGCCGACGACAGCGGTGACGCGTTCCCGCTGATCGAGATCCTTCAGACGAACATCCTAGACACGAAGACGGGCGAGCGCATCCCCGGCATCGTCGGAAACAATTTCTCCTCCTACGTGCGTGACTATGACTTCAGCGTCGTCCTGCCGGAGCATATGAAGAGCCACCCCGATAAGGGTGCTCCGCAGGATTTCGGCGACCTGCATGGCGGCCTGTTCAAGCGCTTCCTGAATTCGAACGCCTATCGCGACAATTTCGCCAAGCCGCCGGTCATCTGCCTGAGCGTGTCGAGTAAGGAAGTTTATCACCGGACCGCGAATGAGCATCCGATCCTGGGGATCGAGTATCGAAACGACAGATTCTCATCGACCGACGAATATTTCGCCAAGATGGGCATGAAGGTCCGCTACTTCATGCCGCCGAGCAGCGTTGCGCCCTTCGCCTTCTACCATATCGGCGACCTGCTCGGCGATTATACCAGCCTTGAACTGGTCAGCACCATCAGCGTGATGGAGACCTTTCAGAAGATCTATCGGCCGGAAATCTACAACGCCAATTCGGCGGCGGCCGAAATCTATCAGCCGAGTCTGAAATATCAGGACTTTTCGCTGACCCGCATCGTCTACGACCGGGAGGAGCGCAGCCGGCTGGCCGTCGAGCAGGGCAGGTTCGCCGAGGAGCACTTCATCAAGCCCTATGGAGCCGCGCTCCAGCAATGGTCTGCCAGCGCCGCCCTTTGATCCGCAGAGACAATATAAGGTCATCCATCATGCGTACGTTGTTGCCCACCTCGACCGCCGGCAGCCTGCCCAAGCCTTCCTGGCTTGCGGAACCGGAAAAGCTCTGGTCGCCGTGGAAGCTGGACGGCGAGGAACTGGTCACCGGCAAGCAGGATGCGTTGCGTCTGGCCGTGGAAGATCAGCGGCAGGCCGGCATCACTATCGTCGGTGACGGCGAGCAGACGCGCCAGCATTTCGTCACCACCTTCGTCGAACATCTCAGCGGCGTCGATTTCGAGAAGCGGGAGACGGTCAGGATCCGCAACCGCTATGATGCCAGCGTGCCGACGGTCGTCGGGGCCGTGTCGCGGCCGGAGCCGGTGTTCGTCAAGGATGCCATATTTCTGCGCGCGCAGACCGACCAGCCGATCAAGTGGACGCTGCCCGGCCCCATGACGATGATCGATACACTTTATGATGCGCACTATAGGAGCCGTGAGAAGCTTGCCTGGGAATTCGCCAGGATCCTCAACGAGGAAGCAAGGGAGTTGGAGGCAGCCGGCGTCGATATCATCCAGTTCGACGAGCCGGCCTTCAATGTCTTCTTCGATGAGGCGAACGATTGGGGGACCGCGACCCTGGAAAAGGCGGCCGAAGGGCTGAAGTGCGAAACGGCTGTCCACATCTGCTACGGCTACGGCATCAAGGCCAACACCGACTGGAAGCAGACGCTGGGATCGGAATGGCGGCAGTATGAGGAGACGTTCCCCAATCTGCAGAAGTCGAGGATCGATATCATCTCGCTGGAATGTCACCACTCCCGCGTTCCGATGGACCTTATCGAACTCATTCGCGGAAAGAAGGTGATGGTGGGCGCCATCGATGTGGCATCCGACACGATCGAGACGCCGGAGGAGGTCGCCGAGACGCTGCGCAGCGCGCTTCGGTTCGTGGATGCGGACAAGCTCTATCCGTCCACAAATTGCGGCATGGCGCCGCTGTCGCGCCAGGTGGCAAGAGGCAAGCTGAACGCCCTGGGCGCAGGCGCGGAGATCGTCCGCCAGGAGCTTGGCGCCGCCTGACGGCCGATCACGGCCGTCAGGCACGTTCGGCGAAAAGCGATGAGCGCTTTACCCGTGCGTCATCGAGCGATCAGGAGAATCGCGATGAATTCCATGCTGCGCCGCTTGCGGCCCGATCCCCATATCCTCGCGATCATGGGGATGGTGGCGCTTGCAGCCATCCTTCCCGCTCGAGGGATAGGAAAGGACGTGCTTGATCAGGTGGTCGTTGCGGCGATCGCGAGCCTGTTCTTCCTTTACGGCGCGCGGATCTCGCCACAGGCGATCTGGAGCGGGATCACGCACTGGCGACTGCAGGGCCTGGTGTTCGTCACGACCTTCGTCGTCTTCCCTCTGATCGGCTTCGGGATCGTGTCGGTCATCGGAGGCAGTCTGGACAGCGGGCTGGTCACCGGCCTGCTGTTCCTGTGCCTCTTGCCGTCGACAGTGCAATCGTCGATCGCCTTCACCTCGATCGCACGCGGCAATGTTCCGGCCGCTTTGTGCTGTGCGTCGGTGTCGAACCTTGCAGGCGTCGTGATCACGCCCCTGCTCGCAACGATGCTGCTGAGCGCCGATACCGGCGGCATGTCGATCGGCGCGGTGCGCGATATCGCTCTGCAGATCCTGCTGCCGTTCGTCGTGGGTCAATGCGCGCGGCCGTTCATCGGGACGTGGCTGAGCCGCCAGAAGATGCTGACAATGCTGTTCGATCGCGGATCCATCCTGCTGGTCGTATATGCCGCCTTCAGCGCCGGCGTGGTCGCGGGAATCTGGAGCAAGGTCACGGCACAGAGCCTTGCTCTGGTCATCGCCCTGGAGGTCCTGATCCTGGTCATCGTGCTGATCTTCACGACCGCGATCAGTCGCCTCCTGCGCTTCTCGGTCGAGGATGAGATTGCGATCGTTTTCTGCGGCTCGAAGAAGAGCATGGCGAGCGGCTTGCCGATGGCGAACATCCTCTTCCCGGCAGGCACGGTGGGGCTGATCGTTCTGCCGCTCATGCTGTTTCACCAGCTGCAGCTCATGGTCTGCGCCGGACTTGCCCGGCGCTATGGCCGGCGGCCAGACCAAGCCGACCCGATGGTCGCTGCCCCGGCCCGACCCAATCCCGTGAGGCCGGCAGTCGAGGATCCAAACTCATGAACATATTGAGCAACATCAGCGAAGAGCCCGACTTACGTTGTCTCTTCGGCCGGTTCCCGACCGGGGTCACTGCCCTTTGCGCCATGGAGCAGGACAGGCCGGTCGGCATGACCGCCAGTGCCTTCGTGGCGATCTCTCTCAACCCGCCGTTGGTGTCGGTGTGCATCAAGCACGGTTCCGCAACCTGGCGGCAGTTGCGGACGCGTCCGCGCATCGGGATCTCGTTCCTCGGCCATGCTCACGCCGCCACCGCGCGCCAGTTGGCGCAGAAGGATGGCGATCGCTTCCTTGGACTGGATCATGAAGTGACCTCGGACGGCGCCATCTTTCTAGCGAATGCGACGGCATGGCTAGAATGCTCACTCGACCAGCAGATTGCCGCCGGCGATCACGACATCGTTCTTTTACGTCTGCACCGCGCGGCGGTCAGCGACGACGTGATGCCGTTGATCTTCCACTCCAGCGGATTTCACACCCTGGCGCCGATCGAACAATCGTCTCCCGCGCTGCGGACGCAGGAGGTGCGGTGATTCAAGAGCTCGATTCAGCGGCTCAAGGTGAACATACGGCCGGTTTCATCATGGCCGATTGAGGCTTCGCAATCGCCGAGCGGAACTAGATCGCAGTTTAGGCAAATCGCGGGCGCGACCTCAAACGCGCAAGATCGGGACCGCGGACAGGATCCCACGACGCTACTCTCGGCCCGCAAAGCTTGGAGACTAAGACCATGGATGCCTGGATCCCCCGTATCGAGCGCGCCTTCGAATTGCTGGCTTCGCGCCTCGACAACCCTCCGTCACTGCGTGAGCTCGCGGCGGCAGCGCATGTGTCGCCATTTCATTTTCACCGCATCTGGCGAGCCATGACCGGGGAAACTGTGGGCCAGACGATCGCTCGCGCGCGGATCGCCATGGCGCAGCAGCGCCTGAGCGAGGGTGGGACATCGGTGACTGCCGTTGCGATGGAAGGCGGCTTCGGCACCTCCCAGAGCTTCGCCCGTGCGTTCCGGCGAGTGGCGGGCATGTCGCCGACTGAGTTCCTGGCGCGGAACACGGCCGCTCCGATCGCGAACCCGAATGAAGATGCGCCGGTCCGCATCGAACTTCGGGAACGTGGCGAACTGGTCGCCTTGCGCCAGGAAGGTGGCGCGTATCGCGAGTTGAACGCCCTGTTCTGGCAGGTGTGGAACTGGGCCGAAAGCGCGGGAAAGCTGGACGGCTTGCAGGGTCTGTATGGCGTACCGCTCGATGACCCCATCAGCGTTCCGGAAGACGAGTTGCGCTACGATGCCTGCCTGGCGTTGGCGGATTGCGGCGTGCCTCCGGCGCCGTTTGCCCGAATCACACTGCCGGCGGGCGCTTACGCGGCGCTGCGGCATAACGGCAGCTATGATGGCCTGGAGGAAGCGAACCAGAGGCTGATCGACTGGGTGCTGACCTCAGGCTCGGAGCCCGCCGATTTCCCGGTCTTTCATCACTTCCTCGACGATCCCGAAGAGGTTGCCGCCGATGCGCTCCGAACCGACGTTCTGATGCTCCTTCGTGGGGACGAGGCTCGCTGATGCTTCATCGGCGCCGACACGCCGAGTGCGATGATCCAGGTAGCCGCTTGTCGTGAGGCCAGGCTCCTCCGGCGGTCGCGGCCCTGCCATGCGCGACAAGCGGCGCATCTATCACCTTCACGCCGCCGCCCCCTTAATGCTGGCTTGTCTCGGATCGCCATGGGAAGATGTGGCGGAGCGCAGGGTCGCGCAGCCAAAGCCCGCCCCACATCATGATGCCCAGATAGATGCTGAACAATGTGTGCGTCGGCAGCGGGCTGCCTGCACGCAGGTGCGTCGCCATCGCACCGCCGAGCAGCGCCATGAGCAGGACTGCACCCAGCATGCTGGTACGTTTGTAGAGGTACAATAGCAGGCCGACGAGCTCGATCACGCCGATCGGCAGAGCATGGCCGGGCGGCCAGCCGAGACCGACCAGCGTCTGCTCGGCGACCGGCATCATGGCCAGTTTCGGCGTGACGGACGCGAACAGCAAAAAGGCGGCGAACAGGCCTGAGAGCGTCCACCCCAGCCACATCAATCGATCGGACCTCATCACCCCTCCTTGGCGATTGTTGAAACCAGCCACTCGTCGAGCCGGCCGAACGAGCTCGCCCAGCCGTGACGATGCCCGTCCAGGCTTGCGCTCGATTTCAGGAAGGCGTGGCGGAACAGCATGCGGGTGCGGCCGCCTGGCGCATCGCTCAGCATCACGGTGACGAGCGTATCGACAGGCGCCCCGTCCTCATGATCGCCGACCCACTTGAACGTGAACACCAGCCGCTCGAGCGGAACTATCTCTCTATACTCGCCCCGTTGCTCGAGTATGTCGCCCGATGCGTTCTGTAGCATTGCAGACCAGCGGCCGCCGACGACGAGATCCTGGGACGCGCTGACGGCGGGAAAGTCGATCGGCCCCAGCCAGCGCACGAACATTTCCGGAGTGGTCCACGCTGCCCAGACGAGCGCGCGGCCTGCGTCGAAGACGCGATCGACCTCCAGAAGGTGGGGGTCCGAGCGCCTCATCAGGTCCCCGGGATTCGACGTGCGGAACCCCATCCTCAACCACCCACCTGGCGCAGGTAGTCGTCGAGGCGATCGAAGCTTGCGTCCCAGAAGCGTCGATACTGATCCAGCCATCCGCTCGCGTCCCGTAGTGCTTCAGGCCTGATCTTCGCCGGGCGCAGTTGCGCGTCTCGCCCGCGCGCAATGAGACCCGCATTCTCCAACACCTTCAGATGCCGGGAAATCGCAGGGAGGCTGATGGCGAAAGGTTCGGCCAGCTCGCTGACCGATGCCTCGCCTTCGCTCAGCCGCTGGAGGATGGCACGCCGGGTCGGGTCAGCCAGTGCCGAAAACGCCATGCTAAGCTGATCCTGATGCATGCAGGTTCTGTATTTAACATATATCTTAAATACAAGTGAGATTTGGATCCGCTAAGGGGAGGATATACCGACGTGGAAACGCCTCCGAGCTAAAGGCTTCGCAGGCGCGCCGTCGTGCCTGCATCCGTCCGTGCTTACGATAGGAAACGCCCGCTCGTCGGCAGAAAGCACGAAGGCAGTCGCTTTCTTCTCTCGAAAGAGGGAGGCAGGCCTGTGTCAGCGGAAAGCTACGGCGCTCCGGCCGTGCGCTAGACGGTGAGCGGCGACTTTCGACATCGACGGCCGCATGCTGCGTGGCCACGATCATGTGCCTGCCATGCGAAGCAGGCCCCGAACGGGCACAGCCGTTCAGAGCCTGCAAAGAGCTTGAGCAGCACTGAAAGCTACATCGAATACGATGCAGAGGCGTGTGCAGCTAGAGCGTCAGACGTCGAGATTGGCGACGTTCAGCGCATTCTCCTGGATGAAGTCGCGGCGGGGTTCGACGACGTCGCCCATGAGGCGGGTGAAGATCTCGTCGGCGACGTCGGCCTGGGAGATCTCGACCTTGAGGAGCGAGCGCACGTCGGGGTCGAGCGTGGTTTCCCACAATTGTTCGGCATTCATTTCGCCGAGCCCCTTGTAGCGCTGGATCGACAGCCCCTTGCGGCCGCTCGCCAATATGCCGTCGAGCAGTTCCGACGGCCGCCGGACGAGGACGCCCTTCGTGTCGGGCGCCTTGCCCTCGTCCGCCACGTCGAGTTCGGCGCCGGGCGTATTGGCTTCCTGCGCTTCGTCCTGCGCGGCGGCAGTCGCCTTGAGCGAGACCAGGCGCGAGGCCTTGGCGTAGGTCGCCGCCTGTTCGCTCGCCAGCGTGTGGAGCTTGCGCGCCTCGGCCGACATCAGGAACTTGTAGTCGACGATATGATGGTCGGTGACGCCGCGCCACAGGCGGCGGAGCGCATAGCCGCCCTCCTCGCTCGACTCACCGGTCCAGGTCGCCTCTTCGTCCGACTGGTCGAGCCAGCCTGCGGCAGTTGCGATCGCGGAGGTCCGATCGCGGTCGGGCAGCTCGGGATCGAGCGCGCCGGCAAGTGCCAGTGCCTCGATGATCGCCGGATCGTAGCGCTTGGGAATGTAGCGCATCAGCGTGCGCATGCGCCTGGCATGGTCGGCCAGGTCGCGCAGGTCGTTGCCCGACCGCGCGCCCTCTGCCGTTTCGAGCGCGAGCGCGCCGATGCCGGCATCGACCAGATAGTCGTCCAGCTTGGCATCGTCCTTGAGATAGACTTCCGACCGGCCCTTGGCGACCTTGTAGAGCGGCGGCTGGGCGATGAAGAGGTGCCCGCGCTCGATGATCTCGGGCATCTGCCGGTAGAAGAAGGTCAGCAGCAGCGTGCGGATATGGGCGCCGTCCACGTCGGCGTCCGTCATGATGACGATCTTGTGGTAGCGCAGTTTGTCGATGTTGAAATCGTCGCGGCCGATGCCGGTACCCATCGCCTGGATCAGCGTGCCGACTTCCTTGGACGCCAGCATGCGGTCGAACCGCGCGCGCTCGACGTTGAGGATCTTGCCCTTCAGCGGCAGGATCGCCTGCGTCGAACGATCGCGGCCCTGCTTGGCCGAGCCGCCGGCGGAGTCACCCTCGACCAGGAACAGCTCGGACTTGGCCGGGTCCTTCTCCTGGCAGTCGGCGAGCTTGCCAGGCAGCGAGGCGATGCCCATGACGCTCTTGCGGCTGGCTTCGCGCGCCTTGCGGGCCGCCTCGCGCGCGGCGGCGGCGTCGATGATCTTCTGGATGATGGTGCGCGCGTGGGCGGGATTCTCCTCCAGCCACTCGGCCATCTTGTCGGCCATCAGGCTCTCCAAAGGCTGGCGCACTTCTGACGAGACGAGCTTGTCCTTGGTCTGCGATCCGAACTTGGGGTCGGGCAGCTTGACCGAGACGATGGCGGTCAGGCCCTCGCGCATATCCTCGCCGGTCAGGCTCACCTTTTCGCGCTTCAGCACGCCCGATTTCTCGGCATAACCATTCAAGGTGCGCGTCAGCGCGGCGCGGAAGGCGGCGAGGTGCGTGCCGCCGTCACGCTGCGGGATGTTATTGGTGAAGCAGAGGACCTGCTCGTAATAGCTGTCATTCCATTCGAGCGCGACGTCGATGCCGATATCGTCGCGCTGGCCGGTAACCGAGATCGGCTCGGGAATGAGCGCCGTCTTGGCGCGGTCGAGATAGCGCACGAAGGCGGCGATCCCGCCCTCGTAGAACAGTTCAACGGCTTTCTCCTCCTCATGCCGCGCATCGGTGAGAAGCAGGCGCACGCCGGAGTTCAGGAAGGCGAGTTCGCGGAAGCGATGCTCGAGCTTGTCGAAGTCGAAGTCGACGATCTTGAAGGTCGACGGGCTTGGCAGGAAGGTGACCCTGGTGCCGCGCTTCTCGCCTGCATCGCCGATCACCTTCAACGGCGCTTCGGCATCGCCGTGGCGGAAGCGCATGTAATGCTCCTCGCCGTCGCGCCAGATGTTGAGGTCCAGCCATTCGGACAGTGCGTTCACCACCGACACGCCGACGCCGTGGAGGCCGCCCGACACCTTGTAGGCATTGTCGTCCGACGTATTCTCGAACTTACCGCCGGCGTGAAGCTGGGTCATGATGACCTCGGCCGCCGAAACGCCTTCCTCCGGATGGATGCCGGTCGGGATGCCGCGGCCATTATCCTCGACCGAAACCGATCCATCGGGGTTCAGGGTGATGCGGATGAGGTCGCAATGGCCGGCCAGCGCCTCGTCGATTGCATTGTCCGACACCTCGAACACCATGTGGTGGAGGCCCGATCCGTCGTCGGTGTCGCCGATATACATTCCGGGCCGCTTGCGGACCGCGTCGAGGCCTTTCAGAACCTTGATCGATTCCGCGCCATAGCTGTTTTCATTCGGGGAAGTTGCCATTGCGATCCTATAGCGGCGAGGCACCCGGAACCCAAGGAAAATAGGGGCGGCACGAAGGCCAGTGCGGGCGTGCAATCCCTCGTCTCCCGACGGAGGAAAGCCGTCAGGCGTGCTGCACCACGCCATCGCGCACATTCAGCCAAGTCGCCTTTCCAACCGCCTCGAACAGGCGCGGTTCGGTGCCGGTCATCCACACCTGTCCGCCGCCCGCCGCCAGCTTGTCGAACAGCGCCGAGCGCCGCTCCGGATCGAGATGGGCCGCTACCTCGTCCAGCAGCAGGATCGGCGCGCGGCCGGTGCGGTCGGCGACCAGGCCGGCATGGGCGAGGATCGTGGACAGGAGCAAGGCCTTCTGCTCGCCGGTGGAGCAACGTTCGGCGGGCATGTCCTTTGCGCGGTGGGTGACGATCATGTCGGTGCGGTGCGGTCCGGTAAGCGTGCGTCCCGCGGCCGCATCCCGCCCCCGCCCGTCACGCAAGGCGCGGCGCAGCGCCTGTTCGGCATCGCCTTGCGCGCGCCAGCGGTTGAGCATCAGCCCGGGACTCGCAAAGGGACCTTCCGGCTGCGCCGCCAGCCGCTCGCCCAACGCCGCGACGGTGCGTTCGCGCGCTTCGCCGATCCGGGCGCCATGTTCGGCCATGCCGGTCTCCAGCGCCGCCAGCCAGGACGGATCGGCGCCATCCGGCTCCGCCAGGAGCTTGTTGCGCGCCCGCATGGCGGCTTCGTAGCGGGCGGAATGGGCGGCATGGCCGGGCTCCAGCGCGAGCACGAGCCGGTCGAGGAACTGCCGCCGCCCGCTCGCGCCTTCCAGGAACAATCGGTCCATGGCCGGGGTCAGCCACAGTACCGACAGCCGCTCCGCCAGCGCCGTCGCCGCTGCGCCCGCGCCGTTGATCCGCACCTGCCGCCGCTCGGGCGCAGCCGCGGTGGTGCCGGTGCCGATGTCGATGGCATCGGGCTGCAGAGCGGCCGCCACCGCGAAGCCGCCCGGCCCTGCACCACGCGCCATCTCGCTCAAGGTGGCGCGCCTGAGGCCCCGGCCGGGCGCCAGCAGCGACACCGCCTCCAGCACGTTGGTCTTGCCCGCGCCATTTTCACCGGTGAGGATCACGAAGCCGAACTCCGCCTCAATCCGCGCGGAGGCGTGGTTGCGGAAATCGGTCAAGGAGAGCCGGGCGACGTGCACCCTTCCTCCTAGCTTGGCCGCTGTTCCTGGCAACAGTGGGATGCTAGGCTCCCGTCTGCAAAGGAGCCTTCTTGCCATGCGTATCCTGATCCTGAGCGTGGCGGCGCTGCTTTCGTCGACCGCAGCCCATGCCGACATGCGCGCCACCTATGTGGACAGGGGCGAAGAGATGGTGGCAGAGGTCAATGACGATGGCCGTGCCCGGCTCAACTCGGCCAAGCCGGGCGAATACACCTTGGTGACGCCGCAGGGCGCCTTCATCGTCTTCACCGACGACGACGGACAGGTGAAGGCCGCGTCCATGGCCGATTTTCGCGCGGTGCTGAACGACATGATGGCCGGCATGTGGAAGAGCCTCGGCGTCGATGCGCCGCCGTCCGAGCCGGTCGCCGACGCTGCCGCGCCGCTGTTCGAGGAGGCTGGCGTCGCCACGATCAACGGCCGCGAAGGGCGCGCCTATAAGGACGTGCGGAAGGCCGCCGAAGAAGGCGCCGCACCGGGTGGCGAGGATGCCGATACCCTGTCCGCGCTCCTCGCCGACGATGAGGGCGTGGAAGGCGAGCCGTCCACTTTGGTCGTGTCCGACGATCCCGCGCTCGCGCCGCTCGGCAGGATCTGGGCGCAACTGGCGACCCTGATGCCCAATGCAGGCATCCTGCTGGGCGCGCCGACCCAGACCGAGACGCAGTTCGCAGCCCTCCTCGACGGGCGGGGCGTGCTGAAGCTCGACACCATCGAACTCAAGGACGTGACGTTCGCACCCATCGACGACGCCTATTTCGCACTGCCCGCGGCAATCCTCAGCAAGGACGAGGTCAAGGCGATGCTGGAGAAGCCCGCCGCAACCGAGTGAGGGTACTGGGGCCGCTTATTCGGCTTCGGCGTCCGCCTTGGCGATGTGCGCTTCCACCGCCTTGGTCATGGCGGCCTGCATGCGCGCCTCCAGCGCCGGGTCCGGACGATTGGCCTGTTCCAGCATGATCTTCTCGAGCTCGGGCGTGAGCGCAATGAGCTTGGCGCCCGCTCCCGACGCGTTCAGTGCCTCCAGCGCCGCCATGTCGTCGGCGTCCACGACCGCGATCGCGCCCTTGATCGCCGCGGACTGCACCTGGTCGAGATCGTCGCCATCCACCTTCCTGTCGGGGTTGGCCGCGATATCCGAGAAGAAGGGTTGCATGTCGATGCCGCCGGCTGCGCCCGCGATCATCTTGCGCCCCGTCGCGCTGCGGTAGAAGGCTTCGAGCGCGGTCATATCGCCGTTCGTGAGCCGTGCGGCCATCACGTCGGCGACCTCTTCCCACATGGCGGGGATCATCGTCTCCATGCCCCGAGCAGTTCCGGGCGGGCAGCCTTGTACATGGCATCGATGATGCCGGGATAATCCGCTTCCATCTCCTGGCCTTCGGGGGTGGCGCCCAAAACCGTGACGAAATGACGATCGGTCTGCGCCATGATCGCCGAAAGCAGCAGTTCGCGCGGCTGCGCCAGCTTGGCGAGTTCGAGCGCACGGGCACGATGGGCAGGGTCGGGCGCCTGCACGGCGGCAAGTGCCGGCGCGCCGGCCGCCGCGACGGAAAGGAAGGCCGCAGCGGCGAGGAAGCGCAGCTTCATCAAACGCGCATCGGCATCAGCACGTAGAGCGCCGCGGCCTTGTCGCCTTCGCGCAGAAGGGTCGGTGCGGCGGCGTCGGCGAGGTGGACCTCCACCGTGTCGCCCTCGATCTGGCCAAGGATGTCGAGCAGGTAGCGGGCGTTGAAGCCGATCTCCATGCCCTCTGCGCCATAGTCGCCGGGCACTTCCTCGGCCGCGGTGCCATTCTCCGGGCTGGTCACCGACAGGGTGATGCGGTCGCGGTCCAGCGCCATCTTCACCGCGCGCGTCTTCTCGCTGGCGATGGTGGCGACGCGGTCGACGCCCTGCATGAAGCTCTTGGGATCAATCTTCAGCAGCTTGTCGTTTGCGGTCGGAATGACGCGGCTGTAATCGGGGAAGGTGCCGTCGATCAGCTTGGACGTCAGTAGCGCGTTGCCGAAGTCGAAGCGGATCTTGGTCTCCGACAGCGACACCTGCACGCTGCCGTCCACCTCGTCGAGCAGCTTGCGAAGCTCGGCCACGCACTTACGCGGGACGATCACGTCGGGCATGCCAGCCGCGCCTTCCGGCCGCGGCACGGTGACGCGGGCCAGGCGGTGGCCATCGGTCGCAGCCGCCTTGAGCACCGGCTGGTCCTCGTCCGACACGTGCAGAAAGATGCCGTTCAGATAATAACGCGTTTCTTCCGTCGAGATGGCAAAGCGCGTCTTGTCGATGATCTGGCGCAAGGTCGCGGCCGGCAGCTCGAAAGCATGCGGCAGGTCGCCCTCGGCTATCACCGGGAAATCGTCGCGCGGCAGCGTCGACAGATTGAAGCGCGCGCGCCCGGCATTGATCTGCATCTTGCCCTCGGCTGCACTCAGCTCGACCTGGCTGCCTTCGGGCAGCTTGCGGGCGATGTCGAACAGGGTGTGTGCCGACACGGTGGTGGCGCCGGCCTGCGACACCTGCGCCTCCACGCTTTCATTGATCTGCAGGTCGAGATCGGTGGCCATCAGGCGGATGGCGCCATCGGCCGACGCTTCGATCAGGACGTTTGACAGGATCGGGATCGTGTTCCTGCGTTCCACGACCGATTGGACGTGGCCGAGGCTCTTCAAAAGCGTGGCCCGTTCGATAGTCGCCTTCATGAGATCCCCCAAGGTGATACTTTGCGCGAGGTTGTAGAGCGCCTTGCCGCCCCTCGCCAAGGGCATTGTTGCGGAGCAATGAAAAAGGGCCGAGGCGTTGCCGCCCCGGCCCTTCCCGCCCGGATCGAAGTGCTGCTTCGATCCGAGATCTTAGAAGCGGAAGCCGATGCCGGCGACCACCTGGTGCTTTTCGAAATCCTGCTCGTAGTTCGAATAGCGGTATTCGGCCTTGATGAAGCTGTTCGGGCCCATGCCGAACTCGGCGCCGGCGCCGAGGCGCACGCCGTCGAGGTCTTCCTTCTCGACCGTGTTCACGGTGCCGTTGTCATAGTCCGCCTCAAGACGACCGTTGACGTAGCCGGCCTTGGCGTAAAGCAGGGTGTTGGTGCCCACGACGGTACCGATGCGGCCGCCGACATAGAGGTCGCGGCCGACCTTGGCGCACAGCTCGTCACCTGCGACCACCGTACCGCCAATGCATTCCTTGACGCTCGACTCGGTGAACTCGCCCTCGACGCCGGCAACCATGTTGCCGAGCTGGAAGTCGTAACCGACGCCGCCACCGTAGACGACACCGTCCTGGTTATCGTCGAGATCCTCGACGCCGACATTGTCGTAGCCGATAATGCCTTCGACGCGCGGACCGGTGAAGGGGGCATATTCCTGCGCCATGGCCGGGGTGGTGAGGGCGGTGCCGGCGACCAGCGCCGCTGCCACGAGATACTTACGCATAATCATACTCCTACAAGAAAACTCACACATGGACCCACTCAAGGGAACGGATGGCCCAAGCGCTGTCTGCTGGTCTTTGTTTCATGAATTGGACATAAACGAGCCAAGCTGTTGCAGCCGCGCAACACGCCGTGGATGCTAAACCCCTGATGAACAGCTCCAAATTTCTCCTTTTTCTGCTGATCGTTACGGCACCCGCACATGCGGAACGCCGGATGGCAGGAATTTTTTTCGGCTGGGGGGTCTTCACAGAAGCTCGCCCTCTGAAGTGCTTCGCTATGGCGCGCCCGAACCGTCCCGGGACGGGCACAGATGCGACTCCGCACCTGTCCGTCAGTTTCGGAAGCGGCCGTCCTGGGGAGGTTTACGCACGTCTTCGCGCGGCGCCGCGCTTGGGTTCATCCGTGCTGCTTGGTATCGCCGGCCGCACCTTCCCGCTGGCCGCGCGCGGCGAGGATGCCTGGCTTGCCGATCGGCGCGCGGATCAGGTCGTTATTGCCCTGATGCGGACCGGTGCGAGCATGAGCATCGAAAGCCGCACGGCGGCCGGCGCCCGCATCCGTGACACCTATGCACTGAAGGGCGCGGCGAGCGCGATCGATGCGGCGGCAATGGCCTGCGCGCGAACCTAGAAAAAAGCCATATTTGCCGCTATATGGCCTCCATCATGACAGCGATGATGCCTATCCCCGGTCATATCGACCCGGTTCCCGTGCCGCGCCCTCAGGTCGCCAGCGACGACGTGCGCGTCGATCTCATCGGCCTGTCCCGCGACGGTATTCGCGACGCCCTGATCGAGGCCGGGCTGGACCAGCGCCAGGCCAAGCTCCGCTCCAAGCAGCTTTGGCACCAGATCTACAATCGCGGCGCGACCGAGTTCGACGCGATGAGCGACATCGCCAAGGCGCACCGTGCCTGGCTGGCCGAGCGCTTCAAGGTGGGCAGGCCAAAGATCGAGGTTCAGCAGGTATCGAACGACGGCACGCGCAAGTGGCTGCTCCAGACCGACGACGGCCATGATTACGAGATGGTCTTCATCCCCGATGCGGACCGCGGCACGCTCTGCGTGTCGAGCCAGGTGGGCTGCACATTGAACTGCCGTTTCTGCCACACCGGCACCATGCGGCTGGTGCGCAACCTGACGGCGGGCGAGATCGTCGGGCAGGTCATGCTGGCGCGTGATACATTGGGCGAATGGCCGAGCCAGCCGGAAGGGCGCATGCTGTCCAACATCGTGATGATGGGCATGGGAGAGCCGCTCTACAATTTCGACAATGTCCGCGACGCGCTGAAGATCGTCATGGACGGCGACGGCATCGCTTTGTCCAAGCGGCGCATCACGCTGTCCACCTCCGGCGTGGTGCCGATGATGGCGCGGGCGGGCGAGGAGATCGGCGTCAACCTGGCCGTATCGCTGCACGCCGTGACCAAGGACGTGCGCGACGAAATCGTGCCGCTTAATCGCAAATATGGGATCGAGGAACTGCTCGAGGCGTGCGCCGCCTATCCCGGCGCCAACAATGCCCGGCGCATCACGTTCGAATATGTGATGCTGAAGGACAAGAATGACAGCGACGAGGATGCGCGCGAGCTCGTCCGCCTGATCCGCCACTATAATCTGCCGGCCAAGGTCAACCTCATCCCCTTCAACCCCTGGCCCGGCGCGCCCTATGACACGTCGGATGCCGAGCGGGTGAAGCGCTTCAGCGACATCGTCTTCGAAGGCGGGATCAGCGCGCCGATCCGCCGCCCGCGCGGGCGCGACATCGACGCGGCCTGTGGCCAGCTCAAGACGGCCGCCGAGAAGAAGAGCCGGGCCGAGATCGACCGGCTCGCCGAGGAGAAGCAGGCGGCGCTTGCCTGATTTGTCGGCGCTGCTGCTCGGCGCGGGTGCGGGACTGCTCGGCGGTGCGATGAACGCGCTGGCGGGCGGCGGCACCTTTGCCACTTTGCCCGCTTTGATCGCGCTGGGGCTGCCGGCCAATGTCGCCAATGCGACGTCCAACACCGCGCTTCTGCCCGGTGCGGCAGCGAGCGCATGGACATTCCGCGACGAACTGGAGCCGCTAGCCGGACTTTCGGTCAAGGCGCTGGCGGCGCTGCAATTTGCCGGCGGGCTGATCGGCAGCGTGCTGCTGGTGCTGACGCCGACCAGCGCGTTCGATCTCATCATCCCCTGGCTGCTCCTGTTCGCCTTCGCCGTGATGCTGTTCGGCAAGCAGGCCTCCGACTGGCTCCACGCGCGCGTCACGATTGGTCGGCGTACGCTGGTAAGCACGCAGAGCATCCTCGGCATATATGGCGGCTATTTCGGCGGCGGGCTGGGGCTGATCACCACGGCGGTCTACGGCCTGCTCGCAGGTGCGCATCCGCGTTCGCTCTTCTCGATCCGGACCCTGATGCTGGCGGTGTCCAATTTCGCGGCGGCGTTCGTGTTCATCGGCACCGGGCTGATCGCGTGGGAGGCGTGCCTGCCGATGATTGCGGGGGCGGTGCTGGGCGGGTTTTTGGGGGCGAGGGTCGGCAAGAAGCTGCCCGTCGGGGTGGTGCGGTGGTGGACCTTGCTGGTCACGGGCGCGACGACCGTGGTGTTCTTCGTGCGGGCCTATTCCTAACCATCGCCGTTCGTTTCGAGCGAAGTCGAGAAACCTTCCTGCCCTTCGACCTCGCTTCTCGACTTCGCGAAGCGAACGGGTTTGGGAGGGGGTCAGCCGCTATTCCTCAATGCCGTGGCGATGGCGTTGATCGATAGCTGTATGCCTTCGCGGATGCGGGGGTCGGTCTCGCCCGCGCGGTGGCGCTTCAAGAGTTCGATCTGGAGCAGGTTCAGCGGCTCGATATAGGGCAGGCGCAGGCGGATCGAGACATCCAGTTCGGAATTGGCCTCCAGCAGGCGGGACTGGCCGGTGATCGCCAGAAGGCAATCATGCGTGCGCTGCCATTCGTCGCGGATGCGGGGGAAGATGGCGGCGCTGAGCGCCTTGTCCTCGACCAGCCCGGCATAGCGTTCGGCAAGGCCCATGTCGGACTTGGCCAGCACCATCTCCAGATTGGCGAGCGTGGCCCGGAAGAAGGGCCAGCCTTGCGCCATCTCACGCAACAGGCCCGTGTCGCCGCCGGCGAGTGCCGATCCGACGCCATACCAGCCCGGCAGCATCACGCGTGCCTGCGCCCAGCTGAACACCCAGGGGATCGCGCGCAGGTCCTCGATCCGGTCCGACTTGGTGCGGCTGGCGGGGCGTGATCCGATCTTGAGGTCGGCGATTTCGGCGATCGGCGTGATCTGGCGGAAGAAGGTGCGGAAGCCCTCCGTCTCATAGACCAGCCCGCGATAGGCGCCGAACGCCGCGCCCGACAGGTCGGCCATGGCGGCATGGAAGCGCGCCGCGTCCGCTTCGC
This sequence comes from uncultured Allosphingosinicella sp., assembly GCA_934539295.1. Classification (GTDB taxonomy): domain Bacteria; phylum Pseudomonadota; class Alphaproteobacteria; order Sphingomonadales; family Sphingomonadaceae; genus Allosphingosinicella. Next base: position 24,707 of record CAKTCN010000014.1, read on the forward strand.
CCAGGATCGGAGGTTGCAGGCTGGCGAGCATCGCGCCCGCGGCCATGACCTCGAAATTGGCGATGGCGCTTTCGCGATTGCCATATTTGGCGGCGATCACCTCGCCCTGTTCGGTGATGCGGATGCGGCCCTGCACCGTGCCGGGCGGTTGCGCGACGATGGCGGAGAAGGACGAGCCGCCGCCCCGGCCCACGGCGCCGCCGCGGCCGTGGAAGAGCTGCATGCGCACGCCCGCTTCCTCGAACACCGGCGCGAAGGCCAGCGCAGCCTGGTGCAGGCTCCAGTTGGAGGTCAGGTAGCCGCCATCCTTGTTGGAGTCCGAATAGCCGACCATCACTTCCTGATGCCCGCGCGCCTTGGTTACGGCGGCGACTTCGGGCAGCGCGAACCAGGCGCGCATGATGTCGGGGCCGGCCTCTAGGTCGGCGATCGTCTCGAACAAGGGCACGACCATCACGGCGGATGTCGGCGTCTCGCCCGGGCGGTAGAGGCCGGCTTCCTTCAAGAGGATCGAGACCTCCAGCATGTCCGACACGCTGTCCGCCTTGGAGATGATGTAGGTGGTGATCGCCTGTTCGCCGTAGCGGCGATGCGCCTCGGCGGCCGCGCGGACGATTGCGAGTTCGGACTGCGTTTCGTCCGAATAATCCTCGAACGCATTGGCGAGCAGCCGGCCCGATGCGAGTTCCGCGCGGAGCAGCGCGATCCGCGCCTCTTCGTCCAGCGCCATATAATCGGCCTCGACCCCCGCCACCTTGAGCAGTTCGGCCACCACGCGCTCATGCACGTCCGAATTCTGGCGGAGGTCGAGCGTCGCGAGGTGGAAGCCGAACGTCTCCACCGCGCGGATCAGGCGCCCGAGCGCCGCGCCGCCGGCCAGCGCACCCTCGCCGCGGGCGGCAAGGCCGTGGGCGATGTGGACGAGGTCGGCTCGGAAGGCGGCGGGATCGGGATAGGGCTCGGCCTTGACCGATGCCGCACGCGGCGGGCTCTTGCCGGTGATGTCCTTGTAGGTCGCCGCGAGGCGCGCATAGATGCCGGAGATGGCGCGGCGATAGGGCTCGTCGGACCGCGCCGGCGCGTCGTCGCCGCTCGCGTCGGCCAGCGCCTGTATCTCCGGCGTGATCTCCGCCAGTTCGGCCGAGATGGAGAATTCGGCGCCGAGGCGGTGGAGCCGGTCGAGATAGTCGCCGATCACCGCCGCCGATTGCCGCGCCAGCACCAGCCGCAGCGTGTCGGCATTCACATAGGGATTGCCGTCGCGGTCGCCGCCGATCCAGTTGCCGGCCTTGAGGAAGCTCCTGGGCCGGTAGCCGAGCGTGCGCTGCCAGCGCGCATAAAGCTGCGGCAGGACGGGCAGGAACACGTCGCGCAGGTAGGACAAGGCGGTGTCGATCTCGTCCGCCACGAACAGGCGCTCGCGCCGCAATGGCCGCGTCTGCCACAGCAAGGCGATCTGGCGCAGGATGGCGTCGTCCACCATGTCGCCGTCGGGTGTCTCCTCGGCACCTGCATCCTTGAGCCGCATGAGGTCGGCAATATGGTTGCGGTGGTCGATCATCGACTTGCGCCGCACCTCGGTGGGGTGGGCGGTCAGCACCGGCACCACCAGCGCCTGGTCCAGCAGTTCGCGAATTCTATCGAGTTCGACGCCCTCCGCCTTCAGCCGCTCGGCCACCGACGCTACATCTGCGCCCGGCTCCGCCGCGACGCCCTGCCGGTCCTCGGCAAGGTTGGCGAGCATGGAGAAGAGCATGAAGCCGCGCACGAAGGCGAGCGTCTCGTCGAGGCTCAGCGCGTCCAGCCCCGCATCGACACCTTCCGCATCGGCGATACCGCGCGCCCGGTCGACGGAGGCCGATCGGATATATTCGATCCGCTGGAACAACCGGTCGCCGCCATAAGCGCGGATCACCTGGCCGAGCAGGCGGCCTAGGAACTTGATGTCGGGATTTTGCGCGATCGGTGCAGTAGCCATTTCGACATTGCTGCATCGCGGCAGGTGCGCGGTCAATCCGCCCTGATCTTTGTCGTCTTGTGATCGGCGCATGCTGGGTTATGTGCAGCCATCCCGTTGCACCAGAAAAAGGCAAAGAAGCCTCGACGATGCTGCACTTTCCCACGCCCATTCAGGAAGGCAGCATGGCCGATCGCATCGCGCGGCTCGACTGGGCAACGACGCCGCTTGGCCCGATCGAAAGCTGGCCGCCGCAGCTGCAATTCGCGGTCAGTCTGGCGCTCCATTCCGACTATCCTACCAGCATCTATTGGGGCGAAGAGCTGCGCCTCCTCTACAACGACGCCTGGTCGCACATACCCGGCGAGCGCCACCCGGATGCGCTCGGCCGGCCCGCTGTCGAGGTCTGGCACGACATCTGGCATCTGATCGGGCCGCAGTTCGAGCAGGTCGCGCGGGCCGGAAAGAGCATCTCGCTCACGGGCCAGTTGCTGCCGATGCAGCGCGGCGGCGTCACGGTGGAGACCTATTGGGATTACAGCTTCGCGCCGCTGGTCGGCGATGACGGCAAGATCCTGGGCGTCCTCAACCACGGCCACGAAGTCACCCGGGCCGTGCTGGCGGAACGGCGGCTGTCGTTCCAGGTGGCGCTGAACGATAGGCTGCGCGGTCTAGACGATGCGGTGGAGGTGAAACTTGCAGCCGCGGAGATGCTGGGGGGACAGCTCGGCGCGGCACGCTGCGGCTACGGCCAGGTCGACGAGGCGCAGGAGACTGTCACCGTGCGCCGTGACTGGCAGCGGGATGCAGGCGTGATGAGCCTCGCGGGCGAAACCCGCATCCTCGACGCTTTCGGTCCGCGGCTGATCGATATCCTGCGGCGCGGCGAAACCTTGGTCGTCGAGGATTACCGCACCGATCCGCGCGTCTCGCCCGAACATGCCGCCACATGGGAAGGCATACAGGCGCGATCGCTGATCGTGGTTCCACTGCAGCAGGGCCAGGCGCTGACCGCCATCCTCTACGTTCACGATGCGGTGCCGCGGCGCTGGCAGAAGTGGCAGGTGGAATTGGCCGAGGACGTGGCCGAGCGGACATGGGCATCGGTGGAACGTGCCGAATCCGAACGGCTGCTCCGCGAAAGCGAGGACCATTACCGCCACGCGGTCGAACTCAACCCGCAGGTCACCTGGACCGCGGTGCCCGACGGTCAGCTCAACCGCGTGGCGCAACGCTGGATGGAATGGACCGGCACGCCCGGCACCGGCGAAAGTTGGGCCGCGGGCCTCCACCCGGACGATCGCGAGCGTTCATTCGCTGTCTGGGCGCGTTCGGTCGCGACGGGCGAGCCCTACGACATCGAGCATCGGGTCAAGCGGATCGACGGCAGCTATCGATGGGCACGCTCGCGCGCCTATGCCCGCCGCGACGGTCGCGGCCGGATCCTGCTCTGGTACGGCACCACCGAGGACGTGCACGAGCGCAAGCTTGCCGAGGAGCGGCAGCGGCTGCTCATCAACGAGCTCAACCACCGGGTTAAGAACACGCTGGCCAGCGTGCAGGCGATCGCGTTTCAGACGCTGAAGCGCGACCTCAGCCTGCCCGAGGCACGTGCCCGTTTCGAGGCGCGTCTCATTGCACTGTCCCGGGCCCACAACCTGCTCACCGATCAGAATTGGACGGGAGCCGCCCTGTCCCACGTGATAGCGAGCGCGGTCGCCCACCTGGCGCCCGAACGAGTGGAAGCGAACGGGCCTCCCATTTGGCTCGCGCCCCGTGCTGCGCTGGCACTTGCGCTGGCGCTGCACGAACTCGGCACCAACGCCGCGAAATATGGCGCTCTGTCGGTCGAGGAGGGCATGGTGCGCGTCACTTGGGACTGTGAGGGCGATCACATCCACCTCGAGTGGAAGGAGCAAGGCGGCCCACCTGTGGAACCTCCTGCCCGGTCGGGCTTTGGCTCGCGGTTGATCGAACGCGGCATCAGCGCGGACCTGGGAGGCACGGCCTTGCTACATTTCGAGCCTGACGGCCTTCGCTGCGTCGTCGAAGCCTCGCTCGCCGCCGTGCAGGCGCAGGAGCCGAGCCTTGCCTGAGCGGCGGCTGCGTATCCTCATTGTCGAAGACGAAATGCTCGTCGCGATGAATATCGAGGACATGCTGCTCGATCTCGGCCACGAGGTCGCGGGCATTGCGAGCCGCCTCTCGCCGGCATTGTCGCTGGTTGCAGATGCCGACTTCGACGTGGCCCTGCTCGACGTGAACCTGGCTGGCGAGCCGAGCTTCCCTGTCGCGGCGGCATTGCGGGCGCGTCACATACCGTTCCTGTTCGCAACAGGCTACGGCATCCGGGGTCTCGATGACGAGTTCCGCGCCTCACCGGTGCTGCAGAAGCCGTTCGTGGCGGCCGATCTCGGACACGCGCTGCAGGCTTTGATCGACTAAGTCACAAGTAGTTTATCGAAACGCGTCATTGTAGTTCTGCCGTCGGAACGATTAGGAGGCTGCCCATGTTGCTGGCGAAAGTGCTCCGCCGGCTCGTCCGACGCGGCGAGCTCGTTATCATCGATCACAAGGGTGCCGAGCATCGCTTCGGCAGCGGTTCGCCGGACCTGCCGTTCGTGCGCATCCGCTTCACCGACGGCGGCGTGCCGCTCGACATCCTGCGCGACAGCAGCCTCGGCACCGCCGAGGCCTATATGGACGGGCGGCTGGTGATGGAACAGGGCGAGATCATCGACCTGGTCGACCTTATCCGCGGCAACGCGCCGTGGGGCTCGGGTGCCGGCAAGGGCTGGCTGGGACGCGGCAGCAAATCGCTGCTGCGTCGCCTCGACGCGGTCAATTACGAGCGGCGATCCAGGCGCAACGTCGCCCATCATTACGACCTGTCGGGCCGCCTCTACGATCTCTTCCTCGACCGCGACCGGCAATATAGCTGCGCTTATTATACCAGCCCCGACGTCGATCTCGACCAGGCGCAGGCGGACAAGAAGGCGCATATCGCCGCCAAGCTGGCGCTGTCGCCGGGACAGCGGGTGCTCGACATCGGCTGCGGCTGGGGCGGGATGGCGCTGTACCTGAACCGCGTCGCGGACGTCGACGTGCTCGGCATCACCCTGTCGGAGGAACAGCTCAAGGTCGCGCGCGAGCGGGCGGAAGCGGCGGGCGTCGCCGACCGGGTCAAATTCGAACTGATCGACTATCGCCAGATCGAAGGTCGTTTCGACCGGATCGTGTCGGTCGGCATGTTCGAGCATGTCGGCCCGCCGCACTACGAAACCTTCTTCAACACGTGCCGCGAGCTGCTCGGCTATGACGGCGTGATGCTGCTCCATACGATCGGGCGCATGGGCGGGCCGGGCAGCACCGACAAGTTCACGTCGAAATACATCTTCCCGGGCGGCTACATCCCGGCCCTGTCGGAGATGGTGGCGGCGAGCGAGAAGGCGCGACTGCCCATCTCGGACGTCGAAGTGCTGCGCGTCCACTACGCCTACACACTCAAGGAATGGTATCGCCGCACGGTCGAGAACCGCGAGGCGATCGTGGCACTGTACGACGAGCGCTTCTTCCGCATGTGGCAGTTTTACCTGGCCGGCGCCTGGGCATCCTTCACCCATGGCGGCATGGTCAACTTCCAGGTCCAATATGCCCGCAACCGCCACGCCTTGCCGCTGACCCGCGACTATATGGTCGAGGCGGAAGGGCGGTATCGGTCGGCGTAGCCGCATCGCGTCATCGCGAGGAGCTTAGCGACGAAGCGATCCAGACTGCATCAACGCCGCTCTGGCTTGCTTCGCTTGGCTCGGAGCTGAAATAGAAAAAGGCGCGGGAAGCATCTGCCTCCCGCGCCTTTTCTGTTCGCTTGTCGCTGGTGGCTTACGCCTGCTGCGGCAGGGCTCCGCGCGCCTGGGCGATGATCGCCTTGAAGGCGTCGCCCTCGTGCATCGCGATGTCGGCCAGGACCTTCCGGTCGAGATCGACGCCGGCGAGCTTCAGGCCGTGCATGAACTGGCCGTAGGTCAGGCCTTCCACGCGGACCGCGGCGTTGATGCGCTGGATCCAGAGGGCGCGGAAGCTCCTCTTCTTAACCTTGCGGTCGCGATAGGCGTACTGGCCGGCCTTTTCGACGGCCTGGCGGGCGATGCGGATCGTGTTCTTGCGACGGCCATAATAGCCCTTCGCCTGTTCCAGGATCCGCTTGTGCTTGGCACGAGTCGTCGTACCGCGCTTGATGCGTGACATGGCTCAAATACTCCTTAGTTCAGGCCGTAGGGCGCCCAGAGCTTCACGCGTGCCGTGTCGGCAGTGGCGAGAACTTCGGTGCCGCGGTTCTGGCGGATGTACTTGGCATTGTGGCTGATCAGCCGGTGGCGCTTGCCAGCGACGCCATGCTTCACCTTGCCGGTGGCGGTGAGCTTGAAGCGCTTCTTGACGCCGCTCTTGGTCTTGAGCTTGGGCATTTTCGTCTCCTTTGCCGCTGATTAGGCGGACGATTATGAACAGCCACGGCAGCCCTTATCGGCCGGGCCGTTCGATTCTTCCAACAGGCTGGAAAGAGCGCGCCTATAAGGGGCGGCGCCTTCCTTGGCAAGTTACCAGGGGCCAAGTTACCAGGGGATGCTCTTCCCCTGGAAATCGAGGAACGCGCCCGACTGGCGCGGCTCCAGATCCTCGATCACGCGGCGAAGGCCCGCGATGCTTTCCTCCGGCGTGGTCGGAGCCGATGCACCGCCCATGTCGGTCTGCACCCAGCCGGGATGCAGCACGGCGACAGTGAGCGGCTTCCCGCGCAGGTCAAGCGCCAGCGACTTCCACGCCGCATTGAGAGCCGCCTTGGACGAGCGATAGGCGATCATGCCGCCGGACGTATTGTCGGCGATGCTGCCCATCTTGCTGGTGATCGCCACCATCGTGCCGCCCGGCGCAACCAAAGGCGCCAGCGCGCGGCCGAGCAAGGTAGGCGCGATCGTGTTGACGGCGAAGGTGTTCAGCCAGCCATCCGCCTCCGGCTCGCGCGGGCCGTAGACGCCGGCATTGAGGATAACGACTTCGAACGCTTCGTTGCCGACGCTCTCGGCGAAGGCGTCGACCGTGCCCAGATCCGCGACGTCGAGCCGCTCGACCCGGTCGGCTATCCCATCCAGCCGCGCGGCGGCGGCATCGTCGCGCACGGTAGCGACCACGCGCCAGCCGTCCGCAGCATATTGGCGGGCGAATTCGAGACCGAGGCCGCGGCCTGCGCCGGTGATAAGGACGGTGGGCATGATGGCTCCCTTAATCGAACAGGCTCGACACCGAACTCTCGTCGGCGATGCGGCGGATCGCCTCGGCGAGCAGGGGCGCGATGGTGAGGATGCGGATATTGTCGGCGTCCTTGACCGTGTCGTGCAGCGCGATCGAATCGGTCACCACCAGTTCGCGCAGCACCGAATTCTGGACGCGCGCCACCGCGCCGCCCGACAGAACGCCGTGGCTGCAATAAGCCACCACGTCCTCGGCCCCGCCCTGCTTCAGCGCGGCGGCGGCGTTGCACAGGGTGCCGGCCGAATCGACGATGTCGTCGATCAGGATGCAGAAGCGCCCCTCCACGTCGCCGATGATGTTCATCACCTCCGACTCGCCCGGCTTCTCGCGGCGCTTGTCGACGATCGCGAGGGGCGCATTGTTGAGCCGCTTGGCGAGCGCGCGAGCGCGCACCACGCCGCCCACGTCGGGCGAGACGACCGTGATATTCTCTGCCACGAAGCGCGCCTGGATGTCGGCCGACATGACCGGTGCGGCGAACAGATTGTCGGTGGGGATGTCGAAGAAGCCCTGGATCTGCCCGGCATGGAGGTCCACCGACAGCACGCGGTCGGCGCCTGCCGTGGTGATGAGGTTGGCCACCAGCTTGGCCGAGATCGGCGTGCGCGGGCCGGGCTTCCGGTCCTGCCGGGCATAGCCGAAATAGGGCAGCACGGCGGTAATCCGCTTGGCCGACGCACGTTTCAGCGCGTCGATGCAGATCAGCAGCTCCATCAAATTGTCGTTGGCGGGATAGGCGGTCGACTGGATCACGAACACGTCCTCGCCGCGCACATTCTCCTGGATTTCGACGAACACTTCCTCGTCGGCGAAGCGGCGCACCGACGCCTGCGTCACCGGCATCTCCAGATAGGCGGCGATATCGCGCACCAGCTGAAGGTTTGAATTGCCCGACATCAACTTCATGTGATCTGTTCCTGCTGCCCGTCGCGCCCTCTTACGCGCGCGACCTCCGAAGGCAAGGGCGTTGCCCCTGCGCGGCGTGACGCCTAGACGGCGCACCATGCAGATCGTCACCCGTTTCGCGCCGTCGCCGACCGGCCGGCTTCATGTCGGCAACATCCGCACCGCGCTTCACAGCTTCCTGTGGGCGCGCAAGAATGGCGGCGCCTTCCTGCTGCGCCTGGACGATACCGACCGGGAGCGTTCTACCGAGGCGTTCGTGGATGCGATCCGCGCGGATCTGGCCTGGCTGGGGCTGAACCCCGATGGCGAGCGGCGGCAGTCGGAGCGGTTCGGCCTGTACGACGCGGCGCTGGAAAGGCTGCACGCGGAGGGTCGCGTCTATCCGGCCTATGAAACGGCGCAGGAACTGGACCTCAAGCGCAAGGTGCAGCTGAGCCGGGGCAAGCCACCGGTCTACGATCGTGCTGCACTTGGGCTGAGCGATGAAGAGCGCGCGGCGCTGGAAGCGGAAGGACGGCGGCCGCACTGGCGCTTCAAGCTCGACCATGGCGCCCCGATCCGCTGGCATGACGAAATCCGCGGCGACCAGAGCTTCGATCCGGCGCTGCTGTCCGACCCGGTGATCCGGCGCGAGGATGGCAGCTGGCTCTATATGCTGCCGAGCGTGGTCGACGATATCGACATGGGCGTGACCCATGTGATGCGCGGCGAGGACCATGTCACCAACACCGCGCTCCAGATCCAGATGTTCGAGGCGCTGAGCGGCAATGTGCCCGCCTTTGCCCATGCCGCGTTGCTGGTCGGGTCGGAGGGCAAATTGTCCAAGCGGCTCGGCTCGCTCGGCGTCGATGGCATGCGCGATGACGGGATTGAGGCGATCGCTTTGCTCGCCAAGCTCGCGCGGATCGGCACCAGCCTTCCCGTCGAGCCGGTGACGGACGTGGCGCCGCTTGCCGACGGCTTCCGCTTCGACAGCTTCGGCCGCGCCCCTGCGCGGTTCGACATGGAGGAACTGGCGGCGCTTAATGCGCGCGTCGTGCACCAGCTCGATTTCGAGGCGGTGGCCGAGCGGCTTCCGGCGGGGCTCGACGCAGCGGCCTGGGGTGCGATCCGGCCCAATCTCAAGACCGTGGCCGAGGCGGCGGACTGGTGGGCAATCGTGCAGGGGCCGGTGCGCGCCGATGTGGCGGAAGAGGATCGCGCGTTCCTGATTGAAGCAGCGGAAGCGGCGGAGCGGATCGACTGGACCGATGCACCGTGGAAGGCGCTGACGACGGCGCTCAAGGCGGCGAGCGGGCGTAGCGGCAAGGCCCTGTTCCTTCCGCTGCGCCGCGCGCTGACCGGGCGCGACAGCGGGCCAGAAATGGCGGCGCTCCTCCCGCTGATCGGGCGCGACGAGGCGGTGAAGCGGCTGCGGGCGGCATAGGGCCACCAGTTCGAAGAGTTGCCTGTCTGCACTCTCCACTCCGTTCCTTTCGAGCGAAGTCGAGAAACGATCACCCGCATTGCTCCATGAAGGTTTCTCGACTTCGCTCGAAACAAACGGTCGGGGCACGCAATTGACGGCACCAACTTTGCCCGCGAACGTTATGGTATAACATTGTGATATGAGGTAACATTCCCTTTAGAGTCGCCGAAGCGGCCTGTTCGAGGAGAAGTGCCATGCAAGAAGGAGGTTTCCACCAGACCAACCGGGTCAGCCCGACCCGACTCACCATCGTCATCGGGCTGCACGTCGCGGCCGTCGGCGCACTGGCCTTGACCAAGATGGAGACGCCGGTAGGCGAGATCTTCGATCCGATCGATATCATCGACGTGAAGCTGCCGCCTCCGCCTCCGCCGCCCGATCCGGACCCGCAACCGAGCCCCAAGGTCCAGCCGCGGTCGCAGGTGGATACGGTCGAGCGCGTCATTCCCCTCCCCAGCAACGACGACTTCGTGGTCACGCAGCAACCCCAGGACGACATCGTCTTCAACCCCGGCCCGATCGGAGCCGACGATCCGGTGCCGCAGTCGCAGACGCTGCCCCCTCCTCCACTCCCGCCCGCTCCCGTCCGCATGGAGGCAAAGCTGCGCTCGGGCGACCTGCAGCCACCCTATCCTGCATCCGAGGAACGGCTCGGCAACGAGGGAATGGTGGTGGTGCGGGTCACCGTCGGCCCCGACGGGCGGGTCAAGGCGGTGGAGAAGGTGCGCGCGACCAGCGACGCCTTCTTCCGATCGACCGAGCGTCATGCGCTGCGCGCCTGGCGGTTCGCGCCGGCGACCGAGGACGGCCGCCCGGTCGAGAGCCGCAAGACGATGACCTTGACCTTCCGTCTCGATGACTGAGCACTCGCTGCGGGGTGGGCTGGCGAAACCGGCCCGCCCCGCTTATCTTGGCCGCATGGCACTTCCCCGTCCGTCATCGCCCCGCGCCGTCTGGGCCGATCTCAAGGCCTTCATCCGCGGGCGCGAGAAGCATCAGCTGATCGCCGCCGGTGCGGCGGTGCTGATCCCGACCGTGCTGATCGCCGGCTTCTACCTCGACGCGCGCAGTCTCGGGCCCAAGGAGCAGGTGATCTACGTCGACAGCTGGTCCGCCGACCGCAGCGATGCCGAGATCGTCGCCCAGCAGAAGATCGACCAGGCCGCCAAGGACAAGCGCGCGGCCGAACGGCAGGCGGTGTACAAGGAATTGCAGGAACGCACCGGCACAAAATGAACGACGCTGCCTGGATGAAGGCGGCGATTGCGCTCGGTGCGCAGAGCCGCGGCCGCACCGCACCCAACCCCAATGTCGGCTGCCTCCTCGTGCGCGACGATGTGGTGGTCGGCGAAGGCCGCACGCAGTCTGGCGGCCGTCCCCATGCCGAGGCCGTGGCGCTCGATCAGGCGGGTGAAGCCGCGCGCGGCGCCACTGCCTATGTGACGCTCGAACCCTGTGCCCACCTCAGTCCGCGCGGTCCCGCCTGCGCGGACCTGCTGATCGCGGCTGGAGTGACACGCGTGGTCGCGGCCCTGACCGACCCCGATCTGCGTACGAATGGCCAAGGCCTGGCCCGCATCGCCGCCGCGGGCATCGCGATCGAAGTCGGCGTCGAGGCTGAAGCGGCGGCGCGATCGATGGCGGGCTTCCTCACCCGCATCCGCCTTGGCCGGCCCTATGTCACCTTGAAGCTCGCCATGTCGATCGACGGCAAGATTGCGCTCCCCTCGGGCGAGAGCAAATGGATCTCCGGCGAGGATGCCCGCGCCGACGTGCACCGCGAACGCGCCAGGGCCGACATGATCCTGGTCGGCCGTGGCACCTACGAGGCCGACCAGCCCAGGCTGGACGTGCGCCTTCCGGGCCTGGAGGATGCAAGCCCTGCCCGCGCGCTGCTGACCCGCGGTGACGGCGCAGAGGGCTGGACTCGCCTGTCCGCACCCGAGGACATATTCGACCTTCGCGACGTCAACGACCTGCTGGTCGAAGGCGGCGCCGGGGCGGCGAGCGCCTTCCTCTCCGCCGATCTGGTCGATCGCCTGCTCATCTACCGCGCGCCCGTGCTGATTGGCGAAGGCAAGCAGTCGCTGGGCTATATCGGCCTGACCGCGCTCGCCGATGCGCATGGGCGGTGGGAGCTCACCGACCATGAGCCGCTTGGCAGGGACCGGCTTGAGGTCTACGAGCGCGTCCGTTCATAACCCGCAACGCGTGCCATCTTCGCGCGCGTGGAGAAGCTTGGTGTTCACCGGAATCATCACCGACGTTGGCCGCATCGAAAGGGTCGAGCAGCGCGGCGACACGCGCATCTTCATCGCCTGCGCCTACGACTTGTCCAACGTCGATCTTGGCGCCTCCATCGCCTGTTCGGGCGTGTGCCTGACCGTGGTGGACAAGGGTCCGGATTGGTTCGCGGTCGACGTGTCGGCCGAGACGATCAGCCGTACCGCCACAGACATGTGGGTGGAGGGGCGCCGCCTCAACCTCGAACGCGCATTGAAGGTCGGCGACGAGTTGGGCGGACATATTGTCACCGGCCATGTCGACGGCGTCGGCGAAGTGGTGGGCGTATGCCCCGAGGGCGACTCGCGCCGCATCGGCATCTCGGTCCCGGGCTCGCTCGCGCCCTACCTGTCGGAGAAGGGCTCGGTCACCGTCGACGGCGTGTCGCTGACGGTCAACCAGGTCGCCGATCAGGCGGACGGATCGACCCACTTCTCCCTCAACATCATTCCTCACACGGCCGAGCAGACCACCCTGGCTGCCCTGGCACCCGGAAGCGCCGTGAACATCGAAATCGATGTGCTCGCCCGCTATCTGGGCCGCATGATGGACCTTCGGCGCTGATCCGCGCGATCACGCCCCTGCACCAATTTCTGGAGAACTGACCTTGGCCAAGCTGCTGATCGTCGAAGCGCGCTTCTACGACCACCTCAACGACCTGCTGCTGGAAGGCGCGCGCGCCGCGATCGCCGATGCGGGGCACGAACATGAAACGGTGACGGTGCCGGGCGCACTGGAAGTGCCGGGGGCGATCGCGCTGGCAGCCGAGAGCGGCCGCTATGACGGCTTCGTCGCGCTTGGGGTGGTGATCCGCGGCGAAACCTACCATTTCGAGATCGTGGCCGGCGAAAGCGCACGCGGCATCATGGCGCTGACCATGGACGGGCTCGCGATCGGCAACGGCATCCTGACCGTCGAGAACGAAGCACAGGCCCTTACCCGCGCCCGGCCCGACGAGAAGAACAAGGGCGGCGAGGCAGCCAGGGCGGCGCTCGCCATGATGGCGCTGAAGGATCGGTTCTGAAAAGATCGCCTCCCGCCTGCAGGCGGGAGGTGCGACGGATCAGCGCGGATTGTCGGCCGTAGGCGGTGCCTGGCCGGCAGCACCGACCGCGCCGATATTGCCGAACAATTCCTGGAAGAAGCCGCTCTCGCGGCCCAGCGTCGGCGTCTTCTCGCCATAAGGATTGATCGACGCGATCTGGTCGATGCCCGTGCGGTTCACCGTCGTGACATTGCCCGCATCGTCGAAGCGAACATGAAGCACCGTCTGCTCGACCGGGTTCGGCATCTGGAATCCAAAGTTGCGGGTGTTGCGCGATACATAATACCAGTCGCGCTGATCGAACTGCCCGACAAAGGTCGGACGGCCGAGCGTGCCGGTGACCGAGTCGCGATTATCCACGCCGGGCTGCACAGAGGAGACAAGGGCTTCGTCGACCAGGTAGCCCTGATGGTCCCGGATCTGGGTGCAGCCGGCCGTCAGCCCTGCCGCGCCCACCAGCGCCAACATCGCGCTTCGTGCTTTCCGGGTCATCCTCAATCATTCTCCACGAAAATCGGGCCGCTGCCGCGCCCGCCTTGCGGGCTGCAACGGCAAGCCCCAATATGCGAGGAAAGCTGAACGGCGCAAGTACGGCGCCCGGCCGCATCCACGATTGGGAAAACTAAAGATTGTCCTTTCTGTCCCGCATCTTCGGCCGGCCGCGCGGCTGGGCGCGATACCAGCCCCTTTATGATGCCATCGTCCAGGTGAGCCGCGATCCCGCCTGGTACCTGGAGGGCGAGGTGCCGGACACCGTCACCGGCCGCTTCGACATGATCGCCGCCGTGTTTGCGATTGTCGTGGTACGAACCGAAAAGGAAGGCGCCGCCGGCGTCAGGGCCACCGCCATGCTGACCGAGATCTTCGTCGCCGACATGGACGGCAGTATCCGGCAACTCGGCATCGGCGACCTGATGGTGGGCAAGCATCTCGGCCGCATGATGGCCGCACTCGGCGGCCGCATCGGTGCGTTCCGTGACGTGGACGACCTGACACCGCCCGTACGCCGCAACATCTTCCATGAGGCGCCGCCGTCCGAGGATGCCGTGCATTTCGTGTCGGCGCGATTGGAAGCTTTTCGCACGCGCCTTGCCGCCGCACCTGCGGAACAGATTCTTGGCGGGACGCTTCCTTCGCTATGAGCCAGCCCGAATTCAGCCGCCCGATTCGCATCGACACGATCGGCAGCGCCCGTCGCGACATTGCGGTGGAGGCGGAGCCGGAGGAGCGCGAGGCGCTTGCCCGCCGCTTCGGCATCGCCGCCATCGACACGCTCTCCGCCAGGCTGGAGATCAGTCGCAACGGTGACGAGATACGCGCCACCGGCCGCCTCGAAGCCCGCGTCACGCAATCCTGCGTGGTGACGGAGGCGCCGGTGCCCGCCGCCGTGAACGAACCGTTCGACATCCTCTTCCGCCCCCAGCCTGCCATCGACGGCGCCGAGGAGGAGATCGAACTGATGGAAACCGACATGGACGTCGTCTTCTACGACGGCGGAGCGGTTGATGTCGGCGAAGCGGTCGCGGAAACGCTGTCGCTCAGCCTCGATCCCTACCCGCGCGCTCCGGATGCGGAGGAGGTGCTGAAAGCGGCAGGGGTCAAGAGCGAGGCAGAGGCAGGCGCCTTCGGTGCGCTTGCTGCGCTGAGAGACAAGCTCAAGCCGTGACGCTATCTCTCGGTGCCAGGGCCGAGAGCCTCACGGCTGTAGATCATATTGCTTCATCAGGTCGTAAAGGGTCGGCCGGCTGATCCCCAGCAGCTTGGCCGCGCCTGATATGTTGTTGTCGGTGCGCGCCAGCGCCTGGCGGATCGCGCGCCGGTCCGACTCTTCGCGGGCGGCCTTGAGGTTGACCGGCGCGCCCTCCGCCGAGCCGCTCGCCAGGTCGAGATCCTCGGCGCTGACGAACTTACCGTCCGCCATGATCACCGCCCGCTTAATCCGGTTCTCCAACTCGCGCACATTGCCGGGCCACCGCCACGCATCGATCGAGGCCAGCGCGCCGGGACTGAGGCCCCTGACCTGCGGGTTCAGCTCGCGCGCGAACAGATGGACGAAATGGCGGGCGAGCAGGACGGCATCGCCATGCCGTTCCGCAAGCGATGGGATCTTCACCTCGATCTCCGCCAGCCGGTAGTAGAGGTCTTCGCGGAAACGCCCGTCGGCAATCATCGCGGGCAGGTTCTGGTGCGTCGCGCACACGATCCGTGTGTCGACCGCGATCGCCTTGCGCCCGCCCACGCGTTCGATCACGCGTTCCTGCAGGAAGCGCAGCAGCTTGACCTGCAAAGGCAGCGGAATGTCGCCCACTTCGTCCAGGAACAGGGTGCCGCCCTCGGCCAGCTCGATCTTGCCCTCGGTGGTCTTGATCGCGCCGGTGAACGCCCCCTTTTCATAGCCGAACAGCTCCGCCTCCAGCAGGTTTTCAGGGATGGCAGCACAGTTGATCGCGACGAACGCACCCCTTGCCCGGCCGCTCGCATGATGAAGCCCGCGGGCCAGCAATTCCTTGCCCGTGCCGCTCGCGCCCAGCAGCAGCACGGTGACATTGGTGTTGGCTACGCGTTCGATCATGCGCGCCACCTTCGTCATCTCGGGCGCGGCCGTGACCATGGTGCCGAGCACCGTGCGATCCGCGTCCGCGCGCTGTTCCAATCGCCGGTTCTCCGCCTCGATGTCGTGAAGCTGAAAGGCGCGGCGCACGATCAGGCCGAGCTGGTCGATATCGACCGGCTTCTGGTAGAAATCATAGGCACCCGACGCGATCGCCCGCAGCGCGCTTTCGCGGGCGCCATGGCCGGTCGCCACCACCACCTTGGTTTCGGGGCGAAGCGACAGGATGGTTTCCAACGTGGCGAAGCCCTCGCTCACGCCGTCGGGATCGGGAGGCAGGCCAAGGTCCAGCGTGACCACGGCTGGCTCTGCCGACCGTACCAGGTCGACTGCGCCTTGCCTGTCCGGCGCGGTCAGCACCTCATAATCGTCATAGGCCCAGCGCAATTGCCGCTGCAGTCCCTCGTCATCCTCGACGATCAGCAGCTTGGGCCGGGCCGGGACGTTCATGCGCTGATCCTGTCGCTTTGGGGGGCGGCGGGCGCGTCAGCCCGCCTGAGAGAGATGGTGAAGCGGCTACCCTCGCCTTCGTGGCTCTCGACTTCCAGGCGCCCGCCCATGGCTGCAATCAGGCTGCGCGCCTCATATGCGCCGATGCCGAAGCCGGTGTCCTTGGTGGACAGGAAGGGCTTGAAGAGACTCACGCGAACGAATTCTTCCGACATGCCGCGGCCGCTGTCCCGCACTTCGATGGCGACCATCCCGTCCTCGCTGCGGCAGGACAACTGCACCGGCTGCCCCGCCGCGCTCGCCTCCATGCCGTTCTGGACGAGGTGCGCGACCGCCTGTTCCAGTCGCGCCCAATCCGCCAGCGCGTAGAGGGCAGGATCGCCAGACACCACCACCGGATGAATCCGCCGCTTGGCTTCGGCGACGGCGCCGAGGAGCGATCGGACCGGCAGTGGCCGCAACGGGCCCGCGTCGCCCCCACCTTCGCGCGCCAGGCGAGCGAGCAGGTCGTTCATCTTCTTCACCGACGCCTGCAAGGTAGCGATCATGTCGGCGCGGAATTCCGGATTGTCGGCGTGCCGCTCGGCATTGCGCGTGACGAGGCTGAGCTGGCTCACCAGATTCTTGATGTCGTGCATGATGAAGGCGAAGCGCCGATTGAACTCGTCGAAACGCCGCGCCTCTCCCAAAGCCTCCTGCCCTTGTGCCTCGGCAAGGTGGCTTGCGGCCTGGCTGCCCGCCGCCCTCAGCAGGTCGAAATCCTCCCAGTCGAGCGGTCGGTGCGGGCTCGGCGCCTCCAGCAGCACGAGACCCAGCAGGCGCTCGCCATGAACCAGCGGCACGCCAGCCCAGGCGTCACCAGCGCGAAGCATGTCGAAGGACGTTCCCCCGCCGGGCGGAGCCGCGAAGTCGATGATGAAGCCGGTGCGCGCCAGCCACTCCGCCGCCTCCGGTTGGGCGCCGGCGTCCACATCCGCCTCGCCGCGCCAGTTCCAGCGCGCGCCCGCGCGGAAATCGCCATCGCCTACCTGCAGCAGCATGCCGCCCGGCGATCCCGCCAGCTCCGCCAGCGCTTTCACCACGCGTTCGTCGACGCCCAAGGTCCCGGCCTGGCCGATGGTTCGCGAGAAACGCAGCCAGTCCTCGCGATAGTCGTAGCGATGTTCGAACAGGTGCTTGGCGATCAGCACGTGAATCCAAGCGCGCGCCTTGTCGGACGGAAGCAGCAGCAGCGCGCCGGCAAGCGTCACCAAGATGAGCGCGGCCTGCGCCAGCCTCACCCACTCGCCCTCGGCCGGAAGCGCGCGCGTGAGCGAGACGGTCAGCACGAAATAGCCGGCTAGTGCCACGAGCGACAGCGCACGGAACGTGGCGGTGCGCGACAATTGCACCCGCCACCCGCTGTTGCGCCGGGTAGCGACGGCGAACAGGGGCACGAGCATGACGGCGATAACACCCCGCAGCGCCAGCAGGTCGTTCACGGGCGCCCGCGTGACAGAGGCGACGGTGTAGAGGTGAAGGTCGAACCCCCACATGGCCGCAAGCGCCAGCGTAGGCAGCCGGATGCCCCATCGCGAGGCACGCACCGCCTGCGCGTAGAGATTGTGGACAAGCACCAACGCACCGGCGGCGAGCACCGCGCCAATGCTGCTGCGTGCCACCGCGACCTGGTCGGGCGGCAGCACCGCACTGGCAACCTGCAGCCCTGCCAGCGCCGCGACTGCGGCATAGACGTAGCCGAGCGCGCGCGGACGTGCATCGCGCTGCACCGCGTACATGAAGGTGAGAAAGGCGATGTTACGCGCCGCCTCGGCAAGCTGGGCGAGCTGCGACGCGGGTGTCAGCGCCTGGGCGGCCGACCAAAGGGCCATGATGGTGAAGGCCGCGACCAGCGCCTGCGCGCGCCGGTCGTCGCCGCCATGCCGCCACGCCCAGAAGGCAAGCGCGCCATAGAGCAAAGCGGCGGCGAGATGCGCCCACAGCCCCAACGCAGCGATCACGGTGCCGCCCTCAGGTCAACAGGTGTAATATCTTCCGACACATATTAGCATGTCGCTCAAACTTACAAACAAAGGGTGAAGAGCCCGGGCGCTGGCTATTTCTTCGCCAGCACCTGGAGAGCGCCTGCCGTCATCGCCTCGGTCGCAGTGGCGATCACCGCTTCGGCATCGGGCGCCCAGAACGGGCTGTGCAGCGACGGCAGCTTGGCGGGATCTCCGCCCGCCTCCTGCCATTGCGCCTGCGGCACGCCACCGACCCAGAAGATGAGGCTCTGCGCCTCCGGTGCGGCGATCACGTAGCGCCCGAAATCCTCGCCCACCATCGGCGGCGGCACCTGGCGCACCCGGTCGGCGCCGAACCGCGCGGCAAAAAGCTGCGCCGCCTCTTCGGTCAGCCCGCCCACGTTGACCGTGGCGGGCGTATAATCCTCGCGCACTGTCACCACCGGCATGCGGTCGTCCGGCACGCCGGCCGCGATGGCTTCACCGCGCGCGATGCGGGCGATGCCGTCCAGCAGCATCTTGCGCGTTTTCTCGCTATAGCTGCGCACCGTCAGCAGCAGCTTGGTCTCGTTGCCGATGATATTGTGGGTGGTGCCGCCCTGGAAGCTGCCCACCGTCACCACCGCCGCATCCTGCGGATCAAGCTCGCGGCTGACCAGGGTCTGGAGCGTGCCAACGATCCGCGCGGCGAGCACGATCGGGTCCTTCGCATTCTGCGGCACCGCGCCGTGCGCACCTACGCCGCGCACCGTCACATCGACGCTGTCCACCGCCGCAAAGGCCGGCCCCGGCGTGTAGCCGATCGTGCCCGCGGGCAAGGATGCGCTGTCGTGGAAACCGAGCACGTGGCTGGGTTTGGGGAAGCGCGTGAACAGCCCCTCGTCCAGCATTGCCTTCGCGCCCTTGCCGACCTCTTCGCCGGGCTGCGCGATCATCACCAGCGTACCCGACCAGCGATCCTTCATTGCCGCCAACCGCCGCGCAGTGCCGACCCATGCGGTCATGTGCGTATCGTGGCCGCAGGCATGCATCACACCCGACTCAACGCCCGCCGGGCTGGTCGCGCGCACCTTGCTGGCGAAGGGCAGGCCCGTCTGCTCGGTCACCGGCAGCCCGTCCATGTCCGCGCGCAGCAGCAGCACCGGGCCGGGACCATTCTCCATCACGGCCACCACACCCGTCTTGCCGACGCCGGTCGTCACCTCGAAACCGAGCTTCTTCGCCTCCGCGGCCAGCTTCGCGGCGGACTTCACCTCCTCCATGCTGAGCTCCGGATTGGCATGGAGGTCGCGGTAGAGAGTCAGCAGCGACGGCATGTCAGCCGCCACTGCGTCCCGCAGCGGATCGGCTGCGGCCGGCATAGCGGCCAGGGCCAGGGTGAGTGCAACCAGCGTCTTCATCTTTGCCCTTTCGTCATCCCGGGCGGGATTCCGGGATCCAGTTCCACTCCGGTTATGAGGAGAAGGCGCACCGCGGATCAAGCCCGGCGTCACGAGGGAAGAAGAGGAACGCTCAGACTTTCGGCACCAGCTCCAGCACGTCCAGCGTGGATTCGAAATGCGGATAAGGAAAGGCGATGCGCCAGCGCCGCTCGCCAACCAGTTCGACGACGCCTGCCATGTCGCGCTCCTCGTCGCGGCCATATTGCAGTGCCAGCCGCTCATCCCCGAGCTGGAGCGTACCCAGGAAGATCGATCGCCGCTCCGTGTCGGGCAGGATCAGCCCGATCGGCCGCTGCGATCCCGTCAGCTTGGCAAAGCTCAGCACGCCATTCTCGACCCCGATCCGGCAGTTGAAGGCAGGATAGGCGACGTAATCGAGCATGCCTGCGCTCCTGGCGCCGACCTTGATCACGCGGCAGGCATAATCGCCGGGCGGCGGTGACGCGCCCAACCGACCCGCATCGGGATCGAGCAGCACGCCCTCTCGCGCAATCTCGGCCGCATGGCCCGGCCGCGCCCTGGCGAGCGCTGCGACCCACGCCGTTCGCCACTCGCGAAGCCGCCGGCGATCGTCCGCCGTCGCGATCATGCGCCAGTCGAAGGCCGCGGGCGCCCCGGCCTGCGCCGGTACCGGCACCGTCTCGCGCTCCCCGCTTGCGCAGCCCGCAAGTGCCAGCAATGCGCAGATGGACGGCACGGCAAGCTTCATCGACAACCTCTCCACCCCTGACGTGCCATAATGGCGGCGCCCTGCAAAGGGCCGGCCTATTGCGCGGTCCACCCGCCATCCATGGACAGGTTGGCGCCGGTGATCGACGAGGCTTCGTCCCGGCACAGGAACAATGCCAATGCGGCGACCTGGTCCACCGTCACGAACTGCTTGGTCGGCTGGGCGGCGAGAAGGACGTCGTTCATCACCTGATCGCGCGTCAGCCCGCGGGCCTTCATCGTGTCGGGGATTTGGTTCTCGACCAAGGGCGTCCACACATAGCCCGGGCTGATGCAATTCACCGTCACGCCATGCGCCGCGACTTCCAGCGCGGCGGTCTTGGTCAGCCCGGCAATGCCGTGCTTGGCCGCGACATAGGCCGACTTGTTCGGGCTCGCGACCAGGCTGTGGGCCGATGCGGTGTTGATGATTCGGCCCCAACCCTTCGCCTTCATGCCGGGCAGCGCCAGGCGCATGGTGTGGAATGCGGCGCTGAGGTTCAGCGCGATGATGAGGTCCCATTTGTCGGGCGGGAATTGGTCGATCGGCGACACATGCTGCATGCCGGCATTGTTGACGAGGATGTCGATCGGCCCGAGCGCGGCCTCCGTTTCCTTCACCAAAGCCTCGATGGCGTCGGCTTTGGTGAGGTCCGCGCCATTATAGACGACTTCTGACCCGCTCGCCTGCTCCAGCCCCGCGCGGATGCGCTCGATCTCGGCCACGTCGCCGAAGCCGTTGAGCATCACCGACGCGCCTTCGCGCGACAGCGCCTCGGCAATGGCGAGCCCGATCCCCGACGTGGATCCGGTGACGAGTGCGGTCTTACCCTTCAGCAGCATGAACTTCTCCCTGGCAGCCGAACGCTGATCGCGGGCCAAGGTGCCCGATGCAACCTGCGAAGGCACCGAAGCATTAAGCATCCGACACGATCAGGAAAGTGAAGCCATGGACCTCGACGACTATCGCACGAGTGACAATGTCCGCGATCTGGGCGTCGGCGGTGGCGGCGGCGGTGGTGGTTTCGGCGGCGGCGGGCTCGGCCTGGTCCTGGGCCTGATCGGCAGCCGCTTCGGCATCGGCGGCGTGATCGTGGTGGTGATCGGCGCCATGCTGCTCGGCATGAACCCGTTCGGCGGCGGCGGCACCAGCAATGTCGTGTCGTCGGGACAGGGCACCGGCCAGACGGCGGCACAGGTCTGCGCCAATCCCACCAACCGCTTCTCCTGCCAGGTGCTGGCGAGCACCGAAGATACGTGGACGCGCGTCTTTGCCGAGAGCGGCCAGCAATATCGCCCGGCAGGCTTTCGATTCTACCAGCGCGGCGTGCAGTCGGGCTGCGGCGCCGCCCAATCGGCCATGGGGCCGTTCTACTGCCCGACCGACAACAATATCTATCTCGACGCGACCTTCTATGACGAGCTCCAGAACCGCTTCGGCGCGGCCGGCGACTTCGCCCAGGCCTATGTGATCGCGCACGAGGTCGGCCACCATATCCAGCAGCTGACCGGCACGCTCGACCAGGCGAGCCGCGCACAATCTGCAGGCTCGCGGACCGAGTCCAATGCCACCCAGGTCCGCGTCGAGCTGCAGGCCGATTGCTATGCCGGCGTCTGGGCCGCCCGTAACCGCGACCGGCTGGAACCCGGCGACGTGGAGGAAGGGCTGCGCGCCGCCCAGGCGATCGGCGACGACACGCTGCAGAAGGCTGGACAGGGCTATGTCGTGCCCGAAAGCTTCACCCACGGCACCTCGGCACAGCGGCAGGCCTGGCTTCAGCGCGGCCTCCAATCGGGCGATCCCGCCGTCTGCGACACGTTCAGCGGCAACGTCTGAGCCAAGCGGCGCCACGTTCGACCCTAACGTCTCCGGCTCGTTCGAGCTCAGTCCTGTCGCGGCCTGTCATTCTTCGCGACAGTAGAGGAGGCCGGCGGCGGCGGCGTGTGCACCGCGGGTTGCGGCGACGCAGCGGCCATCCTTCTCGCGCCGCCAAACTCGCATACTACCTATTCACCAGGAGCATGACCGGCAAAGCGCGACACAAACTGTTACATAGCAGCAACATTCGCGTTGACTGTAATGCGAATGAGTATCAATAGCGCCCCCGATGCCCATCCAGAGGGTATGAGCAAAGGGGAAAACAGTGTCTCGTTCCGATCTACGCGGCAGCACCGCCGCGCCCATGTTCCTTGCCGTCGGCTGCGTCGGCTTCATCGCCTCCTCGCCCGCCATGGCGCAGACCGCGGAGCAGGAAGGCGTGCTCGGCGGCGTCACCGTCACCGACACGGCGATCGCCGAGGACACGCCCAAGGTCGAGGAAGCGGAATCGCCCAAGTTCACGCGCCCGCTGCTTGATACGCCCCAGACGATCACCGTCATCAGCAACCGCACGCTGCAGCAGCAGAACCTGCTGACCCTGCGCGAAGTGCTGAGCACCGTCCCGGGCATCACGTTCGCGGCCGGTGAAGGCGGCTTCGGCTATGGCGACCGCATCACCCTGCGCGGCTATACTGCCAACAACGACATCTCGGTCGATGGCGTCCGCTCGGGCGCGGTGATGAACCGCAACGAGACCTACAATATCGAACAGGTGGAAGTGACCAACGGCGCCAACGGCGTGTTCAGCGGTGGTGGTTCGGTCGGTGGCACCATCAACCTGGTTACCAAAAAGCCGCTCGACGAAAACCAGTCGGTCATCAACGCCGGCATCGGCACGGATAATTATTACCGCGGCACGGTCGACATCAACCGCCTGGTCGGTGACGGCGTCGCCGTCCGCCTGAACGCTGTCTATCACGAGAATGAAGTACCCGGCCGCCAGGTCGAATATTTTCAGCGCTGGGGCGTGGCCCCCGCAATCACCTTCGGCATCGACGGCCCGACCAGCGTCACGCTGCAATACGAGCATCTCGATGACGAGGGCATGCCGCAATATGGCTTGCGTTACTATCCGGACCTCGGCGGCTTTATCGAGCCGTTCAATACGGAGGGCTATTACGGCTTCGCCAACGTCGACACGCAGCGCGCGAAGACGAACAGCGGACAGGCGATCATCGCGCATGAGTTCAGCGACAGCCTGCGCATCCGCAACCTGACCCGGGTCGAGGACATCGCCCAATATACGGTGACAAGCCAGCCCAACGGCACCTTCTGCCTCGCCAACGGATTGCAGCCGACCGGCGCCGCCTGCACCGCAGCGATCCGCACGGTGGCGACGCCAGCCGGTTCGCCGCTCAACACGCTGACGATCCCGGCGGGCTATTACCTCCCGACCGGCGGGCGCGGCAACACGCGCTACATCAACAATCGCACCGCCTATAACCAGCTCGATCTGTCGGGCGAGTTCGACACGGGCGGGATCGAGCATACCGCCGTGCTCGGCGGCTCGATCCTGTGGGAAAAGTACAGCCAGCTCAGCGGCAATCTGCTGCGCACCGCACAGGGCTTCGATCCTTATGCCGCGCCGTTCACCGGCACCGGAGCGACCGGCACGCCCAACCCGCTCTACAATGCGGCCGCGAGCCTCGGCTTCTATTACCCGCTCGTGTCGATCGCGGACCCGAGCGGCGGCGCAGCCGGTCCGGCGGCGGCTGCCGGCGCGCTGCCGCGCGTCTACGGCACCAACGAATATGTCGGCCCGCGAAACTTCATCCGCGGCTCGCGCGCCGACGGCAAGCAGAGCAGCTACGCCGTCTACCTGTTCGACACGATGAAGTTCAGCGACGCGTTCGAACTGAATGGCGGCGTCCGCTACGAGAAGTTCGAGGGTGAGAACAGCTCCATCACCTACAGCACCGCGCCCGGCGCGACGCTCGGCAACGTCACCGCCGCGGGGACGCCGTTCAGGTCAGAAGACTCGCTTTTCTCCTACCGCATCGGCGCGGTCTTCAAGCCTTCCGAAAACAGCAGCATCTACGCCGCGTTCGGCAACAGCGAAACGCCTTCCAAGGCGTCGGTCGACGGCGCCTGCGCGGCCAACAATTGCAACGTCGAACCGGAATCGGCCAAGAATTACGAGATCGGTGCCAAGATCGACCTGTTCGGCGACGCGCTGCAGCTCTCCGCCGCGATCTTCCGCAACGAGCGTGACAAGTATCGCGTCGCCTCGGGCGATCCGACGGTGCCGGACCAGGTGCTCGACGGCCATTCGCGTGTCGACGGCATCGCCCTTGGCGCGGTCGGCAACATCACGTCGGAATGGTCGATCTCGGCCAACTACACCTATCTGGACAGCGAACTGATCCAGAGCGTGTCGGACTTCTGCCTCGCCAATCCCGGCTTCACGCCGCCGGCCGTTCCCGGGCAGCCGGCGCCCACGCCGACCTGCTCGAACACGGCAGCCGACCCGGATCCGGCAGCGGGCACCCTGCTCCCGGCGACGCCCAAGCATTCGGGCAGCCTGTTCACGTCCTACCGCTTCCCGTTCGGGCTGGAGGCAGGCTACGGCTTCACCTATCAGGGCCGCCACGCGCTCAACCCCACCGCGACCGGGACCACGCCCGTCTACTTCGTTCCGGATTACCTGACCCACAGGTTCATGCTGAACTACATGTTCAATGATGCCCTGTCGGCGCAGCTCAACATCCAGAACTTCACCAACGAGCGTTACGCCACCACCGTGCGCACCGCCGTCGGCGGCAGCTGGGCCCAGCCCGGCGTCGACCGTCAGGCCGTGCTGACGATTGGCTACCGCTTCTAAGATGAGCGGGGCCGCCTGCTTCATACAGGCGGCCTCGTCCTTGCGATTGATTCGCATTAGAAAAAGGCGTAGGCGACAGCCAACAGGGATCAGAGGCTATGCACGTGGCTTTCGGCCAATTCTCGTCCGCACGCCCGGCCGATGCGGACGTTCACGTCGATCTGCGCAACGATGGCACGCCGTTGCAGGCCGTGTCTTGGCAGCCCAGCAGCTACGGCGGCGGGCGCCGCTTCAGCGCCGGATCGATCGCGGTGGTTGCGGGCATCCACGCTGCCTTGTTCGCCGCCCTGATCTCACTCGACATCGTGCCGGTCGGCAAGGCCAAGGTCGCGCCGACGGTGGTCGAGATGCTCGACATGCCGGAGGAGCCGCCGCCTTCCGCACCGCCGCCTCCGCCCACCGAGCAGGCGACGCCAGAGCCGCTCAATCCCATCCAGACGCCGATCGTATCACCTCCGCCGATCGTGCGCACCCTGTCGGCGCCGCCGCCCGTGCTGGCCGCGGCGCGTGCAATGCCCGAACCGCCGGCGCCCGTCGCCAAGGCAGCCGCCGCTCCCCCGGCACCGCCCGCACCCGCCCAGGAGGGTCCGGTCAAGGCTGGCGACCTGTCTTCCAAGATGCTGGCCGGAAAGCCGCCCAAATATCCGATCGAATCGCGGAAGAAGAAGGAGCAGGGCACTGTCCTCCTCACCGTTTTGCTCGACCTTGGTGGATCCGTCTCCGAAATCTCCGTGGCGCGTAGCAGCGGGCACCAGCGACTCGACAAGGCCGCCCTCGACGCAGTGCGCCGGTGGCGTTGGTCGCCCACCATGCGCGACGGCGCACCGGTGATGGTGCGGGGCACCGTCCAGATTCCCTTCATCCTTACCGTCTGAAGCCGCCCGTCCATGATGATCTCGATCCCCGGACTGCTCGATGCCGAGCGCCTGGCGCATGTCCGCCGCCTCGTCACCGATGCACAGTGGGTGGACGGCAACGTTACCTCTGGCCACCAATCCGCGCTCGCCAAGCGCAACACCCAATTGCCCGAAGACAGCGCCGCGGCGCGCGAAGCTGGCGCGATCGTCCTCGAAGCGCTCGGCCGGTCGCCCCTGTTCATCGCCGCCGCCTTGCCGCTCAAGGTGTTTCCGCCCTTGTTCAATTCCTACGAAGGCGGTGAGAATTTCGACATTCACGTCGACAATGCGATCCGCATCCAGCGCGGCACCGACTTCCGCATCCGCAGCGATCTTTCGGCCACGCTCTTCCTGAGCGATCCAGAGGATTATGATGGCGGCGAACTTACGGTCGAGGACCAGTTCGGCGTTCAGCAGGTGAAGCTCGCCGCCGGCGACATGATCCTCTACCCCGCCTCCAGCCTCCACCGCGTCACCCCCGTAACGCGCGGGCGCAGGATTGCCTCCTTCTTCTGGATCCAGTCGATGGTGCGCGACGATAATGCACGACGCATCCTGTTCGACCTCGACCAGGCGACCCAGGCGGTGGCCGCCGACAAGGGTCAGAGTGATCGGTCGGTGGTGCAGCTGACCGGAGTCTACCACAACCTTCTGAGGCGCTGGGCCGACGCCTGACGCGTCGAGCCTAGACAATCTCACCCGAATATCACCCGCCGCTCATGCCGATCGCAGCGGCCTGCGCCAGCCTGCTCCCTCAATCGACCAAGGGAGACAGGCAGTGACGTTCATCCACTTAATCGGCACGATGGCGGTCATGACCGCGCCCGTTGCCCCACAAACCGAATTCGCGAGCAAGGCATCCGCCCTCGTCGAGGCCGCATTCCCGGCGAAAGGCCCCGGCGCGGCAATGATCGTCACCCGAGGCGGCCAGACGCTCTATGCCGGCGGACGGGGCGTGTCCGACATCGACACTGCGCGACCGATCACGCCCGACACCAGCTTCCGCCTCGGCTCGATCACCAAGCAATTCACCGCTGCCATCATCCTGCAACTGGCCGCCGAAAGTCGCCTCTCGCTCGACGATCCACTTTCCCGCTTCCTTCCCGGTTTTGCGCAGCCCACTGCCGGTGCCACCGTGCGCCAGCTCCTCAACCACACGTCCGGCGTGATGGATTTCACCAAGATCCCGGGATGGATGCTGAGCGCGCCTTCGCTGCGCCCCAACAGCAGTGCGTACCTCGTCGCATTGATGCGGGATCGCCGGGCCGTGTCGCCGCCCGGCACGCGGTGGGAGTATAATAATGGCGGATACGTGCTCCTTGGCGCCATAATCGAGGAGGTGACGGGCCAGCCGTGGCACCAAGCGGTGACGGAGCGCATCGCCAAGCCGCTCGGCCTTACCACCCTGCGCTATGCCGCGGAGGAAGGTGGTCCCGAGCGCGCCCGCGGCTACAGCCAAATCGACGGCAGGGTGCAATCGTCCAGCGGCGTCCACATCAGCGTCGCCCATGCGGCCGGCGCCCTGGTCGCCAGCGCAGCCGACCTCGCCCGCTGGTCGCAGGCGCTGCACGGGGGCAAGGTCGTAACGCCCGCTTTGTACCGGGAGATGGTGGCACCTGCGCGCCTCGCCGACGGCAGCACCGAGCGCTACGGCTTCGGCTTCCGCCTGCTCTCGATCCGCGGTCGTCCGGCCATTGTTCATGGCGGGGCGGGGCGGGGGATCGACACCGATGCCGTCTACATTCCCTCGGACGACCTGTTCGTCGCCGTGCTCGCCAACAGCGACGATCCGGCAACCGATCCGTCCGATCTCACGCGCCGCCTCGCTGCCTTGGCGCTTGGTGAACCCATTCCGATCCTCACCCGCGCCGACGTCGATCCAGCCAGCCTCGAGCCCCTGTTCGGCGCCTACAGCGCAGACCAGGGTCCCCCGCGCCGCTTTTTCGGCCGCGACGGCAAGCTCTACATCGGCCGCGGTGACGAGGAGATGGAGGTCCTTCCCGCCGGCGACGATCGCTTCTTCCTCGCCGTCGCTCCGCTCGACTGGTTCCGCATCAAGCGCGGGGCCGAAAACAAACACGTGATGGAGGTGCACCGCATGGAAGCCGCGGCGCCCGACCGCGCCGTCCGCACCGGACCTGTGCCGCCTGCCTTCAGCGTCGATGCCGCGACGCTGCGCAGCTACGCTGGCACCTACCAGACCGAGGGGCCGAAGCTGGCCGTCACCCTGCGTGAAGACGGGCGGCTCACCATAGCTCAGGATGGCGGCAGGGCCATGCCGATGCGACCGGTTTCCCCCACGGAATTCAGGATTGACGGTCAGCCGATGCGGATCGTCTTCCACCCGGATGGCGGCAGGACCGATCGCTTCACTCTTTATCGCGGCGCACGCGAACTGCACGGCCAGCGTCTGGCTGAATGATGAGGCTCTAGCCGAGCATGGCGGCGAGCGCGGGCGAGACGATCTCGCGCATGCCGCCATCCTCGCGCACCAGCCAGCGGCAGGCGATTCCGCGTTCATCGGCGAACCGCAGCCCCGCATCCGGGCCGAGCACCGTGACTGCCGTCGCATAAGCGTCCGCCATCATGCAGCTGGCGTGGAGGACGGTTGCCGATGCGACACCGTTGACAAGCGGCGCTCCGGTGCGCGGATCGATGGTGTGCGCGAAGCTCTGCCCGTCATATTCCCGGAAGCGGCGGTAATCGCCCGATGTTGCGATCGCCAGACCATGCAGGGCGGCGCGGATCGGCGGCACGTCGCTGCCGGGTGGCGCTTCGAAGTCCACCCACCAGGGCTGGCCGTCGGGCTTGATACCCTCGCCCACCAGCTCGCCGCCAATCTCGGCCAGGAAGCTGCGCACGCCATGCTCGCGCAGCAGCCCTGCAAGGCGGTCGGCCGCATGTCCCTTGGCGATGCCGGAGAAATCCAGCGCAACACCCGGCTGAAACGCCCGCTGCGCCGCCAGGTCGAGGCGCAAATCCTCCCATCGCGGTCCGCCGAGCAGGCCGGCAATCACTTCGTGTGGCGGAGGCGTGCCGGCCGCTCCAGCCGGCCCGAACCCCCATCGATCCACCAGCATGCCCAATGCCGGATCGAACGCCCCGCCACTTTCGCGCGCGACATCAAGCGCAGCGGTCAGCACCGCGAAGAAGGAGGGCGGGAGCACGTGCCAGCTGCCGGGCGCAGATGCGTTGAAGCGGCTGATCGCCGAATAGTGTTCCCAGTTGCTCATCTCGGCGATGATGCCGGCGAACAGCGCCTCGATGTCCGGCAGCAGCGCGTCGAGCGCAGCCTGGCTTGCGACCGCGCGGACGCTCCACTCGGTTCCCATCGTCGCCCCGCCCAGGGCGCCGACATGCGCCCCCGCCTCCCGCAGCCCGAAGGCGGCGGGGGACAGGCTCAGCGGTATCGCGATGCGGGCGTCGTTCAGGGCGCCTGGACTTCCAGCGTGGTGACGTAGCTCATCCGCTTGGCAGGCGCTGCCGCCGGGGCCGCGCCCGGGGCGCCGCGACCGCCGCCGATGCTGGCGTTGAGCCAGTACATGCCGGGCTCGGGCCAGCTGATCGTGACTTCGCCATTGGCGTCGGTCGTAACCTTGCGGTCATTGAGCTGGTCGCGATAGCGCACGCCGCCCGGCACCACTTCGATCTCGAGGTTCGCGGCGGGCTTGCCGTCCGCCAGGAAGCGGAAGCGTGCATCCTCGCCCACCACCAGGTCGTTGGGATGGGTGATCGGCTGCATCTCCAGGCCCTGGCCGGTCGGCTTAAGCACGCCATCGGTCGGTTCGCCCGAAGTCACGAAGATCTCGTTGCGGCCGCTGCTCTCGCTCACCTGCACGTCGGTTGCGCCAGCTGGGATCACCGTTGCCAGCTGCTCCTTGGTCGTGCCGCGCGGCAGGCGCGTTTCGGTGCCGTTGAGCTTGTAGCTGCCCATCACACCGGTGGTGACGTTGGCGATCTTGTACGTGCCCTTCTGCGTCAGGTGCACGTCGAACGTGCTGCGATAGCGGCCCGTCGCGGCATTCTCGATCTTGGCCTCACTACCGTCGGGGAACCACGCCTTGATGTTGTCGGTGCGCATCGGGAAATGTTCGAAATAGAACAGGTCGTTGGAGATGGCGGCGTCCACCGTCACCCATACGTCGTCGCCCGACAGGCTGGTGGCGGACGGCAGCATCCACTGGCGATGCGCCTGCGCGGAAGTGGCGGTAAGGCCGATGGCGGCGACGGCGGCCAGGATGCGGCCGATGCGAATGGTCATGGTGGTCCCTCCCTTGAAGGTCTGATTAGCGCTTGATGACGGCAGTGACGGCGCCCAGCTCGGCCTTCCCCGATGCGCGCACGGTCTGGTTGCCCTTGGCCGGCCAGGTGAAGGGCAGGCTGACGATCTCGCGCCCGCCGACTTCGCGAGACGCCTCGACCTTCATCACATATTCGCCCGGCGCCAGATTGCCCAAGGGACCGCGGCCTGCGGTGAAGCTGATCTTCTGAGCGCCCGGCGCCCGGGTCGCGCCCGTGATGCCGTCTGCCGGGAACTTGAGCGTGCGACCGCTCACCCGCCACCAGGTGCGGATGTCGCGCAGCCACTTGGTGCCTTCGTTCGCCTTCATGTCATGGTCGTACCACACGGCGAGGTTGCGCACCGCGCCGCCCGCCTTGGGCTCGATCCAGATCGCTACGTAGGGACGATGATATTCGGCCACGTTGAGGCGCGGAATGGTGACGGTGACGTCGATGCCGGCCGCGTGTGCCGGCACTGCCACGAGGGCGGCCGAGCCGATCGGCAGGGCAGTGAGGAACGTGCTGTAGCTGGGTTTCATGGACACCTCAGTGGATGAAGAAGGCGGCGATGAGCGCCGGAATGATGAAGCCGAGCGCCACCAGCGGCCAGGTCGACGGGCGATTCTTGCTGTGCAGCCACAACAGCACCAGGCCCGTGATGGCGAACACCAGGCTTGCCACAGCAAAGATGTCGATGAACCATTTCCACGCCGTTCCGCTATTGCGGCCCTTGTGAAGGTCGTTGAGGTACGACACCCAGCCGCGGTCGGTATTCTCGGTCAGCGCCTCGCCGGTGGTGCGATCGATCGACACCCACCCGTCGCCGCCCGGGCGAGGCAACGGCAGGTAGACTTCCTCCGCCGACCATTCCGCCTCCCCCGTGCCGCGCACGTCGAATTGCCCGGCGACCCATTCGGCGATCGGTGCCGGCAGCGGCTTCTTGACGTCGCCAGCATCGTCCGGTGCGATCTGCGGCAGCAGTTCGGCGGGCAGTTGCGCGCTGCGTTCCGTCACGACCGGCGACGCCTCGATCTCCGCCGCGTGATTGAGCGTGATGCCGGTGACCGTGAACAGCAACAGTCCGATAAGCGCGATCGCCGAACTGATCCAATGCCAGGTGTGGAGCTGCTTCAGCCAGAAGGCCTTGCGCTTCTTCTTGGGTGCGGTGGGGGCGCGCTTGGTCGGCGTCACGGCGTTCATGACGGCCCCATAACGCGAGCCATTCGCAATTACAACGTTCTTGAGAATGGTTCGCAGTAACATGTCTTGCTTCTGCAGGAGCAGGAGTATCGGCTGTCCTGTAAAGCCGTTCACTCCGCAGCCAGCAGCCGCTCCGCTCCGCCCAGATCCACGCTCACGAGCCGGCTCACGCCCCGCTCGATCATCGTCACCCCGAACAGGCGGTGCATGCGGCTCATCGTCACCGCATTGTGCGTGACGATCAGGTAGCGCGTGTCCGTCTCCCCGGCCATGCGGTCGAGCAGGTCGCAGAAACGTTCGATATTGGCATCGTCCAGCGGTGCATCGACCTCGTCCAGCACGCAGATCGGCGCCGGGTTGGTGAGGAACAGGGCGAAGATCAAAGCCACCGCGGTCAGCGCCTGCTCGCCCCCGGACAGCAAAGTCAGCGCCGACAATTTCTTGCCCGGCGGCTGCGCCATGATCTCCAGCCCCGCCTCCAGCGGATCGTCCGATTCGACCAGTTCCAGATGCGCCTGCCCGCCCTCGAACAGGGTCGTGAACAGGCTGCGGAAATGCCGGTCCACCGTCTCGAACGCGGCCAGCAGCCGCACGCGCCCCTCGCGATTGAGGCTTCCGATCGACCCGCGCAGCCGGTTGATGGCAAGGCCCAGTTCCTCGCGCTCCGCCTGCGACGTGCCGCGCCCTTCCTCGAGTTCGGCAAGCTCGCGCTCGGCCACCAGGTTTACCGGCCCGATCCGCTCGCGCTCGGCAGTCAGCCGGTCCAGAGCACCCGATTCGCCCGTCACGTCCCCGACCGCATCGGCCTCGAACCCGGCGCGTTGCGGCAGCAGGACGGGCGGGCATTCGAACCGCTCGCCCGACAGCTTCGCCACCTCGACGCGGCGGCCTTCCAGGCTCTCGTGCCGCGCCGCCGCACCCGCCCGCGCCTCGCGCGCGACCGACAGCGCCTCGCCCGCCGCCGCAAGCCGCGCATCGGCCGCGCGCAGCACATCCTCGGCCTGCCGCTCATAGGCGGCCGCCGCTTCCGCCGCCTCGCGCGCACCCCGCGCCTCGCCCTCCAGCGCCTCGGCCTCGGCCGCCAGCCGCTCCGGCGCGCCGGCGAGCCGCTCCGCTTCTTCCTCCGCCTCGGCGATCCGCCACCCGAGATCCACGTGCCGCCTGGCCGCGTCACCCGCCCGGCGCGTCCAGTCGGCCACTTCCTTCGCCGCCGCATCGGCCCGCGCCCGGTCGGCGCCGATCGCGCGTGCCTGCGTCGCCGCCTCGGCCCGCACCTCAGCCAGCGCCCGGCCCTCAGCCTCCGCCGCCCCGCGCAGCGCCGCCACCCGCGCCTCGGTCGCCGCCGCATCGGGCAAAGCCGCCACCGCCGCATCCGCCGCCGCCGCGACATCCGCCGCCTCGCTCACGTCCGCCTCCGCCTGCACGATCCGCTCGGCCAGGCTGCTGCGGCGTATGTCGAGCCGCTCGATCGCGACATTGGCCGCATCCTCGGCGCGCTGGGCGCCGCGGATCGCCGCATTCGCCTCCGCCTCCGCGCGCCGCCCCTGCTCGGTCGCCAGCCGCGCCTGCTCGATCCGCGCGCGCGCCGCGTCCGCTTTCTCCTGCGCCGCCCCGACCGCCGCTTCGGCCGGCGCGATCGCCCCTTCGATCTCGGCCAGCCGGTTCAGCCGGATCAGCCGCTCCGCCGCCGCCGCCCCGACATCGCGTGCGACAAAACCGTCCCAGCGTCGCAGTCGCCCATCGCGCATCACGATCCGCTGCCCCACGCTCAGCGCCGAATCATGGTCGCTCTCGACCACGCCGATCTGTCGCAATCGTCGCGCCAGTTCGGGCGGCGCCTCCACATGATCGGCCAGCACTGCACAACCGGGGGGCAGCGCCGGATCGCTCGCCAGCGCCTCCGCGCCAGCCCAGCGCCTTCCGCCCTCGCCGCCAAGCTCCGCCTCCAGGTCATCCCCCAGCGCCGCCGCAAGCGCCCGCTCATAGCCCGGCGCGGCCTTGACCCGGTCGAGCACGCGGTTGCCGCGGCTGGTCTGCACCGCCTTGGCCAGCGCCGCCGCCTCCGACCGGAGCGCCGCCAATCCCGCGCGGGCCGACGCAACCGCGCTCTCCGCCCCTTCGCGCGCCGCGGCGGCCTCCGCCCGCATTGCCTCGGCCGCAACGATCGCCTCGCCGGCCTCGGCCAGCCGCGCTTCCGCCGCAGCGCGCCGTGCTCGCGCCTCACGCCGCGCCTCCACCAAGGGCGCTTCGTCGCCAAGCTCGGCCACCTGCGCCTCCAGCCGCCGCAGCTCCGCTTCAGCCCGGCCGACGCGCAGCCGTGCCGCCTCCTGCGCCGCCCTGGCCACCCGCGCCTCGGCCTGCTCGCCGGCCTGCTCCGCCCGCGCCTTGCCCAGCGCCGCATCGACCTCCCGCGCGGCGTCCTCGCGCTCAACCGTGCGGATGTCGATCGTCGCCCGGCTCGCCTCCGCCGCCGCGATCCGCGCGGCGATAGCGGCCATCTCCGCCTTCAGCCGCGCCAGCGCCGCGCGCGCATCTTCGCTCAGCCGCGCCTCACGCTCGCGGTCCGCCGCCAGCGATGTGCCGCGCTGCGCCAGTTCGCCCGCCCGCCGCGCCGCATTGTCGCGCTCGCCCCGCAGCGCCGCCAGCCTGTGCCCCAGCTCCGAAGCCGCCTCGCGCGCAGCCAGCGAGGCCGCCCGCCGCCCGACCACCGCCTTGGCGCCTTCCGTCTGCCCAACCGCTGCCGCGCGCTGCGCCTCCGCCGCGGTCGCGACCAGCGCAACGCTCCGCTCCGCCTCGCTTTTCGCCGCATCGGCCGCCGCCGCCGCCTCGCGCCAGCGCGCAAAGATCAGCCGCGCCTCCGCCACCCGTATCCGCTCGCTCAGGGTCCGGTACCGTTCAGCCGCCCGCGCTTGCCGCTTTAGCGCCTGTGCGCGCTGCTCCATGTCGCCGAGCAGTTCGTCGAGCCGCAGCAAATTCGCCTCGGCCGCGCGCAGCTTCGCCTCCGCATCCTTGCGCCGCACGTGCAGGCCCGAAATGCCTGCCGCTTCCTCCAGCATCTGCCGCCGCTCGGTGGGCTTGGCGGCGATGATCGCGCCGATCCGGTTCTGGCTGACCAATGCGGGCGAATGCGCCCCCGTCGCCGCGTCGGCGAACAGCAGCGCCACGTCCTTGGCGCGCACATCCTTGCCGTTGATCCGGTAGGCGGAGCCCGCACCCCGCTCGATCCGCCGGGCGACCTCCACCTCGCTGCCCAGCGAAGGATCGGTACCCTCCCCGGCGGGCCGTTCGATCAGCAGCGTGACTTCGGCGAAATCACGCGACGGGCGCGATGCGGTGCCGGCGAAGATCACATCCTCCATGCCCGACCCGCGCATCGACTTGGGGCTGGATTCGCCCATCACCCAGCGTATCGCTTCCAGCACGTTGGACTTGCCGCACCCGTTCGGCCCGACCACGCCGGTCAGCCCCGGCTCGATGCGCAATTCCGCCGGCTCGACGAAGCTCTTGAAGCCCGAGACCTTGAGCCGCTTTATCTGCAAGGAGGCGCCCCCAAAACTCGATCAGGAACCGGGTGTCATGCAGCCATCAGCCTCCGGCGCGCATGAGGTGCGGTTCCAATCCCGCCCAATCGTCCACGCTGTCGACCTTCCTGTCGTTGATG
Source organism: uncultured Allosphingosinicella sp. (assembly GCA_934539295.1). Taxonomy (GTDB): domain Bacteria; phylum Pseudomonadota; class Alphaproteobacteria; order Sphingomonadales; family Sphingomonadaceae; genus Allosphingosinicella. Next base: position 59,628 of record CAKTCN010000014.1, read on the forward strand.
AAGAAGGTCGGCGTGCCCTGCACACCTTTCTCCTGGGCCGCCTTCGCCATCTCACCCAGACGCTCGAGCGCCGCATCATCGGCCAGGCATTGCCGGGCGCGCGGAGCCGCTACACCGAACTGTGCCGCCACGGCCGTGAGACCGCCGAGCTCGGCGATGCGGCCGAGCCGCTGCGCGTCGGGCAGAGACTGGATCTGCGTCTTCTGCTGCTCGGTCAGTCCGCTGATCCGGCCCACCCACCGCTTCTGCGTCGCGTACAGCCGATCGGTGAAGGCGAAATAATGCTGCGGCCCTGCGCACCGCGCCAGCAAAGTTGCCGTGACATCAATGCCGTTCAGCACGTAATTGCGGAATTCGTAGGAGACGTTGCCCGTCCGCACCCGCTGCATCAGCGGCGCCTTCGACGTCTCGGCGAAATGCGCGCAATGCGGGCAGGTGAGCGAGGCATATTCGACCAGCTTCACCTTGGCGGCCGGATTGCCCATCCGGAAACCGCCCTCCGGGGTTGCCACAACCGCCTTGGTCCAATCGCGCGCCTGCGCCGCAACGGGCGCAGGCGCCGCGATGACCGCCGTCAGCGCGAAGGCGGCGAGGAGCCCGCGCGCCTTCATCCGCCGATCGCCTCGCGGATCGCCGGCTCCAGCGTCGCCCAGTTGCTGGTCTGCGGCACGACCTCGTCGTTGATGAAGAAGGTCGGCGTGCCGGTCACATTCTTGTTGGTGACCGCGTCGTTGGTGATCGCGACCAGCTTCTCGATCGCTTGCCTGTCGGCCAGGCACGAATTGATCCGGCTCTCCGGCATGCCGCGCTGCTTGAAAAAGGCGTCGAGGCCGGCGGCGCGGACCAGCGCGCTGCTCTGCTGCTCGGGCGCCAGGCCCTGGATGCGCTGCAATTCGGGCTGGCCCAATGCCTGGACCTTGCCCATCAACTCGCCCTGCTGCGCATAAAGCTGCTCGGACGATCGGAAGAATGCCTGCGGACCCTGGCATTGCAGCAGCATGGTCATGGCCGGATCGGTCGGGAAGATCAGGAACGGCCGGAATTCCCAGCTCACCTGCCCGCTCTTCACATATTCGTTGGTGAGTTCACCCGAGCCCTGAGCCGAAAATTCCTGGCAGACGTGGCAGCCGAGCGAGGCATATTCCACCAGCTTCACCGGCGCATTGGGGTTGCCCATCCGGTAACCGCCCTCGGGCGTCTGCTGCACCATCGCCGTCCAGTCGCCGTTCGGCGCCTCGACCTGAGTCAGCTGCGGCGGCGCCGCCATGTTCGCGGCCGCGTTGGTGCTGTCGCCGTCGCCGCAGCCCGCAAGAGCGGCCAGTGCGATTGCCAGGGCAGCGCCGTGAAATGCCTTCATTCTTCTCACCTTACCTTGCCGACAACCGGGATGGCGGTCGTCCGATTGAACATATCGTCGCGGCTCGCGACGCCGCGCGCCACCGCCTCCAGGCAGGCGCGCAGCTCCGGGTCCGCCACTTCGCGCAGCGATTCGCCGAGGTCCGACGGCACAGGCCGCAGCGACGGCGGCGCGCGGCGCGCCTTGTCGGCGGTCAGCTTCACCTTGCCCTGGCGGAACACCACGCGCTCGACCGCGGCATAGCCGAAGAAGCGGTTCACCCTTTCGGCGATCACCGGCGCCACATGCTGCATGGTCGGCGCATGTGCGCCCTCGACCACCAGGGTCAGAACGCCGTTGGCCTTCTTGCCCACGGGAAAGCGGATCGATTCGGGCGCCGACACCCGCGCGTAACGCTCGCCCACGATCTCGCCCCACCGGCTAACGATGGACGATTGCACGAAGCCGAAGCGGCGGAAGGCCGCGCGACCGATATCGGGCACCAGGTCGGCCACCGCACGCGCCCGATTGGACCGCTGCGGCTCGGCCGATGCCCTGCGCTTCTCCATGCCCGCCGATTTCTTCATGCGCGGCAGCATGGCATAAGCGGGGCATGTCCGTCGATGCTTCGATTTCCCTCCTCGCCTGGTATGCTGTGGAAAAAAGGGCGCTGCCCTGGCGTGCGGCGGGCGGCGAAACGCCCGATCCCTTTCGCGTGTGGCTGTCCGAGATCATGCTGCAGCAGACCACGGTCGCCGCCGTAAAGCCCTATTTCGACAGGTTCACTACGACTTGGCCGACCGTCGAATCGCTCGCCGCCGCCGATGAGGGCGCTGTGATGCAGGCCTGGGCCGGCCTCGGCTATTATGCCCGCGCCCGCAACCTCGTCGCCTGCGCGCGCGAAGTGGCAGGCCGCGGTGGCAAGTTCCCCGATGACGAGGCGGAGTTGCTGAAGCTGCCCGGCATCGGCCGCTACACCGCCGCGGCCATTGCATCGATCGCCTTCGGGCGGCGCGCGGTGGTGGTGGACGCCAATGTCGAGCGCGTCGTCTCGCGCCTGTTCGCAGTGGAGCAGCCTCTGCCCGCCTCCCGGCCTAGACTGCATGCGCTCACCGACACGATCACGCCAAGCGCACAGGCCGGCGACTTCGCGCAGGCGATGATGGACCTTGGCTCCTCCATCTGCACGCCGCGCGCGCCCAAATGCCTGCTCTGTCCGCTTGCCGGATCCTGCCAGGCGCGCGCGCTCGGGCGGCAGGAGGACTTCCCGGTGAAGACGCCCAAGCGCCCTCGGCCGCGCCGCCGCGGCTTCGCATACTGGCTCGAAAATGACGGCCATGTCTTGCTGGTCCGCCGCCCGGCCAAGGGCCTGCTCGGCGGCATGCTTGCCCTCCCGACTGGCACATGGTCCGAATCGGTCACAGCTGGCGATGGCGCGCCCGCCGCGGCGCACTGGGAGCATTCGGGTGCGATCGAGCATGTCTTTACCCATTTCGCGCTCGACCTAGACCTGCTCTGCGCTTCCGCTGCCAATCGCGACGGAGAGGGCATCTGGTGGCCGGTCGACCGGATCGAGGCGGCGGGCCTGCCCACCGTCTTCGCCAAGGCGGCAGCGCGCGGACTTGCGTGGCGACATGCAGCATGACCGGCTTCACCGGCGCACGCATCGACCGCGCCGACCACATCCGCCTCCATCCGGGCCGTATCACCGCATTGGCCGCTTCGCCGGATGCGCGAATGCTCCGCCTCGACGGCATGAGCCCTGAACTGGACGGGGACGGAAGAATGCTGTGGATGCGCCCCGACCGACCGGCCGACCATCTCATCTTCCTCGGCCTCGACGGCGGCACGCCCCTGTTCGCGCCTCTGCACGCGAATGCCGGCGCCGCCTCGGCCTACACTGCCATGGCACTCGCCGCACACATGGCCGCCGACGAGGTCGCCTTGTGGGGCGCGGCGCGCAGCCTTGTCGCCTGGCATGCGCGCCACGGCTTCTGCCCCAATTGCGGCGCCCCGACCATGCCGTTCCGCGCCGGCTGGGGCCGCAAATGCCCGAACTGCACCGCCGAACATTATCCGCGCGTCGACCCGGTCGTGATCATGCTCGCCGAGCATGACGGCCACATCCTCCTTGCCCGCCAGCCGCAATTTCCGCCTGGCCGCTATTCGGCGCTGGCCGGCTTCGTCGAGCCGGGCGAATCGATCGAGGAAGCCGTCGCGCGCGAATTCATGGAAGAGGCCGCGCTTGCCGTATCCAACGTCCGCTACGTAGCCAGCCAGCCTTGGCCGTTCCCGAGTTCGCTCATGATCGCCTGCCATGCCGCGGCGGCGACGCACGAAGTCACGCTGGACCGCACCGAGCTCGAGGACAGCATGTGGGCGGACCGCGCTGACGTCACCGCGGCGCTGGCGGGCGATGAGGGCGCGCCGTTCAAGGCACCGCCGCCGATTGCCATAGCGCACACTCTGCTGCGCCACTGGCTTGCGGGCGGCGACGGCCTTGCCTAAAGGGTCTGCCAAATACCTGAATAACGTGAAGGCGCGGGCGTCCGCCTGTCGCCGCCTGGAGGAACAGCAGGGATCATGGACGACCGGACGAACACCATTTTCGGCTGGGCTCTCGGCGCGGGCATCGTCGCGCTGGGCGCCTCCATCGTCACGGGCCAGGTCTTCCATGCCGAGCGTCCGGAAAAGATGGGCTACCCGATCGAGGGCGTGGTCGAGGAGGGCGCCGGAGAAGCAGCTGCCGAAGAGCCGATCGCCTTCTACCTCGCCAAGGCGGATGCCGCTGCGGGCGCCAACGTGTTCAAGAAGTGCGCTGCCTGCCACACCGACAGCCAGGGCGGTCCCAACGGCCTCGGCCCGAACCTGTGGGGCGTGATGGGCAAACCAGTTGCGCATCTCGGCGGTGCCTTCGCATATTCGGACGCGCTGAAGAGCCATGGCGGCACCTGGGACTGGGAATCGATGAGCCAGTGGCTGAAGTCGCCCAAGTCTTTCGCGCCGGGCACCAAGATGACCTTCGCGGGCCTGTCGAAGCCGGAAGACCGCGCCAACATCCTCGCTTACCTCAACAGCCAGGGCAGCAATCTGCCCCTGCCGCCGCCGCCGGCCGCCGCCGCGTCGCCCGAGGCAGCCGCTGCCGAAGCGTCGGACCAGCCGGCCGCACCGGGCAAGGGCGAGGACGAGCCGGTCCTGACCGAAGGTCAGGCTGCCAAGCAGCCGGAGGGCCGCGTGATGGGCGAAGGCTCCCCGGAAACCGCCGGGCGTGCCGGTCAGGACCAGACCAAGTAAGTCCGGGACAAATCAGCTTACACCGTTCGGCGGCTGACCAAGCCGATCCGAATGGTGTGCGATTGAAGCGCGAGGCTTAATCCTCTCGCGGTCCGAGATATAGATAACTTGGGTCGAACTCCGCCGCCGTGGCAAGCCCGCGGCAGTCGTGGATCACCACCCGTCCGCCGCGATGTTCGACCAGCCCGCGCTCGCGCAATTCCCTCAATGTGCGGTTCACGTGAACCGACGTCAGGCCGGTGCACTCGGCGATCTCGCTTTGGGTCAGGTTGAGCTCGAACCCGCTTTCGTCCGCCAGCCCGACGATGGCGAGCCGCGCCTGCAATTCTGAAAACAGATGAGCCAGCCGCTGCAATGCCGTCCGCCGGCCCAGCGACACCTCCCATTCGCGATGGATCGCCGCGTCGAGGTTGGTCTGGAACCAGAAAATGCGGGTCAGGTGCGGGTAACGCTCGGTAATCGCGCGCACCTTGTGGTGCGGCACGAGGGCGGCGGTGCATGCGGTCAGAGCCAGGACATTATGGTCGAGCACCTTCAACGTGAAGCTGTGCAGGTCGGCGAAATCCCCCGCCACGTGCAACTCGGTAATCTGGCGCTCGCCGCTTTTCAGGTCCTTGTACCGCCCCATGATGCCCTTCAGCAGCATGGTGCACTGGCTGGTCGGCTGGTGTGCGCGCACCACGATCTCGTCCGGCCGGTAGGTACGCGTATCTGCCACCGCATCGCGGATTGCGGCTTCCTCCTCGGCATTTATCTCGTTCCGCGCACGTAATTTCTTCAGATGGACGTCGATCACGCTCGCCTCCGCGCGGTTGGATGTTGCGTAGCGGCCAATCCGTAGCCACGCCCTCAACGACGCCGGAGCCAGAACGCTCCCGCCCGGCGCTTTGCGTGGCGGGGCCGCTCTGCTAGTGCCGCGGCAACTCCCTGGAAAAAGCCTTCAATGACCGACCTTTCCCGTATTCGTAATTTCTCAATCATCGCGCATATCGACCATGGCAAGTCGACGCTGGCCGACCGGCTGATCCAGCGCACCGGCGGGCTGACCGACCGCGAAATGTCGGCGCAGGTGCTCGACAATATGGAGATCGAGAAGGAGCGCGGGATCACGATCAAGGCGCAGACCGTGCGGCTCGACTACAAGGCGAGCGACGGCGAGGCTTACGTCCTCAACCTCATGGACACGCCCGGTCATGTCGATTTCGCCTACGAAGTCTCGCGCAGTCTCGCCGCGTGCGAAGGCGCCCTGCTCGTGGTCGACGCCGCGCAGGGTGTGGAGGCGCAGACGCTCGCCAACGTTTACCAGTCGATCGAGCACGACCATGAGATCGTGCCCGTCATCAACAAGATCGACCTGCCAGCGGCCGAGCCCGAAAAGGTCAAGGCGGAGATCGAGGACATTATCGGCCTCCCCGCCGACGACGCAGTGCTCGCATCCGCCAAGAGCGGCATCGGCATCGACAACATATTGGAAGCGATCGTCGCCAAGATCCCGCCGCCCAAGGGCGACGCCGCCGCGCCGCTCAAGGCCATGCTGGTCGACTCATGGTACGATCCGTATCTAGGCGTCGTGATCCTGATCCGCGTGCAGGACGGCACGATCCGCAAGGGCCAGGAAATCGTGTTCATGCAGGCCGGCACCCGCCACCTGGTCGACCGCGTCGGCGTGTTCCGCCCCAAGATCGAGAACCTGCCCCAGCTCGGCCCGGGCGAGATCGGCTTCATCACCGCGCAGATCAAGGACATCAGCCAGACCGCAGTCGGCGACACGATCACCGATGCCAAGAAGCCGACGGCCGAAGCGTTGCCGGGCTTCAAGGAAGTCCAGTCGGTCGTGTTCTGCGGCCTGTTCCCGGTCGATGCCAACGATTTCGAGAAACTGCGCGATTCGATCAGCAAGCTGCGCCTCAACGACGCGAGCTTCAGCTTCGAGATGGAGACGAGCGCCGCTCTGGGCTTTGGCTTCCGTTGCGGCTTCCTCGGCCTCCTCCACCTGGAGATCATCCAGGAACGGTTGACTCGCGAGTACGACCTCGACCTCATCACCACCGCGCCCAGCGTGGTGTACAAGATCCACTTGAGCCACTCCAAGGAAGAGCCGGCCAAGGTCATCGACCTCCACAACCCCGCCGACATGCCCGATCCCAATCGGATCGACATGATCGAGGAACCGTGGATCGAGGCGACCATCTACGTCCCCGACGAATATCTCGGCTCGATCCTGAAGCTGTGCCAGGACCGCCGCGGCATCCAGAAGAACCTGACCTACGTCGCCGGCCGCGCGCAGCTCACCTACGAACTGCCGCTGAACGAGGTCGTGTTCGACTTCTATGACCGCTTGAAGTCGATCAGCCGCGGCTATGCCAGCTTCGATTATCACCAGGTGGGCGAGCGCGAGGGCGATCTCGTCAAGATGAACATCCTAGTCAATAACGAGCCTGTCGACGCGCTGTCGATGATCGTCCACCGCAGCCAGGCGGAGGCACGCGGCCGCCACATGTGCGAGCGCCTCAAGGAACTCATCCCCCGCCACCTGTTCAAGATCCCGATCCAGGCCGCGATCGGCGGCAAGGTCATCGCCCGCGAGACGATCGCGGCGCTGCGCAAGGACGTGACCGCCAAATGCTATGGCGGCGACATCACCCGCAAGAAGAAGCTGCTGGAGAAGCAGAAGGCGGGCAAGGCGCGCATGCGCGAATACGGGTCGGTGCAGATCCCGCAGGAGGCGTTCATCGCGGCCCTGAGGATGGGGGAAGAGTAATTCGCACGGGCGGCTGGTATCAGGCCAGCCGAACCCGTCCGACGACACCGAGCTTGCCCATCAGCACCTCGCGCTCCATCCTATCCGAGGAAGGAGCGCACCCATGCACCTGATCGGCCAGCGCTGGCGTTACGAGATCGGCAACAGCATCGTCCATGTCGAAAACGCTTTCTCCTGGACCTTGTGGGCGCAGGAGCGGCTGGTCGTGAACGACGAGGAGGTTCAGTCCAGCGGTGGCCGAATGCGGTTCCGGCAGAGCTTCAGGGAGCCATGGCTGACCATGGTGGGCGAGGACGAGCTGTCGATCCGCCTCGCGAGCACCGCCATGGGCATCAAATGCGCCGCCCGGCTGGCAGGCGCGCCGCTGACCCCGACCGAGATCTACGAGGCCAAGTGGCACGGCTCGGCGAAAAGCTGGCCCGACGCCGTGGAGTGGAAGCCGCAACCAGGCAAAGGCTGGGCGGGATTCGAGTAAGCCAATTGCGCTTGGGCCCGACGCATGCTTCCTCGGCCGATTAAGACGAGACGCCGGCTTCGATGATGGTGAGCGTACATGCACTTGCGTCCATCCGCCTCCACACCGAGTAGAAGCGTGAGTTGCTCCTCGGTATGCCCCAGAACAAGGCCGCTGAAGACCGGCAGACCCAGGTTGCCGAGCACCTGATCGAGGATCTCGTTCAGCGTGTAGGGCGTAACATCCGAAGGCTCGTCACAGCGGACGCAAGCTCCCACGACGATCCCTGCCACCCCATCGAACTTGCCGGCATGTTTCAATGTCCGAAGCATCCGCTCGACGGAATGTCTCAACACCATGGAGCTTGCCCGAATAGCGCTCCAGCGACCTTCCACTCGCCGCGAACGCTTCGGCATGGGCGCTTGGGATGGTCCAGCCGGCAGTGCCGATGATCGGGCGCATGCGCCGTCAACGCCCGACAGGGACGCGCGTGCCGCAAATTGCCCGATGCTGGCGAGGCCCCTCCCCCGGATCGCGGATTTTCAGCGCTCTTCGCCTGAGCCCGACGTCGTTGCGGGTTGCCGGGCTCAGGCTTAGGCTCCTGCGCTTAATATGCCAGTTCGCTCGTCTTCTCGCGTGTCGAGCTATGGCCGCCGTAGCGGTAGAGGATCTCACTCGCTGTGTCGGTGTCGGCGCTGTTGGCGACGGTGACGATGACGCCACCTTCCTTCATGCGACCGCTATAATAATCGGCGTCTTCCTTCGACACGCCATGCTTGGTCAGCGTTTCGTTCAGCGTACCGCCCAGAGCGCCGACGGCAGCGCCTATGCCGACGGCTTCGGGAACGGCGGAGGCTGCTATGGCGCCGGCAGCGGCGAGCGGACCTACGCCGGGGATGGCAAGTGCGGCCACGCCAAGCCCCGCGCCAAGAGCGCCGCCGCCGAGAATGCCACGCAGAACATTGCGGTGCTGTTCGTCGGTGATCTCGCCATCGGCGTTGGACGTGGTGGTGGTGCCGCCATGATGCGCGACAACGGATACAGCGCTATCGTCGATGCCGGCGTTGCGCAGTGCGGACACGGCGCGCTCGGCTTCCGCATGGTTGTCGAAGATGGCGGATGTGACGGTCGGGTTCATTTGACTCTCCTACACGTCGGACGCGTCGGACGTCCGGATGCCGGCACAACCGGTCGCCGGATTGGAGGTTGCTCGCTTCATCGCCCCGCCACTCACTTCATCGCTTCGCTGGCCGGGGCGTGGAGCAAAAGAAAAAGGCCCCGCCGTTACCGGCGAGGCCCCTTCTATCCCACATCGAAGTACCACTTCGATGTGCAGGTCTCAGTCGTCGTTGCGCGTCAGGAAGGCGGGTGCGAATTCGGGTGCAGGACCCTCGTCGCCGCCTTCGCTGCGTTCGCGCGGGGCACGATCGCCCCGGTCGCCCCGACCTTCGCCGCCGCGGCCACCGCCGTCACGGCGCGGACCACGGTCGCGGCCGCCACGGCCTTCGCCGTCACGGCGCGGACCACGATCGCCGCGGCCTTCGCCGCGCTCGCCACGGGGACGCTCTTCGCGCGGGGGACGGGTGTCCTCCAGCTCGGCGCCGGTTTCCTGGTCGACGACGCGCATCGACAGGCGGACCTTGCCGCGGCTATCGATCTCGAGGACCTTGACCTTCACTTCCTGGCCTTCGGACACGACGTCCGTCGGCTTCTCGACGCGCTCGTTCTTCATTTCGGACACGTGGACGAGACCGTCCTTGCCGCCCATGAAGTTCACGAAGGCGCCGAAATCGACGATGTTGACGACCTTGCCGTTGTAGATCTTGCCGACTTCGGCTTCCTCGACGATGCCCTGGATCCACTGGCGCGCGGCCTCGATCTGGCTGACGTCGGACGAGCTGATCTTGATCAGGCCCTCGTCGTCGATGTCGACCTTGGCGCCGGTCTTCTCCACGATCTCGCGGATCACCTTGCCGCCGGTGCCGATGACTTCGCGGATCTTCGACTTGTCGATCTGCATGGTCTCGATGCGCGGGGCATGGGCCGACAGCTCGCCGCGGGTCTCGCCCAGCGCCTTCGCCATTTCGCCCAGGATATGGTCACGGCCGTCCTTCGCCTGTGCCAAGGCCTGCTTCATGATCTCCTCGGTGATACCGGCGATCTTGATGTCCATCTGCATCGTGGTGATGCCTTCGGACGTGCCGGCAACCTTGAAGTCCATGTCGCCGAGGTGATCCTCGTCGCCCAGGATGTCGCTGAGGACCGCGAATTCCTTGCCTTCCAGGATCAGGCCCATGGCGATGCCCGAGACCGGGCGCTTCAGCGGCACGCCGGCATCCATCATCGACAGCGAACCGCCGCACACCGTCGCCATCGACGAGGAGCCGTTGCTCTCCGTGATGTCGCTCAAGACGCGGATCGTGTAGGGGAACTCGTCCTTGGTCGGCAGCACCGGGTGCAGCGCGCGCCATGCCAGCTTGCCATGGCCGACTTCGCGGCGGCCCGGCGCGCCGAAGCGGCCCACTTCACCGACCGAATAGGGCGGGAAGTTGTAGTGGAGCATGAAGTTTTCGTAGCGAAGGCCCGTCAGGCCGTCGATCATCTGCTCCGCATCCTTGGTGCCCAAGGTGGTGGTGCAGATCGACTGCGTCTCGCCGCGCGTGAACAGCGCCGAACCGTGCGTGCGCGGCAGGAAGCCGACGGTCGCCTCGATCGGGCGGATCTGCGTGGTGGTGCGGCCGTCGATGCGAGTGCCGTCCTTCAGGATCGCCTGGCGGACGATCTCGGCCTCCAGCTTCTTGACGAGCTTCAGCGACGCGATCTTCTCGGCCGCATCGACATCGGCGAACAGGTCGCGTGCCTTGGTGCGGGCCTCGTTGATCGCGTTCTGACGCTCGGACTTGTTGGTCAGCTTGTAGGCGGCGGCGAGATCCGCGCCGATCAGGTCCTTGAGCTTCTGCTTGGTCGCGCTGCGGTCGATCTCGGCCGACATTTCCCACGGATCCTTGGCGGACTGCTCGGCCAGGCTGATGATCGCGTCGATCACCGGCTGGAAGCCGCGATGCGCGAACATGACGGCGCCCAGCATGACGTCCTCGGACAGCTCCTTGGCCTCCGATTCTACCATCATCACGGCGTCGTGCGTGCCGGCGACGACGAGGTCGAGCTGACCTGCCTCGACCTGCTCGTCGGTCGGGTTGAGGACGTAGTCCGAGCCGTCATAGCCAACGCGCGCGGCGCCGATCGGGCCCATGAAGGGCACGCCCGAAATGGTCAGGGCCGCAGACGCGGCGACCATGGCGAGGATGTCCGGCTCGTTCTCACCGTCATAGCTCAGCACCTGGGCGATGACATTGATCTCGTTGAAAAAGTTCTCAGGAAACAACGGCCGGATCGGGCGATCGATCAGGCGGGAGACGAGCGTCTCCTTCTCGGTCGCGCCGCGCTCGCGCTTGAAGAAGCCGCCGGGGATGCGGCCGGCCGCGCTATACTTTTCCTGATAGTGGACGGTGAGCGGGAAGAAGTCCTGCCCGTCCTTGACCGAGCGTGCGGCCGTGACGGCGCACAGCACGACGGTTTCGCCGAGGGTCGCGAGCACCGCGCCGTCGGCCTGGCGCGCAACGCGGCCGGTTTCCAGAGTGAGGGTCTTTCCGCCCCACTCGATCTCTACTTTCTTGGTGTCGAACATTGGTTCTGTTTCCTTCAGCCGCCGGACCTTCCGGCGGGGCCTGTCCGGAGAGCTCGTTCAAGCTTTCCGTGGTGAGCCGTTGCGGCTCATCCGGGTCCGCCGGATTGCGAAGCCCAGATAAACGAAGCGGCCCCGCAGGGCCGCTTTCGAAATTACTTGCGAAGGCCGAGCTTCGCGATGAGAGCGGTGTAGCGCTCGCCATCCGTCTTGCGGAGATAATCCAGCAGCGAACGGCGCTTGTTCACGAGCATTAGCAGGCCGCGGCGCGAATGATTGTCCTTGGCGTGCGTCTTGAAATGCTCGGTCAAGTTGGCAATGCGCTCGGTCAGGATCGCGACCTGGACCTCGGGCGAACCCGTATCCGTGGACCCGCGGGCATTGTCCTTGATGATTTCCTGCTTGCGATCGGCGGTCACCGACATCGTACATCCTTTCAATTACTAGAGGTTGAAGCCGCGCACCACCCGAAGCTCCGGGCCTTCGATCTCCACAAGCGCGACGGGACTTGCGTCTTCGATCGCCAGATGGAGGCCGGGCCGTGCGGCGATCCCGATCAATTTGCGCCCCTGGCGGAGCGCCCCTGCCTGATCGGGGGTGACGGATAGAGCCGGGATGTCGTCCAGCCCCGCCGCCAGCGGCAAGAGTGCCTTTTCAAGCCCGCGCGCCATAGCGCTTTGCGCCAGAGAGTCCAGCGAAATCGCCTCAGCAAGGGTGAACGGACCCGCCTTGGTCCGCCGGAGCATGGTAACATGGCCGGCCGTGTCGAGCGCGTAAGCAATGTCGCGCGCGAGGGAGCGGATGTAAGTCCCCTTCGACACGCGAGCGGTGAGGGTTAGCTCGTCCAGCGGATCCTCAACGCCGTTCGTTCCGAGCGCAGTCGAGAAACCTGCGCCTGCCGATGCTTCTCGACTTTGCTCGGGAAGAACGGAGAGGGAGTGAATGGTGACGTTGCGCGCTGTCAGTTCGACCGCCTCACCAGCCCGCGCGAGTTCGTAGGCGCGTTTGCCGCCGACCTTGAGCGCCGAGTAGATCGGCGGCACCTGCTCGATCGGACCAGTGAAGCGTGCGAGCACCGCCTCGACCTGCGCGTGCGTGGGGCGCGTGTCGGACGTCGCGACGACCTCACCTTCCCCATCGAGCGTGCTCGTCTCCTCACCGAAGCGGATGGTGAAATCATACACTTTGTCCGCATCGAGCATGCGTCCGGACAGCTTGGTCGCCTCGCCCAGCGCGATCGGCAGCACGCCGCTCGCCAGTGGGTCGAGCGTGCCACCGTGCCCCACCTTGACCCTGGGATAGCCGCCCTGGCGCAGCGCCCGCTTGACGTGCGTGACGACGTCGGTGGAGCCGAGCCCCAGCGGCTTGTCGATGATCAGCCAGCCATGCATCGCCTCAGCCCCGGCTGTGCGCGACATAGTGGCGGCGACACAGCGCAATATAACGGTCGTTGCCCCCGATTTCGGTCTGGTCGCCCTCCCGCACCGCACGCCCATTATCATCGACGCGCAGGTTCATGGTCGCCTTCCGCCCGCATTCGCAGATCGCCTTAAGTTCGATGAGGTTGTCGGCGATGGCGAGCAGGCACGCGCTGCCTTCGAAAAGGTCGCCCAGGAAGTCGGTGCGCAGGCCATAGGCGAGGACGGGAATGTCGAGGTCGTCGCAAATGGCGGCGAGCTGCCATACCTGGCGCTTGGTCAGGAACTGCGCCTCGTCGACGAGCACGCAACTAAGCCGCCGCTTCAGCTGCTCGGCCGCAACCGCGCCGCGCAGATCGGTCTCACGATCGAAGCAAGCCGCCTCCGCCTCCAGCCCGATGCGCGAAGTGATGCGCCCGGTGCCGTAGCGCGTGTCGAGCCCGGCGGTGAAGAGCATCGTCTCCATGCCCCGCTCCTGATAATTAAAGCTCGCCTGCAGCAGGGTCGTCGATTTGCCCGCATTCATCGCGGCGAAGTAGAAATAAAGCTTGGCCATGTGATGCTTCTAGCCCTCGCCGCTTAACCTGAGTAGCCGTTGAGCTTGTCGAAACGGCGGGTCGAAGGACGGGGCGAGAAGTGCTTGGATACGAGCCTTCGCCAGGCTCGGCCCCTACTCAGCACCAACGCAGGACGTTTATCCCTCGTCCTCATCCTTCGCCAGATCCTGCGCGACCTTGGGTGCGCGCAGCAGGCTGTCGATGTGACTGCCTTCGTCGAAGCTCTCGTCGGCGAGGAATTTGAGCCGCGACGCATATTTGAGGTTCACCCGTCGCGCGACCTCGGACTGGAGATAAGCCGTGTTGGTGCGCAGTGCCTTCAGCACCACCGCCTCGTCCTTGCCCAGCAAAGGCTTCACGAACACGGTGGCATGGCGCAGGTCGGGCGACATGCGCACTTCGGTGACGGACACCGGATGGCTGGTCAGCACATCGTCATGCACGTCACCGCGCATCAATATGTCGGACAAGGCATGACGCACCTGCTCGCCTACGCGCAGCAGGCGGACGGAACGGCCTTCGGATGAATCGTTGTGGCGCATTCTACACTCCAGTCCCTCTCCTGTCGAGGAGGGAGGGGTCCGCCGCGAAGCGGTGGGAGGGTGAGGGTGAAGGCGACCGCCGGTCACCCTCACCCCAGCCCTCTCCCTGAGGGAGAGGGGGTTAAAGCGTCCGTGCGCGTTCCTCGACTTCGAAGACCTCGAGGCTGTCGCCCGCCTTGATGTCGTTGGTGTCGGCCAGCAGCACGCCGCACTCCAGGCCCGCAATGACCTGCGGCACGTCGTCCTTGAAGCGGCGCAGCGACGAGATGGTGGTCTTCGACACGATGACGTCCTGGCGCGTGAGGCGCGCGCTGAGCCCCTTGCGGATGACGCCTTCGAGGACGAGCAGACCGGCCGCCTTGTCCTTCTTGCCGGCCGGGAAGACCTCACGCACTTCGGCGCGGCCGACCACGGTTTCGACGATCTCGGGTCCGAGCTCGCCCGCCATCGCCTCGCGCACCCAATCGGTGAGGTGATAGATGACGTCGTAGTAACGGAACTCCACCTTGTTGCGCTCGGCGATCTCGCGTGCCTTGGCGTTCGGACGGACGTTGAAGCCGATGATCGGCGCGCCCGAAGCCGCAGCAAGCGTCACATCGCTCTCGGTGATGCCGCCGACGCCCGAATGCAGGATGCGGACCTTGATGTCGTCGGTCGAGATGCGGTTCAGCGCATTGACGATCGCCTCGGTCGAACCCTGCACGTCGGCCTTGATCACCAGTGGGAATTCGATGGTGGTCGATGCCTTCGACGCGAACATGTTCTCGACGCTGACCGGCGCCTGGGTGGTGCGCTTGCGATCGAGCACTGTCTGGCGATAGGCCGCGACCTCGCGGGCGCGGGCCTCATTCTCCACCACGGTGAACGTGTCACCGGCCGACGGTACGCTCGACAGGCCGAGCACTTCGACCGGGAAGGACGGCCCTGCCTCTTTCACCTGGCGGCCCTTGTCGTCGATCATCGCGCGGACCTTGCCGCTGACCGCGCCGACCACGAACACGTCGCCGACCTTCAGCGTGCCGCGCTGCACCAGCACGGTGGCGAGCGGACCACGGCCCTTGTCGAGCTTGGCTTCCACCACGGCGCCTTCGGCGGCGCGGTCGGGATTGGCCTTGAGCTCGAGGATCTCGGCCTGGAGGTTGATGGCTTCCAGCAGGCCGTCGAGGTTGATCTTTTTAAGCGCGGAGACCTCGACGTCCTGGACGTCGCCGCCCATTGCCTCGACCACGATCTCGTGCTGCAGCAGCTCCTCGCGGATCTTCTGCGGATTGGCGGCAGGCTTGTCGACCTTGTTGATCGCCACGATCATCGGCACGCCGGCGGCCTTGGTGTGGTTGATCGCCTCGACCGTCTGCGGGCGCAGGCCGTCATCGGCCGCCACCACCAGCACCACGATATCCGTGACATTGGCGCCGCGCGCACGCATCTCGCTGAACGCTTCGTGGCCCGGCGTGTCGAGGAAGGTCAGCTTCGACTTGTCGGCCATCTGCACCTGATAGGCGCCGATATGCTGGGTGATACCGCCGGCCTCACCCGCCTGCACATTGGCGCCGCGCAGTGCGTCGAGCAGCGAAGTCTTGCCGTGATCGACGTGACCCATGATCGTGACCACCGGCGCACGTGGCTGCAGCGTCTCGGGCGCATCGACGTCGGCCTCGGCCTGGATGTCGATATCCGAGTCGCTGACGCGGTTGATGCGGTGGCCGAATTCCTCGATCAGCAGCTCGGCCGTGTCCTGGTCGATCGTTTCGGTGATCGTGACGGGCGTGCCCATCTTGAACAGCGATTTGACGAGATCCGCGCCGCGCTCGCCCATGCGCTTGGCGAGTTCCTGAACGGTGATCGTCTCCGGCACGTCCACGTCGCGATACTGCTTGGCGGACGGACCCGATTGCTGGTGCGACCGCTTTTCCTTTTCACGCGCACGCTTCAGCGCGGCGAGGCTGCGGGCACGCGCACCGCCGTCGCCCTCGTCGAGCGCCTTGGTGACGGTGAGCTTGCCCGACTGGCGGCGATCGTCGCCGCCCTTGGGGTTACGCGCCGGACGGGCCGGGATTTCGGGACGCTTGACCGGGGTGAACGCGCGCGGTGCCGGACGCGCGGAACGGCGCTCCTCGGCTTCGGTGGTTGCGGTTGGTGCGGTTGCAGTCGCCTCAGGCGCGGCTTCGGCTGGCGGAGCGGCAGCGGCTTCGGGCGGCGGTGCCTTGGCGGCTTCCTCCGCGGCGCGACGCTCGGCAGCCTGGCGCTCTTCCTCGGCCTTGCGATTCTCTTCGGCGCGGCGACGCTCGTCCTCGACCGACTGCTGGGCCTGGCGATCCTCGCGGCGGCGCGCTTCCTCCAGCGCGGCCATGCGGGCTTCTTCGGCCTCGCGCAGCAGGCGCTCCTGCTGCTCGCGGCGCTCCATCGGCGTCAGCGGACGGGCGGGAGCCTGCGGCGCGGGAC
>CAKTCN010000015.1 GCA_934539295.1 uncultured Allosphingosinicella sp.
CACGGCAGCAAAGCTCGCACCGCCACCACCCGCAACCGAACCGCCAATCAGGCTCGAACCGTCCAACATGTCCTTCTGTCTCCTTGAGAATAGCTCTTGAGAATTGTCCTACTAAACGGCGCCTCACATGCCCAGCCCCGGCAGCATGCCGGCGACGCCTTGTGCCGGGTCGTGTCGCGCGGCTAGGCTGCGGCAAGTGACGAAAATGAGGAACAGATGAGCAAGGTAGTGACGTCGCAGCCGGTCAGTGTCTGGAGCCTCGCGGCTCCGCTTCTCGAAGGACCGGTCTGGGTCGAGCGCGACCAGACGCTGTGGTTCGTGGATATCAAGAGCCACAAGATTCACCGTCTCGATCCTGCCACGGGGGGCAAGGCGAGCTGGGATGCGCCGGCGCAGGTCGGCTTCGTCCTCCCGGTGGAGAATGGCGGCTTCCTGGCAGGTCTGCAGACCGGCGTGCACCGCTTCGACGAACGCGACGGGAGCTTCACACTGCTTTCCGATCCGGAACCCGGCAAGCCCGGCAATCGACTGAACGACGGAACCGTCGATCCGCAGGGCCGGCTCTGGTTCGGCACCATGGACGATGCGGAGGCCGAGGCGACAGGGTTCATCTACCGGCTCGACAGCGACGGGAAGTGCGTGGAGGCAAGTCCGCCCGTCTGCATCACCAACGGACCGGCAGTCTCGCCCGATGGACGCACGCTCTACCATGTGGATACGCTGGGCGGCGCCATCTACGTGTGCGACATCAACGAGGGCGGCATGCTGGTCAATCGCCGCGAGTTCGTGCGCATTCCGGCGGGGCAGGGCAATCCCGATGGTCCGACGGTGGATAGCGAGGGCCACGTGTGGGTCGGGCTTTACTGCGGGTCGGCCGTTCATCGTTATTCACCCGAGGGCAAGCTGGTAGAGGTCGTCGACTTTCCGGTGGACTCCATCACCAAGGTCGCGTTCGGCGGGCCGGATCTCAAGACGGTCTATGCCACTACCGCGAACAAGCACCTTTCCGCCGACGAGAAGGCGGCCAATCCACAAGCGGGCGACCTGTTCAGCTTCCAGGTATCTGTCGCAGGCCAGCCGGGTGTGATGGTGCGCGAAGGCGTCTGATCCGCGCCGGTGCCTGGCGCACCTGCTCGGGCGGCGTGGTCAGTCGTCGTGCAGCGCCTCGCGGGTGCGGGCCAGGAGGATCGCTCCGTCGAGGCCATCACCCAATGGCGGACGCAGACGCTTGCGCAGCCCTGCCGCCAGCCATTCCGACATGCGCTCGGCAAGCCCGCCCATGAGGCAGATATGCGGTGCGCCGCGCTCCAGCAGCACGCGGATCAGGCGATCGATCAGCTGCGCCGCATCCTGGACGATGGGCTCGGCGACGGGATCGCCGCGCTCCGCATGATCCATCACGATCGGCGCGAACTTGCCGAAGTCCGTGGCGTTCGCCTTGTCCATCCAGGTGACGATCTGCCCGGCGGACCCGCCGAAGCGCTCCAGTACCTCGCGCGTCATCGGGCTATGCGGGATGCGATCGTCCCGCGCCCAGAGCGAACGGCGGATGGCCGTCAGCCCGAGCGCCGCGCCGCTGCCTTCATCGGAGATGGGAAAGCCATAGCCGCCGACCACAATTGCCTGTCCACCCACCCGCGCGAATCCGATGCTGCCGGTGCCCACGATGATGATGCCCCCATCTTCCCCTTGATGTGCGCCGATGCAGGCAATCGCCGCATCGCTCGCCAGCGCCATGGAGAATGGAAACACATGATCCTTGAGCTGCTGCAGCACGCCGCGCCGGTTGAGCCCGGCGATACCGAGCGCGCCATGTATGTCCCCGACACGATCGGGTGAAAGGCCCGCCTCGGCGATAGCCTGGCGATAGGCGATTTCCACCTCGCGCAATGCATTGTCGAGGCCGACGCGCGTGTTGGCGGGACCTGCCTCGCCGGTGCCGATGATTTCGCCACCATCCGACACGAGCCGCGCCCGCGTATGTGACCCGCCTGCGTCGATGCCAAGATAGATGCTCATGACAGTGCTCCTGCTAGCGGAGGGTGAAGGGAGCGGCATAGTTTTTTCTGCATCACGCCTTACACTGGCGCGCGATTGAGAAAGGATCGCACCGTGCCGACCGAAGGGATGAGCTCCCGCTTCGCCGACCTGGATCGGTGGCCCACCGACCAGGCGGTGGCTGCCATGCTGGAGGGGCAACTAGCGGCGGCAGCGGCCGTCCGGCCCCAGGTAGATGCCATAGCGGCGGCGGCCGATGCCGCAGCCGAGCGGTTGAGAGACCCGGTAGGGCGGCTCTTCTATGCCGGTGCGGGCACGTCGGGACGGCTTGCCGTGCTGGATGGGATCGAGCTCGGCCCCACCTTCGACTGGGGCTCGGATAGGCTGGTTTACGGCATTGCAGGCGGGCTCGGCGCGTTGGTCGAGAGCGTGGAGGATGCCGAGGACGACGCGCAAGCAGGGCAGGCTCTGGTCAAGTCGGCAAGCCTCACCCCTCGCGACGTCGTAGTGGGTGTGGCGGCCAGCGGGACGACGCCCTACACCCTGGCCGTGGTGCGCGAGGCTGCCGCGCAAGGAGCGCTGACCATTGCCATCGCCAATAATGCGGGCACGCCGTTGCTGGCCGCAGCCGGATTTCCGATCCTGCTCGACACCGGCCCTGAACTTGTCGCTGGATCGACGCGCATGAAGGCGGGCACTGCACAGAAGATCGCGCTCAACCTGCTGTCGACCGCCATCATGGTCCGGCTCGGCCGCGTGTACAATGGCCTGATGGTCGACATGCGCCTGTCGAATGACAAGCTGCGCGGCCGTGCCGTCAAGATCGTGGCGCAGGCTGCCGATGTGCAGGTCGAGAATGCCCGGGCAGCTCTTGAGGCGACGGGCAGCAGGATCAAGCCCGCAGTATTGGTGGCGCTCGGTGCGACGCCTCGCGAGGCCGCGGGCCTGCTCGCCGCATCAGCCGACAATCTACGCGGCGCGATCGCCATGCTGGGCCGTGCACCATGAACCTGCGACACATCGAGATATTCCATGCAGTCTACGTCAACGGATCGGTGAGCGGCGCAGCCAGGGCGCTCAATGTCTCGCAGCCGTCGGTATCGAAGACCCTGCGCCACGCCGAAAGCCTGCTGGGCTTTCCGTTGTTCCAGCGCACCAACGGGCGGCTGGTCGCGACCGAGGACGCCCACATGCTCTTCGCCGAGGCGAGCGAGATTCAGGATCGCGTCTATGCTTTGCGCGAAGCAGGCCGGAACCTGAAGCGAGGGGCGGGCGCGGTGCTGAGGGTATCGGCATTGCCGTCGCTCGCCCTTCATGCGTTGCCCACCGCCGTGTCGCGCTTCCTGCGCAATCACGAGAATGTGAAGTTCGACCTTCAGACGGTCCATCATGACGACCTGCTCCGCAAGCTCTACGAGCGTGAGACGGACATCGCCATCGCCTATGAAGTCCCGCCCGCCGCCCCGCTTGGCCATCGCTGGCTGGGGGAAGGCGAACTGGTTGTGCTGTACCGCGAGCAGGACATGCCCGACGCACCGCCGCGGATCGAGCTCGAGCGGCTGCGCGGGCAGCGCTTCATCAGCCTGGCGGCCAGTGGCCCGATCGGCCAGCTGTTCACGCAGGAGTTGCAGCGGCAGGATCTCGAGCTGGACGAAGTGGTTTCGGCGCGCACTTTCTATATCGCCAGCGCGTTGGTGCGGCAGGGCGTGGGCATGACGGTGGTCGACAGCTTCACCGCACAGTCCTCGCTCGTGCCCGGACTCGCCATGCGGCCACTGAAGCCGCAGCTCACCTTCGACGTCCATGCCATGTTCCTGCTGAACCGGCCGCCGACCGCGCTCGCCACCGACTTCCTGAAGGTGCTGGCGCAGGTGATCAACGCGCCATAACGCCGGTCTATGGCGCGCCGTGCGAAGAGTATGTGGCGGAGGGAAGGGGCGCCGCTAGGCTCGGCAGCACGATGATACCCGCACCCTATTTCCTCTACCTTGGCAGCAGCACCGACTTCGTCGGCATCAAGACCTCACGCGGTCTTGCTGTGTTCAGGCCCGACGCATGCGTCGGCGAGTTCCGCCATGACGATTGTCCGCTGAGCCTCGACCTTCCGCGCCTTACCATGGCCGAGGCCGCAGCCGCGGGCGCACGCACCCTGGTGCTGGGCATCGCCAATTCGGGCGGCACACTGGCGGACGAGCTGGTCGAGGATGCGGCTGCCGCGCTGGAGGCAGGCATGAATGTCGCCGCCGGCCTTCACCAGCGCCTGCGCGAAGTGGCGCGGCTGGTGGCACTTGCCGAGGCCAAGGGGCTGCAATTATTCGACGTGCGCGACCCTCCCGCGGACCTCAAGGTCGGCAATGGATATCGCCGCGCTGGGCGCCGACTGCTGACGGTGGGTACCGACTGTTCGGTCGGCAAGATGTACACGACGCTGGCGCTCAGCCGGGCCCTCAACGCGCGCGGCGTGGCCGCCGACTTCCGTGCCACGGGCCAGACCGGCATTTTGATCGCTGGAGACGGCATTCCGCTCGATGCGGTCGTTGCCGATTTCATCTCGGGCGCGATCGAACAACTCTCGCCCGAGCGGCACGACGGCGGCTGGGACCTCATCGAGGGACAGGGATCGCTCTTCCACCCGTCGTTTGCCGGCGTGTCCACCGGCCTGCTGCACGGCGCCCAGCCGGAGGCGATCGTACTGTGCCATGATCCCTCGCGTCTGCACATGCGCGGCATACCGGGGCGAGCTCTACCTGGGCTCGAGGAATGCCTGGCGATGAACCTGGAGGTGGCAAGGCTCACCAGTCCCGGCGTGCGCGCCGTGGGCGTGTGCCTCAACACCTCCATGCTCGATGCCGAGGAGGCCGAGCGTAGCTGCGCACGCACCGCGGACATGCTGGGTCTTCCCTGCACCGATCCTGTCGCCTTCGGCGTCGATCCCATTATCGAAGAGCTTCTATGCACCGCACCCTCAGCGCGCAGCACGACCGGTTCGCGCTAGCCCGTCCGTTCCGCATCTCGCGTGGGGTGCGGACAGAGGCGAATGCCGTCACCGTCACGATCCGAGAAAACGGGTTGATCGGCCGCGGCGAGTCGATCCCCTATACCCGCTACGGCGAAACGCCGGAAAGCACGCTGGCTGCGATCGAGGAGGTTCGTGGCGTGATCGAGGCAGGCGCTGGCCGCCAGACTTTGCTCAGCCTGCTTCCGCCGGGCGCGGCGCGTAATGCGGTGGACTGCGCATTGTGGGACCTCGAGGCGCGGCAGTCGGGCCGCGATGTTTCCAGCATGATCGGCGCGCCGGCGCCGGGCGTGATCGCTAGCGCGCTCACGATCGTCATCGACACGCCCGAGGCGATGGCGGCGGCTGCGCAGGACATTGCAGGCGCGCCGCTCATCAAGGTCAAGCTCGACGCCGAGGACGTGCCTGCACGGCTTCGCGCGGTGCGTGAGGCGGCGCCGAAGCCGCGCCTGATCGTCGATCCCAACGAAAGCTGGGATCAGTCGCTGATGGAGCAACTCCAGCCGCTGCTCGTCGACCTGCGTGTCGACCTGCTCGAGCAACCGGTGCGCGCGGATGACGATGCGTGGCTTGAGGGCTTCAAGCCGCTGGTTCCGGTCTGCGCCGACGAGGCCATCCATGTTGCCGAGGATCTGGATATCGTCAGCCGCCGCTACCAGGTGGTGAACGTCAAGCTCGACAAGACGGGCGGACTGACCGCCGCGCTCGAACTTGCGCGTGAGGCGCGGGCGCGGGGCCTTGGGCTGATGACCGGCTGCATGGTGAGTTCGTCGCTGTCCATTGCTCCTGCACTCCATATCGCGCGCATGTCCGACTTCGTCGATCTTGACGGCCCGATCTGGCTCAAGGAGGATCGGGAAGGTGGTGTCCGCGATGAGGGCGGCTTCCTCCATCCGCCGCGGCGGGGTTTCTGGGGAACGGTATGAAGATTGGCGCAGCGTTCCTGGCAGCATCGTCGCTTGCCCTGCAGTCCGCCTGCGCCACGCCCCCGACCCGCACGGTCGATGTCCTGATCCGGGGCGGCACCATCTATCCGGGTAAAGGTGAACCCTTCATTGGCGATGTCGGGATCACCGGTGACCGCATCGTCTTTGCAGGACCATCCCGAGGCACGAGTGCCGCGCGCACCATCGACGCGACAGGCATGGTCGTGGCGCCCGGCTTCATCGATCCGCACACGCATATGGGCGCGGACCTCGCGTCCGACGATCGCGAGACCCGCCTGATACCCGCATTTCTCATGCAGGGTGTCACTACCGCCTTCATCGGCAATGACGGCGGCGGCGATCTCGAGGTGGGGCAGGTGCTCGGGCGGGCGAAGGAGAAGCCGGTCGGGGTCAATTACGCCGCCTATATCGGGCTGGGCGCCGTGCGCAGGCAGGTTGTCGGCGACGACGACCGACCGCCGAACGAAGCCGAGCTTCGCGAGATGCGGTCGCTTGTCGCCGGTGCCATGTGCGAAGGCGCGCTCGGTCTCTCCACCGGCATGTTCTACGCGCCACAGAGCTTCGCCACCACGGACGAGGTCATCGCGCTTGCTCACGAAGCGGGCGTTCGCGGCGGTATCTATGACAGCCACATCCGTGATGAATCGTCCTATACCGTCGGCCTTGCCGGCGCGATCGACGAGGCGCTGGAGATCGGGCGGAAGGCGGGGATCCCCGTCCATATTTCCCACATCAAGGCGCTGGGCGTCGATGTGCAGGGACAGGGGGGCGCCATCATCGCCAAGGTGGAGGCAGCACACGCGACCGGGCAGAAGGTGACGGCCGATCAATATCCCTGGTCCGCATCCGGCACGAGCCTGGTCGCCTCCTTGGTCCCATCCTGGGCGCAGGATGGTGGGCGTGCAGCCATGCTGGGCCGGTTCGACACACCGGCGCTTCGGGAGCGTTTGCACAGCGACATGCGGGAAAATCTGCGCAAGCGCGGCGGCGCGGAATCCTTGCTGATCACCGAAGGTGAATTTGGCGGGCATCGATTGTCGCAAGTCGCCGACGCCCATGGCATGGACCCGATCGATGCTGCCATCGCCGTGATCCGCAAGGCCGATCCGGCCGTAGCCTCGTTCAACCAAAGCGAGGCGGATATAGCCGCCTTCATG
Organism: uncultured Allosphingosinicella sp.; assembly: GCA_934539295.1. Lineage (GTDB taxonomy): Bacteria > Pseudomonadota > Alphaproteobacteria > Sphingomonadales > Sphingomonadaceae > Allosphingosinicella. The sequence goes on from CAKTCN010000015.1 coordinate 7,119, forward strand.
CGCCGGCCGTGGGTCATGACCAGTTCCGATGCCTCGACCGGGCATCCGCGCGTCTATGGCAGCTTTGCCCGCAAATATGCCAAGTACGTGATCGAAGACGAGGTCCTGGAGCTGAGCGACTTCATCGCGCGCAGCACCACGCTGACCGCGGACACGTTCGGCCTCGCCGATCGCGGGCGCATCGCCGATGGGGCATTTGCGGACATCGTCGTGTTCGATCCCGGTGCTTATGCAGCACGCGCCACTTACGAGCAGCCGACGCTTACCGCCTCTGGTGTCCGCGCCGTGCTGGTCAACGGCGTGATCGCGGTGGACCGGGGGGCACTGACCGGCGCCGCCGCAGGGCGCGCACTGCCGCACACGTTCACCGCCGGAACCTGTTCCTAAGATGCTGCGCCGCTGGTTTGCGATACCCTTGTGGAAGCGCGTGCTGGGTGCGCTTGCACTCGGGCTCGTCTTTGCCTTCCTATGGCCGTCCGCCACGCCGGCCGTCGCCTTCATGGGCGATCTGTTCGTCAGGGCGATCCGCATGCTGGTGGCGCCCATCGTGCTCGTCACGATAGCCGCAGGCATCACCTCGCTTGCCGACCCGCGGCGCCTCGGCGGCCTAGGCGGCCGCACGATCGGCCTGTTCGCGGCGACGACGGCTGTGGCCGTGTCGGTCGGCATGGGCGTGGCAACCCTGATCCGCCCCGGCGAAGGCGCCCCGCTTGGCACGGCCGCGCCCCACGCGCTGGGCGAGCCGGTGACGCCCTACCAGCAACTGATCGGCGTCGTCCCGCTCAACATCTTCGAGGCGCTGGCCAAGGGCGACATGCTCGCCCTCATCTTCGTGGCAATCCTGATCGGCGTCGGCACGGTGATCGCCGGTGAGCCGGGAAGGCCGTTCGCCAACCTGCTCCAATCGACTTCGGCCGTGCTGCTCAAGGTCGTCGGCATCGTCATGGAGGCAACGCCGTTCGGGGTCTTCGCGCTGATCGCCAACGCAGTCGCCGCGAACGGCACGGCAGTGTTCGTCAATGTGGGATGGCTCGCGCTGGCCGTGGTGGTGGGATCCGCGATCCAGATCGTTGTGGTGCACAGTCTCATCCTGCGACTGCTCGCGCGGCTGCCGGTGCTGCCCTTCTTCCGCGGCATCGTGGATGCGCTGGTCGTGGCTTTTTCGACTGCCTCAAGCTCAGCCACCCTGCCGGTGGCGATGCGCGTTGCCGAGAAGAACCTCGGCGTCGCACGGCCTGTCTTCTCGACCGTGCTGCCGCTGGGTGCCAGCATCGGCAAGGACGGCACTGCCATGTATGTCGGCCTGCTCAGCATGTTTGCGCTCCAAGCCTTCGGCACGCAGCTGACGCTCGAAGTCTATGCCCTGGTGCTGCTGACCGGCGCGCTCGCCGCCTTCGGCACTGCGCCGGTTCCGTCGGCATCGCTGTTCATGCTGGCGGCGGTGCTGTCGGCGGTGGGCGTCGCCCCGGAGCAGACGGCTTTGGTGGTCGGCTTCGTACTGCCCTTCGACCGCCTGCTCGACATGACTCGCACCGTGCCGAGTGCGAGTGCCAACCTGACCGTCACCACCGCCGTCGCCCAGTGGGAGGGCGAATTGGACGAAGCCGTCTACCGGTCGCGCACCCAGGCCTAGAGGGCGCTTTCGACTCCGCCGATCCACACGCGCCGCACCTCGTACAGGTCTTCGATCCGCTCGTCGGGACGACCCTGGATAAGCACGATGTCCGCCCGCTTGCCCCGCGCGATGCGGCCTTGCAGCCTGTTCTTGCCCATGATCCTGGCACTGATGTCCGTGGCAGCGCGGATCGCCTCGGCCGGCGTGAAGCCCAACCGGGTCAGAAGCACGATCTCGCGCAAGGCTGCCGTGCCCGGATAAACGCCGGTGATGCCGGTGTCGGTGCCGGTTCCGATCGGGATGCCGGCCGCCTTCAGCCGACGAACATTGTCCTGCATGATCGCCCAGCGGCGTGCCTGGAGCTCGGGCACCGGCTGGGTAGGCTCCGCGCGCCGCCGTTCTTCCTGCGCGCGGGCATCGTCGGACAGCATGCGCCATTCGGCCGGAAGGAAGGACCTATCTGCCTTGGGCTCATATACGGCCAATGTGGGCACATAAGCCGTTCCGCCCCGCTTCATCAGGCGGATGAGTTCGGCATCGACAGGCGCGTCGCCGATGCCGTGCACGAGGGCGTCGACCCGGGCGCGGGCGGCGATCTTGGCGCCTGCGAGGGTGACTGTGTGCGTGACGACGGGAACGCCCGCCTCCCTTGCCGCCCTCGTGATGGCGCTCAAGGTCGGCAGGTCCATGCTCGGCCGATCGGCATCGCGGCCGTAGCGCCAGCCATCCGCGAACACCTTGATGAGGTCGGGCCGGTAAGGCAGCGCCCGTGCCATGGCGGCGCGCGCCTCCGCCGGCGTCGTGACCTGCGACGTGATGCCGTTGGTCCAGTCGGACTCGGTGCCATGGCCATGCGGCACGCCCATGCGGATGGCGAGTTCCAGCCGCGGAGCGGGCGTCACGGCGGCCAGGCTGCGTATGCCGGCCAGCATCTCGCCCGACACCGAATATTCGTTCACCGACGTCACGCCGTGCCGAAGATAAGGCTGGAAGGCCGCTTGCATGGCAGACCTATCCGCGAAGGCGGTCCGATTGGTGTGGATGTGAAGGTCGTGCAGGCCGGGGATCAGCATATGGCCAGCGCCTTCCACCAGTCGCGCGCCGCGCGGCAGCCGAAGCTTGCGCCCGATCAAGGCGATGCGCCCGTCGCGGATCAGTACGTCGTTGATCTTTGCGGGACGCCCGCTGCCGTCGAACACATGGGCGCCGCGGATCAGCGTCTCCGACCCTGGCTGGACGGCACCCATGCACAGGCAGAAAGCCAGCAGCGGGAGCAGGAGGCGAAGAAGGCTCACCGGGCGCTCTTCAGATGCTTGTCGAGGAAGTCCCGGGTGGCGCGCAGGCTTTCCAGCCAATGGTCGTACCGCATGAAGGTGTGCCGCTCATTCGGGTAGACAAGTTCCTCATAGGGTATGCCGCGCGCGGCCAGTTCCCGCGCGATCAGGAGGGACTGCGAGAAGTCGACGTTGAGATCGTCATCGCCGTGGATGAGCAGCACCGGCGATCTCCAACGGTCCATTTGCTCGATCGGGGAGGCTCCCCATTGCAGGCCGCGCGCCGTCTCCTGCTGCGAAGGCGACAGGCTGTTCGGTACGGCGCGAAGCAGGCTGTGAACACCGTGGAAGTCGACGCCGGCGGCGAACAGGTCGCTGTCCCGCGCCAGTGCGAGCGCCGTCAGGTAACCCCCCCAGCTTCCGCCCCAGATGCCGATCCGGTCGGGATCCACGTCGTCGCGCGCCGCCAGCCAACGGCCGGCGGCTGCGATGTCGCGATATTCGGCGGCGCCGTCGCGCGCAGTGCCTGGTGCGTCGCGGAACGCCTGGCCGTATCCCGTGCCGCTGCGATAATTGACCGACAGGACGTTGTAGCCCGACGCGGCGAGTTGCTGGTTCAGGATGTAGGCGTTGGAATAGTAGCCGGACGGGATGAAGCCGAGCAGCATCTGCCGGCGCGGCCCGCCATGGACGTAGACCAGCGCAGGGCGCTTGCCCGAGCCGGACGCCCGGAACAGCTGTCCATGAACGACCGTGCCATCCTCCGCTTTGAACACGACCTGCTCCGGGGGACGGAAGCCCGCCGCTGCGACACGCGTGCCGAGCGGCTGAAGATTGCGCCCGGCGAGGACAGGGTGCGCGGGGTGCCGGTAATCGCTGGCGATCACGGCCAGTTGCCTCGCGGCGAAGGTCGGGTAGTTCTCGATGCCGTCGCCACCCGTCACGCGGACCGGGGCACCGCCGCTGATTGGCACGCGCCAGATGTGGCGTCGGTCGATATCGCCCGCATTGGCGGCATAGGTGGCGGATCGTCCGTCGGGGGACAGGAGCAGCGTCTCGACCTCGAACGCACCGGGTGTCAGTGCCCTGGGTTCGCCGCCGCGCCGGGCGTCGAGCGTGTAGAAGTTGAGCCAGCCGCTACGTTCCCACGGGAAGACGAGCTTGCCGTCCGCGCTCCAGAAGAGGTTGCGGCTGCGCGTACCGCCATAGCGGGCGCCGGCACCCTTGGGTGCGGCCCAGAGCTGGCGGCCACGGCCGGTTGCGACGTCGGCGACGCGGATGGACCAATAGGGACCGCCATCGGCCGCTGCGCCCGGCGGTGGGTCGATGTAGCGGATGAAGGCGACCTGCGCGCCGTCGGGCGAGAAGGTCGGTTCGACCGAATAGCCGAGATTGGGGTCCAGATAGGTGACCGTGTCTCCGGCGACCGGAAGCAGGGCGACGTAGGCATGGCTGCCGCGATCTTCCATGAAGAGCAGGCGCTGCTCGTCCGGGGACCATTGCAGCCGCCGCACCTCCCCGCGCACGGTGGCGATCTTGCGAGGCTCGGCGCCGGCATCCGCCACCCAGATCTCGCCGCGGCGCGTAAAGGCGACCTTCGCGCCTGTGGTGGAGAAGATTGGACTGTGGCCGTCGCCCAGCGCACGCGGCTGGCCGCCGGCGGTGTCGATGGCAAACACCTGCTGCCGCGGCGCTTCGGTCGACAGCGCTGGATTGGGGATGGCGTCGTCGGGGAACTCGCCATCGCCGCCGCGCACGAACAGCAGGCGGGCGCCGTCCGGGCTGAGTGCCAGATCGTAGACCTGGGTGCCGTCATCCTGCGTGAAGCCGGTGAGCTGCCGCGCCGGCTGGCCCGGCACCGCGGTCCAGATGTTGCGCACGCCGGCCTTGTTCTCGACCCAGGCGAAGCGTTCCGCCTGCCGGGCGCCGACCAGGTTGCTGGCGACCGGCAGCGCCAGTGCCTCGGCAAGTGGATCGCGCGGGGCGGAGATGGTCGACGCCGGGGCGATGATGAGGAAGGCGGCAATCGCCAGGCGAACAGTGGGGAGCCATTCCATGGCGGCACCTTTGCGTCGGTGGTGCGCCGCGGCAAGCTTTTCATGCGTGGCGGTTATGGGGGCGGCAACGCTCTGAATGATGCCGGAACGATTGATCGGAGCCGCAAAGGCTCTAGGCTTCGGACATGCGCACCAGCCTTCACGCCATCGCCGCCCTTGCCTTGACCGCCGCCACGCCGGCGGCCGCACAGCCGAACCTGCAGGCGCAGGTAGAGGCGAAGCTTGCCGAAGCGAAGCCCGGCACGCGCTTCGGACTGGTGGTGCTGGATGCGGAGGGGCGCAGGCTGGTGTCGGTCAATTCCGAGCAGCGGTTCATCCCCGCGTCCAATACCAAGATGTTCACCACGGCGGCGGCATACCTCGCCTTCGATGGGATGGAGGAGCCGGACGCATGGGGCGGGGCGGCGGTCCGGATCGACGGCAAGGATGTGGTCCTGATCGGCAATGGCGATGCGCGGCTGTCGAGCGCGGCCGATTGCGTGGAGAACTGCCTCGCTTCGCTGGCCGATGCGGTTGCGGCCAAGACCAGATCGGTGCGCCACGTGACAGGCGACGACAGCCTGTTCCCCGACGAACGGTGGAGCCCAGGGATGAGCTGGAACAATATCGAGACGCGGTCGGGCACCGGCATATCGGCGCTGAGCCTCGACAATAATGAGGCGGTGGTGATGGTGTCGCCGGGGGCCGTGGGTGCCGATGCCCTGGTCGGGCCGTCTTACTACCGCATCGACAATCGCGTGCGCACGGTGGCGAGCGGCGTGACGAGCATCGGTTATGACCGCATGCCGGGCAGCGACGTGCTGCGGCTGCGCGGCACGATCGTGGCAGGGGCGGAGCCGCAGGTGATCCGAGCTGGGATCGACGACCCGGCCCATTATGCGGCCACCCGTATGAAGCAGTTGCTCGAAGCGCGCGGGGTGCGCGTGACGGGCGATGTCGAGGTGCGCCACCGCCCGCTCGGCCCCGCCGACGATCCCGTGGGCCGGGGTGCAGCGCCGGCGATGCGGCCGGTGCAGGACAAGTGGATCGCCCGCCTGATCCCGCCGCCGCTGGGCAGCGATATCGCCGAGATCAACAAGGTCAGCCAGAACATGCATGCAGAATTGCTGCTGCGCCGGATCGGCCGGGTGTCCGGCACCGGATCGATAGCGGATGGGCAGCAGGCCGTGCAGGCGATGCTGAGCGAGGCGGGGGTGCCGCGCACCGCCTACGATTTTTCCGACGGATCGGGCATGTCGACTTACAACCGGGTGAGCCCGACCGGGATGACGACCTTCCTGCGCTGGGTCGAGCGGCAGCCCTGGGGCGCGGCCTATCGGGCGAGCCTGCCGGTGGGCGGGAGCGACGGGACGCTGAAGAACCGGTTCAAGGACGGGCCGCTGACCGGCAAGGTGCATGCCAAGACGGGGACGATCAACGCCACCAATGCGCTGTCCGGGTGGATGACAGCGAAGAGCGGGCAGACGCTGACCTTCGCCTTCTTCGCCAACGACGTGCCGGAGGGCGGCAGCGCGACGGCGGTGATGGATGCGGCGCTGACCCTGATTGCAGAGGCCCATTGAGGCCAAAGGTCACAAAAGTCATGCTGCGGGGAAAATCCGCTCGATCAATGAAGGGTGGATTGATCGAGTAAGTCGATTAACAGGTCGGAGGTGAGAAAGAGCCTGGGAGGGTGTCTCACAGCTTGCCGCCTGTAGGAAAATGATTTCTCCCTACCGCATCGCATCCCAGGCAGCGATGACCGCATCGCCGGTTTGCGGCCTCAAGGCGAAGATGCCGCTGTCGCGGTGGCGTGTGGGATGGATGCGGTTGGTCAGCAGGGTCCAGGCGAGCCCGCGGTCCCAGTCGATCCACAGGCCCGTGCCGGTGAAGCCGGTGTGGCCGATAGTGGATGCCGAGCAGCCGTCGCCGCCCGGCCAGCCGGGGAAGCGACGTTCCCAGCCGCAGGTGCGATGTTCGTGCTGCGGCGTTCGGATCGCGTCGAGGATGAAGGGCGAGGCGCCGCTGCCGTCGAGCAGACCCTGCGCGAAATCGAGCACCCCCGCGAGCGTGCCGAACAGGCCGGCATGGCCCGGTGCGCCGCCGAGTGCCGAGGCGTTCTCGTCATGCACTTCGCCCTTCAGCACGCGGCCGCGCCAGGTGCAGGCCTCCGTCGCGACGGCCGGACCAGGTGGCGGGCCGAAGGACAGGCCGGGGCCGAGCGGCCACGCGGATAGCGGCGCGCCTGTCACGCGCTCGACCGCGATACCGAGCAGGATGAAGTTGATGTCGGAATAGACAGGCGGCCCGCGCCGCCATTCGCGCTGGAGCACGAAGGCGCGCAGGCGCTGGGGATCGTCGCCATAGGTGTAGATCGGTTCAACCGCGGGCAGGAAGGTGCGGTGAGCGAGGCAATCGCGGAAGGTGAGGCGGCGTTCGGCCGCGCCGTCCACGTCATATTGGCGCAGGTCCGGAATGGCGGTGGTGAGCGGGGCGTCGAGGTCGATCCGCCCCTGATCGGCCAAAGTCAGGACCATGTGGGTCGTCGCCACGACCTTGGAAACCGAGGCGAGATCGAACCAGTGGTCGGCGGTGAGTGGCTCCGGCTGCGGCACCAAAGCTGCCATTCCCGCATGGGTCGTCCAGCGGCGGCCGTCGGCGGCGACGATGCCGAGCGCTGCACCCGGCAGGTGGCCGTCGGCGACGTGGGCCGCGGCGGGGGCGAAGGCCTGTTCGATCATGCCAAATCGTCCCGGCGCGGATGGATGCGCGCGAGGATCGGAAGGAAGAGGATGGCGGCGAGGCTGATCACGCCGGAGCCGAGGAAGAAGAGGTCGAAGCCATTATGGCCGGCCGCGTCCAGCCGCTCGACCACCGTGCCGCCGGCCCCGGACAGCAGACGGGGCAGGAGAAAGGCGAAGCCGGAGAGGAAGGCATATTGCGCACCGGGATAGCGCGGGTTCACCAGCAGCGAGAGGTAGACCACGAACACGGTGCCCGCCATGCCGTTGCCGAACTGGTCGGCGGCAGTGGCGAAGTAGAGGTTGAACTCGCTCGGATCCTGGTGGGCGAGCCAGACAAAGCCGAAATTGCCGATGGCAGCGAAGATGGCGCCGACGGTGAGTGCCCAACCCTGCCGCCAGCGCGCGGCCATCCAGCCGCCGAGGCCTACGCCGACGATGCTGGCGCCGAGCGCGACGAAGCTGTCGGCACGACCGATTTCGGTCAGGGAATAGCCGAGGCCCTTGATCATCGGCTTGGACAGGTTGAGCGCGAGCACGTCGCCCATCCGGTAGACCGAGACAAAGGCGAGCAGCACCAGCGCCGCCGCGGAATAGCGCCAGAAGAAGTCCACATAGGGGCCGATCGCAGCCGATTGCCGGGCGGGATGGTCCGTGCCCATGCGCCGGATGCGCGGAATGGCGGCGGCCATGGCGAGAAATGGAAGCATGGCGATGCCGAGCACCCACGGCGTCACGTTGGTGCCCGCATCGATGCCCATGCCCGATGCGGTGGAAAGGATCGCCCAGCCGGCAAGAGCGGTGACGGCGATGCACCCGGCAAGGATGATCGCGGCCGAAGCGATGCCGGCGATCAGCGCCGCGATCCTGCCGGCGTCATGACCGGGACCGGGGCGCATGGCGGCGAGCACGGGGAAGGGGAGGATGGAGACCAGGGCCACGGCAAGATACGCGCCGCTCCAGCCCCAGCCCGGTTGGTCGGCGATGATCAGCGCGCCGCTGCCCGCCGCAACCATGGCCGAACGATAGCCCCAAAGGTTTGCGGCGGCGATTGGTCCCTGTTCCTCCTGTGTCGGTGCAAGCTCGATCCGCCAGGCATCGGCCGCGACCTCCAGCGTGGTCGTCCAGAAGGCGAGCAGGACGGCGAACAGGGCAGTGATGGCGAGGTCGTCGTCGGACGCGGTCAGCGCCATGGCGACCAGCGACGCGAAGATGCCGAGCTGCGACAGCATGATCCAGCCGCGCCGCTTGCCCCAGAAACGGCCGAAACCCGGGACGTTGTAGCGGTCGAGCAGGGGCGCCCACAGAAATTTGAAGGTGGGAAGCAATTGAACCCACGCGAAGAAGCCGATCACCGCCAGCGCCACCCCATGCGCCTGCAGCCGCAGCGCGAGGATGGTGGAGAACATGTAGAAAGGCAGGCCCGCGGAAAAGCCGAGCATGACGTAGAGCGCCATGCGGCCGGAGCCGGGAGGCAGGGCGGGTGGCTCCAGGCGCTCGGATGCGAGTGGGAGGTCCTTCATTGGCAAAGAAGAGGGGGAGCAGCGACCCGGCCGCTGCCCCCCTCCGACATTCGTTCAAGCCAAGTCAATTTGTCCGTACGCGGATGCCGACGCGGAACGAGCGTCCGAGCAAGTCGCTGAACGTCGAGTTGGCTGCCAGACCCGTTTCCGGCAGCAGCAAGGGAGACTTGTCGAACAGGTTGGTGATGTTGAAGAAGAATTCGCCGCGGCCTTCGCCGTTGACGTTGAACTTCTGGGTCAAGTTGAGGTCCGTGTAGAAAGTACCTGACACGCGGTTCTCGTCATACGTCTGGAACTGCGATGTGGTCGTCGTGGTCGGACAGCCGGTCACACATTCGATGGCATTGGCAAGGTACTTGCCCGAGCTTACGCCACGTCCCACCGCCGTGATCGAGAAGGTCGGCGTGTCGTAGCCGGCCGAAACGCGGAAGATCCACTTGGGCGTGCTATACTGCCCGCCATTCGCGCCAACCGTATTGACCGGCAAGACGTTGGGAATGCCCGTGTCGTTCACGTTCTCGATATAACGGGTCGCCACGCCGCGCAGAGTGAAGCTCCCCTCGGCACTTGCGAAGACGTCGCTGACCGGCAGACGGTAGGACGCGTCGAAATCGACGCCGCGGACCAACCTGCGCGCGAAGTTGAACGGCTGGTTGCGGATCAGGATGCGGGTCGGGCTATTCGGATCCTGCGTGATGGTTTCGCAATATTCCGCCAACCCTTCGAAGCAGCGGTTGACGATGTCCTGGGCGCCGAGCGAGTCGATGGCATCATCCATGTCGATGCGGAAATAGTCTGCCGAGACGTTGAACCCGGGCAGAAAGCGCGGCGACAGTACGCCGCCGATGTTCCAGGAGTTGGCCTTTTCGGGACGCAGGTTCGGATTGCCCAAGGCAAGCGCCGAATAGCTGATGCTGGCGCCGTAAGTGCCACCGTTCGGCCCGCTGCCTGCGCCGAAGGGGTTGGAAATTGCGTCGGTGTTCGACGATCCGGCCTGATAGAGTTCGTTGAGGTTTGGCGCACGGATATCGCGTGAGCGCGTGACGCGCAGCAGGATGTCGTCGATCGGCCGCCACGTCGCCCCGGCCTTCCAGGTCGTGACATAGCCCGAGGTCGAATAATCGGTCGCCCGGACGGCACCGTTGAAATCGAGACCGAAGCCCAGCGGGATCAGAGCCTCGAGATAAGCTTCCTTCACGTTATACTTGCCGTTGGTAGGCAGGTAGTTGCCCACCGACCAGGTGCTGAGTGTCGTCAGCCCTCCGGTCGGGTTCGAGACGACGGTCGGCTGGAATTCGGCTGGAACGAAGCCGCTGATCTCTTCCTCGCGATACTCGCCGCCGACGGCGATGCTGACATCGCCTTCCCAGGTGGAAAAAGGCGTGAAGGACAGATTGGCGCCAAAAACCGTCTGTTCCGCGACCTCGTCACGATACGGATTGCCGAGGATATAGGCCACGGCGGCAGGATCGGCGACACCGATGCCGAGGCGGTTCAGCGGGCGGCAGTTGGGATCGTTGTTGGCGGTGTTGGCATCGACGTTGATGCGGCACTGGATCGAGCCTGCCGCGTAGCCGCCCGGATTGCCTGCGGGCGCGAAGACCGCATCGACGGCATTGGCGGTACGCTGCACATGCATGATGTTCGTGAGTTCTTCATGCAGTTCGGCACGGCCATATTGGCCATAGACGTTCCAGCGCGCCTCGTTGCCAAACGCGCCGAACTGGCCTTCCGCACCGATGACGTAGCGTTGCACCTCGCGTTCGTTCGCCACACCGCGGAACGGCAGGTCTGCGGCCGTGGTGCCAATAGTGACGCCGGTGATGCCGGTGAGGCGAGCGGCACCGAGCGCTTGGATGAGGTAAGCGTTGTCAGGTGCCAGCGTGCTGGCCCCGCCGGCGCCTGCGCCGATATTGGCAGCGCTGAAGCTGGTGGAAGATGCGAGGTTTGGACCCGCATTGAACAGGATCTTCTGCCGGTTGTAGGAAGCCTCTGTGAACAGCTCTACGCCGCTGCCGATGTCGAAACTGGCACGGCCGTACACACCGTAGCGATCGTCTTTGGGGTCGAGGCCGATGCGGCGCCCGGAATCGTTGACCTGCCAGCTACCGCCTTGTGTGAGCGTCGGGGGCGAAGCGCCGGTCGCCGACGGGTAGGTGAGCGCTCCATATTGATATTGCAGAACCTGTCCGCCCGCGCCGAAATAGATGCCGCGCAGCCGGTTCGCCGTGCCGCCGGCCGAAACAAGAATGAGGCTGCCGGGCGTCGAGTTGGCTGCACCGACCTGGCGGCGGATCAGATAGCGCGGCGTCGTGCTGCTGTTCGCAACCCAGTTCGGGTCCTGGATGCGGACGTAGCCGGTGGCGTTCCAGTCGCGGTCGACCTCGAAGATGCCGTCCTTGTGAGCGACTTCGCCGCTGAGGACCACATGGCCGCGGCCGCCGGCGAAGGAGGTGCCGCCCGCGACGTTGATCGAATAGTTGAAGCCGTCGCCATAGGTGGTGATGCCGGTGTCGGCCTCCACCTTGATACCCTGGTATTTCTTGTCGAGCACGAAGTTGACGACGCCGGCGACCGCGTCGGAGCCATAGGCGGCCGATGCGCCGCCCGTGACGATCTCCACGCTCTTCACCAGCGACTGCGGGATCGTGTTGACATCGACCAGGCCCGTGATGGTGGAGCCGACCGAGCGGCGACCGTCGATCAGGACGAGCGTGCGGTTTTCACCGAGATTGCGCAGGTTGAGCGCGTTGATGCCCGCCTGACCGCTGGACAGGTTGAGGCGCGAATTGGCCGGGCGGGTGGAGCCGGCGAGGGCCGGAAGCTGGTTGACGAAATCGGCGATGTTGTTGGTCGGCGACGAATTCTCGATCTCGTCTTCCGAGATGATGGTGAGCGGCGTCGGCGATTCAAAGCCGCTGCGCACGATGCGGGTGCCGGTGATGACGATGTCGGCGTCCGCGTCGGGCGTGCCGGCCGGCTCGGTGATCTGCGCGGTGGCGGTGTTGCGGGTGGGGGTCTGCTCGACCTCGGCCGTCTGGGCCGACGCCGTGCCGGCAAGCGCAAGGGCCGCAAGGCTGGTGAAGGTGCCGAGCGCCCCTAGGCGCAGAACGCGATGCCGAACTGTCATAATAACCCCCTATTGTTCTTATACTCGTGGACCCACGAGCCTCTCGCGCATCCCTCGTGACCTGCGTGTTCCGCGGTGCCGGCCTTTGCCGATCATGTTGCGGTTCAAAGCCGGAAGGTGTCTGGCCGACCCGAGGGGTGTCAAGGGCCGGGAAGTTCGATTGCTTTGCCATTCTATAGACGAGGGGCATTGGTCGTGCGCCTGTGGCTGGGGCGCCACGCGTGCAGATAAGGCTTGCGCGACTGGGCCTGCGCCTGTGAGTGGGCGCTTCGAGCGAGATGGTAAGCGAGGTTCCTGATGATCGGCCGGCATGATGTTGCGGATTTCTCCCTGCCCGGGTTCGATCTCGCGGACGTGGTGGCGAGGGTGCTGGCGGTGGATCTGGGGGAGGGAGGGGACGTGACCTCGGCCGCGACCGTCCCCGCGGAGGCGACGTTGCGGGCCGTGATGGCGAGCCGGGACGACGTGGTGGTGGCCGGACTGGCGATCGCTGCGGCTTTCTTCCGGGCAATGGACCCTGATGTAGAGGTCGAATTGTGCGCGGCCGATGGGGATCGCGTGGGCGCGGGCAGCGTGCTGATGCGGCTGATCGGTAACGCGCGGCGGATGCTGAGCGCGGAGCGGTCGGCGCTCAACACGCTGCAGCATCTGACCGGCATCGCGACCATGACGCGGACCTATGTGGATGCGATCGACGGCACGGGCTGCGTGCTGCTCGATACGCGCAAGACGGTTCCGGGGCTGAGGGCGCTGGCCAAATATGCGAGCCGGATGGGCGGGGCGCACAATCATCGCATGCGGCTGGATGACGGGGTGCTGATCAAGGACAATCATGTCGCCGTGTGCGGCGGCGTGGCCGAGGCGGTGCGCGCGGCCAAGGCCTATGGCGCGGGGCTGCAGGTGCAGGTCGAGGTCGACCGGATCGACCAGATCGAACCGGCGCTGGACGCGGGCGCGGAGCGGCTGCTGCTCGACAACATGCCGCCGCCGGTATTGCGTGAGGCGGTGGCGCTGGTGGCCGGGCGGGTGCCGACCGAGGCGTCGGGCGGGGTGCGGCTCGACACGATCCGCGCGATTGCGGAGACGGGCGTGACCTATGTGTCGGTGGGACGGCTTACCCAGTCGGCACCGGCCGCGGATATCGGGCTGGACTACGAGGCGATTTAGCCCTCTCCCTTGGGGGAGAGGGTTGGGTGAGGGGGTTCGGCTTAAGAGATTGTTTGCAGACTCAGTACCCCCTCACCCCAGCCCTCTCCCCGCTGGGGAGAGGGAGTAAGGCCCTGAAGCAGTTCTGACTCCGCTCATCCCTCGCTCGCACCAACTTGCGTTAGAGTGAGGAACCGCCTCCGCGCCCACGCGCTTGGCCGTCGAACCTTAAGCGACGGAGAGGCACCTAAATGACCGTCCATCAAGACGACGCGCCGGCATCGACCGCGCGTGACAGTGACAAGCTCAGCGCAGAGGCCGAGGGCGACATGGACACGATCGCCGCGCGCACCGTGACCATCAACCGTCCGCGTGAGGAGGTCTACGCCTTCTACCGGCACTTTCCCAACCTCACCGCCGTCATGGACAATGTCGAAAGCATTTCCATGAAGGGCGACGACACCGCCCACTGGGTGGTGAAGGCGCCCGCCGGCAAGACGGTCGAGTGGGACGCGGTCGTGACCGAGGACCAGCCCGGGCGACTGATCGCCTGGAAGTCGGCCGAAGGCGCGGACGTCGACAATAGCGGCCGGGTCGAGTTCCTGGACGCGGCGCCGGGCCGCGGCACGATCGTGCGCGCGACCATCGCCTATGATCCGCCGGGCGGCGTAATCGGCGAATGGATCGCCAAGTTCCTGCAGAAGGAGCCGAACGTCCAGGTCCGCCGCGACCTCAGGCGGCTCAAGCAATATCTGGAGACCGGCGAGGTCACGACCAGCGCATCTCCGTCGGGCCGCAAGTCCGAAGACCCGACCGAGCAGTATCTTTGATGAACCCCGCTCCGTCATTGCGAGCGCAGCGAAGCAATCCAGGCCTTCTGGATTCCCGCGTCGCCTGCGGCTCCTCGCAATGACGGAAGACTAGGAGCAGAACATATGCGCGCAGTTACCTGGCAGGGCCGCCACAAGGTTCAGGTCGATACCGTTCCCGATCCCGAGATCGTCAATCCCCGCGACGCCATCATCAAGGTGACCTCCACCGCCATCTGCGGTTCGGACCTCCACCTTTACGACGGCTACATCCCAACCATGCGGGCCGGCGACATATTGGGCCACGAATTCATGGGCGAGGTGGTCGAGGTTGGCCCGAAGTCCACGCTGCAGAAGGGCCAGCGCGTGGTGGTGCCGTTCACCGTTTCGTGCGGCAGCTGCTTCTTCTGCGAGAAGCAGCAATTCTCCGCCTGCGACAATTCGAATCCGGCGACCACCTCCGACATGTCCGAGACGCTCTACGGCTATCCGATGGGCGGTGCGTTCGGCTATGCGCACCTCACCGGCGGCTATGCGGGCGGACAGGCGGAATATGTCCGCATTCCTTATTCGGACGTCGGCCCGATCGTGATCCCGGACGGGTTCGACGACGACAAGGTGCTGTTCCTGTCGGACATCCTGCCCACCGGCTGGATGGCGGCGGAGAATGCGCAGATCGAGCCGGGCGACACGGTGGCCGTGTTCGGTGCCGGGCCGGTCGGCCTGTTCGCGGTGCAATCGGCGGTGATCATGGGCGCGCACCGCGTAATCTGTATCGACCATTATCCGCGCCGGCTGGAGCTCGCCAAGCAGATGGGCGCGGAGGTGATCAACTTCCGCGAAACCAACGTGCGCGAGGCCCTGTTCGAGATGACGGGCGGGATCGGCCCCGATGCGGTGATCGACGCGGTCGGCATGGAAAGCCACGGCCTTGCCATCGACAACCTGGTCGACACGGTGAAGGCGCATACCTTCCTCGGCACCGATCGCCCATCGGCCTTGCGCCAGGCGATCCTGGCGACGCGCAAGGGCGGGCGGCTGTCCATCCCCGGCGTCTATGGCGGCATGGCGGACAAGTTCCCGATCGGCGCGCTGATGGAGAAGGGCCTGACCATCAAGACCGGCCAGACCCATGTCCAGAGATATACCAAGCAGCTGCTCGACCTGATCGCGGAAGGGAAGGTCGATACGACTTGGCTGATCTCCCACCATGCCGGCCTGGAGGAAGGGCCGGAAATGTACCGCCACTGGCATGACGAGCAGAACGAATACACCAAGATCGTGCTGAAGCCCGGCATGACGGGGGTGAAGGCGTTCGCCTGAAGCCAGCGCATGCGTGCTCCTGCGAAAGCAGGGGCCCATGCTGAGCCAGAATTGGGCGCCTGCCTTCGCAGGAGCACTCTGGAGAGGAGACAAGACATGGCAGACAAATTCGCCATCATCACCGGCGCATCGACCGGCATCGGGTTCGAGCTTGCCCATCTGGCGGCCAAGGACGGCTACGACCTGCTGGTCGTGGCCGACGAGCCGCTGATCGACGCATCGGCGGCCGACTTTCGTCAGCACGGCGTGGACGTGAAGTCGGTGGAGGCCGACCTGTCGACCGAGCAGGGCGTGGCGCAACTGCTGGCGGCGACCGGCGGGCGCAATGTCGACGTGCTCGTCGCCAATGCCGGGCGCGGGCTCGGCAAGGGATTCCTTGAGCAAAGCCCGGCCGACTGGCGGCGCGTGGTGGACACCAACATCGTCGGCACCCTGCTGCTGGTCCAGCAGGTGGGCCAGGCGATGGCGACGCGCGGTGAGGGCAAGATCCTGTTCACCGGGTCAATCGCCGGCTTCATGCCCGGCACCTACCAGGCCGTGTATAACGGCACCAAGGCGTTCATAGACAATTTCGCCGAGGCGCTGCGCACTGAATTGAAGGATACGGGCGTGACCGTCACCAACCTGTTGCCGGGCCCGACGGACACCGAATTCTTCGAGCGTGCGGACATGCTGGACACGCAGGTCGGCACCGATCCCAAGAAGGCCGATCCCGCCAAGGTGGCGCAGGACGGGTGGAAGGCGCTGCAGGACGGCGACGCGTATATCGTCAGCGGGTTGAAGAACAAGGCGCAGGTGCTGGCCGCGCACGTGCTGCCGCCGAGCTTGCTGGCGGAGCGGCATCGCCAGATGGCGGAGCCGGGAAGCGGTGACGACAGCGAGTAAGGTAACGACCCTCTCCCCTTGTGGGAGAGGGTTGGGTGAGGGGCTCAGCCGCGTCCGCGGCTGAGAGAATCCTGAGTTTGGATATTCATGCGAGCGCAGACGCGCTCGCGCCCCCACCGATGAACAGGCCGCAATGTACCTGTTCATCCTCCCCACGAGGGGGAGGAGCTTCAGCTTTCCGCCTTCACCCACTCCGCATAAGCCGGCAGCGCATCCCCAATCGGCCACACGGTGATCGCCGGCACTTCATAGCTGTGCAGCGCCGCAATGCGCGCGATCAGGTGCTGTGCCTGCTCCGCACGCGTCTTGAACAAGGCGGCGACTTCCTCTGCCTCCTCGACCGCGCCTTCCCAGCGGTAGATCGACCGGCATCCGGCCAGCACGTTCGCACAGGCCGCCAGCCTTTCCTCGACCATCGTCCGCGCGATCCGCTGTGCCTCCTCGGCGCTCGGAAAGGTCGCGTAGATCGTGACGATGCCCGTCACCTCCGCGCCGCCCCGAGCCGGTGCGCGGCCAGCACGATCGCGCCTAGCAGCAGCGCTGCCATGCCCTGGTGCGCGACGCCGATCCACAATTCGACGCCGGTCAGGATGGTGGCGATGCCGAGCAGGATCTGCACGCCGACCGAGGTGAGCGCGGCATGCGCGGCGCCCTTGTGACCCGCGGCGGACGTGCGACGGGCGAGCAGGAAAACGGCGAGCGCGACCGCAAAGGCAAGCCAGCGGTGGACGAATTGCACCACGATGGGGTTGTCGACGAAGTTGCGCAGGAACGGCTCCAGCATCGGAGTCGCGCCTGGGAACAGTTCGTCGCCCATCAGCGGCCAGGTGTTGAAGGCATAGCCGGCATCGAGGCCCGCGACATAGGCGCCGAACAGGAGCTGGAGCGCGAGCACCGAAAGCGTCCAGATGCCCGCCGTGGGCATTCTCACCGGGCGTGCGGCTGAATTACGTGCGAGGAGTTTGAGGTCCAGCGCGGTCCAGACCAGCCCTCCGAGGATGAGCAGTGCGGTCAGCAGGTGAACGGCAAGACGGATGTGGCTGACGTCCGGACGATCGATCAGGCCGGACGCGACCATCCACCAGCCGATCGCGCCCTGCAGGCCGCCCAATGCGAGCAGGGCGACGAGGCGCGGTCCGTAACCCCTGGGCACCTGCTTCCTTATCCAGAACCACAGCAGGGGCAGTGCGAAGGCGAGGCCGATGAAGCGGCCGAGCAGGCGGTGGACATATTCCCAGAAGAAAATGTCCTTGAACTGCGCCAGCGTCATGCCGCTGTTGATCTCGCGATATTGCGGGCTGTCCTTGTAGAGGTCGAAGGCGCGCTGCCACGCCGCGTCGTTCAAGGGGGGCAGGGTGCCGCTGACCGGCTCCCACCGCGTGATCGACAGGCCGGATTCGGTAAGGCGCGTGATGCCGCCTACCACCACCATCAGGAAGACGAGGCCGGCAACGGCGAGGAGCCAGTTCGCGATCGCGTTCGGCCGCATGCGGGCCGTTGAGGAAGTCGAAGCCATGGCTGCGAATAAAGCGCTGCGGAGGGCGGGCGCAATGCAACAAATTGTCCCATGATATATTGTAACTCATCGTGCACAGGCCTATACAGGGCGTCAACGAGGATATGGACCGAGGATGCTGGCGACTTACGCGAGGGCAGGATGGCTGGACCGGCTGGGCATGGCCCTGTCGGGGCTCTGCCTCGTCCATTGCCTGGCAAGCGCGGTTTTCCTGGCTGCGCTGGCGTCGGTCGGCGGCGTGCTGCTCGACCCGCATTTCCATGAGGTCGGGCTGGTGCTGGCCACGGGGCTCGGCGTCGTGTCGCTGGGGCGCGGGATCTTTGAACATGGCTTCATGATGCCGGCCGCGGTCGGCGGGTTGGGCCTGGGCGTGATGGCCGGGACGCTGACGTTGCCGCATGGAGGCATGGAGATCGTCTATACGGTCATCGGCGTGTCGTTCCTGGCGCTCGGTCACGATCTCAACACGCGGGCGGTTTCCAAGTTGCGCTGATCGGGCGCTCACTTGCTCCGGCGCCTCCGCGCTCCTATTTTCCTCCCATGGCGCATGTTCACCACAGTCACGCAGGCGAGTCGCTCGCCGTCGCCGCCAAGTCCGCGATGGAGGGCTCCGGCGAGCAGTGGACGCAGATGCGCGCCGCCGTGTTCGACGCGCTCGCCAGCTTCGACAAGCCGGCGTCGGCCTATGACATCGCCGAGAAGGTGTCGAAGGACGAGGGGCGCCGTGTCGCCGCCAACAGCGTCTACCGCATCCTCGACCTGTTCGTGGGCGCGAACTTGGCGCGGCGAGTGGAGAGCGCCAACGCCTATGTGGCGAACGATCATCCCGGCTGCCTGCACGACTGCATCTTCCTGATCTGCGACAATTGCGGGCAGACCACGCACATCGACAACGACACCTTGTCGGGCGGTGTCCGGGCGGCGGCCGAGAAAGCGGGCTTCGCGCCGGAGCGGCCGGTGATCGAGGTACGGGGCCGCTGCGGCGATTGCGGCTGACGCACGCCCGCACGACAGGCGTTCCCCCCGCCATCCGGTTGAGCTAAGAGCATGGGATGAGTGAACGTCCCGACACGCCTCTCCTCGACACCGTCACGGTGCCGGAGGATCTGAGGAAGCTCCACCGCGATCAGCTTCGCCAGCTTTCCGACGAACTTCGTGCCGAGACGATCTCGGCCGTGGGGACCACCGGCGGGCATCTGGGGTCCGGACTCGGCGTGGTCGAGCTGACCGTCGCGCTCCATTATGTGTTCAACACGCCCGACGACCGGCTGGTCTGGGACGTCGGCCATCAATGCTACCCGCACAAGATCGTGACCGGGCGCCGCGACCGCATCCGCACCTTGCGGCAGGGCGGCGGCTTGTCGGGCTTCACTAAGCGGAGCGAGAGCGAGTTCGACCCGTTCGGTGCGGCGCACAGCTCCACGTCCATTTCCGCCGCTCTGGGTTTCGCGATCGCCCACAAGCTGGCGGGCACGCCGGGCAAGGGCATCGCCGTGATCGGCGACGGTGCGATGAGCGCGGGCATGGCCTATGAGGCGATGAACAATGCGGAGGCCGCGGGCAACCGGCTGGTGGTGATCCTCAACGACAACGACATGTCGATCGCGCCGCCGGTAGGGGGCCTGTCGCATTATCTGGCGCGGCTGGTGTCGTCGGGCAAGTACCTCACCGTCCGCGACCTCGCGCGCAAGGTCGCGCGGCGCCTCCCCGGTCCGCTGCACCGCGCAGCGCGCAAGGCCGAGGAATATTCGCGCGGCATGGTGACCGGCGGCACGCTCTTCGAGGAACTCGGCTTCTATTATGTCGGCCCGGTGGACGGGCATAATGTCGAGGCGCTGGTCGATATCCTCGAAAATGTGCGCGATGCCGAGGAAGGGCCGATGCTGGTCCATGTCGTGACCAAGAAGGGCAAGGGCTATGCCCCGGCCGAGGCCGCGGCCGACAAATATCATGGCGTGCAGAAGTTCGACGTGATCACCGGCGCGCAGGCCAAGGCGCCCGCTGGCCCGCCAAGCTATACTAACGTCTTCGCGCAGGCGCTGGTTGCCGAAGGGCAGCGCGACGAAAAGGTGGTGGCGATCACGGCGGCGATGCCGTCCGGCACCGGCCTCGACAAGTTCCAGGAACTGTTCCCCGACCGCACCTTCGACGTGGGCATCGCCGAACAGCATGCCGTCACCTTCGCGGCGGGCCTGGCGGCGCAGGGGCATCGACCGTTCGTGGCGATCTATTCGACCTTCCTGCAGCGCGCCTACGATCAGGTCGTGCACGACGTGGCGATCCAGAACCTCCCGGTGCGCTTCGGCATGGACCGCGCGGGCCTGGTCGGTGCCGATGGCGCGACGCATGCCGGCAGCTTCGACGTCGCATATCTTTGCACGCTGCCCAACTTCGTGGTGATGGCTGCGGCGGACGAGGCGGAACTCGTCAACATGGTGCACACGATGGCGGTGCACGACAGCGGGCCGATCGCGGTCCGCTATCCGCGCGGCAACGGCGTCGGCGTGCCCTTGCCGCAGGTTCCGGAGCGGCTGGAGATCGGCAAGGGCCGGGTGGTTCGCGAAGGCAAGAAGGTCGCGATCCTGTCGCTGGGCACGCGGCTCGAGGAGGCGCTGAAGGCGGCCGACCGTCTCGACGCACAGGGCCTGTCGACCACCGTCGCGGACCTGCGCTTCGCCAAGCCGCTCGACGAGGTGCTGATCCGCCGCCTGCTTGCGACGCACGAGGTTGCAGTGACGGTGGAGGAGGGCGCGGTCGGCGGCTTCGGCGCGCACGTGCTGACGCTGGCGAGCGACGAGGGGCTGATCGATGGCGGCCTGAAGCTGCGCACGATGCGCCTGCCCGACACTTTCCAGGACCAGGACAAGCCGGAAAAGCAATATGCCGAGGCCGGCCTCGACGCCGACGGGATCGTCGAGACGGTTCTGAAGGCGCTGCGCGTAAACAGCGCCGGGCTGGTGGAGGAGGCGCGGGCGTAAGGCCTGACGCACCGGCATGGCGAGATCCCGCGTCGACCAGATGCTCGTCGATCGCGGCCTGGTCGAGAGCCGGGCCAAGGCGCAGGCGTTGATCCTTGCCGGGCTGGTTTTCTCCGGCGAGCGGAAGATCGAGAAAGCGGGCCAGGCGCTTCCCGAAAGCGCGCCGCTGGACGTACGGGGCAAGGACCATCCGTGGGTGTCGCGCGGCGGGATCAAGCTGGCGCACGGGCTGAACCATTTCGGCTGGGACGTGACAGGTGCGGTCGGGCTGGACGTGGGATCGTCCACCGGCGGGTTCACCGACGTGCTGCTGCAGAAAGGCGCGGCCAAGGTGTTCGCGATCGACGTGGGCACCAACCAGCTCGCGTGGAAGCTGCGCCAGGACCCGCGCGTGATCGTGCATGAGCAGACCAATGCCCGCTACCTGACCGACGAGATCGTGACCGAGCCGGTCGACATCATCGTGTGCGACGCGAGCTTCATCGCCTTGTCGAAGGTGCTCGACACCGCGCTTACCTTCGCGCGGCCCGGCGGAAGGCTGGTCGCGCTGATCAAGCCGCAGTTCGAGGCGGAGCGACACGAGATCGGCAAGGGCGGGGTGGTCCGCGACGAAGCCGTTCATGCCAGAGTCTGCCAGACGGTCGTAGAATGGCTGGGTAGCAGAGCCTGGAACGTCGTGGGCGTGGTGGCCAGTCCGATCACTGGACCCGAAGGGAATGTAGAGTTTCTTGTTGCAGCACAGCACGCTTGATTGCCGTAGCGTCGCACGGTAGCGCCGTACCCATGCGCATCTTCCGGAAAAGCCTTGTCGTCCTTGCTGTTACGCTGCTTTCTGCATGCGGCGGCGCAGAAACCAAGCAAGGGGGAAGGCCGGCACCGCTCGTGAAGGCGGAGGCGCCGACCAGCATGCGCTTCGTGGAGCGGATCGAAGCGGTGGGCACGGCCGTGGCCAACGAACAGGTGACCCTGTCGTCACCCGTCACCGAACGCATCCTGCGGCTCAACTTCGACGATGGCGGCTACGTGAATCGCGGCCAGGTGGTGGCCGTGCTCGCCCAGAGCGAGGAGACGGCAGCCTTGTCCGAGGCCAATGCGCGGGCGCGCGAGGCCGGGCAGCAGCTGGAACGCGTGCAAGCGCTGCGCGAGCGTGGTTTCGCCACCAAGAGCAGCCTCGACACGCAGGCCGCGCTTGCGGCACAGGCGCGGGCGCAGGCGGCCGGGGCGCGAGCGACGATCAACGACCGTGTGATTACCGCGCCCTTTTCGGGCTGGGTATCTTTGCGCAACATTTCGGTCGGTGCGATCGTCAATTCGGGCGCGGAGATCGCGACGATCAGTGACATCTCGCTCATCAAGCTCGACTTCACCATACCCGAGACGATGCTGTCGGCGATCCAGCCCGGCCAGACGATCGAGGCACGCGCCGCAGCCTTTCCTGAGCAGCCATTTCGCGGACAGATCGCCACCATCGATCCGGTGGTGGATCCCAACAGCCGCGCCGTGACCGTCCGTGCACGCCTTCCCAATCCCCACCGCAAGCTGAAGCCGGGCATGCTGCTGACCGTCGGTGTCGAGACTCGGCCGCGCATGGCCCTGTCGGTGCCGGAACTCGCCATCCTGGGCGAGGGCGACACACGCTACGTCTATGTCGTCGGGCAGGACAACAAGGCCCGGCGCGTCAACATCAAGACGGGCGTGCGATCCAATGGACGGATCGAGGTGGTGGAAGGGCTGAGGCCGAACCAGCACGTCGTGACCGAAGGCGTTGTGAAACTGTCCGACGGCATGGACGTGCGGCTTGCCGGCGCGCAGAATGCCCAGCCTCAAGCTAAGGCGAAATAGCCATGGGCCTGTCGGATATCTCGGTCAAACGGCCGGTCTTCGCAGCAGTGATCTCCATCCTGTTGGCGGTGATCGGCTTTGTCGCGTTCACGTCGCTATCGGTCCGCGAATATCCCGACGTCGATCCGCCGGTCGTGTCGATCGAGACGACCTATACGGGCGCGGCGGCCAGCGTGGTCGAGAGCCGTATCACCCAACCACTGGAATCGCAGCTGTCGGGCATCGAGGGGCTGCAGACGATCTCCTCGCGCTCGCAGGACGGTAGTTCCAACATCACGGTCGAGTTCGCGCCGGGGCGCGACATCGACGCGGCGGCAAACGACGTGCGCGACCGCATCGGATCGGCCGCCCGCGACCTGCCGGAGGAAGCGCTTGCGCCCCAGGTGCGCAAGGCGGACTCCGATTCCTCGCCGGTGCTGTTCCTGCTCTTCTCCAAGCCCGATTGGACCCGGCTGCAGCTCAGCGACTATATCGACCGCAACCTGGTCGATCGCTTCTCCTCCATCGATGGTGTCGCCCGCGTGTTCGTGGGCGGCGAGGCGCGGCCGTCCATGCGGGTGTGGATGCAACCGGAACGCCTGGCCGCGTTCAGCCTGACCCCTGCCGATGTCGAGCAGGCGCTGCAGACCCAGAATGTCGAGCTGCCCGCAGGCCGCATCGAATCCGAGGCGCAAAACGTCACGCTTCGCGTAGACCGGCCGTTCACCACGCCGGAGGAGTTCGGCCAGCTGATCGTCGGCCGTGCGCCCGACGGCTATCTGGTGCGCATGGGCGATGTCGCCCGGATCGAGCAGGGGCCAGAAAACCCCTATTCGGCGTTCCGCCTGAACGGCCAGCCTGCAGTCGGCCTCGGCATCGTGCGCCAGTCGGGCGCCAACACGCTGCAGGTGGCCGAGCAGGCCAAGGCCATGCTGGAGGAGGTCAAGCCGACGCTGCCGGAAGGCATGGCAACCGACACGGGCGGCGACGAGTCCCTGTTCATCGACCGCGCGATCGAGGGCGTGTACCACACGCTTGCCGAAGCCGCGGTGCTGGTGGTGATCGTGATCTTCCTGTTCCTGGGAAGCTGGCGCGCGACGTTGATCCCGGCCGTCACCGTGCCGCTCTGCCTTCTCGCCAGCTTCGCGGTCCTGTGGGTGTTCGGTTTCTCCATCAACCTCCTGACGCTGCTGGCGCTGGTGCTGGCCATCGGCATCGTCGTGGACGATGCGATCGTGGTGCTGGAAAACGTCTATCACCGGATCGAGGAAGGCGAGCCACCGCTCGCCGCCGCGTTCGAGGGCACCCGCCAGGTCGGCTTCGCAATCATTTCGACCACGCTCGTCATCTGCGCCGTGTTCGTGCCGTTGATGTTCATCAGCGGGCAGACGGGCATGCTGTTCCGCGAGCTTGCGGCCGCGATGATCGGCGCTGTCGCCTTCTCCGGTTTTCTGGCGCTGAGCCTCACGCCGATGCTCTGCTCCAAGCTCCTCAAGAAGGAGGAGCGGGGGCGGCTCGCGCAATGGGTCGACCGGCACTTCCAGCGGCTCGAAAATGGCTACGGCCGCGGGCTCGAGCGCACGCTCGCCAAGCCGATCGTGCCCGTCGCCGTGGTGCTGGTGTTCCTGGCCGGTGCAGGTTTCCTGTTCACGACCCTTCAGTCCGAACTCGCCCCGGCCGAGGATGTCGGCATCATGAGCGCGACGCTGACGGCGCCCGAGGGCACGGGCTATGCCGAGATGGACCGTTATATGGTCGATGCGCAGAACCGGCTGATGCCGCTGGCCCGCGAGGGGGCGGTGCGCGCGATGATCCAGCGCACGCCGGGCGGCTTCGGCGCAAGCGACGATTTCAACTCGGGCAGCTTCACCATCTTCCTCAAGCCGTGGGAGGATCGTGAGGCGACCACCCAGGACGTGGTGGCAGAGGTCAACAAGACGCTGGGGCAGCTTACCGCCGTGCGCGGCAACGCGTCGGTGCGCTCGTCGCTGGGACGTGGGCGCGGCCAGCCGATCAACTTCGTGATCGCGGGTTCGACCTATGAGGAATTGGTGACTGCGCGCGACCGGATCATGGCGGCCGCCTCGTCCAATCCCGGCATCATCAACCTGGAAAGCGATTATCGCGAAACCAAGCCGCAGCTGCGCATCGACGTGGACACGACGCGCGCCGGTGATCTTGGCGTATCGGTGACGGACGTCAGCGCGGCGCTGCAGAGTCTGCTGGGGTCGAGGCGTGTGTCCACCTATGTCGATCGCGGCGAGGAGTATCGCGTGATCGTGCAGGCGGAAGCGGGATCGCGCGCGACCGAGGATGCGCTTGCCGCCATTTATGTGCGCAGCCGCAACCAGACGCTGATCCCGCTGTCGAACCTCGTCACGATCCGCGAGTCCGCGGGTGCGCGCGACCTTGGCCGCTTCAACAAGGTCCGGGCGATC
This sequence comes from uncultured Allosphingosinicella sp., assembly GCA_934539295.1. Classification (GTDB taxonomy): domain Bacteria; phylum Pseudomonadota; class Alphaproteobacteria; order Sphingomonadales; family Sphingomonadaceae; genus Allosphingosinicella. The sequence continues at coordinate 32,354 of CAKTCN010000015.1, forward strand.
ACCTTGTCCGGCGGCCTGGCGCCGGGCTACTCGCTGGGCGAGGCGCTGACCTTCCTCGAGGAACAGGCGGCGGCGTCGCCCGAAGTGCTCGCCGTCGGCTACCGAGGCGAAAGCCAGTCCTTCCGCGAGGCGGGCGGTTCGATCATGATGGTGTTCGCGATCACCATCCTGGTCGTCTACCTGCTGCTCGCCGCGCAGTTCGAAAGCTTCGTCCATCCGGCGGTGATCATCACCACCGTCCCGCTTGCGGTCGCAGGCGGCGTGATCGGCCTCGCCGTCATGGGGCAGACGCTGAACCTCTACAGCCAGGTGGGCCTCGTCATGCTGGTGGGCCTGGCGGCCAAGAACGGCATCCTGATCGTCGAGTTCGCCAACCAGCTGCGTGACCAGGGCAGGGGCATTGAGGAAGCGATCCGCGAGGCATCGCGCCGGCGACTGCGGCCGATCCTGATGACCTCCATTGCGATGGCGGCGGGCGCGGTGCCGCTGATGATGGCGAGCGGCGCAGGCGCGGGCGCGCGGCAGGCGATCGGCGTGGTGATCGTGTGGGGCGTGTCGATCTCGACCGTGATCACCATCTATCTCATCCCCTTGCTCTACGCGAAGCTGGCGCGGTTCACGGGATCGCCGCTGGCGGTCACCCGCAAGCTGGAGGAGCAATTGGCCGATGGCCACGTTGGGCGTGGAGCACAGCCCCAACCCGCGGAGTAGGCATCATGGCAGGTGAGAGAAGCAGTGTCCGGCGACCTTCGGCGACACTGCTGATCGGCTGCGTCCTGGGCATCGTCCTGCTCGGCCTCGCATCGGGATGGCTGTCCAATTCGGGCTATGGCAATCCGTGGTTCGATGCGCTGGAAAAGCCATCCTTCATGCCGCCGGGCTGGGCATTTCCGGTCGCGTGGACGACGCTTTACGTGCTGCTAGGTATCGTCGCCGCCATCACCGCCGCCGCGCCCGAGAGTCACAGCAGGAGCATGGGTCTGCGCCTGTTCGGCGCGCAGATGCTGCTGAACTTCCTCTGGTCTCCCATCTTCTTCGGCATGCGCGAGCCTGCGATCGCGATGGGCATCATCGCCGTGATGCTGGCGGCGGCAGCGGGTGCTGCCTACCATCTCGGCAAGGTGCGTCCGGCCGCCGGGTGGCTGATGCTGCCCTACCTCGCCTGGCTTTGCTTTGCGGCCGCGCTCAACTGGCAGATACTGGCGCTCAATCCCGGCGCCTAGCTGCCCTTGCGAATTGTCGCCGCCGCACGATATTGGACCGAACACACAGGAGCCAGATTCATGCAGTCCCAGAACCGCCTGTTCGACGATTTCGCCAAGATGCTGAACGGCGCGGCGGGCACCTTTGCCGGCATGACGCGAGAGGCCGAATCCGGCTTCCGCGAACGTGCGCGCGAATGGTTCGGCGGGCTCGACATGGTAAGTCGCGACGAGTTCGAGGCCGTGAAGGCGATGGCCGCGACGGCGCGTGAGGAAGCGGATTCGCTGAAGGCGCGTGTCGCGGCGCTGGAGGCTGCGAGTGCTGCAACGGCTGCTCCCAAGGCTGAGGCGCCCCCGACGGCCCCCACTGCGGACGCCTGATTATCCACACATATCTGACGCATGTTGCAGCGCGTCCCCTTGCGCGCGGTGTAAGGGCAAGGCACCGTCACGGCCTTGAAGGGGCGGCCTAAGATATGAGCATCGACGCAGACGAATTCGGACTGGAGCGCGAGACGAGCGCGCCCATCGACATGCTCGAACATTATTTCGCCGCGCATGGCTGGACCTACGAGCGCAGCGGCGAGGAAGAAATCGTCGGCACCTTCCAGGGCAGCTGGACGCAATATGAGCTGCGCGCCGTGTGGCGGGAGGAGGACCATGTCCTGCAGTTCCTCGCCCTCCCGGATGTGCGCGTTGCGACGGACAAGCGTCCTGCCATTTACGAGACATTGAGCCTCATCAACGAGCAATTGTGGCTCGGCCATTTCGAATTGTGGAGCAATTCGGGCCTGGTCCTGTTCCGCCATGCAGCCTTGCTGGAGGGCGAGGAGGGCGGTGCGCTGTCGCTGCAGCAGGCGGAGACGCTGGTCGAGGCGGCTATCGAGGAATGCGAGCGCTTCTACCCCGTCTTCCAGTTCGTCCTGTGGGCGGACAAGACTCCGCAGGAGGCGATCGCCGCCGCACTGATCGAGACGCAGGGCGAGGCATAAGCGCCCAGGTCGAACCGGTGCTTTGATCCGAACGTCATCCACCCCCATCCGTTCGCATCTCGACTTCACTCGACGCGAACGGATAGGGGGGGGGGCATGACGGACTTTTCATCTCCCATCTGGCTGTTCGGCTGCGGCAACATGGCAGGGGCCATGCTGAAGGGCTGGCTCGTGGCCGGTGCCGATCCGGCACATTTCACCGCCATCCGGCCGAGCGGGCGTGAAGTCGCCCCGGGTGTGCGCGTGCTCACCGCCCTGCCGCAGGACGAGGTGCCGGCCGTGGTGGTGCTCGGGGTCAAGCCGCAGAAGCTGGCTGAGATCGCACCGGTCCTGGCGCCCGTGCTCGCGCCCGAAACACTGCTCGTGTCGATCCTCGCAGGCGTCGAACTCGCCACCTTGCGGCAGGCCTTTGCCGCACCGCGCGCGATCGTGCGGGCGATGCCGAACCTGCCGGTCGCCCTCAACAAGGGCGTGACGGGCCTGTGCGCCGATGCAGGCGACGGTGCGGTGCGCGAGGCGGTTACCGGGTTGATGGCGCCGCTGGGCCACGCCGAATGGGTGGACGAGTGCCAGATGGACCTCTTTGCTGCGCTTGCGGGCAGCGGGCCTGCCTTCCTCTACCGCTTCATCGACGCAATGGGCGTCGCAGGGGCGCAGCTCGGCTTCGCGCCCGAGCAGGCAGCGCGGCTGGCCTTGGCCACGGTCGAGGGCGCCGCAGCGATGGCCGCTGGCGCGGATGTCACGCCCGCCGCGCTCGCCGACAGGGTCGCGAGCCCGGGCGGGTCCACCCGCGCGGGCCTCAACGTGCTGGATGCCGAACCTGGGCTGGCAGGCATGCTGACCGACACGCTTACGGCCGCCGTGGCGCGCAATCGCGAGATGGCAGCCGAGGCGCGCGGAGCTTGACTGCCTTCGCGAACCATTGACGGCGGAGCGGCATCGCGCCAATCCCGCGCTTCCACCTTCTTTGGGGACCATCATGTCGACCGTTGCCTCTGCCTTCGCCTTCGAGCCGTCCGGGACGCCTGTCTCGCCCGAGGAGCGTGCCCGGCAATTGGTAGACCCGGGCTTCGGGCGCGTCTTCACCGATCATATGGCGATCATCCGCTACAATGCGGACAAGGGATGGCATGACGGCCGCATCACCCGGCGCGAGGCGCTGGCGATGGACCCGGCTTCGTCCGTATTCCACTACGCGCAGGAAATCTTCGAAGGCATGAAGGCCTATCACCGGCCGAATGGCGGCGCGGCGCTGTTCCGTGCGGACGCGAACGCGCGGCGCTTCAACGCTTCGGCCCGCCGCCTCGCCATGCCCGAACTGCCGGAGGAGCTGTTCCTCGATTCAATCCGTGCATTGGTGCGCACGGAAAAAGCGTGGATTCCCGACAATCCGGACGGCGCGCTCTACCTGCGGCCCTTCATGATCGCGAGCGAGGCGGTGCTGGGCGTGAAGCCGTCCGCCGAATATCTCTACATCGTCATTGCCTCGTCCGTCGGCGCCTATTTCAAGGGCGGCGCACCCAGCGTGTCGCTGTGGGCGACGCGCGAATATACGCGTGCCGCGCCGGGCGGGACGGGTGCGGCCAAGTGCGGCGGCAATTATGCGGCCAGCCTCGCCGCGCAGGCCGAGGCGATCCGGCAGGGCTGCGACCAGGTCGTGTTCCTGGACGCGGCCGAGCGCAAGTGGATCGAGGAACTGGGCGGCATGAACGTCTTCTTCGTGTTCGACGACGGGTCCATCCAGACCCCGCCGCTGACCGACACGATCCTGCCGGGCATCACGCGCGATTCGATCCTGCGCCTTGCGCGCGACCAGGGCATGACGGTGCGGGAGGAGCGTTATTCGCTCGATCAGTGGCGCGAAGACGCGACCAGCGGCCGCCTCACCGAGGCATTCGCCTGCGGCACCGCGGCGGTAGTGACGCCGATCGGCAGCGTCAGGAGCAGCGAGGGCGGCTTCACGATCGGAAGCCAGTCCGCAGGTCCGCTCACGCTCCGGATCCGATCCATGCTGGTCGACATCCAGCGCGGCCTTGCCCCGGATCCGCACGGCTGGGTCGAGGAACTGGCCTGAACCCTTCAAGAAGTGCCTGATCCACGCCATCGACGCAGGCGCATGTCGCGCCTTGTGACGAGGATCAGGCGCTAAGTTGCGGGAAGGGGTTCTAGCCTCTTCCCACCCGCGGAAGTGCCGCTATAAGGCCGCAACCCGCGCACGTTGGGGCGTCGCCAAGTGGTAAGGCACCGGTTTTTGGTACCGGCATTCGCAGGTTCGAATCCTGCCGCCCCAGCCAAGCACATCCGCCGACCCAGCCAATTTTGGTTTAGGTGATTGATTTTGCTGACCAACTTCAACTGGTCAGCCAGACGGCGCACCCTGATTGTGCATCAGACTGTGCCAATTGGCTGACCGCAAAGGTCGGCTATGTCTCCCTTCCAGCATGTTTACCGGCGCGGGCACATTTTCTGGTGGCGCCGCGTCCATCGACTCTCCGATGGCCGGACGCTCGATCTCAGGCTATCCTTGCGAACTTATGAAAGATTGCAGGCAGTTAGCCGGGGGGCTGCACTTACTGCCGCGATGGGGGGCGTGATGGCGATGTTGAACGGGCGCATGAAAACGGCGGGTAAATCGCTCACCGAGATGGAGCTGCAGGCGCTGGCGAGGTCCGCCTATGATGAACTGCTCACCGAGATCTGCACGGATCAGCGCTCGACGCCGTATTATGCGGCGTATCACAGCGCTGCGAACCTCGCCTTTGCCGATTATTACGATAGGCTTGCGCGGAATGGCGGGCACATGTCTCTTGTTGAAGAGGAGGAACAACAGCTAGTCGAAAGCGGCTGGGATGAGCAGCGGATCGCCGACCTTCGCAGGATTGTGAAGCTGCGCGAGGACCAGGGCGTCACTCGCCTAAGTACAGATGCGATCGATGCCAAGCTGCGCTCAGCCGGGCTCGAGCCCAACGACGAGCTGCGCTGGATGGTTGAGCTCGTGCTGTATCCGGCCTTCCGCGATGCGCGGAGGTCTTGCTCCGACGATCCAGCCCGGCGATGGAGATTGAGGCCGGGCGCGCAGTGAAGGCCAGTCCGTCGGCAGACGCAGCTCCGCCGGCCGTGGCAGTGAGCGCCGCGAGCCCCGCAGTGATCCCGCGGAGTTGTTAATCCCGGATCACTGGCGAAAGGTCACTCCAACGGAAGCAGCTGAGAAACTTATCAAGCACCGCCCAGCTTTGTGGGAACATCGCAAGAAGGGGAAGCGTGCGATCGCTCAGGTTGGCGAGCAGACGCTCCGGCAAATTCGCTGGTCCGCGGCATTGTTAGAGAAGTCGATGGGCGGACGGCCTTTTGAACAACGACACAGGATGACTTGAAAACTCTCGACGAGTGGTTTGAGAACTTACCGGTAACCTGCGGTAAGGCGCCGTGGCATCGCGAGCCTCAGACAACGCTTTTCGAAATCTGTCGAGACGCCGAAGAGCGCATCGAGAAGGGTGAATGTGAGGCCGACATCATCGGCCTCCAGACAGGAACCACGAACAAGCATTTCCGGAAGCTCGGCCAGATGCATGATTATATGCGTGAAGAGATCGGTGATGTCGTTCCCGCGCGGAAGTTCTCCAACTACATCTCAGCCGATATCAAGGATGAACGTGGTGCGCGAGCGGCCTACACCCCTGAGCAGGGAAAAGAACTTTTTCTCTTGCCTCCATGGACCGGATCTAAGTCCGTCGACGAGCGGCTGAAAAGCGGCCATGACATCTATCGCGACGCTCTTTTTTTCGTGCTTCTTCTCGTCTGGTACACGGGGATGCGGCGAGAAGAGGTTTGTAAGCTGTTGGTCAATGACATCCAAGAGTTTGCAGGCATTTGGCACATTGATGTGAAGTTCACGGCGGCTGGCCGAGTCAAGAATACAACATCCGTTCGCCTGGTCGCGGTTTCCGACGAGCTAAGGCGCCTGGGCGTTATTGAATATGTCCGTGCCATACGCGCGGCGGGGCATGACGCCTTGTTCCCCGAACTGGTGTCCGAGCGAGAAGGTGCCAAGAAAGGAGACACCTTTTACAAGCTCCGGTGGATTTACCTCAAGCCGTTGCTTCCTTCGCTTCAGAGGGGGCAAGCACTTCATGCTGCTCGCCATATGGTCAGCACCGAGCCGAAGGAGCTCGAGGTATTTCCAGAGTTTCGGGATGATGCTCTAGGACATAGGGCCGATGGCGAAGGTCGTTCGCGGTATGCAAAGGCGACCCGCCTTCAGAAGCTGCTTGACGCAGTCAATCAGATCCCTGTTGTTACCGGTCATTTGCCCGATGTCCGCACAATCCGACTGCTGCCGCAAGCCCTTCGATGCCCGAGGCCAAGACGTTCTCGCGATCAAAAGTGATCTTTTCGCAAAAGATTGTCCAATAACTCAGAACACCAGATCCTCTGCGGCCCTCATTAACCGACCTGAGCCGCTATACCGACATATTGTACCAGCGCGATTGGTGATGATGAGGCTCTCGTACCGCCGGCACAGCCGGTCGGGCGAGCAAGTTTGAAGTAGTAGGACGACATTAGCTGGGCCGTAAGCGGTCTGTCGGGTCTCAGACCGAATTGCCGGGATAGGTGTCATTCGGCAGGTCAACAGTCGATTCAGCAGTCGCCGAAATTGCTGTCATGCAAGTGGCTGAACCCGCTCTTCGAAACCAACCGTTTGTTCATCGAGCGTGGGTAAAGGGGTATGTGAGCGGCTCGACGCAAGAGCGCAGATTGGCGTGGATCAGGGGCGCTGCTCCCGGCTGCATGCGACGAGTCGAGGATTACTTTATCGGCGTTGCAGGGGAGGCTTCGAGCCGGCCGTCTCTCGAAAACGTCTGTCGGTTTTGGGCAATCCGTAGACACCGGTGTCATAACCGTTGTGCTGTGCTATCTACTGAGGTGAGGAATCCTTCAGCCCTAAGTAAGGTCGCCATGCAGAATCTTGTCCGCGCAGCAAGCAGCGTCGTCCTTCTCGCGTCCGCTGGCTGTGCCAGCCTGACTGAAACGTCAACGCCGATGGTCCCGAAAGCGGCCGTGCCTGAACGTGAGCCGGTGTCTTGGAGCAGCGCAATCGTCAAGCGTGACCCGGCCTGGTTCTCCTCTTCCGAAGCTCGTGCCATCGCGGACAGCGTGATTCAGTATCAGTCCCCGGAAGGAGGATGGCCGAAGAACACCGACCTTACGTGCCTTTGCGCTCACCTGCCGACCGGCCGGCCTCAAACCTCTTCAACACCATCGACAATGACGGCGCGACGTTGCCGTTGCAGTTCCTCGCTCGAGTGATCCAGGCAACTGGAGACGCTTGCTACATGCAGGCATTCAATCGCGGGTTCGACTATCTGCTTGCCGCACAATATCCGAACGGCGGGTGGCCTCAATTCTACCCGCTTCGTAACGGTTACTGGTCGCGTATCACCTTCAACGACGACGCGATGACGCGGGTGCTTTCGCTGCTGCGCGATGCTGCATCGGGACAAGCGCCGTTCACATTCCTCGATCAAGAAAGGCGCGCACTGGCCTCTTCGTCGGTGGCGAAAGGAACCGAACTCATCCTGAAAACCCAGGTCGTCCAGGATGGGAAACCCACAGCGTGGGCTGCGCAATATGATGAGAGAACCCTTGCACCGGCAGCAGCCCGAGCGTTCGAGCCCGCGTCTCTCTCCGGCAGTGAAAGTGTCGGAATTGTGCGGTTCCTTATGGGTATCGAGAGTCCTTCGCCACAGGTCGTGGCGGCCGTCGATGCGGCGGTGCAGTGGTTTGAGGCCGTGAAGATTGAAGGGATGCGGCTTGAAGACTTCAACGATGCGGAAGGTGAGCCCGACAAGCGCCTTGTGCCTGATCAATCTGCCAAGCCGTTGTGGGCCCGTTTTTACGAGCTGCAAACGAACCGGCCGATTTTCACGAGCCGCGAAGCTGTAGTCTATTATCGCTACGACCAGATAGGACGCGGGCCGCGCGTCGGCTATCGCTATCTGGGCACTTGGCCTGCTGAACTGCTGACTCGCGAATACCCCAGGTGGAAGCAGCGTGTCGGGCGAACGAGTCCGGCGTGATCTCGCTAGGATCTCGCGGAATGGTGCGTTCTGCGCAGCAAACCTTTGAACCCTTGCCGGGACGAGCCCGCCGGGTCGGCTACTACAGCTGGTGCCAGAAAGGAGAGGTGAGCCTCCCTTATCTGCCACTGCTCAGCAATCTAACTCAAACGACGATGGCGCGGATCAATGTGCTCATGTTGCTGATATAGGTTGCGGTTGAAATGCCTTGTGGCCCAGCCGGCATGGTGAAGGGCGAGGTATCCCACTGGTCGCCGACTTCGTTGCTGACATCGAAGCCGGGGGGCGCCGTATCTGGCGGAGCGGGACGGTAAGGGTGGCTGTTCGTGCGAAGCTCGACCGGCCAATAGCCCTCCGAGTTTAGTTGATCGACCAGTACGCTGGCGTCGCGCGTGGATGACATCCTCGCGGCCGCGTCCAAGCTTGAACTTCCTGCTCCCCGTACCACCACAAAAGGCGGCAACAGCGAAGGTCCGCGGCCGAGCAGCGCCGACTTGCTTGTAGCTTCGCCAGGCGGCGTAGCGACCAGCCGTGAAAGCCGGCGACGCAGGGCGTTCGTATCGACATGCTTCTCGGCAAACTGCCCCGTCATGTCATAGTTCACGTAATACTCGCCATTGTGCGCGTTCGATCCGCGCCGGCGTACCGCAAGCGGGCGATTGGTGCCGACTTCGATGAAGCGATACTGGTTTTGGCGACCGCGGTGCGCCGCTGGCGGCGCCTCCACTTTGTCGAGCCAATCGAGGGATTCGGCGATCGGTGCCAGGTATTTCATTTCTCCGGTGAGCTCATAGAAATCCATGAGCTTCAGGATGGCCGAAGCGGTGGTATGCGGCGACACGGCCGCTGGCTCGTAGGTGCGGCCGCTGGCTGGCTTCAGATCGTGGGCGGTATATTGCAGCGCCCAGCCGGGTGTCGGCATCGGCTGGCGCAGCGCGAGATAGCAATCCATTCCGCGCCGGATCGGCTCGCGCACACGCTCATCACCCAATTGCTGCAGAACGAGTAGCAGAAAGTCGATGTTCGCCTCCGCGACATCGTCATTCAGTGTGACATGACCGGTATAGTCCGGATGTCCCTTCTTGCGGAACGGTGTTGCACGTGGATAACGCTGCGGCCATCCACCCGAAGGATATTGGCTGGCCAGCACGAAGTCGATCGCGCGGCCGAGCGGGACCCTGTACTTTTCGTGCCTCTTCTCGACGTAGAGACGCAGCAACAGTCGTGCCGACTCGATCGTCGCGAGGTCGTCGAAGGTGGCATTCCCGTAATAATGCTGGAATTCTTCGAGCCGCCAGCCGTTGGCCCCAATGGTCTCGTACCAACGCCGGATCGACTGCTCGCCTGCGAAATCGATGACATAGTTCCAGCCGCCGCTGGGATGCTGTCCGCGAACCAGCGCATCGGCTGCCTTTTCGGCGGCGGCGTAGTAGGTCTCGTCGCCTGTAGCGCGATAGGCGTCGAGGAAGATCTGACCCATGCCGGGCGTTCCCGGCGCCTGCGTCCAGATCATCGTGGGATATGCTTCCATCTCGCCCCATCGCCGCGAGAAATCAGCGAGGTAAGACCAGACATAACCGCCCTGATAGGCGACCTTGTCGGTCATGAAACGCGTCGCTCGGAGCATCGCCGCCCTGATTTCGGAGCTTGCAGCGGAGCGGCGTTCCGCAGGCGCGAACGCCATCAGCGGCAGGACCGCTCCGGCGACAAGTAGCCGACGCCTATCGATCGTTTCCCTCACGCCGACCTTCTCCATGTTCTTAGCTCATGATGTGCTTGCGCCGGATCTCGCCGGCCGATCTTAATCCGGTGACGACGTGCGCATGGTCGCCACCATCGTGCGCTAGCAGCCACTGACGCTACTCGCGGTGACTTCGGAGTGTAGCGCCGGCTCAAATTGGTAGTCGCGGAGATGCCGGCATCAATCGCGCCGCAGCTTCACTCGCGATGATCGAGCCCTCGGCGAAGTCCAGCATCCCCGGCTTACCGGCAGTCGGCGCAAACCGCAGCACGTTGGTACCGCTTCCTTCGAGATAGTTCGCCATCCCGCCACCGGAGAGCTTCAACCGAAGCCTCCCTTTGACCGTCACCAGCTCACTAAAGGTGACATCGATACCTTCCATTCCGCTCTTGACCGTCTTGACTACGGGAGCCGTACGCTCGGGATCCCAGCTCCCGTCGAAGGTCCACTTGGCATCGATCCTCGCTGGGGTCGGACTGCCTTTGGCAGTGCTCAGATTATCCTTCATCCAAGGGAAGTCACCCCCGCTCGCGCGGTGCGAATTGTGGTAATAATAACGCGGTCCGAGCGTATTCTCGGCATCCAGCTGGCGGTTCTTGTCGATATCCCACTGCGTTGGCTTGGAGCCATCGAGTGGATAGATGACCCGGTAGATCGGTCGATTGCGCATCCGCTCGGAGAATTTGCAGTCGAGCAAGTAGAAGGCAGCGTCGCGGTGATGGCGCCCGAGATCGAAGTTCGGCGGGCCGTCGAACATCGTGCTGCGAATGACAAGCTTGTGATCGGGATGTGTCGCTGAGTGCCAGATCGCCGCTTCGGCGAAATGGTTGACCGCGAGGATCACCGAGTCAGTCATGTAACACCACCCTCGAGGGCAGATGAAGTCGACCGACCCAGCCACGCGGAGCCGCGCATGATAATAGCGGCCGCCTTCTTCGGTGAGCGGCGTCGCGCCTGGGCCTTCCGAACGACCACGCTCGTCCTTTGACTTGCCCGTGCGCCACATCGCCAGCGTGTCTGCGCCCAGACTGTAGATATCGGCGTCCTGGATGACGACGCGATCAGCATTTCCAAGCACGGCGAATGCATGCGGCCCGGTCACTCGAACCGTGTTGTGGATCGTCAGGTTCTCGGCAACGAAGTCATGCGCGGATGACGCGATGTTGACCACACCCATGCCAATCTCGTCCTTCGAGGTGTCGGCTGGAGCGTTGGCGATGATGCGCGTGCCGTAGCGACTTTCCCCACGCAGGGTGACGTAGGGTGCGAGCACGCGCACGCGCTCCTCGTAGACGCCGTGGCGAACCAGGATGACCTTACGCTCTACATTGTCCGTGGGTATCGACTGCACCGCTGCGTGAACGGTCGTGAAATCGCCCGTGCCGTCCTTTGCAACGATGATATCAGGCTTGATCGGAGCGGAGTCCGCGGCCGCCCACGCCATGCGTGGCCCCAACGCGGCATAGCCTGCCCCTGCCAAGAAGGTGGCTATCGTCGTTCGTCGGCTTAGCTGTCGATCCAGTAGCATTCCAAACTCCCTATTTCGGCGCTTCGCTGGCCATGCCGCACTCGCAGTCGGATAGCGGTTGTCATGCTTTCGGTGCCGCGCAGCGGGCTATCCGAGCGGCAAAGTCGGTGAGGAATGCGCGGCGCCACCTATTCACCGTCACCATGCCGCAGAGTTCGCCTTTGCCCAGCGCTGGACTTTGATCGTCGGTCCACCAATTGGGCCACTTTGGTGAGGCGCGCTCTGCCACAGCCGGCGACACCGCGGCGACGGTGATGCCGCCCTGCATCCCGCCCAGGCCGTCAACGTTGCTGATGACCTTGAACCGGTAAGCCTTCTCTTCGCGCGGGCAGAAGCGGAAGCGCACGCGATCGCCATCGAAATGGCCTGCTAGTTTCTGATTATCGACCTCCAGCACCGCATCGGCTGCCGGCGTCGCGGCCTTCCCGAGCGGAATTGACAGTTCAAGTATGCCGAATAGCTCCATCCGATCTGCTGCGGTCGTCATTCGATCAAAACGCGCAGGCGAGCGGTCCCAGGCGCGCACGAACTGCCCGCCCCAGCCGGGCGCGCTGGGATCTGCCGGATCACCGCCGATCAGCCAGGTCACCGAGGGAGTGTCGCCCATCTTGATCACACCCTGCAGCTTCGTGGCGAAATATGTGCCAAGCGCGCCGCGCCCGGCAATCTTCTCTGCGGCGAAGCTCTGATTGCCCCAGCTACCGCCTTGATCGCCGCCTACGAACCAACCGCGATAGCTGGAATTGCACTCGATCATTCGGAGTTGAGGATGATTTGCCGCAATGTATGCGTAGGCGTCGGGTGACCATTTTTTGTTCGGGCCACCAATGAAGTAGACACGAAGCTTCGGCGAGATGTCCGGCGCATCGTGCAGCGCCTGTGCGACATCCTCGATGCCCCCCCATACTAGCACGTGGAGAGGCCGAGCATCCGGCTTGCGGGCACACCGAACTATCCAGTCGGACCCTTCGGTTGGGGCGCTGAAGCCGAGGTAACCGGCGCTTGGAATCGCCCCCTGCTTGGAAATGGCACGCAGGAAATCAGGCGTTGGATAGTCGGCTGAATAGGTTCGCAGGTTCGGATAGTCGCGCTCGTAGTGAGCAATGACTTCATGGATATGCTCGACTCGACCAAGGCCAAAGGGCGAGGAGATCAGTCCCTCCAGATCAAGCGAATCGGCTGAGACCAGCAGATGCACCATGGACTGGAAATCGTCAGGATCTGTGCCGCCGATATCGGTCGAGACCACAACCCGATGCCTCTTGCGGGTTTCGGCATTTCCGATCGACATGGAAGCGGTGGCCGCCGACCCGAGCGGCAGCACAAGTAGACTTCCCGCAAAGGCTCGCCTCGAAAATCCTGACAACACCGCTCTCCCTTGATCGTCCGCCTACTCCCTCGATCTGGTCGAGGAGCAAAGCGCCAACCGTTCTCGGAAGCTATCGGCCGCCTCTTCCGTTTGCAAGCGCAGCGTTGAAGATCGAAGGAACCCGTAATTATCTGTAAGCTGAAGCGGCGATGTTGGTTGAAGTTGATCCAGCGATAACGCTAACAAGACTCATCCGCAGGACCTGGGCCGGCGTTGAACGAAAGCTATAACTGACATCTGGGAGGGCTGTATGCGCTGGAACCTGTTGCTCAAATGCGCCGGGAGTTTTGTGGTGCTCGCCCAGGTGGCTGTGCTCTCCGCTCCAGCTACGGCGCAAGCCGACGCGCCGGCCGCAAATGTGTCTCCCAGTCCCGACGTCGGGAATGTGTCGGCGCGCGCCGCGTGGCTGGTCAGTCAAATGACGCTCGAAGAGAAAGCCGCGCAGATCAAGAACGTCGCACCGGCGATCCCGCGCCTGGGCATTCCGGCTTATGACTGGTGGAGCGAAGGGCTGCATGGAGTTGCGCGGGCCGGTGAGGCGACCGTCTTCCCACAGGCTATCGGCCTTGCAGCTACTTTCGACGCGCCGCTGGTTCACAAAGTCGCGGATACGATTGCAACCGAATTTCGCGCCAAATATGCGGCGGCGCGCAAGCCCGACGGCAGCACCGACCGCTACCAAGGACTCACTGTCTGGTCTCCCAACGTCAACATCTTCCGCGATCCGCGCTGGGGCCGAGGACAGGAGACATTCGGCGAGGACCCCTACCTCACTTCGCGGCTCGGCGTTGCCTTTATTGAGGGACTGCAGGGCGAGGATCCGGATCGGCCCAAGACGATCGCGGTCGTCAAGCACTTCGCAGTGCATAGCGGGCCTGAATCCGACCGGCACCGCGAGGATGTGAGCCCTTCGCCGCGTGATCTGGAGGACACTTATCTGCCCGCGTTCAAGGCTGCTGTGCGGGAGGCAAAGGTCGAAGGCGTGATGTGCGCCTATAATGCGATCGACGGCATACCGGCTTGTGCCACGCCGATGCTCAATGGACTGATCCGCACCGACTGGGGCTTCCGAGGTCATGTCGTCTCGGACTGCGCCGCTATTTCGAACTTCTTCAAAGTTGAAGCGCACGGCTACAACAAGACACCCGAAGAAGCCGTGGCGGCGGCAATCAACGGCGGGACAGACCTTTTCTGCCTTGAGTTCGGCCTCGAGAAATCCTCCGATCCGCAGATCATTGTGAGGGCGGTGCGCCAGGGGCTTCTGAGCGAAGCAGCGGTCGATCGCGCGGTGACTCGCCTCATGGAGGCGAGGTTGCGTCTGGGCATCGTCATCCCCGCGCCGGCGTCGCCCTACGCCGCGATCATGGCTGGCCAGAACGACACGCCTGAGCACGCCGCGCTGTCGCTGGACGCCGCGCGTGCATCGCTTGTGCTGCTAAAGAACGACGGCCTGCTGCCGCTCAAGGAGGCCCCCCGGAAAATTGCTGTAATCGGACCCAATGCGGACAACATCGACTCGCTGGTCGGGAACTATCATGGCACGCCCTCTTCACCAGTGACTCTGCTCGCCGGGCTGCGCGCGCGTTTCCCGCAGAGTCAGGTGACCTATGTCGAGGGTACAGGACATGTTGGCGCACCTCTCAAGCCGGTCCCGGGTAGCGCGCTATGTGCCGACGCCTCCTGCAAGGAGCGCGGCGTAAAGGTCGAGGAGTTTGCCGGAACTGAGCTCGGCGGTAAGCCGATCCGCAGTGCGACCGAGAACGACGTTCGTTTCAGTTGGGGGCGTCCGACCCGGCAAAGCCGCTCGAGTTCACTGCGTTGGACCGGCTTCATCACAGCCGAGGATACAGGCCCCTACCGTTTCAAGCTGAACGGCGAGGGGGGCTACCGGATCTTTGTGGACGGCAAGGAAGTGGTGAGTGCCTGGGACGCAGCCGAGCCATCGATGATCGCCGATGGCGAAATCCAGTTCGTCGCCGGCAAGCGCTACCCGATCCGGGTCGAGGCAAAGCAATCAGGCGATCGCGGCGACCACCGCTTGATATGGAGCAACTTCAGCGAGCGGGAGGACGCGGCTATCGCTTCGGCGCGCGATGCCGACCTCATCGTCTTTGCGGCCGGACTCACCCAGCGGCTCGAGGGTGAGGAGATGCGCGTATCCGCCGAGGGGTTCGTGGGCGGTGACCGCACCAGCCTCGACCTGCCCGCGGCGCAGCAGAAGCTGATTGAACGGCTGCATGCGACTGGCAAGCCCGTGGTGCTTGTGATGATGAACGGAAGCGCGATGGGGGTGAACTGGGCGGATGAGAATCTGCCGGCGATAGTTGAGGCGTGGTACCCGGGCGGCAACGGCGGGCGTGCCGTGGCCGAGCTGATCGCGGGCGACTTCTCGCCCTCGGGCAGGCTTCCGCTAACCTTCTACAAATCAGTGGATCAGTTGCCCGGGTTCAAAGACTATTCGATGGCGAACCGCACCTACCGCTATTTCACGGGCACCCCGCTCTACCCCTTCGGCCATGGCCTTAGTTACACAAGCTTCGCCTACGGCGATCCACAGCTCCGGTCCCCGACACGGGGCGGGCAACCCGTCGATATGTCGGTGAAGGTCACGAACAACGGTAGCCGTGATGGTCATGAAGTCGTGCAGGTCTACGCCTCGCGCCCCCAACCCGGAGCTCCGATACGCTCGCTGGCCGGCTTTCAACGTGTGTTCCTGAAGCGCGGCGAGACGCGAGAGCTGCGTTTCCAGCTAGCGCCTGAGGCCTTTAGCGTGGTCGCGGAAGACGGGTCACGCAACGTCGCGGCTGGCAGAGCGAACCTATGGATTGGTGGAGGTCAGCCGGGCATGGCGGCAGGCACGTCGCTCGAAGTCGACATCGTGGGCGGCGCCGAGATCGACTCCTCCAAGGGAACGCAGCGTAGTCTGCCTTAGGCGTTTTCATGGCGTGTGACTAACCAGTCAAACGCGCGTTCGTAGGCCCACTGTCAACGCATTTTGCCCGCCGGACAAACGGGAACTCCGGCGGTCACGCGGCGCACAGATGACCTCTAGATCTTCCGATTGTTGACACAAAGAGCCAGGTAGCCGCTGTCGTTGACTACCAACAGAAGGAGTTCCGCACCCTTACGGATTTAGGGCATTGACTTTCATTTGCCTTCGTAATGATATCGCTACCAAGCATGGGGCGAAGAGATCCCGTTATTTGGAGAAGGTAGATGAAGGGGGCAACTTCTGTCCGCGCGGCTTCGCGCGGTGGCGTGTCGGTGTTCGCCGTTCTGGTGGCCATGGCGCCTACAAACGCTTACGCACAGGCCGTACCAGCCGATAGCGGATCATCAGCCAGCGCTGGCAGTCAAACAGCTCAGGCGACGCCAATTGACGAGCAAGTCTTGGCAGAGAACGAGATCGTCGTCACAGGCTACCGCGCCTCGCTCCGACGGTCGCTCGATAACAAGAAGAACTCGGACATCATCCTCGACGAGATCAATGCCGAGGATATCGCAGACATGCCGGACTCCAATCTTGCAGAGTCGCTACAGCGTATCCCCGGCATTTCGATCGACCGCGACAATGGCGAGGGCCGCACGATTAGCGTGCGCGGCCTCGACGGCGGTTTCAGCCGTGTTCGCATCAACGGTTTGGAGGCGCTGTCCACCAGCGGCGGCAACGGTGCTGACAACAGCCCCAACCGCTCGCGCACTTTCGATTTCAATTCTTTCGCTTCCGAGCTGTTCAGCGCAATTCGCGTGCGCAAGTCGTCCTCGGCTGAAGCAGACGAAGGCTCTCTCGGTGCCACCGTCGATCTCGTCACCGGCCGTCCCTTCGATTTCAAGAAGAAGTGGACCTTGGCGCTTGGTGCAGAAGACTCCTACTATCTGAACAGCCAAAAACATAACCCCCGTATTACGGGCCTGATCTCGACAAAGGTCGGCGACGGTCGCCTCGGCTTCCTCATGTCCGGCGCATATCAGAAGCGCTCGTCGCTGGACGATATCTACGCACGCGGTGGCGGCAGCCAAGAATATGTTTATCGCAGCGCCGACATTACCGGCGATGAGCTGCCGGGCTTCGCAGGCTTCGCTTTGCCGACGGGAACGACGTTCCTCGCGCTTCGACCGACGACGCTAACCGGTGCAGCGCTGGCCGCTTACAAGCAAGATCCGGCGAACTATTACAACCCGGTAACAAACCCGGCAGCATACTCGGAGCTGACCGGTTCCAATCCGGAAGCGTGGGCGAAGCTGCATCCCGGCTGCGCAGCCCTACTGGCCAAGCCGATCGATCAGGTGGGACCAAACGACCCAGGCTGCAACGACTCGCTGGTGCGCATCCCGGCGCTGGCGGGGCTCAACCAGGGGAGGGTCGACAGCACCCGCATCGGCTGGACCGGCTCGGTCCAGATGGAATTCACTCCCCGAACGCGCTTTGTCATCGACGGTCTTTATACCCGCTTCAAGAGCGCGACAACGAAGTACACGCTTCAATCGATCGGCCTGAACCGCAACAACACCAACGCGCAATATCAACTAAACGGGACCGTTCCGACGGCGACTGCCGCTTCCCGCCCGCTGACCGACGCGGAGCGCCGCGCGCTGTATCCCGGCGGGTGTACCTACGCTGCGGAAACCGCCCTGGTTCCTGGCACCGACTGCGGTCAGGCGCTGTTCGGCAACACGCCCGTTGCGGGATATCAGTTTACGTTTAACCCGAACAATCGTGACACGTTTGAATATTATACCAATCCACAGTCGCCGGGCTATTTGGGACCGGCTGCCACGCTGCCATTCCGCGGCGATCTAGTTGGTCGCAACTCAACCACAGTGCTTGATGCTGAAGTTGAAGGTAACAACGCTACCTACCTGCAACTGGGCAACATGGACTGGCGTTCGGCTGCCGATTCTGGAAGCTATGTCAGTCAGTTCTATCAGGTTTCAGGACAATTCGACCACGAGTTTACCGATCGTTTGTCGATGGTTGCAGTCGCGGGCATGTCGTCGTCCCGCGCGCGGAACAAGGGCATGCTGGTCGAGTTCAACAGCCTCGATACCCCTGGTGTCTTCACCTACGATGCACGCGGCGGGCTGAACGAGGTTCCTGAAATCGATCCCGGCTTCGATGTCGCCAATCCTGCGAACTGGTCGATCGTCAAGGGCTACTCGGCGATGCGGCATTTTCAGTCCACTTCAGATAACGATTATCGGAGCTGGAAGGTCGATGCCAATTGGGAAGCAACGGACAACCTGACCTTCAAGGCGGGGTTCACTCAGCGGAAATTCGAATTCTCCGGCATCGACTATGGCCGTAACAACGACCTGGTGAACCCAACTGAAAAGGAAGCGGGTGTCTCGGTCGCGTCGCTCGGTCAGGTAATCGACTTCGGTGACTCACTGAACCTGTCCGGGAACACACCGACAAGTTATTTCGTGCCCAATCTGGCGGCTTTCCAGAAAACCTTCGATTTCGATTGCGACTGCATCAATGAATGGGGCGATTGGCGCTTGTGGTCGAAGGGCCGGCGTAATTCCTTCTCGGTGGAAGAGGCAAACAACGCGGCCTACGGCCAACTTGATTTCAGCTTCGAAGTCTTGGGCGGCCGCCGCCTCTCCGGCAATGCCGGCGTTCGCTGGGCAGAAACCGAGATCAACTCGGAAGGCTTTGACACCGCTGGCCGCGTTGTGCGTGGCGAGAACAAATATGATGACTGGCTGCCCGCTGGCAACCTCACCTTCGAGGTCTTCAACAACCTCTATGTTCGCGCCGCGGCCGCTAAGGTCATGGCGCGTCCTTCGCTCACGACGCTCAGCCCGCAAATTTCCAACATCGGCATCCCCAACAACGGTGACCTGATCGGCGGCACGATCACGGTGGGCAATCCAAAGCTCCAGCCTTATCGCGGAAAGTCTTTCGACATCTCGGCGGAATGGTACTTCGCGCGCGGCGGCCTCATCAGCGTCGGGGCATTCCGCAAAGAGCTGAATTCGTTCCCGCAAACGATCTTCTACGATGCGCCGCTATCTGCATTCCTCGACGAGGCAGCGCGTGAACAGCTCAAGCTTCTCTACCCGGGGGTGACTGGCGGAGACGTGTTCCGGCGTGCCTTCATCGACGCGGATGGCATCGTACAGGCTCGCCAGATCCGCGATACGCCCGGCGGCTACCTGCAAGGGCTGGAGTTCAGCTATCAGCAGGACCTGACATTCCTGCCAGGTTTCCTCAAGAACTTCGGCATTCAGGCGAATTTGACCCTGCTTGAGTCGGAATTCCAGTATCTGATCGATCCGGGCTCGGTGAACCCGACCACCGGTGTTGTCACTCGCCAGCCGACCTGGGCGCCAGGGCCGTGGCTTGGATCTTCGCCGCGCGGCATCAATGCAACGATCTACTATGAAACGCCCCGCTTCAGCGCGCGCGTGTCCGTGGCCGATCGTCAGGAGTTCAAGCGCCGCTATCCGGTCGGCACGGGCAATTGTGACCCGGGTCGCGTTCCTGGAACCCTCGCAAATTGCGGTTCGCCGCTCATCAACGAATTTGTAGTCGGAGCCGGTACTACGAACGTTGACTTCGCAGCTAGCTATAAGCTGTTGGAAAACGTCAGTATAACGTTTGAGGCACTCAATCTCACGGATGAGCAGAGCTTGGAATACTTTTACGAGGACCGAACGCTCAGCAATTATGGATCAAGCGGCCGCAACGTTCGCGTTGGTGCGCGCGTGCGCTTCTAGAGACGGTCTCGACGGCGGGAGCTTTCACGAGTTCGAATATCCGCCGCTGTTCCAGTTGGTCTGGTGACATAGTCGCTAGATCAACTGGATCTCTTTTTCCGGTTAAGAGGGGAAGCCGCCTACATCGGCTTAGCCCACCTTCAACATTACCCTTTGCGAACGAACTCATGCAACGCACCGGACTGCCGTTGAAACGGCAACGACTTTCGCGCCGCGCTTGATCAGCGGCACGCCACAGATAGCGGCAAGAACCAAATCCTGCGAGCGCGCGATCATGTTGGAAGGCGCTGTATAAGCCCGAGCGTGGCTTCGTGGCGCTACACATTCCTTGGTTAAATTGACGAAAACCTTCGAATCGCTTACGACGCGAAGGTGCTGCACCTGTGCGGTTCATCGGACGGCGAAAATCGCCGCCGTTGCCAACGGGCCCTATTCGGGTCGGATTGGGGAGGAAAATTGTCGTGAACTACACCATGCTTTCCATGCGCTCTCACGCAATCGGAAGTGTCTCCGTGCTCGCTCTTGCTGCGATGACCCTGATCCTGCCTTCGACGGCGGCCGCTCAGGTCGCGTCGCCCACAGATCCTGATCAGGCGGAGGCTGCGCCGCTGACCGATGAAGAAGAGATCGTCGTGACCGGCTTCCGCAGCTCGCTTAATCAAGCGCTCGAAGTGAAGCGTTCGTCGACATCGATGGTCGATGCGATCGTAGCGGAAGACATCGCAAAGTTCCCCGATCAGAACCTTGCCGAGTCCCTGCAGCGTATCCCGGGTGTCGCCATTGAACGGCAGGGCGGGGAGGGACGCCGCATCTCGGTTCGTGGCCTCGGCGCGCAGTTCACTGCGGTGCGCCTGAATGGCCTCCAGACGATTGCCGCCGGCGCGGACAACGCGACACGGTCATTCGACTTCAACATCTTCGCTTCCGAGCTGTTCAGCAGCCTTGTGGTCCATAAGACCTATACTGCCTCGCTCGACGAAGGGTCGCTCGGCGCCGTGGTGGATCTCAACACTGGCAATCCGCTCGCAGGCAAGCGCGGGCTGACCGCGGCCTTGAACGCTCAGGGTAGCTACAACTCCAATACTGAAGCGGTAAGACCGCGCGTCGCGGCCTTGCTTTCTTACCGAGATCCTTCGGACATTTGGGGCGCGAACGTCTCGGTTGCCTACTCGAAAACCTACGCGAAGGAGCTTGGGCACGACTCGGTGCGGTGGGCGCAGGCGACGTTCGACTCCGTGAACGGCACGCCCTGCTTCACCGCAGTGAACCGCGGCGGCACCTATGTGCCGAGTGCGAACTGCAACAGCGCCGCGTTGGCCTTCCACCCGCGCATCCCGCGTTATGTGGACGATCGGCGCTCCCGCGAGCGACTTGGCGTCACCGGCAGCTTCCAGCTCGCACCTGCCGAAGGCACGAAGCTTTCGATCGACGGCCTCTATTCGAAGTTCGACGAATTTCAGGATTTCCGCACCGCTGAGGTCCTTTTCCGAGGCAACGAGCGGCCGATCGACGTCGTCAGCTTCACCGTCCGTGACGAAGAGTCACTGATTGACGGTGTGCCCAATCGCACGATGACGTCTGGTACGTTCAACGACGCCTGGGTGCGGACAGAGCATTACGAGCGTGACATGAACACTGAGTTCTATCAGCTCAGCGGGCGTCTGGAGCAGGAGTTCTCCGACACTGTTCGTGCGCACGTTCTCGGCGGCCTTTCAAGCTCGACCAGCGATGTGCCGCGCGAGACGACGATGCTGTTCGACGATCGCGACGCGCAGGGCTTCCAGTTCGACTATACCGACATGCGCCGTCCGGTGATCAAGTTCGGCACCAGTGTCACCGACCCAGCCAGCTTCCAGTTGTCGGAGCTGCGCGACAGCCTTTCGACCGTGGAGAATGACTTCCGCACCCTGTCGGGCGCGGCGGAATGGGACGTCGCGGACGACTTCAAGGTCAGTGCGGGTGGCTTCTACAGGCGCTATGAGTTCGACCGCGTCGGATCCGATCGTAACACGGTAGTTTGTCCGACCGTCGCTGCTCCGACGCGAGACGTCGTTCTCGGGACGATTACCTGCACACCCTCGACGGTATTCGGGCCGACGGCAGTCTACGGCTTCCCAGTTACCAGCGCCTTGGCTGAGCTCTACAAATTGCCTGCTGCCGCGAATGCCGCGCCGGGCTCGACAACCGAATGGCTGGTGCCGGACATCGGCGCGACCGCGGACTTCACGAAGCTCTACAGCATCACTCCACGGCGCAACGACGGTGGTACGCGCGGGGTGATCGAGCGTACCAAAGGCGGCTTCTTGCAATTCGACGCCACCGGCTCGCTGTTCGGCATGGACTACACGTTGAATGCAGGTGTGCGGTACGCGCATACCGGCCAGACCTCACGCGGCATCAATAGTGGGGCGATCGTCACGATCGAGCGCGAGTATGAAGATTGGTTGCCCTCGGCCAACTTCTCGATCCGACCTCACGAGGACATCGTCATTCGCGCCGCCGCGTCGGAAGTGTTGACGCGGCCCGAATTGGGCGACCTCACCCCGGGCGGGTCCGTTGACGGTTTCAACTACCGCGTCAGCTTCGGAAATCCATTCTTGGATCCGTATCGCGCATCGTCCTACGATCTGGCCGTCGAGTGGTATTTCCGCCCGCAGGCTCTGATCTCGCTGGCTTACTTCAAGAAGGATGTCGAGAGCTTCCCGCTTGCCCGCAGCACCACCGGCACCTTCGCGTCGACCGGCCTGCCGACATCGGTCATCAACCCGAGCTCGCCGGCCGCCACCAACGTCGAAGGCGCGCCGTGGACGATTGCGTCAATCGTGAACGGCACCGGCGCTAAGATTGATGGCTTTGAAGTCGCATTCCAAGCCCCGTTCTGGTTCCTGCCAGGTTTCCTGAACAATTTCGGTGTGCTGGCGAACGCGACCTTCGTGTCGTCCAGTGCCGACTACAGCGTACAGGGGCCCGGCACGACGATCACATCGACCGGTGCCATCCCGCTGACCAACGTCCCGGCACTCAGTTCACAGCTCTACAATCTGTCAAAGCGGTCGGTGAACGGGACGCTATATTATGAGGACTCCGCACTCAGCGCCCGCGTGTCGGCGGCCTATCGTAGCCCATTTGTGGTTGGCGGCAGCGGCACCGGTAACGTGTTTGAGGGCAACAATGAGAGCCTCTATATCGATGCTTCCCTGAGCTACGAGGTGACCGACTACCTCACCGTATCGTTGGAGGGGATCAACCTGACTGACGAAAAGACGGATCGCTTTGCCGATCAGGCGTCCGATCGCGTGCTGACCCATACCGGCTTCGGCCGGACGGTCACTGCGGGCGTTCGCATCGGCTTCTAAATCATGGCTCGATCCGCCTCGTGCGGATCGAGCCATGGTATCTCCCAAACTTCACCCCGTCGTCCGGTTAAGCACCGGACGACGGGTTTTCTTTTAGGCGCGTTGTCGCTGCGCCATCGACGATCCTGGCATCACGATCATGATACAACGTCGATGATCACGCGCTTGTAACGCGTCAAACGCGGCGTGCCGTGGTCCGTCACTGCCACGATCACGTGGATCGTCCCGGTGCCTGGGGCGACGGTCCGGTCCTTCTTGACGGTAAGCCATGCCTTGGTCTGATCGGCATTGTTCACCGGGAGCTTGATACCCGTGATGTTGTTGGACATGCTTCGCGTCCCCGGCTCCTCGTAGACGAACCAATTGTAGGACAGAGCATCGCCGTCGGGGTCAGTCGAACCCTCCGCACTGAAATCCACCCGCTGGCCCGGCTTTGCAGTGACGCGGTCCGGGGTTGCCAGCCGTACGATCGGTGGATGGTTGGCGTCCTCATAGGATTTGGTCGTCCAATCCATTCGAGCCGCGAAATCGTTCTGGAACGCAGAGCGCCAGCGCCACACGGTGGCATACTGGTCGTCATGCCATTTGCCGTCATGGCCGAGCACCTCGTCAGTAGCGTCGGTCCAGATGGGCCGTGTCTCGGGCGCGTAAAACCACTTCTGCATTCGCGGCGTGTAAAGTTCGTAGCGGCCGCCCCAGCCACCCCAATTCGGATGGTCAGGCGCATTCAAACCATTATTGACCAGATAGAGGAAGGATGGCGTGTCGCCCTCCATCTGAAACTCCCAATTGGGATATTCGTCGCTGAGTGGGCCCTTATGGCGAATGTGGCGATTGATCCACTCGTTGGTAACGAGCGAATAGTCGCCCCCTGCAAACCGACCATGGAATTCATCACCGCTGATGCCGATCCAAGTCGACTTGTGGAACGTGCCGCCTGGATTGACGATGTAAAATAGTCCCGGGAACTCGCGCCGGATCCATGGGCCGCTGTCGTCCTGATCGGAGATGGCATAGACCCGCAGCTTCGATACGAAGCGGTCGACAGCGGCCTTGGAACGTGTCTGACGCACCTTCCACAAAGCTTGAGCGAGCACGGCGGGGCCGCCCCAGACGGTCACCCACAACGGTCTATCGTCGGATCGGTCAACCGCTTGGATGAGAAGGTCCGAACCGGGCGAATCCATGCCGCGGCCGATGTTCTTCTCGCCATCGACGGGCGGTCCGTTTGATACTACCGCCGAAAGGGCCTCCGCGGTCGGGTAGCCCGGCTCATGCCGTTCGAGATTGTCGCGCACCTTGGCATAGCCGGCGAGCACTGCGCGAAGCTGCTGAGGGAACACGCCTCCACCATTCTTGGTAGCGACCAGGCCTTCGATGTCGAAATGATTGGCATAGGTCATCAGGCGGACCAGCGACATCTTGTCGTCCGGATCGCCGCCGATGTCGGTGAGAACGAACAGGCGGCGCTTGACGATTGCATCGGCCGCTTGCGGGGCGACACGCGCCTGCTGATCGGCCTTCTGGAATGCTGCGACGGGAGTGGTCAGCACGGCACTCATCACCGCCGTGCACACCAGCGTTCTAACCAAATGCCGTTTCATATAGCCTCCCTCTTCAAGTCTGTTGTGTTTTGACTATTTACGAATGCCTTTCGCAACGCAAGATGCCCGCCCCTTGCGATGGAGTGACGTTGGGCTGATATGCGCATCGCATTCGCGCCCTTGCGCGAGACGTTTTGCAGAAGGTTCTATCCCGATGAAGCCCGAACTAGCTCAGCTGAAGCACGGCTTCCTTTCAACGCCCGAGGAACTGATCGAAGAAGCGCGAAACGGCCGCATGATCATCCTTGTCGACGACGAGGATCGCGAGAATGAAGGCGATCTCGTCATCCCCGCGCAGATGGCGACTCCGGACGCCATCAACTTCATGGCGCGCTATGGCCGGGGGCTGATCTGCCTGGCGATGACCGGAGAGCGAATTCAGCAACTCGGCCTCGAGCCGATGACACGGGCCAATGGAACGCGTCATGGAACGGCATTCACGGTTTCGATCGAGGCGAAGGAAGGCGTGTCGACCGGAATATCCGCCGCTGATCGGGCACGCACGGTGGCCGCTGCCATCGACTCGGCGAACGGCCCGGACACTATCGTCTCGCCCGGCCATGTCTTTCCATTGATCGCACGTGATGGCGGCGTGCTGGTGCGAACCGGCCATACCGAGGCGGCGGTCGATATAGCACGGCTCGCCGGCCTCAATCCGTCTGGCGTGATCTGCGAGATCATGAAGGACGACGGCACAATGGCGCGCCTCGACGATCTCGTGGGCTTCGCGGAGTTCCATAACCTGAAGCTCGGCACGATCCGCGATTTGATTGCCTACCGGCGACGGTACGACCACCTTGTCGAAAAAAGGACCGAGGCAGAGTTCGAAAGCCGCTGGGGCGGAACCTAGACGGCCATGACCTTCTGGAACAAGGCGACCGAAACCGAGCAACTCGTGCTCGCTAAGGGCAAGATCGATCCCGATCGGCCGACGCTGGTGCGCATGCATGTTCTCTCACCCTTCGACGATGTGCTGGGTGAAACGGGTGCGCGTAGCGGCATGCTGCAACGTTCGATGGAGATCATCGGAGAGGTCGGCGCGGGCGTGATCGTGCTGCTTAATCGGACAAGCGCGGATGCGTTCAGCACTGCGGTGCGCGTCAAGAACGGCGATGCGACCGTAGAGGAGAGGGAGGCGCTGCGCGATTATGGCGTTGGCGCGTCGATTCTGACCGAGCTTGGCGTTCGTGAAATGGAGCTTCTCACCAACACGCACCACACCCTGGTCGGTCTGGACGGCTACGGCCTGTCGATCGTGGGCGAGCGGCACATCGACTGCCACCGGGGCTGAGGGGACGGCGACGAAGTCGCCGCCCCGTCATCACTAGCTGGCGAACAGGGCCGACCGGGCGAGGTTGAGCGCGGTAACCGCATCCTGTCGGGCCTGGGCGGCCTTCATGGCCTCGATATCTAGGCGATCGAGCGCACGCTCAATATGCTTGAGGAAGTCGATCGCGCTGGTCGCAGCGCCCACGCAATCCTCACGGAAGGGGAACTGGTCGAGCTGCCAGACGCCCTCCCACTTGTTCCTGCGCAGCGTGTAGAAGAACTCGAACAGTTCGATGGGGTGAACCGAGCCGGCGATCATGTCGTCGTCCCAGCCGCGAAGATTGTCGTTCACGTCCATGCCGAACAGCCGCCCATGATCGATCGCCAACTGCGCCGCATCGGCCGGTGACTCGCCGCCATAAAGGGAATGACCGAAGTCGAGCAGAATTCCGATGTTCGGCAGCCCGATCTTCTCGATGCCAAGCAGGGTCCGCGCCATGCTGTCGAAGCTCATATGGTTGCGCGGCTCGCGCGGCTTGTACTCGATCACGAACTGAAGGTCGGGATTGGCCTGCGCCAGCTCGCCGACGCCCTCCAGGCTCATGCGCCACAGATCGCCATGATTGACCTGGAACGGATAGTCCCAGCCGTCCTGTCCTGGCCATAGCTTCACATACTTGGCGCCAAACCGGCGCACGATGCCGGCGGCTTCCGTAACCAGCTCGTTCGCGCGTCGGCGCACGCCGGCGTCGGGGTTGGTGAAGGCGCCTTTGGCGAACTCGCGCGTGTAGATTTCCGGCGTGATGCCGATGACTTCAAGGTCGTTCCGCTTCAACGCGCCTTCGATGGCGGAAATGTCGGTCTCACCGCCGGGGAAAGGGTAGTTGATGTCCACCACTGACAGGTCGTCGACTTGGCCGGCCAAATCGATCATCTCGATAAGTGATCGCGGCGGCCCGTAACCGTCGGTGGCATAGCGATCGACATAGGTCGCGAAATGCCAAATTCCCGCTCCGAACAGCTGCTTGCCGGCCATGTCATTCCATCCTTCTGTCTGGACGCGCTCAGCGTGGGCGGAGCGCGAAATTGTTGAGCCGCCGCGCGTTGGTGCGGTCGATCAGGAAACATTCCATGAGTTGCTTCTCGGCGTGACCGGTGCTCCCGCCCTTCAGGTATCGATCGGCAAGTTCAACGGCATACTCTGCCTGCCGGTGCGCGGGTTGCAGCACGGTCGCGGCCATCTTGCCCGAGAGAATGGCGTCGCGGGCATCGTTCGATCCATCGAACCCAACCACGACGACATCGCTGCGCCCGGCGCTGTCCAGCGCGGCGATCGCGCCCAGTGCCATTGTATCGTTGCCGGCGATGATGCCTTTGATCTCAGGATGGGCCTGAAGGATGGACTGCGTCACTGTGAACGCCTGTGCCTGATCCCAGTTGGCGCTCTGCCGCGACACCATCTTGAGGCCGGGATAGAGGTCGATCACCGCATGATAGCCCTTGGACCGGATACCGGCGTTAGTGTCCGATTCCTTGCCGACCAGTTCGGCATAGGCACCCATGCCCTTCATCGCCTCCGCGAACGCCTCGGCGCCAAGGGTCGCACCTTGGAAGTTGTTGGACACGATCTGCGCCACCGCCGCGCCGCGGGTCGAAATCTCACGATCGATCAGGAATGAAGGAATTCCGGCGGCCTTGGCCTTGAGCACCGCGGCGACGCTCGCGTCGGCGCCGGCATTGTCGAGAACAATGGCCGCGGCGTTGCGCGCGATCGCCGTTTCCACCAGCTCATTCTGTCTGAACGCATCGTCGCCGTGCGAGAAGGTCAGCGTCTCATAGCCGAGCGCACGGGCCCGCTGCTCCGCAGCCTTGGCCTCCTGGCCGAAAAACGGATTGTCCAACGAAGGTGTGACGATGACTATCAGCCGGCTGGATCGGCCGCCGGGCATCAGCGCAAAGGCGGCGATCGCCACCAGCAACAGCGCGAGCGCGGCTGCGCCAAGCTTCCAGGCCCGGCTGTTCAGCGTCATGCGATGATCACCTTCACTCCCGCTTTCTCAAAACCTGCACGGTCGTCGTCGCGGATGCCTTCATCGGTAACCAGGACGTGGATCTGATCGATCGCACCCAGCGACGAGAAGGACCGACGTCCGATCTTGCTGCTATCCGCGACGAGGATGACCTCGCTCGCCGACTGGATCATGGCCCGCTTGACGGCGATGTCCGACAGCGAAGGGAAGGTCAGCCCTGCCTCGGTCGATACTGCGGCGGTCGCGAGGAACAGTTTCTGGGCGAACAGCCCTTCGAAGTAATGGGCCGACCGTTCTCCGCTGAGCGACAATGTCGGCGCCTTGAAGTGGCCGCCGGGCATATGCACTTCGAACGTCTGGAGACCACCGAGCATCAAGGCGATATTGAGCGCGTTGGTTATGACGGTCAGGCCTTCCCGATCGACCAGCTGGGTCGCGATCTCGGTCGTGGTCGATCCAGAATCGAGGATCACGGTCTCGCCGTTGACCACCATGGCCGCTGCCGCGCGGCCGATCCGGCGCTTGGCATCCATGTGCACGAGATGGTGCAGGGCTATATTTTGCACCTGCTGCGTGACAGATTTCAGGAAGGCGCCGCCATGCTCGCGGACTATGTGCCCCTCAGCTTCAAGCTTCTCCAGATCCTGACGAACCGTCACTTCCGACACGTCGAACGCCGCAGCGAGCGTGCGGACGCGGGCGGTGCCCTCCTCCTGTAACCACTCCAGGATCTTCATTCGGCGCGATTCGCCGAGCAGACCGTGATTTGCCGATCGTGCCATCAATTGTTTCTCCAGCCCCCTCGCGACATGCGAAGCTGAAGCTGGTCTAGCATGACTGCGCCGACGATCACTGTGCCCTTGATGACCATCTGCCAAAATTCGCTCACGCCCATCATCACCATGCCGTCGCCCAAGACGCCGATCACGCATGCGCCGATCAGCGTACCGCCGATGGTGCCCCTGCCGCCCGATAGGCTTGCGCCTCCCAGAACAACCGCAGCGATGGCGCTGAGCTCAAAAGTTTCGCCGGAGGCGGGGTGTGCCGACACCAGATCGGATGCGACCATAAGCCCCACCAAGGCGGCGCATGCGCCGGAGATCATGTACGCGGCTGTCTTTATCCGGCCCACCCGCACGCCTGACAGAAACGCAGCGCGCTCGCTGCCGCCGACGGCATAGATGCGGCGACCGAAGGGGGTATTCGCGGCAACCAATGCCGCGACCAGCGCCAGAACGATCAAAATGATGACAGGGATCGGTATGCTCAAGATCCGCCCGGCACCAAGCGTTTGGAACCCCTGATTGCCGAAGTCCGGACTGCCGACCAGGTTCGGGAAGGTGGCACCGTCGGACAAAAGCAGCGCCGCGCCGCGAGCAACGTAAAGCATGCCCAGCGTTGCGATGAACGGTGCCACGCCGAAGCGTGTGACGAGCGTGCCGTTCAAGAGTCCGATCAGCGCGCCGGCCACCACGACCATGAGGACGACCATAAAGATCGACGGGAAGACTACAACGCCAAGCGGCGCCAGCACGATGCCGTTCAGGATCAGATATCCGGCAATCATTCCAGCGAGGCCGGCGATTGATCCGACCGACAGATCGATGCCACCGGTCAGCACCACGAAGGTCATACCTATCCCGAGTATCGCAATAATCGCGATGTGCTTGGCCATGATCAGGCCATTGGCTACCGACAGGAAATTCGGGGCCATCGCACCAAAGAAGGTGAGAACCACGAAAAGCGCGATCAACGCGCGCAAGCGAATGGCCAGCTTCAGCAGCGTGCTCGTTCCACTGGCCCGGGGCGACTCAACAACTTCGGTCATGCGGCGTCGGATCTCTCGGCTTGCGGTGACGCGATGTTCGCTGCGCGCAGCAGCGCTTCCTCGCTGACGTCGGCAGCGTTCAGGTCTGCGGTAATTCGGCCTTGTGCCATCACGAGGATGCGGTCGGCGAAGCTCGCCGCCTCAACCACGTCGGATGTCGAAAAAAGAATAGCGACGCCGCTCTCGGAAAGCGCGCGCATGGTGGCGAATATCTCGCCGCGGGCACCGACATCTACGCCGCGGCCTGGTTCGTCGAGCAGCAGCACTTCGGGACCGGGCAGCAGCGACCGGCCGATCAACACCTTCTGCTGGTTGCCGCCGGACAATGCACCGATAGGCGCCTGCGGCGATGGCGCCTTCACGCCGATGTCGCGCATCATCGGGACCACCGTGTCGCGCTCGGCACGGCTGGACAGCAGGCCGGCACGACGAAGCCGCTCGAGGATCGAGACTGAGAGGTTCTGCCCAACCGCCAGATTGTCGAATAGCCCGGCAGCCTTGCGATCCTCCGGGACGAGCTGCAGTCCTGCCTTCAGCCGGGCGTTGAGCGACAATCCGCCCAATTCCTTGCCGTTCACGCGCACGCTGCCAGTCGCTGCCCGCGCGCCGCAAATCGCCTCGAATAACTCTGTGCGACCTGCGCCAAGCAGTCCGTAGATCGCCGTGACCTCGCCGGTACGCGCTTCCAGCCGCAGATCGTCGACCACGGCGCTGCCGCCCGCGCGGCGAACTGTGAGGCCGTCCACTTCCAGCACCACATCACCCGCAGTACCTCGGCTGCGCGCGTTCTGCGCTTTGGCGCCTCCGAGCATGTGATCCACGATCCAGGGGATCGAGAATTCACCGCGCGGCGCATGGGCGACACGCCGTCCGTCGCGCAGGACCGTTACATAGTCCCCGATGCGTTCGATCTCCTGCATCCGGTGCGAGATGTAGATAATCGCCACACCGCCTGCCTTCAGCTCGGCAATGACGTCGAAGAGCCGCTCTATTTCCGCCGTGCTAAGTGCAGAACTCGGTTCGTCCAGGATCAGAACTGATACGTCGCGAGACAATGCCCGCGCGATCTCGACGATCTGCTGCTCACCGATGCTGAGCGCTCCGACCAACGTGTCCGGGTCCATCTGTGCGCCGAGCCGAGCCAGTAGCTCTGCCGCCCTCGCGCGTTCCCTGCCGTGATTGATGGTGACAGAACCGGTCGCGCCATGTTCCAGGAAGATATTCTGGGCGATCGACAGATTGGGACACAGGCTCAGTTCCTGGTGCACGATGCCAATCCCGTGGGTGGCGGCATCCTGGACCGAGCGGATCGTCACCCTTTCGCCGTCGATCAAGAGCGTGCCGGAGTCTTGCACCTCGACGCCCGCCACAATTCGCATCAGCGTGGACTTGCCAGCGCCATTCTCGCCGATGAGGACGTTAACGGCGCCTGCATGCGCGTCGAAGTCAACATCATTCAGCGCACGCACTGCGCCATACGACTTGATGATGCTGCGCGCAGCCACCCGGATCATCGCGCCAGTCCCACCACCATCTCGACCGGAGTAAGCGTAAGCGGTCCGTCGCTTTCCGACACGCTCGCGGTGCCGAGAAAGCGGATACGGTCGCCCGGCCGTACAGCCGAGATCTGCGTCCTCAACCTGATCAGCGACCGTTCGGTAAGCGCCATTCCCACTTCGGCGAAACTGATTTGGTCGGGAAAGTCGTTGAAGACGATCGACGGCATGGCATCGCGGATCGTGCTGCCCGACACGACGGGACCGATCTGCAGCGCCACTGGCCCTGCCGACGTATCAACCGCCATGCGGCCACGCGGGCTTTCGCGATCTACGCTGCGGACGATGCCATCCCCGCGCACCGCAAAGGTCCAGGGCGATCCGTCGCCGGCGCGATTGCCAAAGCGCGATCCCAATGCCTCAGGCGATGTACGCAAGGCCTCGACAGTCACGGCACGGGACCGGATTTCGGCGACGGCGCGCTGCGGCCAGACTTTCGCGACATAAGCAGCAACGTCGAACTCGCCGCGATCGCGGGCTCTCAAAGCCTCAACCTCTTCCACTGGAAGCACGTTGCAGCCAGCTACAGCCAGGCTCAGCCCGGCTAGAAGTGCTTTTTGCCCCAATGCATCGACAATGCAGAGTAACCGCATGCCCGACCTCTCATCATGTCCGGCTCTGCGACCGATCTTTCGGTTTGCTACGGTGCAGCACGGCGATGTGTCAATTCCGCGCTTGTCTTTTTTGGCATAAAACGAAATAACCGAAAAAAAGCGTAAGGCGCTTGTTGTGGTTGGGCGGGGGTATCCCGCGGAGAGAGCATGGTGGGCATAGAATTGGATACGGTCCCAGCGGACGTCGCCAGGGTCGCAAAAGTTAGGTCGCGTGCGGATTGGATCCGCCGCCAAGCTTTGACGATGGCCCATCGGGCGGGCCAGGGTCACCCCGGCGGGGACATGTCCGCCGCAGATATCCTGGCGACTCTGTATTTTGCCGTGATGCGCTTCGATCCTTCGCAGCCGAACGCGTCAGGCCGCGACCGTTTCGTCATGAGCAAGGGGCATTGTACCGGTGCTTTCTACTCCGCGTTGGCGGGCGCCGGCTTCTTCCCGACTGAAGAACTGGAAACATATTTGCGACCGGGATCGCGGCTTAATGGTCATCCCAACCGCACCTATCTTCCCGGCGTCGAGACCAACACCGGGCCGCTCGGCCACGGATTGCCGGTCGCGGTGGGGATGGCTGTCGCCGGACAGATCGACGCTGCCGACTATCATGTCTTCGCGCTCACCGGCGACGGTGAGCTTCAGGAAGGCAGCATGTGGGAAGCAGCGATGTTTGCTGGCCATCGGCGCCTCGGCAATCTTACCGCGATCGTGGACCGGAACGGCTTGCAACAGGGCGCGACGACCGAGGACACCAATGCGCTGGAGCCGCTCGCAGACAAGTGGAAGGCATTCGGGTGGGAGGTGGCCGACATCGACGGGCACGATCCAGCACAATTGCTAGACGCACTAAAACTGCCGGCTACCCGCCGTGAGCGTCCGCTCTGTGTTATTGCTCGGACGACCAAGGGTCGCGGTGTCAGCTATATGGAAAATCAGGCGAGTTGGCATCACGGTGTGCCTTCGGACGAGCAACTCGCCCAAGCCTTTTCCGAATTCGATGCGGAGATGAAGGCATGAACCCCGCGCCTTCGCAGGATGGCATGTTCGACTGCCGCAACGCCTATGTCGAGGCGCTGGAGGCGCTTGCCGTTGACGATCCCCGGATCGTCGCAGTGGTCAACGACTCCGTTGGCTCAAGCAAGCTCGGCAAGTTCCGCGAACGATTTCCCGAACGCCTGATCAACGTCGGCATCGCCGAGCAAAACATGATCGGGGTTGGCGCTGGATTGGCCAATGGCGGCAAAGTCCCGTTCGTCAGCGGTGCGTCCTGCTTCCTTACGGGCCGTGCGCTCGAGCAGATCAAGGCAGACTGCGCCTATAGCAATGCCAATGTGAAGCTGTGCGGCATCTCGAGTGGAGTCGCCTATGGCGAACTCGGCGCGACGCACCACAGCATCGAGGACATAGCCTGGCTACGGCCCATGAAGGGTCTTACGGTGATCATGCCCTCCGACCCTTGGGAAACGGGCGAGGCGATCCGTTGGGCGGCTGCGCATGATGGACCCGTGTTCATCCGCATCAGCCGCATGCCGGTGCCGGCCTTGGAGAGGCCGCAAGACGCGACCTTCGAAGCCGGCAGGGCCGAGATATTGCGCGATGGCGACGACGTTGCCATTATCGCCTGCGGTACTTTGGTGCATCATGCTCTCAAGGCGGCCAAGGTGCTGAGCGATGAGGGCGTCGAAGCGCGGGTCATCAACATGGCCAGTATCGCTCCACTTGATGTCGATGCCATTTTGGCTGCCGCCGGAACCGGAGCCATCGTGACAGCTGAGGAGCATGTCGTACGTGGCGGTCTCGGCGGCGCGGTGGCCGAGATCGTAGTGTCGGAGCGGCCCGTGCCCATGCGAATCCTCGGGTTTCCCGGGTTCCTGCCGACCGGCTCTGCCGAATGGTTGATGGAGCAGCATGGCCTCAGTGCGGATGGTATCGCGCAGGCCGTCCGCGGTCTCGTCTCCGGGCGAGGCTGAAGGTGTCGCGTCCGGCCATTCTCGCGGTCGACCAGGGTACCACCAATACCAAGGCCCTGCTGATAGCGGCGGATGATGGCGAAGTCCTGGGCCGCGCCTCGCATCCGCTGGGCGTGATACATCCGCATCCCGGCTGGGCTGAGCAATCGGCGGATGCGATTTGGGGCAGTGTTGCTGGTGCGATCGCAGAAGTGCTTGCCACCACACCGGGCGCCGACGTGGC
This sequence comes from uncultured Allosphingosinicella sp., assembly GCA_934539295.1. Lineage (GTDB taxonomy): Bacteria > Pseudomonadota > Alphaproteobacteria > Sphingomonadales > Sphingomonadaceae > Allosphingosinicella. The sequence goes on from CAKTCN010000015.1 coordinate 66,430, forward strand.
TGCCCTCGCAATCGCAAATCAGCGTGAGACGATCATGCTGTGGGATGCCGATACCGGCGAAGCCATCGCGCCAGCAATCAGCTGGCAATGCCGTCGAACCTCCCAAAGATGTGCAGTCCTTCGGCCGAGCGAAGATGCCGTGGTCGCCGCGACGGGCCTTGGCATAGATCCGCTCGCCCCGAGTACGAAGCTGGCATGGCTGCTGGATGAAGTGCCTGGAGCGCGAAATCGCGCTGAAGCCGGCCAGTTGCGGGCGGGTACGGTGGACAGCTGGCTGCTGACGAAACTGAGCGGCGGCGGCGTACATGCGACGGACGTAAGCAACGCTTCACGAACCCAATTGATGTCGCTTGAGACGCTTGAATGGGATCCGGATATGCTGAACTTGTTCGGCATCCCTGCCTGCCTTCTTCCCACCATCCTCGGTTCCGATGCGTCTTTCGGCACGACCAGTGGGGCAGACGTGCCTTCCGGCATTCCGATCCGCGGCGTTCTAGGCGACTCTCATGCTGCGCTACTTGGCCACGGGTTTGCAGGCGCGGGTCAGGCGAAGGTCACGTGTGGAACAGGATCCTCGCTAATGGGCGTGACCCGTGGGCGCGTGCATTCCACGCATGGCCTGTGGAGCACGATAGCCTGGAGCAAAGGCGGCGAAGTCTTTCATGCGCTGGAGGGCAATGTAGCCGTCTCGGGCCATGCGGCTGCCTTCGCCGTGCAGTTGATGAAACTCGCCGATGAAAGCGAACTAACTGCGCTGGCGCAATCGGTCCCAGACGCGGGCGGAGTAACCTTTGTACCGGCACTCGCTGGCCTAGGTGCGCCGCACTGGCACGATGCCGCACGGGGACAGCTTACCGGCCTGTCCCTCGGAACCTCGCCGGCGCATGTTGCTCGCGCAGTGATCGAGGGGATTGCCCTGCAGATCGCCGATATCGTCTTTGCAATGGACGCAGATCTGACCACTCCCCTTGAGACGTTGTCCGTCGATGGTGGGGCTGCGGGCAATGACCTGCTAGTTCAGATGCTGGCCAATGTAATCGATAGGCCCGTTCTTCGGCCGAGCCAGTTGGATCTGGGCGCTCGCGGCGTGGCACGTCTCGCCGCAGAGGTCAGCGGCGTCGTTGGCGAAGCCTGGCCCGATGCACCGCGTCAGCGCTTCGAACCAATCACAACACAAAGCGAGCGCGACGCTACCCGGGACCGATGGCGCGCCGCCGTAGGGGCAGCAGCTCACCGCCAATGACAAGGCACCCCCTACGCTAAGAGGCGTGCCTTATGCTTCTCCATGTCGGCGCTCACCCAAAGCGTGTCAGCCCGCCCGTTCCGCCTGGTACTACGCGCGATCAACAGCTCGCCAGCGTCGTTTCCCGGGGTCAACGTGGGCCCGAATAGGCGTGCTTTCTCTGCGGGCGCCTCCGAGTTGTTTCGTTTCCTGTTGAATGCTTACATTCGGCATGGTAGCGTTAACGAAACTGCAGAAAGTAGTAAACGTTGAGGGGCTGTGGAGAGGGTCATGAAGCTATGAATCGCCCGCTGTTGTTCTCAACATCGTCGCAGTGATCATGCTTGCTTCAGCACGGGTAGCTGACGCCCTCGGCCATCCCGCTTTTGACGAGCTGTTTGAAAGCACCATCGGAGCCAACCTGCGTCAAAAGGCGAGTTCGAGGACGAGCGCCGACGCTTCGGCAAGTTACGCAATCACGGCTCGAGTTTCGAGCACCCCAAGTGGGTGAGCCTGACCGATTATACGAGCGATCGCTACGACTATGAGGGTCGAAACAAAGGGCTATGCGAGAGTCTGTCGCATCAATCGCGCCGGCACTCGGCTCCAGAGCTGATTGATCGTGTTCTCCTTCCGAAGACCATCTCTCCTAGGTTTTGCGGAAGTTTGTGCCGGTCGGTCTGATCGCTTCGAAGCGACGGCCGACCGGCGCCTTTTTGATCAGGAGCAGGTGAGGTGAATAGAGTGAGGCTAAGCAGGCGTGAAATGGTAGAGGGCTCAGTAAGTGGCGCGGCCTTGCTTGCAACTTTCGGAGGCGCGGCAGCCGAGGCTTCGATGCAGACGGGTGAAGTTGCCCGCCAATGGCGCCGAGGCTTCGACAACCAGCGCGTGCCCGACCTCGGCAATGGCAGCTTCCTCAACCCAATCGTCTCGGGTGATCGTCCCGATCCCGCCATCCTTAAGGACGGCGACGACTATTACATGACCTTCTCCAGCTTTGACTCATATCCGGGACTCACCATTTGGCACAGCCGAGACCTGGTAAATTGGCAGCCGCGCAAGGCTGCGCTGACGAAGAACATCGGCTCGGTCTGGGCTGTCAGCCTGGAAAAGCATGAAGGTCGGTATTTCCTCTACATCCCGGTCAAGGCGCAGCCAAACTCTACCTTCGTCATCTGGTCGGACGATATCGACGGGCCCTGGAGCGATCCGATCGATCTCAAGCTCCCCGATCATATCGACCCCTGCCATGCGGTGGGCGAAGACGGGTCGCGCTGGCTGTTCCTGTCCGGCGGGGACCGAATCCGCTTGTCCGACGACGGCCTATCGACGGTCGGTGAGGTCGAGCATGTCTACGATCCTTGGCGCTATCCCGACGAGTGGATCGTGGAGGGCTTCGCGCCCGAAGGGCCCAAGATCCACCGGCATGGCGGCTGGTTCTACATGATCACGGCTGTCGGCGGCACGGCCGGTCCGCCGACCGGGCACATGGTGATCGCCGCGCGCTCACGCTCACTCCACGGTCCGTGGGAGCAGCATCCGAATAATCCGCTGGTGCGCACCACCAGTGCCGAAGAGAGATGGTGGTCGCGCGGCCATGCCAGCCTGGTTGAGGCGCCGGACGGCAGCTGGTGGTCGGTCTATCATGGCTTCGAGAACGGTTATTGGACGCTCGGCCGCCAGTGCCTGATGGACCCGGTCGAATGGACCAACGACGGCTGGTTCCGAATGACCGGCGGCGATCTGTCGCAGCCGCTGCCCAAGCCTAAAGGCGGCCGCGCATTGCCGCACGGCCAAGCTTTGTCCGACGACTTCTCTAAGCCGCTGCAACTCGGCCAGAAATGGAACTTCTTCAAGCCATCGCCCACCGAGGCCCAGCGGGCCGAGGTGCGGGGCGGTGCGCTCCATCTTAAGGCAACCGGCACGGCACCAAGCAGTTCATCGCCTCTGCTGCTGATCGCGGGTGACACCGGATACCGGTTCGAATGCGACATTGAGATCGACGATGGCGGCGTCGCCGGTTTGCTGCTCTTCTATGATGAGAAGCTTTATTGCGGTTTGGGGTTCGACGAGAAGCGCTTCGTTACTCATCAGTACGGCATCGAGCGCGGCCGACCGGAAAACCCGCATGGCCGCCGCATGCGCATGCGCGTCACCAACGATCAGCACATCGTCACCTTCCACACCTCTGGCGATGACGGCGCCACTTGGAAGAAGTTCGACCGCGGCATGGAAGTATCCGGATACCACCACAATGTCCGTGGCGGCTTCCTAATGCTTCGTCCTGGCCTCTATTCAGCGGGGCAGGGCACTGCACGGTTCCGCAATTTCGATTTCAAGGCACTATGAGGGGATCTCGCCGGTGATCCTGGAGACGATTGGAGAGCGCGCTCCATTTTTCCAGTGATCGGGCAAGCGGAGAGGCGCGCTGGACTGCGCTCAACGACGAGGATGGCGAGCCTCTCCGAGAAGAAATCCAAACCATTTGCTTTGCACGATCAGCTCGTCGGTAGCGTCCAGCCTTGTAAAGCTAGCAATTAGATTTCGGCGGCGCTTCCTCTGAATTGCTCGGCGCTTAACGCACGCCGATCCAGCGTCGCGCGTGCAGGGCGGCAGATCATTTCACTCGTACTGGATCTCTCGTTAGGGACTGGTGCGAACCCACTCCCGCGAGCACGCCGGAGGCAGAGGCAAGCGTCGCGTTGTGCATCGCCTTTGCGGCGTCTCCTGCAGCATAGACGCCATCAATCGAGGTAAGTCCCCAGTCATCCACCTGGACGAACTTGCCCGACGGTCCATCGGACATTCGCACTCCGAGCTGCTCCGCCAGCGGGCTCGCCAGGCGGGTTTTTGGCGCCGTGAAGATGGCCGAAATGCCAATTTCACGCCCATCCGCTAGTTGGACCGACGTGATCGCTGGCCCATCGCCAATCACGGCAGCAACAGGGCTTCGCTCAATCGTGACGCCGCGCATCTGGAGCTGCGAAGTCTCTTCTTCACCTGGTTCGAAAAGACCTTGCGTGAAGTAGGTAGTGGCGCCCCAGTCCGGGATGAGCGCGGCTTGATGGGCAGACATGGGATGGTTGGCGATGACGCCCAGCTTGCCATCTCGCACTTCATACCCATGACAATAAGGGCAGTGGAGCACGGTCTTACCCCACCTTTCGAGCAGACCCGGGATGGCCGGCAGTTCGTCGGTCACGCCGATCGCGAGAATAAGCCGACGAGCGTGCCGGCGCTCTCCGCTTGAGAGCGTTAGCTCGAACTCGTTTTTTCTTCCTGAAGCTTCGCTGACCGTTCCTGTTAGGATCTCGGCTGTCGGATATGCGCGCAGCTGTTTGCGTGCGTCCTCTATGATCGCGGAAGGGGTTCGTCCATCTTGGCCAAGAAACCCGTGTGAAGCATCGGCGAACCGGTTCCGCGGCATGCCGGCATCTATCATCAGCACGTTCTGCCTGGCGCGCGCCAACTGCATTGCTGCTGACTGCCCGGCGAAGCTGCCGCCAATCACAATCACGTCGTACATCATCCAAGCTCCTACACGCAACCGTTGACGTTACATAATCATCTACTCGCTATCTGCAACTCGGCCTGTTACAAGGCACAGAAGGAGAGTGAATTGCAGGCAGACGGACGGCTTTTCAGAATGCTTCACATCCTCCTCCACATGGATGGGCGCAAGGTCCCGCTGACCTCTCAGGACGCAGCGGCTATGCTGGACACGAACGCTGTGGTTGTTCGTCGGACCATGGCGGGCTTGCGAGATGCGGGTCACGTGAGATCGGTGAAGGGGCACGGGGGCGGCTGGACGCTGAACCGTGGTCTCAGCGAAATCACGGTCTTCGACGTCTACAAGGCATTGGGAGAGCCGCGGGTCTTTTCCATAGCGCCGGCGAACCCGACCCCAAGATGCTTGGTCGAGCAGGCCGTGAACGCGTCAATGGAGACAGCGCTCTCGAATGCGGAAAAGCTGCTGACCGACCATTTCGCCCGTATCTCGCTCGCTGATATCGCGGCCGACTTCGACAAGCGTCTCACTGCGATGGGTCTGTCTCGAGCGGCACTGCAGGAACGTGCCCATATTTCCGGATAGCCGAGGTAGGCTGAACGGCTCAGCCTTCGTACGCGTTAGACCGGGATGGTCGCACCCAAAGGAGAATACCTCTCTCCGAGCATGTCGGCTGTAAAGTTGGCCCACGTGATGGCACCTGAATCAATGACCGCTTTGAAGATCAGCCAGAGTGATGTTGAAGGGCCGGACTTGGGCGCGAAGCTGCCGTGACCAGTTGTGGGCGTGGTCTCTTAAGCGGTTTTGGGACAGACTACGTGAACGGAATTTAGTTCAGAACCGCCGACACGTGCTTTCGGGTAGCGCGCTAACGAAAAGCTCCGAATCTTCAAGTTGTAGAAGTCACCATCCCGCGGCGAGCAGCTCTGCCTGCTGAATCACCGTCTGCGCGGCGTCGTCCTGCAGGTCGGGTGGATAGCCGTATTTGCGCAGGATCAGGCGCCCGGATAATTGTTGAACATGAAATGGTGCGCATATTCGTGCCGCAGCACGACCTCCGGATCGAGCGAGAGACCGGAGGTGCGTGGAACGAACGCAAGCGATCCGGTGGCGCGCGGCAGGTAGAAGCCTGCGACCGAGCCGCCGCTCTTGCCTGCCATCAGCCGCTGCACCGTCGCGACATTGGACACGAGGTAGATGGTGAGGCGAGTCGCCTTGCCACTGTCGCTTGGCGGTATGTCCCTGAACAGGCGCATGGCCGCGTCGTAGCGTTCCAGCCGATCGGCGAACTTGCGTAGCGAATCCTCGCTTTCCTCCGAATAGATGACGAAATGTTCGGTACTCGCCTCGCGCCACTTGGCCGTGGCTTCGCTGGCGCACGCGGTCAATGCGGCCGCGGCCGTCAACATGTGAAGCAGCTTCATTCCGTCCCCCGTACAGAATCAATCGCAAGTCACGCTAAAGTCGGCCTTTTACGGCGGCAAGGCAGGAACCATCCACGCCTGAAGAACATTGCGCTGCCGAACAGATGAAGGAGGCTTGCCGTGGCGCATGTGGGTGACATCAGGACAGGGGCGGAGGTGCTGGGTTCGGACGGCGGCATGATCGGCCGGGTGGATCACGTTCACGGACAGCACATCCACATCCTTCCGACCGCACCCTCGAGCAGCGCGGAGCATGTCATTCCGTTCGACTGGGTCGAACGGGTGGACGAGCATGTGCACTTGAACGTTACTGCGGCCGTGGCGCGCGAGCGCTGGGGCGCCGATGACGATGCGCGTGGTGCCGGGACCTATGCAGCCGCTGCACCAGTGGCCGATCGCAAGACCAACTGGATCCCTTGGGTGATCGGTCTCGTGCTGCTGGTGGGGGTGCTGATCTTCGGTCTGCGCAGCTGCGGCTATGTGGCGTCTGACACCGATTATGAGGGCAATGCCAGCGACGTGAACATGGCGGCGTTGGACGTGGGTGCCATGGCCGACGCCAACATGGCCGGCGCTGCCGCCGCCGCCGCTCCCCTTGGCGCGGCAGAGGCTTACCTGGCCGGGAACGAGGCGGGACCCCGCACCTTCGCTTTCGAACGGCTGAACTTCGACACGTCCAGCGCCGCGATCAGGGATGCGGATCGCACCGAAATCACGCAGTTGAACACCCTGTTGCAGCGTTACCCCATGGTGGCTGTCGAGATTGTCGGCTTCACCGACGCGCGTGGTGGAGGCGCCGCCAATGCGGCGCTTGGCCAACAGCGGGCCGATGCGGTCAAGGCGGCTTTGGTCGCATCAGGCGCTGCCGAGGCACGCATCCGCACGCGCAGCGGAGGCGAAAGCCAGCCGACCGCCACCAACGCGACCGCCGGTGGGCAGTTCGAAAACCGCCGCACCGAAGTGGTAATCACGCGCTAAAGGAAGCTGTAGGGATCGACGTCCACGGCGACCCGCACGCTCGACGGCCAGTCGAGTTCGCCTAGCCAGGTGCGGATCACGTCCTGGACGTCGAGGCTACGGGCGGCATGGACCAGCAAGCGCTGGCGGTGGCGGCCGCGGAGCATCGCGAGTGGGGCAGGTGCGGGGCCGAAGACAGCCATCTGCTCGACGCGGGGCGCGGTGCGGGCGATCAGACGCGCTGTTTCGGTGGCCTCCTCCTGCTTCTCCGAAGATATGATGATGCCTGCCAGGCGCCCGAAGGGGGGCATGGCGGCCTCACGCCGCGCATCGGTCTCGGCCTGGTAGAAGCCTTCGACATCGCCGGAGATGAGCGCGCTGATGACGGGCGCGCCGGGCTCGCGCGTCTGGACGAGGACGCGGCCGGGCTTTTCGCCGCGGCCGGCGCGGCCCGAGACTTGGCTGATCTGCTGGAAGCAGCGTTCGGCGGCGCGCAGGTCGCCGCCTGAGAGGCCGAGGTCGGCATCGACGACGCCCACCAGAGTGAGGTTGGGGAAGTGGTAGCCTTTGGTGACCAATTGCGTGCCGATGACGATGTCGATCGTGCCGGCTTCCATGCGGGCGACGAACTCGGCAGCCTTGGCCGGGGACCAGATGGTGTCGGAGGTGACGATTGCGGTACGCGCCTCGGGGAAAAGCGCCTGGACCTCGTCCGATATGCGTTCGACGCCCGGGCCGCAGGCGACGAGCGCGTCTTCCTCCCTGCATTCCGGACATTCGCGCGGCGGCGGCATCATGTGGCCGCAATGGTGGCAGGCGAGGCGGCTGACCAGCCGATGCTCCACCATCCAGGCGGTGCAGTTCGGGCATTGGAAACGATGCCCGCAATGGCGGCACAGGGTCAGCGGTGCGTAGCCCCGGCGGTTGAGGAACAGGAGGCTTTGCTCGCTGCGCTCCAGATTGGCGGTGAGTTCCTGCACCAGGCTCGGCGCGAGCCAGCGGCCACGCGGGGGCGGGTCCTGAAGCATGTCGACTGCGCGGATCTCGGGCATCTCGGCGCCGCCGAAGCGAGCGGGGAGCTTGACCTCCTTGTAGACGCCGATCTCTGCCATCTGGCGGCTTTCGATTGCGGGCGTGGCGGAGGCGAGGATGACGGGCACGCCCTCCAGCTTGGCGCGCATGACGGCAACGTCGCGGGCGTGATATTGGACCCCGTCTTCCTGCTTGAAACTGACCTCATGCGCCTCGTCCACGACGATGAGGCCGATGTTGCGATAGGGGAGGAAGAGGGCGGAGCGGGCGCCGACCACCACGCGTGCCTCGCCGGTGGCGATGGCGCGCCAGGCGCGGCGACGCTGGCTCTGGCGCAGGCCCGAGTGCCAGGCGACGGGCTCCACGCCGAAGCGGGCGGCGAAGCGCTTGAGGAAGGGCTCGGTCAGCGCGATCTCGGGCAGCAAGACCAGGGTCTGGCGATCCTGACGGATGCTTTCGGCGACTGCCTCGAAATAGACCTCGGTCTTGCCCGACCCCGTGACGCCGTCGAGCAGAAAGGGAGCGAAGTCGCGGGCGCGGACGGCGGCGACGAACTCGGCGGCGGCGTCGGCCTGCGCGTCTTCAAGGGCGGGCTGGTCGTGATCGGGATTGGGAAGCGGATAGGGATCGTCGATCGACACCTGCACGGCCTCGATCGCGCCGGCTTTCACCAAGCCGCGAATGACATTGTCCGTGACGTCGGCGGCGAGGGCCAGTTCGCGCACCAGGCCCTGGCGTTCGCCAAGCCGTTCAAGCGCCTGTTCACGTTGCGGGGTCAGGCGCGCGGGGACGAGCCCGGTGGTGCGATATTCGGTGACGTGGCGGGCACCGTCTAGCGCGCTCGACGAGGCGAGCGCCATGCGCAGCACCGAGGCGAGCGGGGCCATATAATAGTCCGCGGTCCACTCAATCAGGCGGCGCAGTTCGGGCGCGAGCGGGGGAAGGTCATAGGCCTGAAGCAGGGGGCGGAGGCGATTGTCGCCCACCTCCTCGGTCTGGAGCCGATCGGCGTCCCAGACCACGCCCGTCAGTTGGCGCGGGCCCAGGGGAGCCAGCACGATCGAACCGGGCGCGACGACCATCCCGTGCGGCACGCGATAGTCGAGTGGGCCCAGAGCGGCATTGAGCAGGATGACACGGGCGCGGGACATGTGGCGCCTAGATCGAGTCTCGGCGGGCAAAAGGCAATGATTGTTGCTTTGGTCCGGCGTGATGATTGGGGGAAGTGGCAAGGCCTCTGCATTCCCGCTGCCGTTCGTTTCGAGCGAAGTCGAGAAACGTGGGAGAGGCGGATGGTTTCTCGACTTCGCTCAAAAC
>CAKTCN010000016.1 GCA_934539295.1 uncultured Allosphingosinicella sp.
TGCTTCACCGGGTTCGCCTGATCCTGAGCCGCCAGCGTACGCAGCTGTCGAATGCGCTGCGGGCGCATCTTGCCGAGTTCGGGATCGTGGCGCCGATCGGCCGCAACGGGATCGACAGGCTTCTCGACGTAATTGCCGACACGGCCGATGTCCGGTTGCCGGCAGATGCAAGGTTATGCTGGCTGCTCAGTTGCACGTCGTAAAGGTCTAGATTCTCGAGAACGACCGCCGGATCATGGCGAGTGCCCGCGAGACCGAGCTCGGTCGGCGGCTAATGGAGATACCCGGCGTGGGCCCGTTGCTCGCCAGTGCGATCGTGGCGACCGTGCCCGACCCGGCGATCTTCCGGTCAGGGCGCAACCTCGCTGCCTGGATTGGCCTGGTGCCGCGACAGAATTCCAGCGGCGGCAAGGAGCGGCTGGGCGGGATCACCAAGGCCGGGCATCGCTATCTGCGCCAGATGCTCATCGTAGGGGCAATGGCAGTGGTGCGCTACGCCGAGCGCAACGGGGCGAAGCGACCCTGGCTGGTACAGTTGCTCGCCCGCCGGAAGGCCAAGGTCGCAGCGGTCGCGCTTGCCAACAGGAATGTTCGCACGATCTGGGCGATGATGACCAGCGGTGAGCGTTATCGCGAACCCCAGATCGCATAAGGAATACGGCGCGAACCGCGCCTTCGAGGTTGGGAAGGGCGGACAGGAGCTGATGCACAAAGCCGGTTGGAACGCCGGATCGGGAAAACCCACTAACGACCCAGCACATCAAGTGCGTGCAATTAATCGGGACCCGAACCGCGCGAATGGCATTACGGCCAGCAGCCATATGCGCCGCACAGACAGGCCGGACACATGGCCGCACCAACCAACAATGCGACGCTCACAACGCTACTTGCCAACGGAGAGCCGTCCACACATGGTCCGCTTTCTGCCCTACAGCTTTCCACGAAAAGCAACTATTTCGTCAGCGCTTCAGCACTTTGAGTAGCCTGCCAACGGACTTCGCGATCCTGTAAGTGCGGGGCACATCCTCGGCATTCTCCAGTTATCGGAGCTCGATCTCTGTTCTGTGCAGCTACGGCTTGCCTGTTCGAGCAGCAGGCCAGAGGCGCCCTCGAAATAACGACTCGTCGCCACTTTCAACAGGGTCTTCGCTTGTGCGCTCAATGCCCTCAGCAACCAGCCGACGGATGGCTTCTGCTCGTGTCGGATGCCCCTGCTGTGAAGCTCGCCAGTTGTCGAGAACGGTAAGCCAATCGAAGCTGCACCGGATCTGAAACGGATGCGTCTTTCGATCTGTCATATACGCCCCAATAAGCAAAAGCGCATACCATCTCCCAGCCGGAGCAATGCTCTTATATGAAGTCCGGTAAACCAGAAGTGAGGTGATCGCACTGCGTTAGCAAGTTGCTTCTACCTGATCTTTGTTAGACGGCGGGCTGCTTTCTCGGGCGTCGAGGCAATCATGGCACGGCACTTAGCGGTGGCCGGGCTACGGTTCTTGAACGATCACTCCTCAGTTTTGCGCCCGACCAGCCGTAAGCTGCCGCTCGGCCTACCACTTGCTCCAGATCAATACATTTGCGGTCCGTCTGCGCGCCATTTCCTAAGACGTGTTAGAGCATCGGGGGTGAAAAGGTGCTTTCAAGTCCTCGAACGGGAGGACCGCCATGCCGACTTATCGCATTTACTTTATGAATTCGTTTAGCGGGCACATCATGCACTTCCAAGAGTTCGAGGCGCCAGACGATGACGCCGCCACCAAGATTTGCGAAGACGAACTGAGCGGCGGACCATTCGAGCTCTGGTGCAATCGCCGGAAGATCCGACGCTTCGATGTGCACTCACTTGTGTCGCCCGTTACGCCTAATACACCCGATCTGAGCCGTCCCATTTACTAGCACGCCGATGGTCCAAAACTATCGGAAGCGGATGATACGCCGCTACCATATTCGAACGCCGTTTCCACGGCCGTCGCCGTTCAGGCATTCCCGGCAGCGCTGACCCGCCTGAAAAACGGACCGGCGCTTCCGCCCACCCTGCCGTTACAGAGGCATAGGCCTGTTCGGCCACTTATGGGTCGAAAGCAGTCGGTCAGCTTCGGGCGCACTCCCCGGACCAATCAAGGCTGCGATGGACCGCGCCGTTTCTGAATGATCGCGACGGCAACCATCGCCAGGACGCCGAGCGGGAACCAGAGTCCCGGGTCGCCGACGATGATGCCTATGAACCAGAAGACGGCCAGGGCGCCGATCGGTGTGAGCTTTGTCATGTTCGAACGGTATGCCGCACAAGTCGAGGCGGCAAGTGGGGCGGTGTGGAGTGCCCGCGCCGGTTCAGCGTGGGCGCATGCTAGCGTCCGTCTTCAGAACAGCTCGTCCAGCATGAGGTGGAAGTCCAGCCTGCCCTGGTCGGGGACGACCACGCCGTATCGCGTGAGGAAACGTGAATCGAGGCCGCTGCCGAACTCCCCGAGGCAGTTCCAGGCTATCGCAAGATCCTGGTAGCGGTCGGCGATGCCGACGCGCCCTGCGTCGATGCAGCCGACCACCTGACCATCCGCCATCAGGAGATTGTCGAGGGAGAAATCGCCGTGGGTGACCACGCGTTCTGGTGTGAAGGGAAGCCGCTCGTGCATCGCCTGCCACACCTGTTCGGCGGTCCAGCCCGCCCGCTCGTCATCGAAATCGTCTACGTCGACCAGGCCGGCATCGATCCGCTTGCGTGCAAGGGCAAGTCGGAAGGCGTGCCCGCCGTTGAACGGACATTGGTCCACCGGGATGGCGTGGAACCGCCGAAGGAAGTCGGCCAGCGCATCGACGATGGCGACCCCGTCCTGCGGCCTGGCCTCCAGGACCTGGAACGCCGTCTCACCGGCCAATGCCGTCATGAGGAGCCATGCATCCTCGGAAGAGGCGGAAAAATGGACGACGCGCGGCACCGGCACATGCCTCGCCAACCAGCGCAGCCTCACCATCTCGTCCGCCAGATCGTCGGCCACATTGCCACGGCCATGCTTCAGGAAAAGGTCGGGCGCGCCGGCCTTGCCACCGAGCCGGTAGACGTCCGCGCCGGACTCGCCGACATTGCTCCGTGCCCATGCGTAGCCGTCCACCACTTCGGACAGGTCCAACGGCACGGGCAACGCTGCACAGCTCTCCTCGCGATCCTCGACCATCCACCGAACCCCCTTGCAGCCCAGGCGCGGCTGTAACGGTCGACCATGCACGTTGGAAAGGCGCGAGCAGCCATTGTTGCCGCCCCGCGCGAGGCCTAGATGAGTCGGATGCTAGACGCCCAGAACGCTCCCTCCGCTCCTGCGACCATTCGCCGTGAGGATTATCGGCCACCCGAGTGGCTGGTGCCGGACATAGCGCTGGAGTTCGCGCTCGATCCGGTGCGCACGCGGGTGACGGCACGGCTGCGGGTGGAGCGCAATGCGGGCGACGGGCCGCTGGTGCTGGACGGCGAAGGGCTGAATTTGCTGTCGGTGACGGTCGACGGGGCCGCGGCGGAGCATGAACTGACGGCGGACCGGCTGGCCGTGCCGCTGGCGGGTGGTTCGGCAGTGGTCGAGACGGTGGTGGAGATCGCGCCGGAAGCCAACACGCAGCTGATGGGCCTGTATGCGTCGGGCGGCATCTTGTGCACGCAGTGCGAGGCGGAGGGTTTTCGCCGGATCACCTTCTTCCCCGACCGGCCGGACGTGCTGACGCGCTACACGGTGCGGATGAGCGCGGACAAGGCGCGCTTTCCGGTGCTGCTCGCCAATGGCGACATGGTGGGCTCGGGAGACGGAGAGGACGGGACGCATTGGGCGGAGTGGAACGATCCATTCCCCAAGCCCTGCTACCTGTTCGCGTTGGTGGCGGGCGACCTGGTCGCGAACCGGGACAGCTTTACCACCGCGTCGGGGCGCAAGGTCGAACTCGGCATCTGGGTGCGCGAGGCGGATCTTGCCAAGACGGACCATGCGATGGCGGCGCTGAAGGCGTCGATGGCGTGGGACGAGCGCGTCTATGGCCGCGAATATGACCTGGGCGTGTTCAACATCGTCGCCGTGTCCGATTTCAATTTCGGCGCGATGGAGAACAAAGGCCTCAACATCTTCAATTCGCGCTACATCCTGGCCGATCCGGATACGGCGACGGACGCGGATTTCGATGCGGTCGCGGCCGTCGTGGCGCACGAATATTTCCACAATTGGTCGGGCAATCGCGTCACCTGCCGCGACTGGTTTCAACTGTCGCTGAAGGAAGGCTTCACCGTCTTTCGCGACCAGCAATTCTCGGCTGATCAGGGATCGCGGGCGGTTAAGCGGATCGAGGATGTGCGAACGCTGCGCGCGGCGCAGTTCCCGGAGGATGGCGGGCCGCTTGCTCACCCGATCCGGCCGGAATCCTATATCGAGATATCGAATTTCTACACGGCCACGATCTACAACAAGGGCGCGGAGATCATCCGCATGCTCCATACCATGCTGGGCCCGGTAGCATTCCGGGCGGGCACCGACCTGTATTTCGACCGTCATGATGGCGAGGCCGCGACCTGCGAGGATTTCGTGAAGGCGATGGAGGATGCGACGGGCGCGGACCTGTCGGCCTTCCGTTCATGGTACGCGCAGGCGGGCACGCCGCGGGTGCGGGCGATGATCGTGCCGGGTGAGGGCGGCGCGGTGCGGCTCATCCTGGAACAGCAGGTGCCGCCGACGCCGGGGCAGCCGGACAAGCAGCCGATGCCGACGCCGCTGCGCATGGCCCTGTTCGGGCGCAACACCGGCGAGAAGCTGCTTGAACAGCTCGTGGTGCTGAACGGCGCGCGCGAGGAGCTGAGCTTCGGGCCGTTCGCCGAGCCGGTGCTCCTGTCGATCAACCGCGGCTTTTCGGCGCCGGTGGTGGTGGAAACGCATCGCAGCAGCGCGGATCTGGCCTTCCTGTCGGCGCATGACGATGATCCGTTCGCGCGGTACGAGGCGATGCAGCAGCTGATGCTCGACACGCTGATCGGCATGGTCGAGGGGCGCGCGATGGACCGGGAGGCAGTGATTGCGGCGGTGTCGAACACGCTTGCCGATCCGGCACTGGACCCCGCCTTCGTGGCGGAGGCGGTGCTGCTGCCGAGTGAGGCATTCATCGGCGACCAGATGATGATCGTCGATCCCGATGCGATCCGTGCGGCGCGCGAATCGCTCAGGTCGGAGATCGGGCGCAGGCTGGAGGGGCAGTGGCGGGCCGCCCATGCATCGGGCACGGCCAATCGCTTCGAATATTCACCGGCGGCGAAGGGCGTGCGGCGATTGCGCAGCGTGGCGCTCGGCTATCTGGCGGCGAGCGGCGATGCGGAGGCGCCAACGCTGGCGATGCGGCAATATGCCGATGCCGACAACATGACCGATCGGCAGGGGGCACTGACCGCGCTCACCAGCGGCCATTCGCCGGAGCGGGACGAGGCTTTGGCGGCGTTCTACGCGCGCTACCGGGACGATGCACTCGTGCTGGACAAGTGGTTCGCGATCCAGGCGATGGCGGTGCGCGAGGATACGCCGGACGTGGTGGAGTCGCTGGCCGGGCATCCGGACTTCACGCTCGCCAATCCCAACCGCCTGCGGGCGCTGGTGGGCAGCTTCGCGGCCAACCAGGCGGCGTTCCACCATGGGTCCGGGCGCGGCTACCGGTTGGTGGCCGACATGATCCTGGCGGTGGACAGACTCAATCCGCAGACGGCCGCGCGCCTGGTGCCGCCGCTGGGCCGGTGGCGGCGGTTCGGCGAGGATCGCGCAGGCCTGATGCGGGCGGAACTGGAGCGGATCGTGGCGACCCCTGGTTTGTCGCGCGACGTATTCGAGCAGGCGTCGAAAAGCCTAGCGCGTTAAGCCGCGCGCTCAGGCAGCGCGCGTGCGGCGCCTGAGCGCGAGTGCGTAGATCACGGCGGCCGCGGCCGCGAAGAAGAACCACTGGCCGGCATAAGCGAGGTGGTTGTTGGGGATCTCCTCCGCCCTGGGCAGCTCGCTACGCGCGAGTGGCGGGGTAGGCGTGTCGAGGATAAGCACCCGCGCCTGTTCTCCCCGGGCCAGGTGCTTGCCGGTGAATCGGGCGGTGCCGGCGACGCGGGGCTGCAGATCGGGCTGCCTGGACCAGCCGAGATCGATCTGCATCTCCCCGCAGCGGGCCAGGTAGCGATAGCCGACTTCGCCCGACTCGCTACGGCCCACGCGCACCTCGGGTACGCCGTCGACGGTGCAGGTGACGGTTGCGGGTACATAGGCGTTGTCGGCGCCCATTTCGGCGATCAGTCGCTCTTTCCAGGCCAGGCGGTTCAACTGCCAGATGCCGAGCCCGATCATGGTCGCGATCGCGGCGGCGACGATGATCGTGGGGATGATGGGGATGCGCTTCATTCGACCTGGCCCTTGGAAGCAGCTCTCCGATAGTCACGCGTGAGCAGGAGCGCCCTGGCGTATCGCAGCAACAGGATCACCGCCGCCATCGTGAAGGGGAACCAGAGGAGGTGCACCCAGAAAGGCGGGTGGAACCGGGTCTCGATCCCGAGTGCCAGGACCGTGACGAGTGCACCGACCAGCAGGGTCAGAAAGCCGGCCGAACCGCTGCCGAGCTGGTAGGCGGAGAAGTCGAGCCCGCATGCGGGGCAACGCTCGCGCGTGGCGAGGCCGCTGAAAAACGTAGCGGAGCCGCAGCGGGGGCAAAGGCCCCTTGCTGCGGCTCCGCTTGGTTTCACGTCTTCAGATCCGGCCATCGCGGACCTGCAGGATATCAGTGATATTGCGCGCCCCAGCCGCCCCACACGTAGATGGCGAGGAAGAGGAACAGCCATACGACGTCGACGAAGTGCCAGTACCAGGCGGCGGCTTCGAAGCCGAAATGCTGGCGGGGCGTGAAGTCGCCGCGATAGACGCGGATCTGGCAAACGATCAGGAAGATCGTGCCGACCACGACGTGGAAGCCGTGGAAGCCGGTCGCCATCATGAAGGTCGAGCCATAGATGGTCGATTCCTCGCCCACGAACATGAAAGGCGCATGGGCATATTCATACGCCTGGATGGCGCTGAACAGGATGCCGAGGCCGATGGTGAGCCACAGGCCGTTCTTCAGCCCCTTGCGATCGCCATGGATGAGCGAATGGTGCGCCCAGGTGATGGTCGTGCCCGAACAGAGCAGGATCAGCGTATTGAGGAGCGGGAATTCGAAGGGGTTGAGGACGTGCATCCCCTCCGGCGGCCAGACGCCCTGGATCGATTCCACCGGCGACGGGAACAGGGCGGCGCCGAAATAGGCCCAGAACCAGGCCACGAAGAACATCACCTCCGAGGCAATGAACAGGATCATGCCATAGCGAAGGTGCAGCTGCACGATCGGCGTATGGTCGCCGGCATGCGCTTCCTTGATCACGTCCACCCACCAGGAGAACATGCAGAACAGGACGGCTATGAACCCGGCGATCGTCAGGTAATTGCCGAACGCCATGTCGTGCATCCACAGCACCGCCCCGAAAAACAGGACGAAGGTCGACATCGAGCTCAGGAACGGCCAGATGCTCGGCGGCAGAATGTGGTAGTCGTGGTTCTTGGCTCCGGCCATGTGCGTCCCTGTCGCTTGTCGATCTCGTTGAAACGTTTGTGCCCGGCTTTAGCCGCCAGCCCCGGCGGCGTCCACGGGGTAAAAAGTGTAGGAAAGCGTGATCTCGTCGATGTCGCGCGCGTCTGGATCGGCAAGGATCTTCGGGTCGACATAATAGACCACCGGCATGCGGATCTCCTCACCGGGCTTCAGCGTCTGTTCGGTGAAGCAGAAGCACTGGATCTTGGTGAAATAAGGTCCGGCCTGGACCGGCGTCACATTGAAGGTGGCGGTGCCGGTGACGGGCTTCGTTCCGTTGTTACGCGCGGTGTAGAAGGCCATCTTGCGCGCGCCGATCGCCGCCGTCTCGACATGACGTTCGGGTTCGAAGCTCCACGGCAGGGCCGAATTGGTGTTCGCATCGAAACGAACCTTGACCAGCTTGCCCTGGACCGCGCCCGGTGCGGCGCCGCCCACATTCATCTGGGTGGTGCCGCCAAAGCCGGTCACCTGGCAGAAGAGGCGGTAGAGCGGCACACTGGCAAAGGCCAGGCCGACCATGGCGAGCGCCACCAGGGCGAAGACGAGCGCGGTGCGTCCGTTCCTGCGGCCAAGGGCGGCGGGCTGTGCCATCAATGCACCGTCATCTTGGCGATGCTGATGAAGTAAATGAGGATCACGAAAGCGAACAGGAGCGCGGCCATGATGGCGGCGCGGCTCTTCTGCCGGCGGCGGAGCGGGTCTTGATCGGGGGTCATGCGAGTATCCAGCGGTCGGCGACCAGCGCGCCGAACAGGGCGAAAAGGTAGAGGATCGAATAAGCGAACAGGCGCTTTTCCGGCTTCATGTCCACCGGCTCGGTGGCGCGGTTGGCGAGCACCGCCAGCGACATGAGAAGGAAGACGAGGCTGAGAACCGAAGCGGCTATGCCATAGATGGCGCCGGTGAGACCGAGCGGCCAGGGCGCCACCGCCGATGCCGCCATTGGCAAAGTATAGAGCGCGACCTGCTGCCGCGTCGCCTTCTGCCCCGCCACGACCGGCAGCATGGGCACTCCGGCGGCCGCATAATCGGAACGGACGAACAGCGACAGCGCCCAGAAATGCGGCGGCGTCCAAAGAAAGATGAGCAGGAACAGCAGGATAGGCAACAGGGTGATGTCCCCCGTTGCCGCCGCCCAGCCGATGACGGGCGGGAACGCGCCCGCTGCGCCGCCGATGACGATGTTCTGCGGCGTCCGACGCTTCAGCCACACCGTGTAGATCAGCACGTAGAACAGGATGGAAACTGCGAGCACGGCAGCCGCGAGCCAGTTGGTGGCGACGCCCATCAGCAGCACTGAGAAGACACCCAGGCCCACGCCGAAATGCAACGCCGATTCGCGGGTCATCCGACCGGCGGGCAACGGACGCCCGGCCGTGCGCTTCATCAGCGCATCGAGATCGGCTTCATACCATTGGTTGAGCGCGGCAGCGGCGCCGGCACCGAGCGCGATGCACAGGACGGCGGTGAAGCCGAGTGCGATCGGGATCGATGTGGGCGCGGCCAGCAGTCCGCACAGGCCGGTGAAGACGACCAGCGTCATCACGCGAGGCTTGGTCAGCGCGAGCAGGTCGCGCCAGTCACTCGGAAGCTCGGCGGGATTGGTCGTCACGTAAGTCATGCTCGCGCGGCCCTATAACCCCCGGACGTGCAAGGGGAAAGGGCCGCGAAGCGCTTAATAGGACTGGCGCAGAGCCCGGCTCTTCGACGCCTCGTCGAAGGTCTTGAGGTCCTGCAGGAATCCGGGGATCCATTCCAGCGGCAGCATGTTGGGGCCGTCCGAAGGCGCATTGTCCGGATCGTTATGCGCTTCGGCGAACACGCCGGCCGCGCCCACTGCCATGGCGGCGCGGGCGAGCGCCGGAGCGAATCGGCGGTCGCCGCCCGACGACGAACCCTTGCCGCCAGGCTGTTGCACAGAGTGGGTCGCATCGAAGATCACCGGATAGCCGGTTTCCGCCATGATCGGCAGACCGCGGAAGTCGGTGACGAGCGTGTTGTAGCCGAACGAAGTGCCGCGGTCGCACAGCAGGATATTCTCGTTGCCGGTGGATGCGATCTTGGCCGCGACGTTGGCCATGTCCCAGGGTGCCAGGAACTGACCCTTCTTGACGTTGATCACCGCGCCGGTCTGGCCCGCCGTCAGCAGCAGGTCGGTCTGGCGGCACAGGAAGGCCGGAATCTGGATGATGTCCACGACTGCGCCGGCGATGCGGGCCTGTTCGGCATCATGGATGTCGGTAAGGACGGGGCAGCCCAGCGCCTCGCGCACGTCCTGCAGCACGCGCAGCCCTTCGTCGATGCCGATGCCGCGCTGCCCGGAGACGGAGGTGCGATTTGCCTTGTCGTAGGACGATTTGAACACGAAGCCGACACCCGCCTTGCGGGTTTCATCGGCCAGGAACTCGGCCATGCGCATGGCATGGTCGCGACTCTCGATCTGGCACGGGCCAGAGATGAGCACGAATGGCAGGTCGTTGCCGAACGTGACGTTTCCGGCCGACACGCGCTTTTGCTGCGTTTCCACTATGATTTCCCCACTTGTATAAGGCCCCCCGGCCTGCCCGGCGACACGCTTGAGTGCCTGGCAGGAACGCCCATGCCCATACAGAGCGCAGCGTCCGAAGGCTAGTGTGCGGGTGTCGCGGTTCAACCGCTTCTGAATCAACTTCAGGTTGAAAACGCGCTATTTTTCCGTCACAGGACGCCCTGCTGCTGCGGTGCAATGCACGGGAGCAAGTGGGGGAAATCTTTAATCATGCGCGTCCTGGTCGTCTCGCCGACGCCTAGCCACCCGCAGAATGCGGGCAATCGCAGGCGTATTGCCGTCATGATGGAGCGCCTGAAGGCGTTCGGCCATGAGGTGCATTTCTGCTTCATCCGCCGCGAGTGGGTGGAGGATTCGGACATCGAGGCGATGCGCGAGGCCTGGGACGGGCTGACGCTGATCCCTTATGACCGCAATGCCGAGACCAAGAGCAAGGGCGATGTGTTCGGCATCGACGACTGGTGCTCCGACGCCGTGATGCGCGACGTGGGCGCGGCGACCAAGCCGATCCAGCCGGACGTCGTGTTCGTGGAATATGTCTTCTACAGCCGGATCCTGAACCTGTTCGGGCCGGACGTGGTCAAGGTTCTGGACACGCATGACGTGTTCGGCGACCGGCACCTGCACCTCAAGAAGGTCGGGCTGCAGCCGAGTTTCTTCTACACCAGTGTGGCCGAGGAAAAGGTCGGGCTGGACCGTGCGGACGTGGTGATCGCGATCCAGGACGAGGAAGCCGCCTATCTCCAGAAGCTGACAAAGGCTTCGGTGGTGACGCTCGGCTATATGGAGCAGATGCCGACGCGTTATGTGCCGGACGCGAAGCGGGCGACGATCGGCTATATCGGCAGCGGCAACCCGCTCAACATCCGGGGCGTGCGCCGTTTCCTGGAGACGGTGGCGCCGCATGCCCATGCTTTGGTCACGGACAAGGTGCGGATCGGCGGGGGCGCAAGCTCGGCGGCCGAGCAGATGCCGGATATCGCCGAGCCGGTGGGGCACCTGCCGGACGTGGGCGATTTCTACGACATGGTCGACCTGTGCGTGAACCCGCACGAGGGCGGAACCGGCCTCAAGATCAAGACGGTCGAGGGGCTGGGTTATGGCCGCCCGGTGATCGGCACGGCGGAGGCGTTTGCGGGCCTGGCGCCGCGCGAGACGTTTCACAGCGCATCCAACGCGATCGACGTGGGCGAGCTTGCGGTGCGTTATGCGTCGGACGGGGCCTTCCGCGAAAAGGTGCGGGCGGCAAGCGCGGACCTCACCGAGCGTTATGCCTTTTCGGTCAACCAGCAATATGAGATCTTTCGCGACGTCGAGCGGCTGCGCGCAGCGGCGGAACGTCCGCGCATCCTGCTGATCACGGACATACCGTTCTGGCAGGAGGCGCTCGGCAACCATGCCCGCATCGCCGAGCAGATCCGCATTCTCAGGCAGACGATCGACGTCGACGTGTTCGTGTTCCGATCGCTCTCCCCGCGCGACATGGCGGACGCGCAGGCGATCGTCGGCGGTCGCGGGCGCGTCTTCTCGTTCAAGAAATATGAAGGGTCGACCACCAAGCAGCCGATCTGGCTGGAATCCTCGGGCGTCACCACGCCGTTCGAGAAGAAGGCGATGGGCCGGCAATATTTCGCGTCCCTGGAGGAGCATCTCGCCGAGCATCGCTATCACGGCGCGCTGATCCACTATATCCGCCTGTCGTACCTGCGCCACGCGCGGGGCATGCCCGAGTTCAAGATCCTCGACGTCCACGACATCATGTCGCAGCGCGAGATGAACTTCGCGCATTTCGGGCTCGATCACTTCATCAAGATCGACCAGCGCGAGGAATTGACGATCCTGTCGAGCTTCACGCTGGTCCTCGCCATCCAGGCACGCGAATATGAGTTCCTGGGCCGGCTGTTCCCCGGCAAGGCGATGTATTTCCCGCATGTCCTGCCGACGGGGCGGGTGCGATCGCGGATGGGGCCGGCCCGCAAGATCATCTTCGTCGGCGGCGACAGCCCGATGAACCGCGACGGCCTGCGCTGGTTCCTCAACCAGGTGTGGCCCTGCTTTGCCGGCGGCGAGGCGGAACTGCATGTCGCAGGCGAAGTGTGCAAGTCGTTCGAAGGCGAGAGCCACCCCAATGTGGTGCTGCATGGCCGCATCGGCAGCCTGCCGAGCTTCCTCCATGGCGCGGACCTCGCCATTAACCCGGTTTATTATGGCGGCGGGCTCAAGATCAAAACCGTTGAATATCTATGCTACGGCATCCCTGCGGTGCTGACGCTGGAAGCTGTGGACGGCGTGCCGGGCGGCGCGGGCGAGGCCTATTTCCTGGCCGAGTCGCGGGACGAGTTCATCGAGGGCCTGCACCGGCTGATCCATGACGCGCAATATCGCCAATCCATGTCGGAAGCCGCCTTCGCGTTCGGCCGGCGCGTCTTCGGGCAGGAAGCGGTGGCGTCGGCCGTTCAATCCATGGCGGCGGCGCTGCGTGCCGAAACGCCCCCTGTTCAAACCGAACTCGCAAAAGGCTGATCGATGGCAACCGAACCCCGCATCCACGCCCCGTCCATCCGGCCTACGGGCGCCAAGCCGACCGGCTTCGTCGACCTGACCCGCGCGCCCGTGTCGCAGCGCCTGATCGACCAGGCATTGGCCGACACGGCAGCACGCGAAGTGCGCGCCGAACTGGGCGAGAGCATCACCAACCTGCCGCCCGAAGTCGCCGAAGTGGTGGGCAAGCTGGTCAACATCATCGCCCGCCAGAGTGCCAGCATCGAGAAGCTGCACCAGAGCCTTGAGGCAACGGTGCGCGATCGGTCGGAGATGATGCGGCTCGACCCGCTGCCCTTCATTCCCGAAGGCCGCCGGATGCCGGCACGCACCCAGTCCCGCAGGATCGAGCTTGCCGCCGCCTCGCCGGAATTTTCGGGGACCGGCTGGTACAAGCCCGAGACCAATGGCCAGATTTCCTGGCGCTGGACGCAGCGGCCCGCGGGCGGCGTGCTGCTGCTGCCGACGCTCGGCGGGGGCAAGCTGACGCTTTCGGCCAAGCTGATGATGCCGTTCGGCCGCCTGTGCAACGGCGAGACGGTAACGGTGATGGTCAATGACACGCCGCTGAAGGTCACCTGGACCAGCGCGCAGGGCAGCTTCGCGAGCTTCGCCGCCACGTTCGAGCTGCCCCAGGATGAGGGCATGGGCACGTTCGCGCTTCTGATCCAAAGCGGGGTTTACGAGGATCCGGGCCATGACGGCGAGCGCGATTCGCGCCTGCTCGGCGTCGGCCTTCGCCAACTCGTGCTCGAGACCGCGGCCGCCTGATGCCGCTTCGGGGACGGGCAGCGTCGGCGCGCGGCGCGACCAGGCAGGGTGCGGCACCGGCTGCACCAGCTGCCGGCAGGAAGGCGATCGAGCGCATCGTCTTTTCGGGCGACTTCCTGCGCCCCGTGGATGACGGCACCGGCCGCAATCCCAACGACCTCAGGAACTTCCGTTCGTCCCAGACCGACAACATCTTCTGGTTCTTCCACCTGTTCAAGCGCAAGCTGGCGGAAGCGACGGGACTGCCGGCCACCATCCGGACCTGGGGCCACGGCATCGACACGCCGCTCGTCTACGACCTGCTCGGCGCGGAACGGAGCGCGCTCGGCTGGGCGCAGGCGTTCGCCACGCATGAGGTGCCGCGCGATTTCCTGGGCTTGGTGGAGCAGGTGTTCGGCGGATCGCTGGTCGTGTCGTTCGAGCTGACGGAGAGCGTCAAGCTCGCGCTGTCGCACCTCGGGATTCCCTATGTAGACTTCAGCATGCACCCGATCCGGTTCATGCCGGACGTGTTCTTCGCCGTGCAGACCAACCACGCCAAGGTGTTCGAAGCGCTGAAGCCGCATCACACCGCAAGCGCGGACTATTATGATTGGGCGGACATCCTGCTGGCCAATGCGGTCAAGATGAAGAAGCCCAAAGTGCCGGAAGGTGCGACTCTGCTGATCGGGCAGACCAATGTCGACCGGTCGCTGATCTTCGACGGCAAGCTCAGGAATCTCAGCGACTTTCGCGAGCAGCTGGCCGGCATCCTCGATCCCGAAAAGCCTGTCCTCTACAAGCCGCACCCCTATAATCCGCACGGTTTCGGCCTCTACGAGAGCGGCATTCCGTTCGAGCGGGTGCACTGGACGTCCGACAACATCTACACGCTGCTGGCGTCGGAGAATGTCGAGCAGGTGCTGGGGGTAAGCTCGAGCGTGATGATCGAGGCGCCCTACTTCGACAAGGCGTCCAAGTTCCTGGCCCGATCGCCGTTCAGCATTCCGGAAAAGGCTGAGGATGCGAAGCCCGGCGAGTTCTTCAGCATCTATGACGGGTGCTTCAACGCCGACTTCTGGCGCGACATTCTGGCCGGCGTGATGCCCGTCACTGCGCCGGACGGACGCCGGTTCCAGCGCCCGGCCCACATGCTGCGCACCTCCTTGCGCAACTTCTGGGGCTTCAACGAAATGTCGACCGACTTCATGGTGTCGCTCTACCAGCGCTGAGCGCGGCGGGATCTGCTTCTGCCTTGAGCTAACGTTCGGGCAAAGCGGGTCGCAGCCTTGCCCGTCTATCTACCGCCGCGAAAAAGGGCAGGACGCCGACACGTTCAGCCGGGGCAGGGAGAAGTGCGTGGATCCTTCGCACGCCGAGGGAGGCGACGCTTGGTAGCGGGAGGGGTGAATGGTGATTGGCTGATCGGCGAAATGGCGGAGACGGAGGGATTCGAACCCTCGATACAGTTTCCCGTATGACGCTTTAGCAAAGCGTTGGTTTCAGCCACTCACCCACGTCTCCGAGCGCTGGAAGCGGGGCTATAGCGAGGCCGCGGCCAAGGTTCAACAGCGCTTCGTCGCCTTATTCATCGCAATTTCGAGTCCCTCAGCCGCATGTTCATTGTTCAGCAAGGGCCGCGCGAGCTAGTCTGCCGGGCGATTTCACGCGGGGATGGTGTATGTTGAAGGCCCTTAAGCTGTTTGCGGCGTCTGCCGTGATGATCGGTTCTGCCCTGCCTGCGCAGGTCGGGACCATCGATCCCAACGATGCCGGCGAATATGAGCCCGCGGCGAACAGCCCCGCGCCGGCTCCTGCCGACGAATGGCAGACAGTGCCTTCCGAAGGTGAGTATCAGCCGATCGGCGAACCGGGGACGCCGGCAGCGCCTGCCCCGACGAACCAGCCGGTTACGCCCGTTGCAGGCACGGCCGAGAACCGCGCCAGCGCGGGCGTGAGCAACACGGTGTCCAAGAGTTCGGTCCTGTCGGCGGCCGAGGGCGTGTTCGGCCGCGGCGCGGAGGGTCTGGCCGGAATCATCGAGAGCATCCTCAGCAAGCAGGGCGAGCCCGACGCCTATATCGCCGGCAGCGAAGCGGGCGGCGCGATCGTGGTCGGGCTGCGTTACGGCAAGGGCACCTTGTACCATCAGGCGGGCGGCGACCGGCCGGTCTATTGGACGGGACCGTCGATCGGTTTCGACTTCGGCGGCGATGCCAACAAGGTGTTCGTGCTGGTCTACAATCTGGACGATGCCGAGCAGCTGTTCCAGGCCAAGCGTTTCGGCGCGGCCGAGGGCAATGCCTATGTGGTCGGCGGGTTCAAGGCGAGCTACCTGCGCAACGGCAACACGGTGCTGATCCCGATCCGGACCGGCGTGGGCGTGCGCATGGGCGTCAATGCAGGCTATATGAAGTTCACCCGCAAGGGAACGTGGCTCCCCTTCTGAGCGCCTGACCCTCAGCTCTCGCCCTGGATGCCGGTGTCGCTGCCGAGGTGCAGGTAATTTTCGTTGAACAGTGCGGCGCGGCGCAGCGCGGGCTTGTCGATGATGGACAGTTTCTTGTTCTGAAGCTGGATCAGCCCGCAGCGCCGCAATTCCTGCAAGGTGCGGTTGACGTGAACCGGGGTAAGCCCCGTCGCATCCGCCAGATCGACCTGCGTCAGCGGAAAATCGCAGCTATCACCGTGACCCAGGCCGGCCACTTCCAGGCGTAGCTGGGTTTCGCACAGCAGGTGCGCGATCCGTTCCAGCGCGGTCCTTTGCCCAAGGCTCAGCGCCCATTCACGCTGAATCGAGGCGGCGATCAGTTCACCGCAGCGGACGGCACGCGCCAGCCGAGGGCGGTTCGCAAGCAAGGCGTCGAAATCGTCGCGGGCGATCTCCGCAAGCTTCAGCCGTGTGATGGCAGCGACGCCGTGATCCATGTCGCCCAGCAGCTGAATACCGGTATCGCACAGGTCGCCGGGGATGCAGAAGGACACGATCTGCCGGCGGCCGTCCGGCAGCGTCTTGTAACGGCATGCCCAGCCGTCGAGGATCAGGAACACCGATTTGGGTTCATCCCCTTCCCGAACCAGGTCGCGGCGAGGCAGCAGCTCTCTTTGCGACCGGGCGCCGACCGCCTCGATCGCAGCGGTGTCTTCGTCGGGCAATGTCGTGAAGGCAAGCAGTCGTCGGGGCAGAACGTCACCATGAACTTGGTTGAGCATCCTTCTATTCACGCTTTGGGAGCGCTGCCGATCACCTAGGTTATTTTTCGTGCGATGGGTGCATTCCGCAGCTCGCCCGGATCAATCGCCCGGTCGCGTCCGCGCCGGACTACCGCCCGCATGATGGATCAAGCGGTAGTGCGTGATCCAGCGGAAGGCCTGGAACGCCCGGAAGGTCAGAGGCGCGTGGCCTCCGCGGCCTCTTCCTCCTCCACATCATCGTCCTGCACGGCCGGGACCGGCGCCGGCAGGCGCAGCGCGAGCCAGCAGCCGAACAACGGTGCGGCGATCGCCCCCACCTGTGCCCAGACGGGGTGCGGATAGGTGAAGACGTTGAGCGCGGCGGTGAGCGCGATCAGGACGGCAGGCACCCACGCCGCCCCGTTCGAATAGGAGATGCGGTGTGCCACGAAGCTGCCGATGAATCCGCCGACCAGATAGGTGATCAGGATCAACATGACGTGCATGGCCGGCATGTTGCGGAAGAATTCGGTCATCAGCTCGCGGTCCAGCACCTGGCGCGGCGCCGGGTAGATGACGTTCACGCCAAGCTGCGCGACCATGACGGCGATGAAGCCGAGCACGATTCCCGCGACGATACCCAATATGATCCTGACCATGCGCCCCTCCCTTGTTGTCCGCACATTAGCAAGGAGGGGCGCCGAGGCCTAGATGCGGGGTCAGCCGTTGACGATGGTGCCGCCATTGGGATGCAGCACCTGACCCGACATGTAGCTCGAATCCTCGCAGGCCAGGAACAGGAAGCTCGGCGCGACCTCATTGGGCTGGCCCGGCCGGCCCATCGGCGTGTCTTCGCCGAAGTTCTCGAGCTTCTCCGGAGTAGCGCCGCCCATCGGGTTCAACGGCGTCCAGATGGGACCCGGCGCCACGGCATTCACGCGGATGCCCTTTTCCACCAGGTTCTCGGACAGCGAACGGGTGAAGGCAGTGATCGCACCCTTGGTGGAGCTGTAGTCGAGCAATTCGCTCGATCCCTGATAATTGGTGACGGAGGTGCAGTTCACGATCGCGCTGCCCGCCTTCAGATGCGGACGGGCGGCCTGCGTCATGAAGAACATGCCGAAGATGTTGGTCTGGAAGGTGCGCTTCAGCTGCTCCTCCGTGATATCGGTGATGTCCTTGTCGGGATGCTGCTCGCCGGCATTGTTGACGAGGATGTCGAGGCCGCCGAGCTGTTCCACCACCTCGGCCACGGCGCGCTCGCAAAAAGCCTTGTCGCCGATATCGCCGGCGATCGTCACCGCCTTGCGCCCTTCGGCCTCCACGATCTCCCTGGTCTTCGCCGCGTCGTCATGCTCGCACAGATAGAGGATGGCGACGTCGGCACCTTCGCGTGCGTAGAGGGCCGCGACCGCACGGCCGATCCCGCTGTCGGCCCCGGTGACAATGGCGACCTTGCCGGCGAGGCGTCCAGAGCCGGGATAGCGCGGTTCCCAGTCGGGCTTGGGCTCGAGCTGGCTTTCATGACCGGGGAGGTCGTCCTCCCCGATCATGCCGACGGTTTCGGTGTCGCTCACTGTGCCGTGCCCTTGCCGGCGCCCGCGCGCCCGAAAGCCTCGATCGCCTCCTGATCCTGCGCGTCGGGAGCCTTTTCGACGGCGGTCGGCGCGCCGTCGCGGCCGAGCGTGTCGGCGTTGCGCGATCCGTCGCCCGGATCATCCGACATCTGGTTGTTCTGGTTCTGGGTGAGCTGCTGCTCGGGTTGCCTGTGGCTGCTCATGTCTCGTCTCCTATGACAGGCAAGCGCCCCAGCGCGCGTCATGTTCCAGCAGCCCGACGCGCCAAAATAGTCCGTTGACAGCATGCTACGTTTGTAGCAGCAATGGTGCATTAAAGCAGTAAGTCACAGGGGCTGGTCATGCGGGTGGCAAAACCGGGAAAAAGGATCAAGGCGGCAGCCTTGCTGACGGGATTGCTGAGCTCCGCAAGCGTAGCGGCGCAAGAGACCGGGGAAGTAGCGCAGCCGGTCCCCGTCCTGCCCGCCGCGGTGGAAGGCGCGAAAAGCTACACGCCGCAGGACTTCGCCCGTTTTGCGCCCAAGACCGCCCAAGACATGCTGAACCAGGTGCCCGGCTTCATCATTCGTACCGAAGACGAGCGCCGCGGCCTGGGGCAGGCGAGTGGCAACGTGCTGCTGAACGGCGAGCGGATATCGGGCAAGTCGAACGATGTCGTGACGGAACTCGGCCGCATCCCGGCAGAGGACGTGATCCGGATCGATATCGTGGACGGCGCGACGCTCAACGTGCCGGGCCTGTCGGGACAGGTCGCCAACATCCTGGTCAAGGCCAAGGATGCGCTGGGCGCCACCTTTGCCTGGTTCCCGCAGGCGCGGTTCAAGCGGCTGCCGCCACGCATCACCAACGGCAACCTGTCGGTGACCGGCACGGCGGGCGATGTCGACTTCACCCTCGGTTTCCAGAACCAGAGCCGCGTCAACGGCAATGCCGGTCCGGAGATCGTGACGAACGGGGCCGGCGGCGTCATCGATCGGCGCGACGAGCGGCTCGACATCTTCACGGAGGAACCGAAGCTCAGCATCGGCCTCAAGCACCGGTCGGACGGTGGCGCTGTGGCCAATTTCAACGGATCCTACCAGATCTACCATCTCGACGCGGACGAATGGTCGACGCGCAACGGACCGGTTCTGCCGGTCAGCTTCCGCCGGTTTCACGAACAGGAGCGCGAGTGGAATTACGAGATTGGCGGCGATTACGAATTTGGGATGGGTTCCGGCCGGCTGAAGCTGATCGGCCTCCGGAATTACGAGCACAGCCCTTACAGCCAGCAGTTTCGCACCACCTTCGCCGATGGCCGCCCGGACGAGGGGCAAAGGTTCGAACAGGTGTCGGGCGAGGCCGAATCGATCCTGCGCAGCGAATATGGCTGGAAAGGCGGCGGCGCCGACTGGCAGGTGGCGATCGAAGGCGCCTACAACGTGCTCGACGTGGTCAGCGAATTGTCCGCGCTCGATGCGGCAGGCCAGTTCCAGCCTGTGCCGCTGGACAATGCGGTCTCCACCGTGGACGAGAAAAGGGCGGAGGCGACGCTCAGCTACGGACGGCCGCTCAGCCCCAAGCTGACGCTGCAAAGCTCGGCCGGGGTCGAATATTCCAAGCTGTCGCAATCGGGGCCGAACGGCCTCGTTCGCAGCTTCGTGCGGCCGAAAGGGTTCGTGTCGCTGGCGTGGAAGCCGACGCCCCGGCTCGATCTCAGTGCCAAGCTGACTCGCGAGGTGGGGCAGCTCAACTTCAGCGATTTCGTCGCGTTCGTGAATGTCGGCGGCGGCTTCGGCACTGCCGGCAATCCGCAGCTCGTCCCCACCCAGACCTGGCGCGCGGAACTGGAGGCGACGCGCAACCTGGGCGCATGGGGCACGGCGACGGCGCGCGTGTATGGCAATTTCCACGAGGACGTTGTGGACGTGGTGCCGATTGGTCCGACGGGGCAGGCACCGGGCAATCTCGACAGGGCGCGCCTGCTCGGCTTTTCATGGCGTAGCACGTTCAACCTCGATCCCGCCGGCTTCAAGGGCGCGCGGATCGACCTGCAGGCCCGTTTCCAGAAGAGCCGGGTGGAGGACCAGCTGACCGGCGACTATCGCGAGATCAACAATAGCGAGCAGCGCTATATCCTTGCCGAATTCCGCCACGACATCCCGAAGACCGACTGGGCTTGGGGCGCTTATTACGAGGACAGCAGGCAGGCCTGGTTCTACCGGCTCGACATCGCGGAACGGCCGGTCAATAGGCCGGGAAGCGTCTCGGTGTTTGTCGAGCACAAGAACCTGCTCGGGCTGACGGTACGGGGCGAGATATTCAATCTGCTCGGCACGCGCGAGACGTTCACGCGCAGCTTCTATGATGGAAGGCGCACCAACGGGCTGCTACAAACCGAATATCGGGACCGCGATTACGGCCCCATCCTGAGCTTTTCGATTACCGGGAAGATTTGACGGGATAGTGCGGCGTCGGCTCGGGATCGGGCAGGCGCACATCGGCAGCCTTGGTGATGCGCGGCGGCGCGGCCGCTTCATGGCATTGCGCCACGACAACGGGATAATCGACGTCGAGATTCTGGCCGAGCGCGGCGTCAGTCGCGGCGACGCATGCGGCCTGGCTTTCGTAGCGTGTATCGAGCTGGCGCACCGGCTGGCACTGAGCCTCGCCCTCGCCGCAACCCATTATCGCCATTAGAAAAATCGCCGGACCCATCGCGCCGCTCCTCGTCAGGCAAAAAACGACGGCAGCGTGCGCGCGTTCCAATTGTTTCACGTGCGTATTTGGTTGAAGGCATAGGATTTCCTATGTTGGGCCCAATGCCTCCCGCTTCTCCTTCCGACGTCACCCGGCCCGAAGCCGGCTGGGCCGCGATCCGCCGCTTCCTGCCTTATCTCTGGCCAGCCGGTCAGCCGATGCTGCGCGCCCGCGTTGTCGGCTCGCTCCTGCTGGTGCTGGTGTCGATCCTGATCACGACTTTGGTCATGCCGCTCGCTTATTCGGCGGTGGTGGACCGGATGGCGGCCGGTTTGGAGAGCGGGGTCGCGATCGCGGTCGCGCTGGTCGTCGCTTATGCCGGCGCTCGATTTGGCGGGGTGCTGTTCGACAACCTGCGCAACGGTATATTCGAGCGGGTGGGGCAGGATGCGACGCGGCGGCTGGCCGAGGCGACGTTCCGCCACCTCCACGACCTCTCGCTCCGATTCCACCTGGAGCGGCGCACGGGCGCGGTCACCAAGGTGATCGAGCGCGGGACCAAGAGTATCGATTCGATGCTCTACTTCCTGCTGTTCAACATCGGGCCGACGATCATCCAGCTCGCAATCGTGCTGATCATGTTCCAGCTCAAGTTCGGCTTCGGGCTGGTCGCCGCGACGAGCGTGATGGTGGTGCTCTACATCTGGTTCACGCGCGCTGTGACCGAATGGCGGGCGAAGCTCAGAACCGAGATGAACGACCTCGACACCGGTGCGGTCGCGCGGGCGGTGGACAGCCTGCTCAATTTCGAAACGGTCAAATATTTCAACGCCGAGGAACGCGAAGCCGCGCGCTATGGCCGCGCGGTGAAGCGCTATGCCGAGGCGGCGATCAAGAACGAGACGTCACTCGCCTGGCTCAATATCGGCCAGTCGCTGATCACCAACCTGATGATGGCGGGCGCGATGGGCTTCACCGTCTGGGGCTGGTCGGTCGGCCGCTTCTCGCCCGGTGACGTGGTGCTGGTGAATACCCTTCTGGCGCAACTCTTCCGGCCGCTCGACATGCTGGGATGGGTGTATCGTAACATCCGCCAGGGCCTGATCGACATGGAGGCGATGTTCGGTATGCTCGACACGCGTGCCGAGGTGGTGGACGCAGGCGGAGCGCCGGACCTCCACGTCGCCCGCGGGCATGTGCGGTTCGAAGGCGTCCATTTCGGATACGATCAGGACCGCGAGATATTGAAGGGCGTCGACCTCGACATTCCGGCGGGGTCGATGCTGGCCGTTGTCGGTCCGTCGGGGGCGGGCAAGTCGACCTTGTCGCGGCTGCTGTTCCGTTTCTACGAGCCGCAGCAGGGCCGCATCACCATCGACGGTCAGGACATATCGCAGGTGCGCCAGCAATCGTTGCGCGCCGCGATCGGGATCGTGCCGCAGGATACGGTGCTGTTCAACGACACGGTCGGCTACAATATCGGATACGGGCGGGACGGCGCGAGCCAGGACGAGATCGAGGCCGCGGCGCGCGGCGCGGCGATCCACGACTTCATCGCCTCGCTGCCCGATGGCTACGAGACGCGGGTGGGCGAGCGCGGCCTGAAGCTTTCGGGCGGTGAGAAGCAGCGTGTGGCGATCGCGCGCACCCTGCTGAAGGACCCGCCGATCCTGATCCTCGACGAAGCGACCAGCGCGCTCGACAGTCGCACGGAGGGCGCGATCCAGGCGACATTGCGTGACGTGGCGGCACGGCGCACCTCCATCGTCATCGCGCACCGCCTGTCCACCATCACCGATGCCGACCAGATCGTGGTGCTGGAGGATGGCGCGGTGAAGGAGCGCGGCACTCATGCCGAACTGCTCGCCCGGCGCGGGCTTTATGCCGAGATGTGGGAGCGCCAGCAGAGCGAGGTCGAGGACCAAGCCGAGGCGGCGGAATAGCACTCTGCGTCATTGCGAGGAGCGAAGCGACGCGGCAATCCAGCCGGTCTCTGAAGCTGCACTGGATTGCTTCGCTACGCTCGCAATGACGGAGTGGAGCGACTAGGACGAAGGCGTGCAAGACCCCCTCGACATTCTCCATTCCACCTTCGGCTTCAGCAATTTCCGCGGCGTGCAGGCGGAGGTGGTCGGGCGAGTGATGCGGGGCGAGAGCACGGCTGCGGTCATGCCGACGGGGGCGGGCAAGTCGCTTTGCTACCAGGTGCCGGCCCTGGCGCGGCCGGGGACGGGGCTGGTCATCTCGCCGCTGATCGCACTGATGCACGATCAGGTGCGGTCGGCGGACAGTTTCGGCATCCGCGCGGCGGCGCTGACCTCCGCCGACGAGAATCGCGAGGAGACGATCGAGCGGCTGAGGCGCGGCGATCTTGACCTGCTCTATGTGGCGCCGGAGCGGGCGAGCGGGGAGGGATTTCGCCGACTGCTGTCCCAGGTGCCGCTCAGCCTGGTTGCCATCGACGAGGCGCATTGCGTTTCGGAATGGGGCCATGACTTCCGGCCCGATTACCGGCTGCTGCGGCCCTTGCTCGACTCGCTTGGCGATGTGCCGCGGCTGGCACTGACGGCGACGGCCGATGCGCATACGCGGGCCGACATCCTAGTGCAGCTCGGCATTCCGGAGGACGGGCTGATCGTCGCCGGGTTCGACCGTCCCAACATCCGCTACCATGTCCGCCCCCGCGACGGGATCGGGGCGCAGTTGAAGAGCCTGCTGGCCGAGCAGCCTGGGCCGGGAATCGTCTATGCGACCAGCCGCGACAAGACCGAGACCTTGGCCGCACAGATCGCCGCGACCGGGCGTCGGGCGCTGGCTTATCATGCCAGACTCGACGCACGCATCCGTGCCGCCAATCAGGCCGCATTCGTCGCGTCCGAGGACATGGTGATGGTGGCGACGATCGCGTTCGGCATGGGCATCGACAAACCCGACGTGCGCTTCGTCGCCCATGCCGGCCTGCCGAAGTCGATCGAGGCTTATTATCAGGAAACCGGTCGCGCGGGCCGTGACGGCGAGCCGGCCGAGGCGCATCTGTTCTGGGGCGCGGAGGATTTCAGCCGAGCGCGGCGGCGGATCGCGTCGGAGGTCGAGGAAAGCCGGCAGCCGGGCGAGCGGGCGCGGTTGAATGCGCTCGCGGCCTTGGTCGAGGCACCGACGTGCCGGCGTGCGATCCTGCTGCGCCATTTTGGCGAGGCGCCCGCCGCGGGATGCGGTAATTGCGACAATTGCCTCAATCCGCCGAGCGGGGTGGACGCGACCCAGGTTGCGCGCAAATTGCTGTCCGCGGCGTTCCGGACCGAGATGCGGTTCGGGATCGGGCATCTCACCGACGTGCTGGCGGGCAAGGAGACCGACAAGATCCACAGCTTCGGCCATCACCGGCTGAGCGTGTTCGGCATTGCCGATGCGGACGAGCTTGCATTGGTGAAGCCGGTGGCGTGGGCGTTGCTGGCGCGCGATGCGCTGCGGGCCGACGATTTTGGCGGCCTGTCGTTTGGGCCGAATGCCAAGCCGATCTTGAAGGGCGAGGAGAGCGTCGAGATCGTGGTACCGCCCAAGCGCCAGCGGCGGCAGCGCGGCAGTGGCGGCGCAGCCAATCCGGATGGCGATCCGCTGTTCGACGCGCTGCGCGCGCGGCGGCGGGAACTGGCGGTGGAGGGCGGGGTGCCGCCTTATGTGATCTTCCACGATTCGACCTTGCGCGAGATGGCGCAGCTTAGGCCGGCGAGCCTCAGGGCCTTGTCGGAAGTGTCTGGCGTCGGGCAGGCCAAGCTCGACAAATATGGCGCGGCGTTCGTTGAGGTGATCCGCCAGCATGGCTAAGGAGTAAGGTGATGCAATTACGCTGGCTCGACGAGACGATTGCCGTCTCCCCGCAGGTGGCGCCCGAGGCCTTGGCCGACGTGGCCGCGCAAGGCGTCGTGATGCTGATCAACAATCGTCCGGACGGCGAGGATCATGGCCAGCCGACCAGCGCCGAGATGGAAGCGGCGGCACGTGCGGCGGGGCTGGACTATCGGCACATTCCGGTCAGCCATGGCGGCCTGTCGCAGGTGCAGGTGGATGCGATGGCGGAGGCCTTGGCCGAGGCGCAGGGGCCGGTCCTGGGGTACTGCCGCGCCGGCGTGCGTTCGGCATTCCTGTGGGCGCTGGCGCGCGCGAAGGCCGGGGATGACGGTCAGGAGATCATGCGCAAGGCTGGGCAGGCCGGCTATGATCTGAGCCCGATCGCGGCGTATCTGGGCTGATGGTTCGTGTGCCCCTGCGAAAGCACGAGTCCAGTGTCGTAGGGTAGCGTCGCCTGGGCTCCTGCTTTCGCAGGAGCACTAGAAGGGGCTGACGTCGCCCGCTTCGCGCTCCGCGTCCGTCGGCTCCCGCCCGAGCGCTTTGTTACGATGGGGGAAGCGGCCGAAGCGCGCGATGACGTCGCGGTGCTTGATCGCGAATTCGAGGCTCTTCTCGTCGCCTAGCACGCGGAACAGGTCGATCGAGCGGCCCTGGTCGGCGAGGCTCTCGCTATGCTGAAACGGCATGTAGAGGAAGGCACGGCGGTCGGGCGTGAGTTGCATGTCGTATCCGCGGGCGATCGCCTGTTTGGCGATGTCGAGCGACAGCGCATCGGTCGAAAAGCCCTTGGCCTGGTCGCGGAACATGTTGCGCGGGAACTGGTCGAGCAGGATCACTGCGGCGAGCGCCTCCTCGGCCGAGCCGAGGAATGTGGCGGCGGGCTTGCCCTTCTGCTCGGTCCAGACGCGTTCGAACCTCTGGCGGATCTCGCCGTCGAGTCCCTTGTCGAACCACCATTGCTCGGGCTTGAGGCCGAACCAGTAATCGAGGACGTCGGAGACCCAGCCGCTCATGCCGCGGTCCCGCCGACGGTGAGGCCTTCGATCAGCAGGGTCGGCTGGCCGACGCCGGCGGGGACCGACTGGCCGCCCTTGCCGCAGATGCCGACACCCTCGTCCAGCGCCATGTCGTTGCCGATCGCGCGAACCTTGGTGAGGACCGACGGGCCGTCGCCGATCAGGGTCGCGCCCTTGACCGGGGCGCCAAGCCTGCCGTTCTCGATCCGATACGCCTCGGTGCAGGAGAAGACGAACTTGCCGCTGGTGATGTCGACCTGCCCGCCGCCGAAGCTCTTGGCATAGATGCCGTTCTTGACGCGGGCGAGGATCTCGGCCGGATCGTCCTTGCCGCCGAGCATGAAGGTGTTGGTCATGCGCGGCATTGGCGCGTGGGCGAAGCTCTCGCGCCTGCCGTTGCCGGTCGGCTCCACGCCCATCAGCCGCGCATTGAGCCGATCGTGGATATAGCCCTTGAGGATGCCGTCCTCGATCAGCGTCGTGCAGCCCGTAGGCGTGCCTTCGTCGTCGATGGTCAGCGATCCGCGGCGATTGCCGATGGAGCCATCGTCCACCACCGTCACTCCGGGCGCGGCGACACGCTCGCCGATGCGGCCGGAGAAGGCTGAGGTGCCCTTGCGGTTGAAATCGCCTTCGAGGCCGTGGCCGATCGCCTCGTGCAGCAGCACGCCGGGCCAGCCGGGGCCGCACACCACATTCATCTCGCCGGCGGGTGCAGCGACGGCGTCGAGGTTCACCAGCGCCTGGCCGAGCGCGATGTCGATCGCGCGGTTCCAGGTCTCCGGCTCGAACAGATCGTCATAGAGGCGGCGGCCGCCAAGGCCATGATAGCCGCTTTCGCGCCGCCCATTCTGCTCGACCACGATCGAGACGTTGAGGCGGACGAGCGGACGCACGTCGTGTGCCACGAAGCCGTCGGCGCGGACGATCTCGACGACGCTCCATGATCCGGCGAGGCTGACCGACACCTGCTTCACGCGCGGATCGCGGGCGCGCGCGGCGGCGTCGATCTCCTGGCAGAGCGCGACCTTGCGCGCGAAAGGGATCAGGCTCAGCGGATCGGAGTCGGTGTAGAGCTGCGTATTGGTGCGGCGCGGCGGGCCGGCGGGGGTCGACTTGCTCGGATCGAGCACGGACAAAGTCTCGGCCGCGCGGCGGATGGCGCTGGCGGACAGTTCGTTGGCATGGGCGAAGGCGGTGGTCTCGCCCGACACGCCGCGCAGGCCGAAGCCGGCCTGCGTATTGAAGTCCGCCGCCTTCAGCCGGCCATCGTCGAAGCTGAAACTTTCCGAGGCCGCATATTGTAGGAAGAGCTCGCCATCGTCGCAGCGCTTCAGCGCGTCGGCGGTCAGGCGCCGTGCCGCATCAGGATCGAGGTCGTTGCGGTAGATGAAACGGCGCGGGTCGGTGTAGCTCATGCTACCGATATAAGGCCCGCTCTCTATTCGTCACCCCGGACTTGATCCGGGGCCCCGCTTTTCTTCTCGGTGGTCGTAAGAAGCGGGATGCCGGATCAAGTCCGGCATGACGAGGTACGGGTTATGCGACCTGTTGGGTATCCGCCGCGCCGCCCTTCAGGATGAAGCGCTTGTCGCAGTAGCCGCAATCGGCATAGCCCTTCTCGTCGATCTGCAGGTAGACGCGCGGGTGGCCGAGCGCAGGCGAGATGTCGGTCGCGCCGTCGCAGGCTACGCGGGGGCTGTCGACATAGGCGATTTCGGGCGTGAACGGATCGTCGGTCATGGCCCGCGCCTTTAGCAATGTGGCAAGGCCCAAGCAATCTTTGCGAGGGGGCCGCCGACCCGCTAAGGCCCTGACCCATGAGCGAGATCAAGCCCGACGCGGCCATTTCCATCCGGAACCTCGAAAAGACCTACAAGGGCGGCAAGCGCGCGCTGGACGGCGTCAGCCTGGAGGTCGGTCGCGGGCAGATCTTCGGGCTGCTGGGGCCGAACGGCGCGGGCAAGTCGACCACCATCAACATCATGGCGGGCCTGGTGAACAAGACCGGCGGATCGGTATCGATCTGGGGCTTCGACATCGACCAGCATCCGCGCAATGCCAAGGCGTCGATCGGCATCGTGCCGCAGGAGATATTGTTCGACCCCTTCTTCACGCCGGCCGAGGCGCTGGAGCTGCAGGCCGGTCTCTACGGCGTCCCCAAGGATCGCCGCCGCACGATGGAGCTGCTGCGCGCCGTCCACCTCGAGGACAAGGCCGACGCTTATTCGCGCACCTTGTCGGGCGGCATGAAGCGGCGCTTGCTGGTGGCCAAGGCGATGGTCCATTCGCCGCCGATCCTGGTTCTGGACGAGCCGACCGCAGGCGTGGACATCGAACTTCGCCAGCAATTGTGGGCCTATGTGCGCAGCCTCAACGAGGAGGGCGTCACCATCGTGCTGACCACCCATTATCTGGAGGAAGCGCAGGAATTGTGCGACCGGATCGCGATCATCAACCACGGCATGGTGATCGCCAACAAGCCGACCGGCGAGTTGCTGGCGATGGCGCAGGAGAAAGCGGTCGAGGTGGTGGTGGACCGCGACATCGCCGCCGCGCCCGATGCCTCCTGCTTCGAGAAGATCGAGGTGAAGGGCGACCGCACGCTCGCCATTACCTATCGCAAGGACAAGGTGAATGCGGGCGAAGTGCTGGCGGCGTTGCAGCGCGACGGGCTCGGCATCGTCGACGTGTCGACGCGCGAGGCGGACCTGGAGGACGTGTTCCTGAACCTCACGCGGGCGGCCGACGGGCGTGGCTGAGCACGCGTTCGACGTCGTCGTCATCGGTTCGGGTGCGGCAGGGCTGACGGCGGCGATCAACCTGGCCGACACGCACCGTGTGGCGGTGCTGGCCAAGGCCGGATTGTCGGAGGGCTCCACGGCCTGGGCGCAGGGCGGCATCGCCGCGGTGCTGGAGGATGGCGACACGTTCGAAAGCCATGTCGAGGATACGATAGTCGCGGGCGCGGGCCTCAACGACCGGCGGACCGTCGAATATGTCGTCGAGAATGCACCGGCGGCGATTCAAAGGCTCGCGGCGCTCGGCGTGCCGTTCAACCAGGATGCGGGCGCGCTCCACTTGACGCGCGAGGGCGGGCACAGCCACCGTCGTATCGTCCATGTCGACGACGCCACCGGATCGGCGGTGCAGCAGGCGCTGCAGACGGCAGCCGAGGCGCATCCCAACATCACGCTCTTTCCCGACATGGCGGTGGTCGACCTCGTCACCAGCCGGCATGGCGAGCGTTATTCGGGCGAAGGGCATGTGTGGGGCGTCTATGCGCTCAACCGTCGTACCGATCAGGTCGAACTGTTCACCGGCCGCGCGACCGTGCTGGCGACGGGTGGGGCCGGGCGGGCCTACCTTTATTCCACTGCACCGCGCGGTGCGACCGGCGACGGGATCGCCATGGCGTGGCGGGCGGGGTGCCGGGTGTCGAACATGGAATTCATGCAATTCCATCCGACCTGCCTCTACAATCTGGAGGTCAAGAACTTCCTCATCACCGAGGCGGTGCGCGGCGAGGGCGGGCATCTGAAGCTGCCGGCGACGGGCGAGCGGTTCATGCCGCGCTTCGACTCGCGCGCCGAGCTTGCGCCGCGCGACATCGTGGCGCGGGCGATCGACCATGAGATCAAGCGATTGGGGCTCGACTATGTCCATCTCGATATCAGCCATCAGCCGCCCGAATTCGTGCGCGAGCATTTCCCGACCATCCACGCCAAGCTGCTGAGCCTCGGCATCGACATGACGACGCAGCCGATCCCGGTCGTCCCGGCGCAGCATTATACGTGCGGCGGTGTGCTGGTGGATCTCGACGGCCGGACCGATCTGCCGGGCCTCTATGCGGCGGGCGAGTGCACGCAATCGGGGCTGCATGGGGCGAACCGGCTGGCCTCCAACTCGCTGCTCGAATGCTTCGTCTTCGGACAGGCGGTGGCGCAGCATATCAAGGCGCATTGGGCCGATCTGCCGGCCCCGCCGCCGATCCGGGCGTGGGACGAAAGCCGGGTGTCGGATTCGGACGAGGACGTGGTCGTCCAGCACAATTGGCGCGAGATCCGCCGGTTCATGTGGGACTATGTCGGCATCGTGCGCACCACCAAGCGCCTGGAACGCGCCCGCCACCGCGTCGCCATGCTGCGCGGCGAGGTCGAGGAGTTCTATGGGAATTACCGCGTGACGGCGGATTTGATCGAGTTGCGCAATCTGCTGGAATGTGCGGATCTGATCGTGCGGTCGGCCTTGCACCGCAAGGAAAGCCGCGGGCTGCATTATACGATGGATTATCCGGACATGCTGTCGGAGGCACGCGACACGATCCTCGTCCCTTAGCCCCTCTCCCCTTGCGGGAGAGGGACAGCCGCCGAAGGCGGCAGGGTGAGGGGGTGAAGGACGAGGATAGCCGCAGACACCCATCCCCTCACCCCGCTCAGCTTCGCTGAGTCGCCCTCTCCCGCAAGGGGGAGAGGGGCTGAAGGACGGTCAGTTCAAGAAGGCCTTCAGCGCTTCCCTGAACTTTGAAGGCTGGTCGGCCATGACCATGTGGCCGCTGTCCGACACCGGCACGAGCCTGGCGCCCTTCGCGCCGGCATAGGCGGTGCGGTAATTGCCCGACACGCGGGTGGCCTCACCGGCGGCTACGGGGGTCGCGTAGACCACCGCGAAAGGTACCTTGATCCTGCCGAGCTTGCTGGTGAGGTCGGCCACCGCCAGTTCGTGCGCGGCTTGTGCGACGACGTCGGGATCGGAGTCCTTTGCGCGGCCACCGGCATAATTGGTGAGGAAGTTGGCGAGCATCTGGCGCCCGCCCGGCGTGCTGGTCAGCATGTCGCGCAGGCCGTCGGCGACGCCGCGGAAGCTGCCGGCATTGCCGCCGAACAGGCCGGCGGGCTGGGGGAGCATGTCCACCACCATCACCCGCCCGGCGAGCGCGGGCTGGTCGGCGGCGATGGTCATGGCGATGGTGCCGCCCATCGAATGGCCGACGATCGCGGGCGCCTTCAGACCCTTTTCCTTGATGTAGCGCACGATCTCGTTCGCCACCGGCGCCAGCACCGGACCGCGCGCGTTTGCGCCGGCCTTGGCTCCGGCAAAGCCGTTTACCTGCACGAGGTGATATCGATAGCCCGGCACCGCGTTGACGGTGCCGCGCCAGACTTCGCGCGAGGAGGTGAGACCGGGGATGAGGATCACGTCGCGGCCGTTGCCTTCTACGGTCACGGTGATGCGGTCGGACGCGAACGGCCTGGTCGCAGGCGCAACGGTCGCCGCATCGGCGCAGGAGGGCAGCAGGGCAGTGGATGCGGCGAGGCACGCGGCCGCGGTGATGTCGCTGATCTTCATGGGGACCGTCCCTACACCGGCGCGGTTGAACCGGGCATTACGCGTGTCGCCAAGCCGTCCAAGCCTTGCTAAACCCCGCGCCATCGTGGCCAATCATCTCTATCTCGTCGACGGCTCCAGCTACATCTTCCGGGCCTATCACCGGCTGCCGCCGCTCACCAACCGCCATGGGCTGAACGTGGGCGCCGTCTACGGCTACACGACCATGCTCTGGAAGCTGGCCGAGAGCCTGCACGCGGCCGACGGACCGACCCACCTTGCCGTTATATTCGATGCATCGTCCAAGACGTTCCGCAACGACATGTATGGCGAATACAAGGCCAATCGCCCACCGCCGCCGCCCGACCTGGTGCCCCAGTTCCCGCTGATCCGCGACGCCACCCGCGCCTTCTCGCTGCCCTGCATCGAGGAAGCTGGGCTGGAGGCCGACGACATCATCGCCTGCTATTCCAAGGCGGCGCTTGCCGCGGGCTGGAGCGTCACCATCGTCAGTTCCGACAAGGACCTGATGCAGCTGATCGAGCCCGGCCTCGACATGCTCGACACGATGAACGACCGCCGCATGGGCGCGGACTATGTGGTCGAGAAATTTGGCGTCCCGCCCGAGCAGCTTGGCGAGGTGCTGGCCCTGATGGGCGACAGCGTCGACAACGTCCCCGGCGTGCCCGGCATCGGCCCCAAGACTGCCGCCCAGCTCATCCAGGAATATGGCAGCGTCGAGGGCGTGCTCGCCAACGCCGAGAGCATCAAGAAGCCCAAGCTCAAGCAAAATCTGATCGAGCATGCCGACAAGGCACGCCTGTCGCGCGAGCTGGTGCGCCTCGTCTGCGACTCGCCTTTGCCCCAGCCGCTCGACGCGCTGGAGATGAAGGGCATTCCCGAGCCGCCCTTGCGCGACTTTCTCGAGGATCACGGCTTCCGCTCGCTGCTCGCCCGCCTCGGCGGCCAGACCAACGCGCCGTCCACTTCGCCCTCGCAGACGCCAGTGCAGCGCGAGGTTCGGCCCGAGCCCGCCATCGACCGCTCCCTTTACGAGATGGTCACCGACGAGATCGCGCTGGATCGCTGGATCGCCGAGGCCCGGGCGCAGGGCTATCTCGCGCTCGATACCGAGACCAACTCGGTCGATTGCGTCAGTGCAAAGCTGGTCGGCATCTCCCTCGCCACCGCCTGTAACAAGGCCTGCTACATCCCGCTTGAACATGGCGGCACCGACCTGCTCGCCGAGCGCCCCGAGCAGCTTCCCGCCGATCTGGTGCTGGCGAAGCTGAAGCCGCTGCTGGAGGATCCGGCGGTCCTCAAGATCGGGCACAATTTCAAGTTCGATTGGGTGCTGCTGAACGTGCGCGGCATCAACGTCGCGCCGCTCGACGACACTTTGGTTATGAGCTTCAACCTCGACGCGGGCGGGCTGAACAGCCATGCCATGGATGACCTCGCCAAAAAGCATCTCGACCACCAGCCGCTGACCTACAAGGAAGTGTGCGGGAC
Organism: uncultured Allosphingosinicella sp.; assembly: GCA_934539295.1. Classification (GTDB taxonomy): domain Bacteria; phylum Pseudomonadota; class Alphaproteobacteria; order Sphingomonadales; family Sphingomonadaceae; genus Allosphingosinicella. The sequence continues at coordinate 32,586 of CAKTCN010000016.1, forward strand.
GGGGCAGAAGCAGATCAGCTTCGAACAGGTGCCGGTGCAGCGCGCCACCGAATATGCGGCTGAGGATGCCGACATCACCTTGCGCCTGTGGACCCGATTCCGCACGCGCCTGCCCTATGAGAAGGTCGAGCGTGTCTACCAGATGGTCGATCGCCCGCTCGTCCCCGTCATTGCCCGCATGGAGCGCGAGGGTGTCAAGGTCGACCGCGAAGCGCTGTCCGGCCTCTCGTCCGAATTCAACATCCAGATCGCCGACCTCGAGGAGCGCATCTGCGCGGAGGCCGGCGCCAAGTTCACCATCGGCAGCCCCAAGCAATTGGGCGAGATCCTCTTCGAGCAGATGAAGCTGCCCGGCGGCCGCAAGGGCAAGACCGGCGTCTATTCGACCGACGTCAACGAACTCGAACGCCTGGCGCGGGACGGCGCCACCATCGCCCGCCAGGTACTCGAATGGCGCCAGCTGACCAAGCTCAAGACCACCTATACCGACGCGCTGCAGCAGCAGATCAACAAGGACACCGGCCGGGTCCACACGACCTACTCGCTGTCGGGCGCGCAGACGGGGCGGCTGTCATCGACCGACCCCAACCTCCAGAACATTCCGATCCGGACCGAGATCGGCCGCCGCATCCGCGACGCCTTCGTAGCCGAGCCGGGCAATGTCATCATTGCCGCCGACTATAGCCAGATCGAGCTCCGCCTTGCCGCGCACATGGCCGACGTGCCGCAGTTGCGCGACGCGTTTGCGCGCGGCGACGATATCCACAGCCTGACCGCACAGGAATTGTTCGGCGAGGTCACGCGCGACACGCGGGCGAGCGCCAAGACGATCAACTTCGCCATCCTCTACGGCATCTCGCGCTGGGGCCTCGCCGGGCGGCTGGAGATCGCCGCGGACGAGGCGCAGGCGATGATCGACCGCTATTTCGAGCGCTTTCCCGGCATCTCCAATTATATCGCCGACACGCTCACCAAGGTGCGCGAGACCGGCTTCACCACAACCCTGTTTGGCCGCAAGACGCATTTTCCCGGCATCAAGTCCAAGGTGCAGCATGAGCGGCAAGGGGCCGAGCGCGCGGCGATCAACGCGCCGATCCAGGGCACCAGCGCCGACATCATCAAGCGCGCCATGGTCCGCATGTGTCCCGCACTGGAAGCGGAAGGCCTTGGGCAGGTCCGCATGCTGATGCAGGTGCATGACGAACTGGTGTTCGAGGCGCCCGAAGCGCTGGCGGAGCGCGCGATGCCGGTCATCCGCCGCGTGATGGAAGGCGCAGCCGAACCATTCGTGAAGCTCTCCGTCCCGCTCGGCGTCGAGGTCGGCACCGGGCCGAACTGGGGCGCCGCACATTGACGAGCACAAAGGTCGCGCCCGAGGGGGGCGACGACCTCGCGGCGATCGCGCGGGGCGGGCGGACCAACTTCTTCGGCTTCGTGCTGCGGCTGGCCGCGCGCCTGCCATTCCTGTTCATCGCCGGGCGCATCTACGGCGCGGAGGCGCTGGGCCGTTTCGCCTATGCCGTGCTGATCGTCGAATTCGCGGCGCAACTCGCCACGCTCGGCCTGAAGCGCGGTCTTGCCCAGCAATTGAGCCAGACCGACCAGCCGCACGAATGCGTGGTGTGGGACGCGATGCTGGTGGCGCTGACTGCTTCGGCAATCGCCACGGTAATCCTCGCCATGTTCCCGCACGCAATGTTCCCCAACAGCAACATCCACGGCGTTGAATGGCTGCTGCCGTTGGTCGTCGCCGCCGTCGCGCTGACGGAAGTTGCGCTGGCGGCGCTCGCCTATCGCCGGAACGTGCGCGCGACCGTGGTGTCCCGCGCGATCGTTGAGCCCTGGACCTTGAGCTTCGCGGCGCTGATCCTGTCCTTTCTGTCATCACGCGACGGCCTCATCATCGCCTACGTCGTGTCGATGGCAGCGTCACTGTTCGCCGCACTCATCCCGCTGCTGAAAAGCTACGGCTTTCCCCGGGGGTGGCGCCCGCGGCCAGGGGCCTTGTGGAAGATGGCGCGGCGCAACACGCCGTTGGCCGGTGCCGATGCGATCGAATGGTCCACCCGCCGCATCGACATCGCCATCCTCGGCCTGTTCTTCTCGCCCGCCGTGGTCGGCGTCTATTATGTTGCGCAGCAGGTCGCTTCGCTGCCGCAAAAGCTCAAGACCAGCTTCGACCCGATCCTCAGCCCCGTCATCACCCAGAAGCTCGCGATCGGCGACAAGGCCGCGGTGGCACGGCAGGTGCGTCAGGTCGGCTTCTGGATCATCGGCGCGCAGGCGGGGGTGGCGCTGGCACTCGGCATACCGGGGGACGCGGTCATGGGCCTGGTGGGCCCGGCCTTCCTGGGCGGCACGGTGGCGCTGGCCTTCCTGCTCGCGGCGGAAGTGGTGGCGGCGACGGCAGCCGTTGCGGAAGGCGCTTTGGTGTTCACCGCGCGGCACCGTAATCTCATGATCTCCACCGCCATGATCGCGCTGCAGGGGGCGATGACGGTCGGGCTCATCCTGCTCGCCCGCGACCTCGGCTGGTCGGAGGAATGGCAGACGGGCATGCCCGCCGCCGCGCTGATGCTTTCGCTGGGCCTGTCCTCCATCCTGAAGGCGCGGCTGCTCAGCCGCCTGCTCGGCGCCCCGGTTCAGTCGTGGCGCTGGCCGCTCATCTGGGCGGCGCTGGCCGCAATGGCGGTCGGGCACCTCATCCTGCTGCTGCCGCGCTGGCTGGAGTTCATCGAGTTGATCGTCGGCATCCCCGCGATCCTGCTGACCTTCGGCTGGGTGCTGTGGCGGTGGGGCTTCACCGCGGAGGATCGGGCGTTGTTCAAGACCAAGAAGGGCGAGGAGCCGACCCTACCGCCGCCGGGGACGAGCGAGCCGCTGTAATCCGCATCCGCACCGTTGTGCTCCTGCGAAAGCAGGAGCCCAGTTCAGGCACCCGTTCTGGGCTCCTGCTTTCGCAGGAGCACATGGGTGATTAATGCCGGAAGTGGCGCATGCCGGTGAACAGCATCGCCAGCCCTGCTTGGTCGGCGGCGGCGATCACTTCATCGTCGCGGATCGAGCCGCCCGGCTGGATAACCGCAGTGGCGCCCGCCTCGACGGCCGCGAGGAGCCCGTCGGCGAAAGGGAAGAAGGCATCCGAAGCGACCGCCGACCCGATCGTGCGCGGCTCGCTCCATCCGGCCTTGTCCGCCGCGTCCTTCGCCTTCCATGCCGCGATGCGTGCGGATTCCAGGCGGTTCATCTGGCCCGCACCCAAGCCTGCCGTGGCGCCGCCCTTGGCATAGACGATGGCGTTGGACTTCACATGCTTGGCGACCGTCCAGGCGAACAGGCAGTCGGCGAGTTCCTGCTCCGTCGGCTGCCGCTGGGTCACCACCTTGAGGTCCGGCGCCGTCACACGCCCGTTGTCGCGTGACTGGACAAGCATTCCACCGGCGATCGACTTGAGCATGAGGCCGGGGCGAGCCGGATCGGGCAGCGCCCCGGTCAGCAGCAGCCGCAGGTTCTTCTTCCTGGCAAAGATCGCACGGGCATCCTCGTCCGCATCCGGCGCGATCACCACTTCGGTAAAGATCTGCGTCATCGCCTCGGCCGCGCGCGCATCCAGCGGCTGGTTCACGGCGATGATGCCGCCGAACGCCGACACGGTGTCGCATGCGAAGGCCGCCTCATAAGCGTCCAGCAGCGAGCCCCTGGTCGCCACGCCGCACGGATTGGCGTGTTTCACGATCACACAGGTCGGCCCGCCCTCGAACTCCGATACAAGCTCGAGCGCAGCGTCGGCGTCGTTGTAATTGTTGTAGCTGAGTTCCTTGCCCTGCACCTGGGTGGCTTGAGCAATGCCTCCGCCGACAACCCGCTGCGGCACGTAGAGCGCGGCGGATTGATGCGGGTTCTCGCCATAGCGAAGCGCGCTCGCCTTCACGAGCGAGAGCGGCAGCGTGTCGGGCAGCGTCTCGCCCTGATCCACCGTCGCGAACCAGCGTGCGATGCCCGCATCATAAGCGGCGGTGGCGGCATAGGCCTTGGCGGCAAAGCGGCGGCGCTGCTCCAGCGTGGTGCTACCCTCGCTCACCAGCGAATAGTCGGCCGGATCGGTCAGGATGGCGACGGATGCATGATTCTTGGCCGCCGATCGCACCATGGACGGGCCGCCGATATCGATATTCTCGATGATCTCGTCGCGGTCCGCGCCTTTGGCGACGGTCTGGGCGAAGGGGTAGAGGTTGACCACGACGAGATCGATCGGCCCGATGCCATGCGCCTGCATCGCGGCGACATGCTCGTCATTGTCGCGCACGGCGAGCAGGCCGCCATGTACCACCGGGTGCAGCGTCTTCACCCGCCCGTCCATCATCTCGGGAAAGCCGGTCAGGTCGGAAATGTCGCGCACCTCCAGCCCGGCCTCGCGCAGCGCCTTGGCCGTGCCGCCGGTCGAGACCAGCTCCACGCCCTGGGCAGCCAGTGCCTGGCCGAGTTCGACGATGCCCGTCTTGTCCGAAACCGACAGGAGCGCCCGGCCGATCTTCACCTTGTCCATGAAAGTTGTTCCTTGGCTAGCCCGCCCGGCGCAGCGACCAGGTGACGGCGGCGCCGTCCGGTCCCGTTTCGCCGGATATCACGAGCTGCTGCGTCTGCTGCGCGCGGCCGTCCGCGTCAATCCAAAGGCTGTCCTCGCCCAGCAGCGATCCGCCGCGGCAGCGAAATTGCCACACATGGCCGCCGCGGATGCGCAGCAACGCGCCCTTGCCGTCGGCGGTGCTGGTCACCTCGACCCCGGGGGCGAGATGGAAGCGTACGGCAAACGCCTGCCGCCAGCCGGCGCGGTGCTTGCCACGCGGTTCCAGCCGGTCCTCGCCCGACAGAGCAAGGCCGTCGGCAGAGAGTTCGAGCAGGCGGCGGTGAAGCAGGCCGGAACGGCGGACATAGCCGTCATGGCTCGCCTCCAGCTTCTGCGCGCCGGCCTCTGCATCGCGCACCAGCTCGACCTCGACCACGCCCTTGCCGAGCGTGCCATCCTCCTGCACCGCGGTGGAATTGCAATCGGCGAGGACGAGGGTGGAATGGGCCGCACTGGTGCGCAGCGGCGCCTCCAGCGCCTCGGGCGCATGCCGGCCCCCGCCGCAATTGACGATCAGCCGGTGCGATCCGTCGCTCATCTCGAACGCCAGGGTCGATGCGCAGCCGTAACGCGCGGCCCGCAGCGGCGGAGGCGGCGCGGCGTCCACCACCAGCACGGTGCCGCGCGCCTCCAGCCGCTGATATCCCCAGCCATGGGCGAGACGGAGCGGCTTGTGCGCGATGCCGGTGCCTTCGATGGCCGCCAGGACCCGGCGCGCCGATGCGACGCCGCCGCCTTGCCAATGGCACAGCGCACCATCGCCGAGTGTGGCGGCGAGCAGGGCAGTGGGCGCGCGGTCGAGCGCATCCTCCAGGGCCCCTGGCATGTCGGCCTGCACCGAAAGGTAGACCGCACGAAGCTGTGCCAGCAGGTCGACGAGGGCGAGCTGGTCCTCCGGCGAACGGCTCAAGAGGCCGCCATCCTCGTGCAGCGCTTCACCCAGCGCGCGGGCAAGCCCGGCTTCACCGCGCGGCAGTCGCGCCGGGCCGCCCTGAAGCAGCAGGGCCGAGGCGACGAGACCCGCCCAGGCGGTCACCCGGGGCAGGCCGGGCATCGCCTTGTCCGCGCTGCGGCGCAGATAGCGTGTCCCGCGCGTGAGCATGCCCAGCACGTCCGCACGCAGCGCGGCATCGCCGCCCGACAGGATATAAGGCGCGTAGGCGGTCCAGAAGAGAATACGCCGACCCCACAGGTCGGGGCGCCAGGCGACCGGATCCACATCGGTCCCGAACCGCGCGATCCAGCCGCGCACCTGCCGCTCGGCAATCGGTGCGCCACGATCGCGCGTCGCCGCCGCGGCAAGGTCGCGCAGCCAGGCAAAGCCCTGCAGATAGTCGCGGACGACGGGCGGCAAGGAAGCACCGGGGTCGAGATCGTCCAGACGTCCGGACAGGATCGCATCGCCTGCCGCCTTGTCGCCCGCCACCGGATCCTTGGGCACGGCCAGGAGCTTGAGCGGCGGCCTCCCGCCCAGGCGCAGGCCGTCGAGCGGCGCGCGCCAGCTTACCTTGTGGAGGCCATGGCTGACATGTTCGGACAGCGAAGGGCCGCGATCGTTCGCCTGGCGGATCAGGCGCCTGCCGGTAACCGGCGGCTCTGCATCGGGCCTGACGATCCGGCCCATGCGATCAATTGCCCCGCAACGCCCGGATATTGTCGGCGTAGGCGGACGGTCCGCCGCGGAAGGTGGCGGTGCCGGCGACCAGCACGTCCGCGCCGGCGTCGATCGCCCGGCGGCACGTCTCGCGGTCGATGCCGCCGTCTACCTCCAGGTCGATCGGCTTGCCGACCTTGTCGATCTGTTTCCTGATCGCTTCGATCTTGCGAAGCTGGCTGTCGATGAAGCTTTGCCCGCCAAAACCCGGATTGACGCTCATCACCAGGACAAGGTCGACCTCCTCCAGCACATAGTCGAGCAGCTTGGCCGGCGTGGCGGGGTTGAGCGACACGCCGGCTTTCTTGCCGAGCGCCTTGATCGCCTGGATCGTGCGATGAAGATGCGAACCGGCTTCGGGATGGACGGTGATGATGTCGGCACCCGCCTCGGCAAAGGCCTGGAGAAAGCCGTCAACCGGCGAGATCATCAGGTGCACGTCGAACGGCTTGGCGCTGTGCGGGCGCAGCGCCTTCACCACGCCGGGGCCCATCGTGATGTTGGGGACGAAATGCCCGTCCATCACGTCGACATGGATCCAGTCCGCGCCCGCTTCGTCGATCGCACGCACTTCCTCACCCAGGCGGGCAAAATCGGCGGACAGGATGGAAGGCGATATCCGGACGGGCTGCTGCATGCGCGATCAGTAGCGCGGGTGCGGCCAAGATGGAATCGGCTTGTTTCAGCTCCGGCGCAGGGACGCGTGCCGCTCCGCCGCCTGAAACAGGCGGTCGAGATCCTCACGCGCCACATCGAACGTCTCGCCCAGTTCGGTGAGCGCGGCATCGACATCCTCGGGCCGGAAGCGTGGATCCTCCGCTGCCTCTAGTGGAGCCGGTCGATGCGGGTAGGAATGACCCGACAGGCGATGGAAGAGGAGGCCGACGGCGACGAGCAAAGCAGCGTTGAGCCCCACCGGCGCCAAAGCGAAGCCGAGGCCCGCCTCCCGGATCGCCGCGCCGCCCAGCACCGGCAGCAAGGCTGCGGCCCCGCCCGGCGGGTGGAGGCACCGCAGCACCGACATGACCAGGATCGCCGCCGCGACAGCGATGGCCGCTGCAAGGCGCCAGTCGGGGACGAGCTGCACAACCGCCAATCCCACAAGCGCGGAGATGACGTTGCCACCGATCACCGGCCACGGTTGTGCAAGCGGGCTGGCGGGCACGGCGAACAGCAACACTGCCGACGCGCCCATCGGTGCGACCAGCAGCGGCAGCCCCGTCGATGATCCCACGAACGCCGCGGAAATCGCGGCGGTGATGCCGATGCCGATCATGGCGCCCAGGCAGGCGACGATCCGATCGCGAAAGTTCGCCCCCGCAAGCAAGGGCGTGAACCAGGCGTCACGCATGCGCGCGCCTCAGCGCAGCTTGGCGATCTTGATACCGTCCACCTTGGCGCGGTCCTGCACCGATTCCTCGCTGCGGGTCAGCGCCTTGGCGATGGCTTTCAGGCCCATGCCCTTGGTGGCCAGCGTCTTCAACTTGGCCACCTCCTCGGCTTTCCACGGCTGGCGGTGGCGGACGAAATTCTCGGCCATGTATCTTCTGCTCCCGGATCAGTCCCGATTGTCCGGGCTACCCTTGGTGGAGGGCTTGGCCGCGATGGTCTTCTTGACCTCTTTCTTCGGCTTGCGGGCTTCCTTGTTGCTCTTCACCTGACCCTTGGCCATCACCATTCTCCCTTCATGCGGCGCCAGCCTATCAGCTTCGTTTCATTCTGGCGATGAAGAAGCCGTCGGCACCGCCCTGGCCCTCCAGCGTGTCGGGCAGGATGCGCAACTCCCCGCTCTCGCGCGGGAGCATGGAGGGCGCGACCTCGCCAGCACCGACCGGAACGACGCGATAATCGGGACGTGCCTTCAGGAACGCCTCCAACACCGCTTCGCCTTCCTCCCGCTCCAGCGAGCAGACCGAATAAACGAGGGTGCCACCCGGCTTCAGCCAGTCGGCCGCCCGGGCCAGCATCGCCCTCTGACCCTCGGCCAGCTCGGCGATCGCGCGGGGGCGCACCCGGTGCAGCACGTCCGGGTGGCGGCGGAAGATACCGGTGGCCGAGCAGGGCGCGTCGAGCAGGATCGCGTCGACCGGAGCCTCGGGTGTCCATTTCATCACGTCGGCAACGATCGTCCGCGCGCGCAAGCCGGTGCGTTCCAGATTCTCCTTGAGCCGCGCCAGCCGCGCTTCCGAGGCATCGAGTGCCGTAACCTCATATCCCGCCGCGGCGAGCTGCATGGTCTTGCCGCCGGGCGCCGCGCACAGGTCGAGCGCCGTTCGGCCTTCCCCTGCGCCGAGCAGCCGGGCGGGGATGGAGGCGCTGATATCCTGCACCCACCACTGGCCCTCGCCATAGCCGGTGAGCCCCGCAACCGCGACGCCGCGGTCGAGGCGGAGGTGGCCGGGCATCAGGCTGGTGCCGACGAGATCTTCGGGGATTTCGGCGCCGGGCCGGAAGGTGAGGTCGAGAGGCGGCGGCGTGGCGATCGCCGCCGCTGCCGCATCGACGATGTCGCGGCCCCATGCCTTCTCCCAGCGCGCGACCACCGGCCCCGGCAGCGTCGGCGGTTCGGGCAGCACCGGCGCCCCCCGCATCACCGCACTGAACACGCCGTGCACCAGCTTGCGCGGGCCACCGTCGACGAGGGGGAGGGTGGTGGATATCGCGGCATGCGCCGGCGTGCCCAGCGCCAGCGCCTGCACCAACGCCACGCGCAGGGCGAAACGCGCCTTGGCATCGTCGGGCAGCGGCTTGCGGGTCGCGCCGTCGATCAGTGCGTCGAGGTCCTTGAGCCGGCGCAGCGCCTCTGCCGCGATGGCATGGGCGAAGGCGCGGTCGTCGGCGCGCTCCAGGTCGCGTGCAGCCGCATCCAGCGCCGCCTCCAGCGGCAGGCCCTTGCGCAGCACGGCGTCGAGCAGGCGCAGCGCTGCACGGCGCGATGCGGTGCCCTGCGGTTCCTTATGATTGGTGTTCTTCATCTTGCATCAGCGCCCTACACGTCCGACATCGGCAAGCGAACCACTATCGAGCAAAGCCATGCAACGCCCCGATCATGTAAAGCCGCCCGCCCACCTGTCCAAGAGCCCGCCCGTGCCGGCACCGCAGACCGCGGAGCCTGCCAAGGAACATGGCGGCCCGAAGGGGCAGGAGCCGACGCGCTATGGCGATTGGGAAAATAACGGCATCGCCTGGGATTTCTGAGGCTACACTCGCCGGGGAACCTGTTGGTTCTACGATGCGCTCTCAGGCCGCAGCGGCCGCGCGAGCAGACTCGACACCACCGCCGCCACTGACGCACTGCCTTCGAGCAGCGCACATACTGCGTCCACGATCGGCATGTCGACGCCATCATCCTCTGCCGCGCGCTTCAGCACCGGTGCGGTGAACGCGCCTTCGGCCACCGTTCGCCGGTCCGCCATCAGTTCGGCCGCCGCACGGCCTTCGCCCAGTCCCTTGCCCAGGCTGAAGTTGCGCGAGCTGGTGGACGAGCAGGTCAGCACCAGGTCACCCAATCCCGACAGCCCGCCGAGCGTCTCGGGCCGCGCACCCTTGGCCAGGCCGAAGCGCGTCATCTCGGCAAAGCCGCGCGAGATGAGCGCCGCGCGCGCATTCTGGCCGAGGCCTGCGCCCTCCACCACACCGCATGCGATGGCGAGCACGTTCTTGACTGCTCCGCCAATTTCCGCCCCGGCCACGTCGTCCGAATAATAAGGTCGAAAATGCGGGCGGGCGATGCGCGCGATCAGCGCCTCGCCCACATGCCTGTCCTCCGCCGCCAGCGTCACCGCGGTCGGCAGGCCGGCGGCCACTTCGTGCGCGAAGGTCGGTCCCGACAGCACGGCGATGGGCGCGCCGGGCTGCACTTCGTGCGCCACTTCGTGCATCAGCCTGGTCGACGCCTCTTCGATGCCCTTGGCGCACAGGATCAAGGGCACCGCCAGCGCGGGAAGGCCTGCCAGGACGCTGCGCATATGCTGCGCCGGCGTCACCACCAGGAGCGCGTCGCACGCTGCCAGCTCCGCCAACTCGACCGTTGCCCGCACCGATGCGCCGAGCGGCACGCCGGCCAGGAACAATCGATTCTCACGGTGGGCGTTGACGCTCTCGACCACCTCGGCCTCGCGCGCCCACAGGAGCACCGGCTCGCCGCCCGCCGCCGCCACTTGCGCCAGCGCCGTGCCCCACGCGCCGCCGCCGATCACGCCGATCTTCATGCCTTCACTCCCGCGCCGCGCGCCTTTTCGGCGTTGGGGTCGAGCGGCCAGCGCGCACGCGCCGGCTCGTCCAGCCCCGTCGTCTCGCCCGCCTCGAACCGCAAGGCGCCGGCCCAGGCGATCATCGCCGCATTGTCCGTGCACAGCCAGAGCGGCGGTGCGATGAAGGGCAGGCCGTGCTTGCCGGCAAGTTCCGTCAGCGCGCGCCGCACCTGGCCGTTGGCAGCAACGCCGCCCGCTACCACCAGGGCGGTGGCGCCCCCGGCCTGCTTCAGCGCCCGCGCAGTCCGGTCGACCAGGCAGTCCACGGCCGCCTGCTGGAAAGAGGCGGCGATATCCTCGGCGCTGTAGAGCCCCGAATCGCGTGCACGCAGCACCGCGCTCTTGAGGCCTGCGAAGGAGAAATGCGGCTCGCCCGACCCGACCAGCGGTCGCGGCAGCGGCACCTTGTGCGGATCGCCGGCTTCCGCCGCACGCTCCACCGCCGGTCCGCCGGGGAAGCCCAGCCCCAGCAGCTTCGCGCTCTTGTCGAACGCCTCGCCCGCGGCATCGTCGATGGTGGTGGCGAGCCGGCGGTAGCGACCCACGCCTTCCACGAACAGCAGTTGGCAATGGCCGCCCGACACGAGCAGCAGCAGATAGGGGAAGGCGAGGCTGGGCGAGGACAGCATCGGCGACAATGCATGCCCTTCCAGATGGTTGACCGCGACCAGGGGCTTGCCGCTCGCCAGCGCCAGTCCCTTGGCCGTCACCAGCCCCACGATCACGCCGCCGATCAGGCCCGGGCCGGCGGTGGCGGCGATCGCGTCGACCTCGTCGATGGCCACGTTCGCCTCGGCCAGCACATCCTGCACCAGTGCCGGCAGGATCTCGACATGGGCGCGCGCGGCGATCTCCGGCACCACGCCGCCGAACGGCCGGTGCGCCGCCTCCTGACCGGCAAGCTTGTGCGCCAGGATGCGCCGGTCGGAAGTGACGAGCGCCGCTGCGGTTTCGTCGCAACTCGATTCAATGCCGAGGATCAGGCTCATGCCGCTTCCCTGCCACTCTCCATGCCGCTAGCACAAGCGCCCGTCATGACTGCTCTTCCTCGACCTCTTCGCATCGGCACCCGCGGGTCGCCGCTCGCCCTCGCCCAGGCCAATATGGTGGCCGCCGCCTTGCGCGCCGTACATGGCTGGGACGAGGAGGATGTAGTGATCGTACCGATCACTACCACCGGCGACGTCATCCAGGATCGCCCGCTCGCCGAAGTCGGCGGCAAGGCGCTGTGGACCAAGGAGCTCGACCGCTGCCTGATGGACGGGCGCACGGACATGTCGGTCCATTCGATGAAGGACGTGGAGACGATCCGCCCCGACACCCTGGTGATCGCCGCCATGCTGCCGCGTGCCGACACGTGCGACCGCCTGATCGGGGCGCCGAGCATCGAGCGGCTGGGGCAGGGCGCGAAAGTCGGCACCTCCTCGCCGCGCCGGGCCGCGCAGCTGCTTCACCGCCGTCCGGACCTGGAGATCGTGAGCATCCGCGGCAACGTCCAGACGCGCCTCGCCAAGCTGGAGGCGGGGGAGGCGGATGCGACCCTGCTCGCCGCCGCGGGGCTCAAGCGGCTCGGCATGGCCGATATCGGCGCCGAGTTGGCCGACATGCTGCCCGCCCCGGCGCAGGGCGCCGTCGGCATCGAGGTGCGCGCCGATGCGGGCGACGTGCTGCAATGGGTGGCGGCGATCGGCCACGCCGACACGCAGGCCTGCGTCGCGGCAGAACGGCGCCTGCTGGAAGGACTGGGCGGCAATTGCCGGTCGCCCGTCGCCGCACTTGCCACCTGCGATGGCGAACAGGTGATGCTGGAGGCGGAGATATTGACGCCAGACGGCCGCGAGTGCCTGCGCCGCACCGCCAGCTTCGCCAGCAGCGACGAGGATGCGCCGCGGGCGCTTGCCCGGTCCTTGCTGGCCGATGCCAGCCCCGCACTACGCGCCTTGTTCGACGGCCTTGACTGACGTCCTTGTCCTGCGGCCCCAGCCGGGGGCGGACCGCACCTATGCCGGTGCCGTGGCAATGGGCCTGGATGCGCGGGTCGCACCCATCTTCCATGTGGTGCCGCTGCCGTGGCAGACGCCGCCGGCCAGCGAATATTCGGCCGTGGTGCTCACCAGCGCCCATGCCGCGCGCCATGCCGGACCTGCGCTCGGCGCCTATCTGGCGCTTCCCTGTTATACGGTGGGTGACAGCAGCGCGGAGGCCGCGCGCGCAGCAGGCTTCGACCATGTCCGTGCAGGCCCCGGCGATGTCGTCGCGCTAGCCGCGATGATGCGGGAAGAAGGGGTGGGCAGGGCGCTTCACCTGTGCGGGCGCGATCATCTTGCGCTCGATCTCGACGGCGTCGATCGCAGGGTCGTTTATGCGGCCGAGGCGCTGCCATTCCTCCTGCCGGATGCACTTCAGGCGCTGCGCGACGGCGCGATCGCATTGCTTCATTCGCCACGTGCCGCGCGTCACTTCGCGGCGCTCGTCGACGGCGCCGGGATCGATCGCGACCAGTTGAGTATTGCGGCAATCAGCGAGGCGGCCGCCTCGGCCGCAGGGCCAGGCTGGGCGCGGGTCGCAATCGCCGCGGTTCCGCGCGACCAGCCATTGCTGGAGCTTGCGGCCAAGCTGTGCAAGGAAGGGGGGTCAAGGGAGCAGAGATGACCGACCAACGATCCTATCCGGGCCGGCCGGAACTGCGGCGTTCGTCGCTTTTCGGCCTGCTGGTCGTGCCGTTGATCGCCTTTCTGCTGGGCCTTGCCGCAATGGCCTGGCTGCTGGCGCGATGGGAGCAGGGCGCGCAATATCTGGGCATCGTGGCGCCGGCACCGGCCGAACCGGCAAGTCCCCCGCCGCCCGTGCGCATCACGCCGCCGCCCGCTCCGCTTACGCAGCAGCCGGTCGATCCCGGCGTGCAGCAGCGACTGGAAAGCCTGGAACAGCGTTTCGGCCAGATCGAGAGCCTGTCGGCCACGGCGGTCGGAAATGCGGATCGTACCGAAGGCCTGCTGGTCGCCCTTGCGACCCGCCGCGCACTCGATCGCGGCGTGCCGCTCGGTTATATCGAGGGGCTGCTTCGGCGCCGCTTCGGCCAGGCGGAGCCGCAGGCTGTCGGCACCATCATCGCCGCGGCCCGTCAGCCGGTGACGCTGGAGGAATTGCAGGAAGGCCTGATCGAAGCGGCACCGAACCTCAGCGGCGGCGATCCCGCCCAAGGCTGGTGGACCGCCGTGAAGACCGAATTGAGCGGCCTCGTCACCTTGCGCCGCGCCGGCAGCGCCTCCACCCAGCCGCAGGAACGAGTCGCCCGTGCCACGCGCAGGTTGGAGGCGGGGCAGGTCGATGTCGCCCTTGCCGAAGTCCTGCGCCTGCCTGCCCGCGATCGCGCCGCCGCCTGGATCGGCGAGGCCCGCCGCTACGTCGCGGCCCGGCGTGCGCTGGACACGATCGAAACCTCCGCCCTGCTCGAATCGCAGGCACAGGAAGCCGCAGCGCGCTGATCGCGCCGATCCCTGGCCACCAACTCGATCCTCGAGCGGCTCAAGCCGAACGACGGTCCATGCACGAATAGGTGCGATGCGATCCTGCGCGCGGCTGCACGCAAACGCAGGTCATGTCGTAGTGAAATACGCAGACAGTCTCTTGAAGACTGGAGCGGGCGAAGGGATTCGAACCCTCGACCCCAACCTTGGCAAGGTTGTGCTCTACCCCTGAGCTACGCCCGCTCTGGCGCCTTGTGATCGTTGGCGTGTCGCCTTCGATCCGGGTGAGGCGCGGCTGTTAGCAGGCGATTTTCAGGTCGGCAACCCCCTTACGCATGAAATCCGCCGCACTTGGCAGACGGGCGCATCTTCCCACATAGGATGGACGGCAGGACACAGGCGAAGAGGGTATAAGGTGGCGACACTCGGCATGAGCGCGGCGGAACGCGAGGCGCTGGAGCAATTCAGGACGGACGTGATCGAACCGTCGATGACCAGCCTCGTCATTCTCGATTTCTGGGCCGAATGGTGCGGCCCGTGCAAGCAGCTGACTCCCGTGCTGGAAAAGGTCGCGGCCGACTATGCGGATCGCGGCGTCGTGCTGGCCAAGGTCAACGTGGACGAGAACAAGCTCGTCGCCGCGCAATTCCGCGTTCAGTCCATCCCCACCGTCTATGCCCTGTTTCAGGGGCAGCTGGTCGCCGACCTCACGTCTGCGCGCACGGAGGGGCAGCTCACGCGCATTCTGGACCAGATACTGACGCAACTGCCGGTGGAAGGCGCCGTGCAGCAGCAGGAGGCCGAGATCGAGCCGCTGGTCGCCATGGGCGAGGAGGTGCTGGCGCAAGGCGATGCCGAGCGCGCAGTGGGTATCTTCGCCCAGCTGCTCGACATGGCACCCGAACATGCGGAGGTGAATGGCGGCCTTGCCCGCGCCCTGATCGCCGCCGGTCGTACGGAGGAGGCGCAGGCATTGCTCGACCAATTGCCGGAGAAGATCGCCGGCGATCCTGCGATCGCCCGCGCGCGATCGGCCGTCGAAGTTGCAGGATCTGCGCCCACCGGTGAATTGGCCGAATTCGAGCGGCGCATTGCCGCCGATCCCGACGATCATGAGGCGCGGCTGGAGCTTGCCGGCGCGTTGATGGCACGCGGCGATCGCGATGCCGCTGCCGAGCAATTGTTCGAGAGCATCGGCCGCGACCGCGCGTGGAACGAAGGCGCCGCGCGCAAGCGGCTGCTGCAATTCCTTGAAGTGGTGGGGCTGGAGGATCCGTGGGCCGGGCAGCAGCGCCGGCGCCTTTCGGCAATCCTGTTCACCTGATGCCGCTGACGCTGCCCATCTTCCCGCTTGCCGGGGCCCTGCTGTTTCCGCGCAGCGCATTGCCGCTCCACATCTTCGAGCCGCGCTACCGGGAGATGGTGAAGGATGCATTGGGCGGCGAGAAGCTGATCGGCATGGTCCAGCCGCGCGATCGCAACGATCCGCCGGCGGTGTTCGGTACGGGCTGCATCGGGCGCATCATCGAGTCGGAAGCGCTGAACGATGGCCGTTTCAACATCGTGCTGGAGGGGACGCGCCGTTTCCGCATCGTGCGCGAACTCGCCGCGCAGACGCCGTACCGGCAGGTCCATGCCGACCCCTTCCTGTCGGACGACGGGGACATGGAGCCGCTGGCGAGTATCGAACGCGCGGACCTGGAACGCGAATCACGCCGCTTCGCCGATGCGCTCGGCTATGCGGTGGACTGGGAGGCCGTGTCGCGCCTCGACGATGAAAGCCTCGTCAACGGCATCGCCCAGATCGCACCGCTCGACATCGGATCGAAACAGGCCTTGCTGGAAGCCGAGGGGCTTTCCGAGCGTGCCGACCTCCTCGTCCAGTTCATGCAGTTCCAGCGGCTGGCGCCCGGCGGCGCGGACGGGCCGGAGACGTTGCAATGATTGCCGCGGACCTGCTGGCCAGGCTGATATGCCCGCTCACCCGCACGCAGTTGCGCTATGACGAGGCGCGGGGCGAACTCGTTTCCGAAGCCGCGGGTCTGGCCTATCCGGTGCGAAAGGGGCGGCCCGTCCTGATCGCCGAGGAAGCGCGCAAGCTGCGCTGAGCTAGACCTCGCTTGACTGCTGCGTCGGACCGGGGCGGGACGAGCGAAGCGCGATGAACAGCCCGATCAGCGCCAATATGCCGCCCGCCACCGCCAGCGTCGACCAATGATATCCTTCGAACGCCGTCGACAGCCCCATGGCGATCATGGGCACGAGCAGGCCGGAATAGGCCGCCTTACCCGGGCCGATGGCGCGGATCACCGCGAAGTAGAGGGTGAAGGCCAGGGCCGAGCCGAGCAGGCCCAGGTAGAGCGTGCCGACCAGATAGCCTAGACGGGGCTCGATCACCGGCGGCCCCGTCGTTACCCAGGCGAAGATCGCATCGGCGATCGTGCCGTAGAGCATGCCCAGCGCCAGCATGGACGCGATCGGACGCGCCTTCACCGCGCGTGTCGCCTGGAGTACGTTCGACACGGATGCGCTCAGCAGGCCGCCGAAGGTGAGGGCGATGCCGATCAGCACCTCGCTGTCGCCCGCAGGATTTGCCCGCATCTCCTGAACGAACAGCAGGGCGGTTCCGGTCACGGTGATGAGCGAGCCGATCGCAAAGCGCGGTGTCGGCTTATGACCCAGAAACGCCCAGGCGAGCAGGCTGTTGGGGACCAGCAGCATGGCGAAGACCACGGCGACAAGGCCGGATGTCACATGCTCCTCCGCCGCATAGACGAAGTTGAAGTTGAGCATGAACTGCGGCAGCCCGAAGGCGAGCGCGAGCAGGTGCCCGTTCCGCCCGACGCGGAACGAGGCACGTGTCGCCAGCGCGTAGGCGAACATCGCGATGGTCGCGACGGTGAAGCGGTAGGTGACCGACCATACTGCCGGGACCGGGCCGAGCTGATCCTTGATCACCAGCCAGGTCCATCCCCAGATCAGGGTAACCAGAATGAAGGGGATGAGGACGCGCGGGCTGGAGAAGCCCGGCTGGCCCACCTCCTGGTTCACAGCGTCCGGATCGCGGCGGCGAGCGCGTCGACATCGTCTGCGCGCTGGTCCCAGCTGGTGACCAGTCGCGCTTCGCCGACGCCCCAGTCGTAGAAGTCGAAGCCTTTCGTGCGCAGGCTTGCCGCCTCCTCCCCGGTGACTGTCAGGAAGACCTCATTCGCCTCGACCGGATGGACGAGGCGCTCACCGGCCGCGGCGGCAAGGCGCGCGGCCGCATCGTTGGCTGCCGCTGCATTGCGCAGCCAGAGGCCGCCGTCCAGCATGGCGAGGATCTGCGCAGCAAGGAAGCGACCCTTGGACATGAGCTGCCCGGCGCGCTTGCGGCGGTATTTCGAAGCCGCAAGGCCTTTGTCATCGAAGAAGATCAACGCCTCGGCCGACATGCCGCCATTCTTGACAAAGCCGAAGCTGAGCGCATCGACCCCGGCCTTCCAGGTCAGCTCGGCCGGCGTGCAGCCGAGCCGCGCAACTGCATTGGCGAAGCGGGCGCCATCCATGTGAAAGCCGAGGCCGCGCTCCCGGGCAAGCGCGCAAAGGGCGGCGACCTCGTCGGGCGTGTAGACGAGGCCATATTCGGTGGCGTTGGTGATAGAAAGGGCGTGCGGCTGCACCTGGTGCACATCGGCGCGCACGGTGGCGAGAAGCGCGCGCACCGCTTCGGGCGTGAGCTTGGCGCCGGGACCTTCGGCCAGCATCAGCTTGGCGCCATGGGTGAAGAATTCGGGCGCGCCCGCTTCATCCGTCTGGATGTGTGCGTCGCGATGGCAGATGACGCCGCCATGCGGCGGGCAGAGCCCCGCAAGCGCCAGGCAGTTGGCGGCGGTGCCGGTAGTGACCCACATGGCATGAACGCGCCGTTCGAACAGGTCGGAGAAAGCGGCGTCGAGACGCTGGCTGATCGCGTCACCATCATAGGCCGTGTCGACGCGGTTGGCGGCGGCGATCGCCTCCATGACCTCGGGGCAGACGGTGGCGGCATTGTCGGAGAAGAAGCGCATGGGCGCGGGCAATAAGCGTGTGTGGTGGCGGGTCAACCTCAATGCCTGCCCGCGGCGAGGACGGTCAGGCCGGCGCCAGCGCCTCCGCCAGCCATTCCGGCATCAATGCCGCGCCCAGATCGTCCACCCGCCGGTGCTCCACGGCCAGCCCGAGCTCCGGATAGAGAAGCCGCGTTCGCGGCCCTTCTGCGTCGGTCGGCACCACGACTAGGCGGCGGTTCACCTTCTGGCGCCAGTTCATGCGGGCGGTATTCTCCTGACCCACATAGCAACCCTTGGCGAAGCTGACGCCGTTCAGTTCGGCGGCATTGCACTCCAGCCACAGCGTCTTGTCGCTGCCGAGTTCGGCCACACCTTCCGTCACGCCGAGCGCGAGGCGGTGCGAAATCCATCCCTCTGCCGCTTCCCCTGCTGGCGCGAGCCAACGCCGGCCGAGCGCAGGCAATCGCGGGTCGGCCGCCATGTGCTCCTGGGCTCCTGCCCGCGCAGGAACATCGGGGCTCCAATGCACGGCCAAGCTCTCTTTTCGCGCGATCGTGACCTTGCGGCGCAGGCGATAGAGGGTGAGGCGGCGGGCGAGCGCGTCGGCCTGACTGGCCTCGCAATCGACCAGCACGTCACCGCCATCGGCCCACAGGATGAAATCGAACAATGCCTTTCCCTGCGCCGACAGCAAAGCCGCCCAGAGCGGTTGGCCAGGCCCGAGCAGGTTCAGGTCGTTAGTGACGAGCCCCTGGAGAAAGCCGCGCACGTCCTCCCCCGACAGGCGAAGGAGCGAGCGGTCGACGAGGGTGGTGCCGGGCATGGGGAGGAGGTAGGGAGCCACGGTCCCGAACGCAAATTCTCGCGAGCATCCATGACCGCCCAGCGCATCACCATCCGCCGCCCCGACGATTGGCACCTCCACCTGCGCGATGGCGCAATGCTGGAGGCTGTTGTCGGCCATAGCGCGCGGCAGTTCGCGCGCGCGATCGTGATGCCGAACCTGACGCCGCCGGTCACCACGGCCGAGGCGGCCCGCGCCTATCGCGACCGCATCCTGGCCGCGCTGCCGCAAGGTGCGCGCTTCGAGCCGCTGATGACCTGCTACCTCACCGATGGCGCGGATCCGCAGGAAATGGCGCGCGGCCATGCGCAAGGCGTGTTCACCGCGGCAAAGCTCTACCCCGCCCATGCCACCACCAACAGCGCGCATGGCGTGACCGACATCGGCAACATCTATCCGGTGCTCGAAACAATGCAGCGGATCGGGATGCCGCTGCTGGTCCATGGCGAGGTGACCGATCCTGCCGTGGACATTTTCGACCGGGAGGCCGTGTTCATCGAACGCGTATTCGAACGCCTCGTACGCGATTTTCCGGGTCTCAGGATGGTGTTCGAACATATTACGACGGGTGATGCGGCCGACTTCGTGATGGCGAGCGGCCCGAACATCGGCGCGACCGTCACGCCCCAGCATCTCGTCATCAACCGCAATCACCTGCTGGTCGGCGGGATCAAGCCGCATCTCTACTGCCTGCCCGTCGCCAAGCGTGAGGCGCACCGGCTGGCGGTGCGCAAGGCGGCGACGTCCGGTTCGCCCAAATTCTTCCTGGGCACCGACAGTGCGCCGCACGCGGTCGGCGCCAAGGAATCCGCCTGCGGCTGCGCCGGCATCTTCAACGCTCCGTTCGCGCTGGAAAGCTATCTGACCGTGTTCGAGGAAGAAGGAGCGCTCGACCATTTCGAA
Source organism: uncultured Allosphingosinicella sp. (assembly GCA_934539295.1). GTDB lineage: Bacteria > Pseudomonadota > Alphaproteobacteria > Sphingomonadales > Sphingomonadaceae > Allosphingosinicella. The sequence continues at coordinate 52,368 of CAKTCN010000016.1, forward strand.
GCCTTCGCCTCGGAAAATGGCCCGCGTTTCTACGGTCTCCCGCTGAACGAGGGGCGCATCACGCTGGAGCGCGCCGACGTGCGCGTGCCTGATACTCTCCCTGCGCCGGGCGACCTGGTTCCGTTCCATGCGGGCGAGACGCTGCGCTGGTCCTTCGTCGAGCCGGCGAGCGCCTGAATCCTCGGGCATCGCCGCGGATCAAGCTCTACGTCGCGAAGCGTGCGAATGTTGGTGGAATTCACCGATGCACCTGCCAACATTCAGCATTCACAGTCTGGCTAAACACTGCTCACAGCCATTGGATCATGTAAGAACCGCAGTTTTCCGCCACTTTCTACACTTGGCACACCGTCTGCAAATCTCTTGGCATCCCCGCCGGATCGTCCGGCAGGACAGTTGAAGGAGCCAAGATCATGAACATCCAGTCGATCAATCTGCAGCAGGTTGCCGTTTCCGTCCTCGGCGCGCTGGTTGCCACCACCTTCTTCCTCTCCGCCGCGATCGGCCCGGTCGGTCAGCTCATCTGACCGACGGACGATCGCCCCGCATCAAGGAACAGGAACAATGAACAGCCACTTCGCTCTCGACCGCAGTCACGGCAAACTGATGGGCGTATGCTCGGGCCTCGCCCGCAGCACCGGGATCGACCCCCTTGGCATCCGCCTGCTCGCCGTCATAGGTACGCTGACGCTGCTCGGACCGCTCGGCCCCATCCTCTATCTCGTAACCGCAATGGTGGCCCCGAATGACTAAGCCGCGCAGCCTTTACCGCCGCTACCTCGTCAACCTTCAGGCCTTTCTGGCGCGGCCGGCCAAGCTGCCGGCCGCCCGGAACTAGGCCAGGTTCGCTCCGTCGTAGCGAACGATCTTCAGCGCGCCGAGGTCGAAATCCTCGGCACAGCGCAGGTTCACCGCCACCATGGGCCCGCCTGGGCCCTCACCTTCGCCGAACGGCGCGCAGCCGCAGCTGCTGCAGAATTGATGGCGTATCGCATGCTTGTTGAACGTGTAGGTGGTAATCGCATCCCGCGACGTCTCGAGCGTGAAAGCGTCAGGGCTGACAAAGGCCAGTAGATAGCCGTTGCGCCGGCAGATGGAGCAATTGCACTCCATCGCCTCCATCAGCTGTGCGTCCAGCCGATACGCAACCTTGCCGCAATGGCAGCTTCCCCGAATGGCCATGACCCTGCTCCTCGCTGCGTCGATACTCCCAAAGAATGCGTGCGGATGTCCGCCTTGTCCATCTTCGGACACTTGTTAGTCTCGTCGCAGATAACAGGGAGGAAGAGAGATGCCGGTGCTCGGGATAGGCGGATTGTTCTTTCGCGCAAAGGATCCGGACGTGCTTTCGGCCTGGTACAAGGCGCATCTCGGCATCGGGCCTGGCTGCGACAGTTCGGGGACGGGCGAGGGTAGTGAGTGGTTCTGGACGGTGGCCGGCGGCCCTGTCGTCTTCCAGCCCTTCAAGGAGTCGAGCGACTATTTCGCGGCCGACAAGCAGTTCATGCTGAACCTGCGCGTGTCGGAGATCGACGCGCTTCTCGACGGGCTGCGGACGGCCGGCATCGAGGTGATCACCAAGCCGGAATGGGACGATGCCTCCACCGGCCGCTTCGCGCGCATCCACGACCCCGAGGGTAATGCGGTCGAACTCTGGCAGCCACCGAGCGAGATGTAGACCCTCAACCCCCGACTAGATGGCGTGATCAGGGACGTGTGTCCCAGCCGATGAAGCGCGGCGCCCCCGCGTGCACTGCAAGCTCGCCCCACGCGCCAGTGCGCAGCTTGAGATTCGGCCGTTCGCCGCGGCCGAGCAGTTCGGGAAAGGCCAGGAAAGCGAAGCGCGCGGCGCCGTTGCTGGTGACCAGTACGTGCGTGCCTCCGCTCAGGCCGGCGACGAACGCCTGCCAAGCGGCGATGCGGCCCGGGGCGTCCACCGTCCAGTCGGAAGGCGCTTCGCCGCGTGCGTCCCACGCCTCGATCGCATGGTGGCCGATGCGCGCCACCACCTCATCCTCGGTCCTGTTCTCGTCGGGACCATGATCGATCTCGTCCAGGAAGGCAGGCGTGTCGGTGTCCGGCTTCACGCCCACCGCCGCGCCGATCAGGGCGCCGGTTTCACGCGCGCGCAGCAGCGGGCTGGTCACGATCCGGTCGGGCCGGATGCCCTGCGCCGCGAAAGCCGCGCCGATCGCCTGTGCCTGCACGCGACCGCTTTCGACCAGCGGCAGGTCAGTGCGTGCGCCGACCCTGCGCGGCGCCTCGCCGGGCGCGAAAGTGTTGCCATGGCGAACGATGAAGAGCCGCGCACTCATAACGCTTGATAGGGGTCGCCATGCTGCGCCAGCAGCCGTTCGGCCAGCGCAACGTCGGCCGGCGTGTCGATGCCCGAATTGGACACGGGCGGCGCCGGCACGTCCACGGCCAGGATCGGGATGCCCAATTCCAGGAAACGCAGCTGCTCCAGCCCTTCCAGCTCCTCGTAGAAGGACGGCGGCGCGGCGGCGAAGTGGCGCAGCGCTTCGACGCGATAAGCGTAGAGGCCGAGGTGCTGAAGCACCGGCGACATCTCGCCTGCTTCCCGCAGCCGCGCTTCCTTGCGTAGCGCCGGCAGGATGTTCTTGGAGAACCACAGCGCGCGGCCATCGGGCGCACGCACGCAGGTGGTGCCGCTGAACGCTTCCTCCTTCTTGTGCTCGCGAAGGGCATCGAGCGCAGCCCAGGTCAGGCGCCGCACCGGCGTCGTCACGCCTGCATCGGCCGCCGCCGCGGCCTTGAGCAGGATGGTGATCGTCTCGACCGAGGTAAAGGGTGCATCGCCCTGCAGGTTGAGCACGATGTCGGGCGTGATGCCGAGCGCGTCGATCACCGCCAGCGCGCGGTCGGTGCCCGATGCGATGTCGGTGGAGGTCATCACGGCCTTGTGGCCGAGCGCCTCGGCATGGACGACGATACGCTCGTCATCGGTCGCGACGACGAAGTCGGTGTCGCCCACCTGCGCTGCGGCTCGCGCCGCGACGTTGGTGACGCGGTCCAGCATGGTGCGGCCCGCAATCTCGATCAGCGGCTTGCCGGGAAAGCGCGTGGACCCGTAGCGTGCCGGTATGACGATCAGGTTCGCCATGGTGCTCACGCCACGCCGGCGCGCAGGATATCGTGCAGGTGGATGGCGCCGATCACCCGGCCCTGATCGCACACGAACAGCGTGGTGATTCCGCGATCGTTCATGATCTTCAACGCCTCGGATGCCAGCAGGTCCTTGGCAACGGTCAGCGGATCGGTGTTCATGTGTCCCTCGACCAGATCATCAAGGCTGGCGGTGACGATGGCACGACGAAGGTCGCCGTCGGTGAACACGCCCAGCAGCTGCCCGTCCACGTCCACCACCGCAGTGGACCCATAGCGCTTGGAGCTCATCTCCAGCGTCGCCTCCGACAGGGTGGCGGTGCGCGGCACGTGCGGCAGGTCCGCCTCCTTGCCCATCAGGTCGGCGACCAGCATCAGCTGCGCACCAAGCTTGCCACCCGGATGAAAGACGCGGAAATCGGCCGCGGAAAAGCCCCGCACTTCCAGCAGCGCGATCGCCAATGCGTCGCCCAGCGCAAGCTGCGCGGTGGTCGACGTCGTGGGCGCCAGGTGGTGGGGACATGCCTCGCGCACCTTGGGCAGCGTCAGGCAGATGTCGGCGGCGCGGCCCAGGGCGCTGTCCTCGCCCGACGTGATGGCGATCAGCTTCACTCCGAAGCGGCCGCAATAGGTGACCACATCGCCCAGCTCCTTGGTCTCCCCGGACCAGGACAGCGCCAGCACCGTATCGTTGGCCGTGATCATGCCGAGATCGCCATGGCTCGCCTCGGCCGGGTGCAGGTACATGGCCGGCGTGCCGGTGGACGCCATGGTCGCGGCGATCTTCCGGCCGATCAGCCCGCTCTTCCCCATGCCGGTGACGAGCACGCGGCCGGGCGTGTCGTGGATGGTGGCTACGGCCGCGCGCACCCGCTCGGCGAGTTCGCCGGTCGCGATTGCCTTGCGCACATCGATAAGGCCAGTGATTTCAAGGTCGATGGTGGACAGAACCGCGCCGAACGCCAGATCGTCCCCAAGCTCCACAACGTCCGACATGTTCGCGATTCTCCCCCCGGATGCGCTCCATGCCGCAAAGCAGCATTGTTGGCGCGCCGTCAATTCGTAAGTGGCGAAACGGCGCCTCCTTCCGTTCGCTTTTCAGGCGCTTAGCGGCTTGCTACGTCACGAGCGGGGAAATCGGGGGGACAGCAAATGGTACGCATTTCACCGCGGCTGCCGACGCGGGCCTATGAAGATATCGTGCGCGACCACGGCGGTGACGCTGCTGCCGAGCATCTCTACGTCCGCCGCAGGGCCGATACCTGTCACCGCCGCCTGATCGTGATCATCTCGACCCATAATGAAGGGCGGCGCTTTGCGGGGCTGGTCGACGCATACAGCCTGCTCGACGCCGACCTGCTGTTCATTCGGGACGAGGCCAACAGCTATTATCTGCGCGCCGACCGGGGAGCCGCGTTCGACGCGCTGGTGCGCACGATCGCCGAACCATACGCGCCGGACCAGATCCTGTTCTTCGGCTCGTCCATGGCCGGCTATGCGGCGCTTCGATATGCTTTGATGCTGGATGCCAACGCGGTGTTGAGCAATCCGCAGGTCAGCGTCACCGCCTCGGCTCCGCTCGGCTGGACGGAGCTTCGCCGCAATATCGAGCGCATTGCCGAGCCGCACGACCTGGGCGACGGCGAATTCGCCGACCGCGCCTGCGCCATCACCCTGCTGCACAGCCGGCACCCGATGGACGTCGAAAATACCCGCCTGTTCTTCGACCTTTACCGCCGGCACCCCGGCCTGGCGCTGCTCACCGTCCATGCCGACGAGACGGATCACAAATATCTGATCCCCGATTTCCAATCCTTCCTACTGTTCGTCCGGCGTACCTACGAATTGCGAAGGTTGCGCACGAAAGTGGTCCGGTGGGGACGCGTGCCGAAGAACAAATAGACTGACGGGCTAAGCATTTAGGCTCGTAATCGCTGCGTGAATGTGTAATGGGCCAAGCCGCCTGTGGGGGGAGCGTTACATGATTCAGCACATGCTGGATGACTTGGTTGACCGGAAGGGCGGCAGGCTCTCCGGCAGCATGTCGGCATTGCTGCACCGCGGCGGCCGGAGCACCGACTGGCCCGGCATCATCTTACTGATGGTTACGAGATTCGCTCCTTCGGGGGCGGCATCGTTTTTGGGGGAGGGGATTTGTGACTAGGTTTGAAGAGGTTCATGCGATCATCCCGGTCAAGCATAGCTCCGACCGCGTGAAGCAGAAGAATTTCCGCGACTTCCACGAAGGACGGTCGCTGCTCGAGATCAAGATCGACCAGCTTCGCGCCTCGGGTCTTTGCACCCAGATACACATCTCCAGCAATTCGCCGGAGGCCGAGCGCCGGGCGCACGAACTTGGCGTCAACTATGTCCCGCGCGATGAGGCCCTGTGCAACAATGTCGTTCCCTGGAGCGACGTGGTCGTCGGCGTGCTGGAGGGCATGCCCTTCTCGCCCGAGGCCGGCGTCCTGTGGTGCCATGTCACCAGCCCGTTGTTCAGCAACTTCCGGGGCATGATGGATGTCCTGGAGGAGCAGCCGGAATTTGACTCGGTTGCGACCGTCACGCCCTACAAGCACTTCTTCCTGAGCCCGGACCACATGCCGCTCAACTTCCGGCCCGGTCCGTGGCATCGCTACACGCAGAATATTAGGCCGCTTTACCTTCTCAACTTCGCCGCCTTCCTTGGCCAGAAGAAGACCATGCTCAAGAATCGCTATGTGTTTGGCGACAATCCGCATTTCTTCAATGTCAGCCACCTGGAGGGCCAGGACATCGACACGATCGAGGAGTTCGAGATCGCGGCCAGCCTCTACAAGCATCAGCTGCTGACGGCCGCACCCGCTATTTGAACGGGGATAGTCAGCCAGTGTCCAAGCCAGGGTCTGACGCAGAGGTGGCGGCGCTGGAGGCCGTGTCGGCGCGTCTCGGCATCGATCGCCGCCACCTTCGCCCTCCAAAGGGCGCCGAGCGCAAGCATTTCGGCGTCCCGTCGGTGGTGGCACAATGCCGGCACTTCAATCCGTTTCGCGACGAGGCGCTGCCGGAGGGGTTCGATCCGGATACCACACGCCGCGCTCTCAAGCTGTATGCGCAGCCGCAATGGCAGGAGGCCCGTGACAAGGGACGCGACGCGTTCTTCGACGGCGGACGGGCGCGTTATTATTCGCCGCTGGATGGCGCGAAGCTCCTGTCGCTAGGCAGCATTTTCGGGCGGCGGTTCGATTATCACCTGCTGGATGGGCCGCATCTGCGCATCCTGCTGACCCTCGGCGCGTCCGCTTATGGCATCTATTATCCCGACCGCAACGTCATGCTCCACCTCACCGCCTATGAGGAGAAGCGGGGGGGCATCATGCTTCCACTCGTCTCGCTGTTGCTCGGCAACTGGCGGCAGCTGGGTGACTGGATCGCGGCGGCTGACCGCGGCCTGCTGAAGCGCAGCTTCGTCATTGCCGACAACCGCCCCGCGCATTTCCTCACCCAAACCTTGGGCTTCGTGGACAGCTGCTGGCCGACGGTCGAGCGCTTCCAGGCCGACGGCAATGTGGTGGCGGTGGCGCGCGATTGGTGTTTCGTCGATCCGGTCAAGGTCTTCCCCGAATTGCGCAAGGGTGCGCTGCTGAGTGCCCGGGCCGACCAGTTGCCCCAGCTTTGCCTCGACCTGCGCATGTCGATGCAGCGCGTGGCGCGGGTAAACGCCTTCAAGTCGGTGAACTGGGTCAAGCGGGTGGCGCCGGACACACGCGGGGAGGAAGGCGTCCGGCCTTTCGCCGTCTGGATCGCGATCGATGCGGAGAAGGAGCGCTTTCTCAACCAGGTTCCGGCGATCGCCGCCTTGATCGACATGCTGGCCGGCGAGGGACGTCCGCTCAAGATCATCTGGGACGGCTGGACCGCCATCGAAGGCCAGTGGAGCGAGAAGGACCAGCGCATCGTCGATCGGATCGACGCGATCACGGCGCAGATCGCCGCGCAGGCCGGCAGCCCGTTCGAGCAGGACCGCATCTACGGTCGCACCTTCGAATATAAGCTCGGCCGGACCGCCCAATGCGACCTGGCCCTCGCCACCCACGGCACCGCGTCCATTATGCCCAGCATCATCCGCAACGTGCCGACGGTGACCTACCACGTTCCCAAGGTCATGGCGCTCACCGGCTATGCGGAGGAGGGCAATTGGTTCCCGGTCGCACAGGACGGCATCTCCCTGGGTCCAATCGTCGCCAAGATCGACCACGAACAGGCGTTTACGGTCGCACAGGACAGGTTGATTGACGCGGCAGAGCGGGCGCTAGCGGTGAAGCGCTGAACGGCCGCCAGCCGCCCATCTTTGCTCTGATAGATCAGGCGAGAAAATGAATGACCGGGTTAGGTGAAGGCGTCAATCATCAACCCTTGACGTGCCAGGACCTGCGCACAGGCGGCCATGAATACATCTGGCCTTATGCTATAACTGTCGCACTGAGCACCGCCCTTTGAGGATGCATGGTTCACTAGACCTAATTGCGCGCTTACCACCTGAACATGGGAAGGATCGATGATAATCGTCTCCTTCGTTACTTTCAGGATCGAGCTGGTATAGACTGTCTCAATCATGTCCTTGACACCGTAGCTCACGCCGGGAACGTCCATTAGCATTGGCAGCATAGCTGCACTGATGACCGGTGCTATAAAGAAGTCGACGCTCTTTAGAACCACTGCCTTTTCTTCGACTGTGTAGCCAAATAGGTGAGTCACACGTATATCAGGAACCGCACGCACAAGGCGTTGGATGAGTTCCTCCTCCCTTTCTTTCACAGAAGCATAACGAACGGCGGTTTTTCCCCTATTCATAGGAGCGTCAGTCATCCCGTTCACACAAACTTCAATATTCGGACGCTGGCTCTTCAGGGCCTTCAACAACTGAATAATTGCCTGCTCTTGTTCTACCCAGCCTCGCTTTTCCGCCTCATACGAGATGAATACGCGAAATACATCGTCTACCTTGGATCGGCCGTCATCGATGTTTGAAGACATACGATGCAGCATCCTTCCGATTTCTGCATAGGTCGTCACGTCGAATTTGATTGGACATTCCACCCAAGAGGTGACCGGAGAAAGCCGTTCTTCATCCTGTTCAGCTCGCCCCATTCGCGGAAGACTCGCCTCTTGAGGAACGCCACATGATCTGACTACGTCAATCATGCTACTTTGAGTGTACCAAGCGTCAGGGTGCCAAGACTGCTCTGATAGTTTAAGTCCCGCGATTTGACAAAGAGAGTCATGTACGCGCACGTCACGTGCCGCGAATACAACCCGATTGCCCACGTTCGCGAACGCCTCATTACTCCAGTTGTTTGCGTCAAAGTATTCTAGAATTCTCGGAACTTGTGTTATGATGATATCTTCTAGTTTTGAGTCTAGTTGATTATAAATGAACTGCGTTTCTCTTCCATTGAAGAGGCTCACGTATCCCGAGCGGGGGCTTGCTGCGACGTGAAGGACCCATCGAGACTCACGCGTCTGAAAGGCGACCACGGCAACGGGTATCCAGAACGTTGGATCGGATCGGGTGCATCGAGCCGAACAAATTTGATCAAGATTGATCTCGGCTAACAGGGACGAAGAGCCGTTTGACATCAAACTGTTGTCGGCTAATCCACTGCGTAATAGCCGAATGAAGTTTTGGAGGGGTTTAACGAAACTTGGAGCCGTTCTGTCGGATGCATCTTGCAAGAAGCTCTTTACCTTCGTCGAGAATCGCATCACTTACCTCAACCTATCAACAATCACTCGCTTTACTCGGCGTCGCAGCTGGCCAAGGCTGCGTTACATGATACCCAGTAGAGGCAAGCGCCCGACTCCAGGCCTCTCCATCACCCCGCCAGCCGAGGCCCGGTCGCTCGTCGACAACGATATTATCGTAACCTTCGGGAACGCGCGAAGGGTCAAAGTTGATGAGGAGAAGGCGGTAGGGCGTCGTGCCGATGAAAGCCCTGATCGCATCGTCGAGTGCAAGGATGTCCTCGGCTTTATCCGACTTTCGCCCCTCACGCACGAACAGGACTGGCCCAACTTTGTCTCTCAACCCCTTCAGCCGCCGTGCGGTATGTTCGAAGCGCTTAAGCGGCTTGTCGAGGTGATCCGCCCAGTCCTCCCTGACAAATTCGCTGCCCGCCTCGTGTGGGAAGCAGTGCACGTGCCAGAGACCGTAGGCATTGTTGAGCACATGAATGATCTTGCCGTCGCGGCGCACCGGCTCCATCTGTGCAGGATCGTAGATCGACCCCGCATCGACACCTTCGCGTAGCGATCGAATCACCCCTTTTATGGGTAGGATGTACCAGTCGTAGGGGAAGCTTTCCTTGATCCCGAAGTACTGGTGCAGATTGTGCGTCGTGCGGCAGCGGCGGCCGAGCGGCACGACATGGGCGAAGTCCACGGCATTCTCCAATGGTCAAGCATTGTCGCAATAATCAAAAAGCCTGCACCTGCAACTGCTAGGGGGCACCACTGCTGTCGAACAGGGTCGTACGTCACACCGCGCGCTCGTTGCCGCTGGACTCATCCTGCTCGTTGAGTCGACGGAACCATCAGGCTCGGCACAAGCTTTAGCTGCGATGAGTAAAACCGCGCGCTGCGGCGTGCTGGAGGTCACGCGACAACCTTAGACCTGCTTCGGGTACCGTTCGCAGCCTCGCTCCGCCGCAAAATGAAGTGTCAGGACTGGTGACGTCGGTTCATCTAATGACACGATTGTCCTCGATGATCGCCTTCGTACCCGGCACGAGTACAATGCCGGCTTGCTGAGGAGCCCTCTCGCCGATCCGGCAACTGTTGCCGATTACGCGCAGTCCGTGCACGGGGGCACCAAATTGACTAATGCGCTTCTCTGATCCGGCAATGATGCAGGCCTTGTGCGGGTGTTCGATCAGGTTGTCTTCTATAACGTTGCCGTCGTCTTCCGCGACGATCCCGAAGCCGGTTCGACGAATCCTGTTTCCAACCACGCGATTGTCCTTGGCATCATCGTTAAAGATGCCGCGTTGGGGATCAGGCTTTCGTCCGCAATCGGCTCGGTCGGCACTGCGGTATTGGCGTGAAGCGATCCATACCCCGTTCAGGCCACCTTCGATGTCATTATCGGCGATCACATTATCGCTGGCCCCTTTGCGCCGTTCGACCTGACACGGATCCTCGGGTTTTTCCCAGCAGTTGCGATAAAGGAACACCGCGCCAGCATAATTGTCGCGGAACACGTTGCGCTCGATCCGGTTCGCCTGTGCAGAGTCGATTGCTATGGCTTCGCGGCGTCCTTTGCCCATCGGAGCCACTTTCTCGCCATAGCCGTTCCGCTCGAAATGGCTGGTGCGGATCACGTTCTCGCGCGCGTCGTGGGTGATGTAGACGCCGACGGCGGCGTTGCGCTCGAACCGGCTATTCTCGACCGTCACATGGTGGACGTAATCGTCGATGTAGAGCCCGCTATTGCCGGATTCGACGACGGTGACATTGTCCAGCCGGATCTGCTGGGGGTGGACGGCATAGCGCTGCTCTTCGCTGAGCGCGAGCTTGTCGGCGTCGCAGCCATCGACCGAGATGTAGATGCCGTGGCGCCGCGCGCGCTTCACCGTGCAGTTCTTGAGGACCACGTTGCGCACGACTTCGCCCAGCTTAGGCGGCCCGATGACAATGCCATAGCGGGTGGAGTAATTGGGATCGATGGTCGCTCCGGCACAATCGAGCACCACGTCCGACTTCACGATCCGGATGGATGTGTAGGCGCAGTTCGGATCGAGCGTCATCGACTTCTCGACGATCAGCTCGCCCGAACAGGCAATGGAGGGGGCAGATCGTGCTGATTGTGCCATGGCTGCGGATCCAACGGCCGCATTCTGGGCGGGTTCCGCACTGCATGCGACAGTGAGGAACATCGCCGCGGCGCCGATGACCCGCTCCAGCTTTCCCGCACCCATCTTGTCAGCCCCCCGAAGCTCGAATTGGCAAACGCCCGTTCCCTGATCCTACCCAGCCCTGCGCGGAACGATCAATAAGGACTGCTACACGAGGGTCAGGCTGTTGGCATGAGCCGATGCGCTCCGACCCGCCTCGCGATCAGCGACTTCAGGAGCTTCCTGGGTGGCTTCAGCCCTGTCCCGCCAGCTGCGTCAGCGCGGTCAGGAAGGCGCCGGCGGTGCCGTAGAGCCGCTCGCGATGTTCCATGGGAAGCATCTCGTCGAGGAGGGCGTGGAACGCGCCGCCGTCGCGACCTGCGGCATGGTGGAGCATGTCGAGCAGCAGCGACTCGTCATGACTCATCCGGCCGCAGCAGGGCGGGCTGACCAGGAAAGGGTCCGGCCACGCGGTGCCCACTTCCTCCATCAACAACCAGAATTGCCACGCGGCGCTGTCCGATCCCAGCCGCTGCGCCATGAGGAGGTTCGGGTCGCCTCCGCGCTTGCGCATCGCGACCCATAGCCGCGCCGACACGATGATATTGGCTTGTCCTTCGGACAGGCTGCCCAGCACGGGCTGGGCGAGCAGGGCGGAGAAATTGAAGGCCATGCGAGTCTCCCTGACAGACAGGAAGATTATTGCGAACAATTCTCAATAGCAACGGCTTTTGTCAGCTCCTCGCGCGCCACTTGCGCACGGCCGCCAGCGTGTTCTTCACATGGTCGCGATAATTCATGTCGCTGAATGCGTAGAGGATGCGCCCGTCGGGTGCGATCACATAGGAGGTGCGGTTGGTGAGGCCCGCGCGCTGCGGCAGGCTGACGTCATAGCCCTTCACGATCGCGGGCGTGGCGGTGGCGACCGCGAACTTGTCGCGGCATGCCTCGCGCGAGAAAGTGGTGAGCTTGTCGAGCGAATCCGCCGACATGCCGATCACCGTCGCGCCGGCCTTGCGGAAGTCGTCGGACGCTTCGGCGAACTCGTGTGCCTCCGCCGTGCAGCCGGCGGTGAAGGCTGCGGGGAAGAAATAGAGCACGACCGGCCCTTTCTTGAGCTGCTCCGACAGGCTCAGCCGGAACGCCTTGCCGGCCAGCGCGCCGCGCGTCTCGAAATCGGGCGCCTTTGCGCCGGGCGTCAGCGCGGCTGCGGCGGGGAAGGCGAGGAGGGCGGCGGCGAGGGCCGCGGTGACGATCTTGCGCATGGGTCCGAAGCCTCTGTTGAGTGTTCCTGGCCGAGCCTAGGCCCAAGCCGCGCCATTGCCAATCGGACGGAGCCATGGCGGCGTGCAAGCATTTAGGCGCAGTACCGAAGGAGAATGGCGATGTCGGAACATGTGCCCCACTGGCTGGGCAGCGCGATGCAGGGCCTGCGCGCCGGCGCGGACAAATTGTGCATCTTCCAGCCCGATCTCGGCGGCCGCTTCGGCAGGATCGATCTCGACAGCCCTGCCTTTGCCGATGGCGCGCGTCTGCCCGAACGGTTCACGGCCGATGGGCAAGGCGTGTCGCCGCCGTTGCTGTGGCGGGGCGTGCCGGACGGGACCAGGCGTCTGGCGCTCATCGTCGAGGATGCCGACGCGCCATCGCCGCAGCCGCTGGTCCACGCCGTGCTGTGGGACGTCGCGGCGACCGAGACGATGCTGGCCGAGGGCGCGATCCGCCCCGATGGCGATGGCGGCGCCGACGGATCGGACGTCGGCCGCAATTCGTATCTGCGCGAAGGCTGGCTGCCGCCCGATCCGCCGACAGGCCATGGCGAACATCATTATGCGTTCCAGCTGTTCGCGCTGGAGGACGGGCCCAATCCCGGCGATACGCCCGGCCGGGCAGCGCTGGTGGAGGCGATGGCAGGCCGCGTCCTTGCCGCAGGGCTGCTGACCGGCACCTATTCGCGCGGCGAGCCTGCGGGCGCCGGTCCGGTGGGAGCAGCCGTCTTCATCTAGGCTTTGCAAGTCGCCCGTCGCCACGCATCCTGGCGCCTTCCGAATCGGGGGGCGCGGAAGATGGAAGGGGTGGGTGCGGCGCTGCGGGCGCTCGAATGGGTCGCGCATGAACTGGCCCTGCTTGCCGCGACGGGTTTCGTGATCCTGGGCCTCGGCGACATCGTCGTCGACCTGATTTGGCTGGCGCGCAGCCTTGTCCGGCGCAAGCTGCCCACGCTGACGGTTGCCAGGCTGCCGCCCCCTCTCGACGACGGCCCGCTTGTCATCTTCACCCCGGCATGGGACGAATCGGCGGTGATCGGGCGGATGCTGGCCCACACGTTGGCGACCCTGTCCCACCGCGACTATCGCATCTATGTCGGCTGCTATCCCAACGATCCGGCCACGATTGCGGTGGTGGAGGCGGTCGCCGGCCCTCGCATCCGGATCGTCATCGGCCCGGTGCCGGGGCCCACGACCAAGGCGGACTGCCTCAACCGCCTGTGGCGCGCGATGCAGGCGGACGAGGTGCGCGAGGGTCGCCGCTTCAAGGCGGTGGTGCTGCATGATGCCGAGGATGTCGTCCACCCCGACGAACTCACTGTTCTGGGCACGATGGTCGACCGCCACGACCTCGTCCAATTGCCGGTCGTCGCCATGATCCATCCCAAGTCGCCGTTCGTGAGCGGCTCCTATGCCGACGAATTTTCCGAATCGCATGGCAAGGAGATGGTGGTGCGCGGTGCAATCGGCGCGGCCTTGCCGTCGGCGGGCGTCGGCTGCGCCTTCTCGCGCCGGGCGCTCGTGGCGATCGCCGGCGCCGAGAACCTGCCCTTCGACGCCGCCAGCCTGACCGAGGATTATGAACTCGGCCTCAAGCTGCGCGATCTCGGCGCGACCGCCGCCTTCGTCCGCGTGCGCGACGCGGAGGGGCGGCTCGTCTCCACCCGCGAATATTTTCCGCACCGCTTCCGGGATGCGGTGCATCAGAAGAGCCGCTGGATGACCGGCATCGCGCTCGCCGGATGGGACCGGCTCGGCTGGAGCGGGCGGCTCGCCGAGCGCTGGATGCGACTGCGCGACCGGCAGTCGCTGCTCGCCGCCTTCCTGCTCTTCTGCGGCTATCTGAGCCTGATCCTCTGGGCGTCGCTCAAGCTGGCGGGCCTGGGCGTGGACTGGCAATCGGTGGAGGTCGGGTCGATGCTGGTCCTCGCGCTCGAACTGAACCTCGTTCTGCTCGCCTGGCGCGTGGCCATGCGCTTCGGCTTCGTCACGCATCTCTATGGCTGGCGGCAGGGACTGCTCTCGATCCCGCGCATCCTCACCGGCAACTTCATCGCGATCTGCGCCGCCTTCAAGGCGCTGGTCCGCTATCGCACCATCGTGAAGGGCGGCCGCGCCGAATGGGGCAAGACCGCGCACGATTTTCCCGTGAGCGTCGACGCATGATCCCGCCGCCGATCCGCTTCCTCCTGCTGGTGATCGGGGCGTGGGGAGTCGGCCGCGCGATCGTGCTCAGCCTTCCGGAGGAGACCGCCGTAACCGCACGCCGGCACCTGGCCGCCACCACGCCGCCGCCCCTGCCGCTGCGCCCCGCCTTGCCGCCGCTTCGGAAGGCAATGGCGGCAGCGCCCCCCGTCATGGTTGCGCATCTCGCGCGGCACGCCCCTTCAAAGCCGCTCATGCCGGACACTGCCGGCGGCATCACGATCGTCACGAGGCACCCCAGGCCCCGGCCACAAACGCCGCTGCCCCTTCCGCCGTATCGGCCGGGCGCGCTGCCGTCGCTCTCACCCGCCCCCGTGCAGGCCCGCGAAAGCCGATGGGGCGGATCGGCATGGCTGTTCCTGCGCGAACGGGCAGGCGCGTCGCTCGCGCCCGTAGGATCGCTCGGCGGCAGCCAGGCGGGCGGGCGCGTCACTTATGCCCTCGCCGGCCGCGCAGCCCTGAGCGCGCGTGCCTATCTGCCGCTCGAAGTGCAGGAGGAGGCGGAAGTGGCGTTCGGCGTCGATCTTGTGCCCGTCGCATCCCTGCCGGTCCATGTGCTGCTGGAAAGGCGCGAGGGCATCGGACGTAAAGGCCGATCGGCTTTCTCCGCCACGCTCTATGGCGGCATCGACGAGGCGCCGGTGGTCGGCCCCGTCCGGCTGAACGCCTATGCGCAGGCGGGCATGGTGGGCCTGCGCTCCCGCGACCTCTTCGTGGACGGTTCGGCACGGCTTCATGTCCGCACGGGCGGCATCAGGGCGGGGGCTGGCATCTGGGGCGCGGCCCAACCGGGCGCCGAGCGGCTCGACATCGGGCCGACCCTTTCGCTTCCCACCCCCATCGGCACCGTTCAGGCCGATTGGCGCTTCCGCATCGCCGGCGATGCGCGGCCAGGCAGCGGCCTGGCCGTGACGCTCGCCACCGACTTCTGATCGCCTCCCGCCTTCCGCAGGCGCCGATAAGGCGTTAGTCCCTTAACCGTGGACATCTACCTCCCGATCGCCGGCCTGTCGGTCAATGCGCTGATGATCATCGGCCTCGGCGGCGTGGTGGGCCTGCTCACCGGCATGATCGGCGTGGGCGGCGGCTTCCTCACCACGCCTATCCTGATCTTCTACGGCATCCCGCCTGCGGTCGCGGTCGCGTCCGCCACCACTCAGATCACCGGCACCAGTGTATCCGGCGTGCTCGCGCACCGGCGGCGCAAGGGCGTGGACTATGAAATGGGCGTGGTGATCATCGTCGGCGGCCTGCTGGGGTCGCTGGCCGGCGGCTTCCTGTTCCGCTTTCTCCAGAATAGCGGGCAGATCGATACCGCCATCGCCATTCTCTATGTGCTCTTGCTCGGCACGATGGGTGTGCTGATGGCAAAAGAATCGGCCGGCGCGCTCGGCCTCATCAACAAGGACAAGCCGCGCGCGCCGGCGAAGCGGCACAACCCGCTGATCGCCGCATTGCCGATGCGCTGGCGCTTCTACCGGTCGGGCCTCTACATATCGCCGCTCGCACCGCTGATGCTGGGCTTCGTGTCCGGTATGCTGACCGTGTTGCTGGGTGTCGGCGGCGGCTTCATCGTGGTGCCCGCCATGATCTACCTGCTCGGCATGTCGGCGCAGGTGGTGGTCGGCACGTCCCTGCTCCAGATCCTGTTCGTGACGGCGGCCACCACCATCGTCCATGCGACCACCACGCGATCGGTCGACATCGTGCTCGCCGTCCTGCTCCTGACCGGCTCGGTCGTGGGAGCGCAGGTCGGCGCCCGGCTGGCGCAGAAGGTGAAGCCCGAATTGCTCCGCCTCTTCCTCGCGCTCACCGTTCTCGGCGTCGCCTTCCGCATGGCGCTCGGCCTCGGCTGGCAGCCGGAGGAAATCTACACGGTACAGATGCTGTGAGGGCGGGCGCGCTCCTCCTCGCCGCGCTGGCCCCGCTCGTTATGGGGCAGGCCAAGCCGCTGCTCGTGCCGGAGGTCAGCCAGGACAAGGTCGAGATCCGTTATTCCTTCACAGGTGCCGAACTTCTGCTGTTCGGCGCCATCGTCTACCCGGGCGGGCGCGTGCCTTCGGGCGCTTCGGACATCGCGGTGGTGGTGAAGGGCCCGACCGAACGCATCGTGGTGCGCGAGAAACAGCAGGTCGCCGGCATCTGGATGAACGTTGAAAGCGCGCGCTTCCGCTCGGCTCCGGCCTTCTACGCGGTGGCATCGTCGCGGCCGCTGGATCGCATCATCGACGAGCGCACCGCCGCCATTTACGAACTTGGCCTCGGGAATCTTCAGCTTTCCCCCGCCACCGGCAACGAAGTGGAGGTGCAGCAGCGCTTCGAACGCGGCCTGCTGGACCTCAGGCAGCGCGGCGAACTCTATCGCGAGGATCCGGACGGCGTCGAGATTCGCCAGGGTGTCCTGTACCGCGCCTCCATCCACATTCCGGCGCGCGTGCCGGTCGGCGATTATACGGCCGAAACCTTCCTGATCCGCGACGGCCGGGTCGTGGCCGGCGAAGCGCGCGAGGTCACGATCGAAAAGCTCGGCTTCGAACGGTTCGTCGCCAATGCGGCGGAACAATGGTCGCTCGCTTACGGTCTCGCCGCGGTGGCGGTGTCCGTGCTGCTCGGCTGGGCGGGAAGCGCGGTGTTCAGGCGCCGCTGAGCAGGCGCGGCTACCGCCTCGGCCCAGGCGGTGGATGACCAAGCGCCGGAAGGGAAAATTTACCCCTCCGCCTTAATCCCGCGCCATGGACACAGCCACTCACGCCAGCCCTATCGGCCACATCGTCGCGATCGAGGGCGGCGGGGCCAGGGTCGAATTCGATGGTCTGCGCCTGCGCGAACTCGGCAGCCATCCCGATCCCAGCATCGCCATGTCGGGTCAGATCGGGAGCCAGATCAGGCTCAAGGCCGGGCGCCGCTGGATCATCTGCAGCGTGCGCAGCCTTCGCGCCGATCCCGCGGCGAACGCGATCCTGGCCGAGATCGACTTCATGGGAGAGGGCGACGCGGGGCAGGGCGACGGCCTCGGCAACTTCCGGCGCGGTGTCACTTGCTATCCGCTGCCCGGCGATCATGCCTATCCGGTCAGCGGGGGCGACCTTCGCCAGATGTTCGCCGCATCCGAACGCGCGCATATCGAGGTCGGCACCGTCTATCCCACCGCCGACGTGCGCGGCGCGCTTTATGTGGATGCCATGCTCGGCAAGCATTTCGCCCTGCTCGGCTCCACCGGCACTGGCAAGTCGACCGCCACCGCGCTCATCCTCCACCGCATCTGCGATCTGGCACCGGAGGGGCACATCGTCATGGTCGATCCGCATGGCGAATATGCCGCCGCGTTCAAGGACAAGGGCGAGCTCCTCAACGTCGACAATCTCGCCATGCCATACTGGCTGATGAACTTCGAAGAACATGTCGAGGTGATCGTCACCTCCACCGGCGCCGACCGGCAGCAGGACATGGACATCCTCGCCAAATGCCTGCTCGCAGCGCGTGCACGCAACCGCGCTGCGCAGGGGCTGACCAAGCTGACGGTGGACTCGCCCATCCCCTATCTGTTGTCGGACCTCACAACCGCGATCGCGAACGAAATGGGCCTGCTCAACAAGGCGACCGACACCGCTCCCTATCTGCGGCTCAAGACCAAGATCGACGAATTGAAGTCCGATCCGCGCTATGCCTTCATGTTCTCCGGCATGCTGGTCGCCGACACGATGCCGGCCTTCCTCGCCAAGATCTTCCGCATGCCCGCGCGCGGGCGACCGATCTCGATCATCGACGTGTCGGGCGTGCCGTCGGACATCACGTCGGTCGTCGTCGCCATGCTGTCACGGCTGGTGTTCGACTTCGCCATCTGGTCGCGCGCCGAGGTGCAACGTCCGGTGCTCCTGGTGTGCGAGGAAGCGCATCGCTACGTCCCCGCCGACAAGACCTCGAGCGGCCAGGCGGTGCGCAAGGTGCTGGAACGGATCGCCAAGGAAGGTCGCAAATATGGCGTAAGCCTTGGCCTCGTAACGCAGCGCCCGTCGGACCTTGCCGAAGGCGTGCTGTCGCAATGCGGCACCATCATCGCCATGCGCCTCAACAACGATCGCGACCAGACGTTCGTAAAGTCGGCTATGCCCGAGAGTGCGCGCGGCTTCCTCGACGTCATTCCCGCGCTACGCAACCGCGAATGCATCATCTGCGGCGAAGGCGTCGCCATCCCGATCCGCGTTGCCTTCGACGACCTCGAACGCGAGCTCCAGCCGGCATCGTCGGACCCGGTCTTCTCCGACCTGTGGAAGCAGACCGGCGGCGAGGAGGACACGATCGCGCGCGTAATAAAGCGGTGGCGCGCGCAGGGCAGCTAAGCCCTCCGCCGCCCCGTTCGCTTTGAGCGAAGTCGAGGAGCGGGTTCGTAGAGCCGCAGCCTGATCCAGCGTTTCTCGACTTCGCTCGAAACGAACGGAGGCGCTAGTCCGCGGCCACAGCCCCAGCTGCAGGCTTCGCCGTCAACGGCGTCCCCAGCAGCCCGCGCAGCTTGGCCCGGAACGCACTCAGCGCCCCGCCCGAAAGCTGCGCCCGCGTGGTGAACTTGACCGACGCCGGATTCACCGGAGCGCCGTTGCGATACAGCTCGTAGTGAAGATGCGGTCCGGTCGATAGGCCCGTCGACCCGACATAGCCGATCACCTGTCCCTGCCGCACGCTCTGCCCGGCGCGCACCGTCATCCGGCTCATATGGCTGTAAGAGGTCGCCAGCCCGCCCGCATGAGCAAGCCGCACCTGGTTGCCATAGCCGCCCGCGCGGCCCGACCGGGTAACGCGGCCGTCGGCGGCGGCCAGGATCGGCGTGCCGTGCCCGGCGCGGAAATCCATGCCCTTGTGCATGCGCGAGAAGCCGAGGATCGGGTGGCGCCGCATGCCGAAATTGGACGACACATTGCCCGGTACCGGCCGCTGCAGAGCGCCGCTCGTCTTGCCGACTCCGCTCGCCTCGAACCACTGGCTGCGGCCGTCCTGCTCCCACTCCATCAGCTGCAGCCGCTTGCCGCCGGCGCGGTCGAGACCTGCGTAAAGCAGTTTGCCGGTTTCGGTCTCGCCCGTTTCCGCACGGCGGTGCTCGATGACGAGGTCGAAGCGGTCGTTCGCGCCCAGGGTGGACACGTTCATCTGCGTCGCCAGTGCGCGCAGGTAGGATTCCACCGCCTTGGCGGGGGCGCCTGCCGCGCGGGCGGCGCGATAGAGGCTGGTGCCCACCACGCCCTGGATGCGGAGCGGCGTATGATCCACGCGGATCGACACCGGCCGCGCCTGCAAAGTGCCGTCCACGCGCGCCATCTCGATCCGCAGGTCGAAACGGGCGCGGAAATCGAGATTGTCCAGCGGGCGCGGAGCGTTGCGGTTCGGCCGCCGTCCCAGCGCAATGTCGAGCGGCGTGCCGCCCTCTATCTCCGACAGGGGCAGGATGCCCTCGACCAGCCCGGCCGCCTGCTTCGCCTCGGCCGAGGCGACGCCCGCACGCTCCAGCGCGCGGACCAGGCCGTCGCCCTGGCCCAGCATGGCGGTGAGTTCGATCCTGGGGCGCTCCGGTGTGTCGGTCAGCGGCTGCACGGCGTCGGTCGCGGCCATCCGGCGCCCGGTATCCGCGCCGAGCGCGAGCGGGCTGATCGCCAGTGCGCGCATCTCGCCATATTCGGCATCCGCCAACGCTGCGGGCGAGGCGCCGGGCAGGGGCTCCACCGCCGGCCGCAGCGCGATGGCGGCGGCGCACAGGCCGATACATGCGGCAAGCCCACCCCACCAACGAACCGATCCGATTCCGCGGCCAAGGTCCACCACCAAGTCGAGATCGTGCAAGGACGGACGCGCGCGCTCGAACGCAGGCATTGCCGCCGGACGCAAGGCAGGCGCGAAGCCGAGCGCCGCCGCGCCGCCGCCATTACCCGAAACTGCATCGGTAAACTGGTACAAGAAACCCCCGTGCGCCAAAGGCCCCGCTCTCGCCTTCGCAGGGCTTCAGCGTCTGTGTAGCCAAGTGGTTAAAGTCAAATGAACTGAGGCAGGTAGCCGCCCCCGACGCGCCGACCCGCACCTAAGCAGCGGTGAATTGATGCAACCTTCTGGAACCATGCGGCACAGCGCCTCGCGTGAGTGTTGCTGAACCCGGAACGCCGGATGCCGCCGCGCACGGCTTCCGCATACCTGGCCAAGTGGCTAGCCGACCCTCGCCCGAAGCTCAGGAAGGACCAGCATGCGCAGGATCGTCGTCGCCGCCCTCATCTCCGTAACCGCCGTCACCGGCGCCCACGCCATCACGCAACAACAGCCTGCCGCCGCCTCGAGGCAGGCCGCGCCCGCGCCGCGCTCGGGCAGCTATGCCCTTGAAAAGAGCCATGCCAAGATCGTGTGGGCCGCCAACCATTTCGGCTTCTCCACTTATTATGGCGAATTCACCGACTTCGACGCGAAGCTGACCCTCGACGCCGCCGCGCCGGAACGCAGCACGCTCAACGTCACGGTCGCGATCCCGTCGGTCGACACGCACAATGACGCGCTCGACAAGCATCTCGCCACCGCCGACTTCTTTGACGCGGCCAATCACCCCACCGCCACCTTCGTATCGACGCAGGTCCGCCGCACCGGCGCGACCACGGCGGACGTGACCGGTAATTTCACCCTGCGCGGCGTGACCAAGCCGCTGACGCTCAAGGTCACGCTGAACGGCGCCGGCGAAAGCCCGGTCAGCAAGGCCTATACGGTCGGCTTCTCCGCCGAAGGCACCGTGAAGCGCAGCGGATTTGGCATGACCTACGGCATCCCCGGTGTCGCGGACGACGTGAAGCTCCTCATCAGCGGCGAATTCAATCCCGCCGCCTGACCTGGCCTGCGCCCCTCGCCACGCCGGCGAGGGGCGACTTACCGTGCCGCAGGACCGACCGCCCTCGACGGCGCGCGGGCACCTTCAGAAGCGGATACCGGCGCGAAGGCCCATGCCCTGCACATCGCCCATCGATCCCCAGGCGGACAGGAAGCCTCCGGCCCGTCCCATCGTGCCGGCGATGCCCGCCTCGATCCGGACCCAGGTTCCCCGGCCCGGATCCGCCATCGGCAGCGCGGAGCTGCCGCTCAGGAACCACGTTTCGCCTTCGCCCTCGAACTCGCGCAGCACCCTGGCATCCAAGAACGGCGCGGTCTGCGCCGACGGCAGCGCGATCCGCACACCCGCGCGGCCCCGCAGGCTTGTCGACCGCTCGAAGGCGAAGCCGGCGCCCAGCATCTCGAAATCATCGACATGGGTGCGCACCCAGGCAAGGCCCACGCCCGCATCCACGCCCACAGTGCCGAGGGTGGTGCGCAGCCCTGCTTCGCCTTCCACGCCATAGGATCGGCCATCGATCCCGCTCCTGAAGGCAAGGCCGTTATGGAAATGGATGTCGAAAATGTCCGCCTTTGCCAGCGCCTGTGCATAGACCCCGCTGGCCGGCGCATGCAGGACATAGGCGCCGACATTGTATCCGGACAGCTGCGCCTCCGAACCGCTGTCGAAGCCGATGTCGGCGAGCTGGTATCCGCCGGTGATCCCGATACTGGTATCGCCGGCGCCGGTCTCGACGCCGCCCTGCACACCGCGATATTCGTGCTCATGTTCGAGCGCAGCGGCCGCGGCGTTGCCAAAGATATCGACCGTCCGAGTCTCGCCCGCTTCCTCGTCGCCGCCATAGACCTGCATCCATGGGTGCAGGCCGGTGCCCCGCCCGGCGAGATCGCCCCTGCGCGCCGCCGCGCCTTGTGTCACCGCATCGGCCGACTGGTACCAGAAGGCGCGGCCGAACCGGTTCAGCAGGGATGCCTCGAATACGCGCACGTTGGGCAGTGCAAAGAGCAACGTGTCTGCCCCCTCAGCCCGCAGCGAATAGTCTATCAAGCCGATGCTGGTCGGGCCCGTCAGGGTGAAGGCACCCGCCGTCTGCGATCCCGCATCCACGACCATCGTGCCGTTGGGAATGGCGACCGGCGTCCCCACTACATTCAGCCTGATACCGGTGCCGCCGGTGACGGCACCGCCGACCGTCAGCATGTCGGTGGCCGTGCCCACGACATCGATGGCCAGCACCGCCCCGCTGATTCCCGAATAGCTTCCGTGCAGGGCCAGCCCACCGTTCGCCCTGCCATCCACCATCGATATGGTTCCGGCATTGGTCAGGCTTTCCAGTCCGTCCAGGCGGCTTCGGCCGCGTGACACCAGCAGGCCGCGATTGACGAACTGGTCCTCGCCCGCGCCGAAATCGCTGTTGCCCGCCGCCTCGAAGGTGCCGCCATTGTCGATCAGGTCGGCATACTCGGTCAGGTCGACATAGCCGCTGATCGATCCGCCTGCGCCGATCACGATCCGGGTCGCGGCCCCGTCGGCGTCGATCGCCGGACCTGCCAGGGCCGACACCCTGTCTCCGATCGTGATCGTGGAGCTCAGCCCCGCCGACACCTCCGCGCCTGCCGTGAAGCCGTCAACCGACGCGCCGCGCATCGTCATCACCGATACATGGCACGCCCCGTACGCCTTGACCGCCGCCCCGTCCGCCGAATGCATCGGACGGTCGACCACCATCGCTACATCCGTGCAAACGGCGCCCGGGTTGCCGCCATCACCGGGGTCGGTGCCACCGTCACCGGGCTCGGTGCCGCCATCGCCAGGATCATTGCCGCCATCACCGGGATCGTTGCCACCGTCGCCGGGGGCATTGCCACCGTCGCCGGGGTCATTGCCACCGTCGCCGGGGTCATTGCCACCGTCGCCGGGATCGTTCCCACCGTCGCCAGGGTCGCTTCCGCCATCGCCGGGATCGTTGCCGCCGTCGCCAGGGTCATTCCCGCCGTCGCCGGGGTCGTTGCCACCGTCACCGGGATCGTTGCCGCCATTGCCGGGGTCGTTGCCACCTTCACCG
>CAKTCN010000017.1 GCA_934539295.1 uncultured Allosphingosinicella sp.
TCGACCTCCGCGCGATGAGCTTCAATAGCTCAGGTCCGAAGCTTTCGCGGGTCCCCTCGCCGCGAGATCGAAGCTCTCGCAAGCGCCTTTTTACCCTTTCCATGGTGCCTTCATAACGGCGGTCACCGAAGGGCTTCAGCAGATAGTCTGCGGCTTCCGCTTCGAACGCCTGCATCGCGAAGCGCTCATACGCTGTCACGAACACGGTAAGGGGCATGTTCTGCGCGCCGATGGCATCGATCACGCCGAAGCCGTCCAGGCCGGGCATCTGCACATCAAGGAACAGGATGTCGGGCGGAGCTTCCCGTATGGCGCCGATAGCCGCCGTGCCGCTATCGGCCTCGCTGATATTCTCGATATCCTGATCCTGAGCCAGGAGGTCGACCAGACGCCGTCGCGCCGGTGCTTCGTCATCCACGACCAGGGCGCGGATGGACCTATGCAGCGACATGAGGGATCCTTGCTTCAGGCGCTGGCGTCCGCATCACGACCCTGGTGCCGCCGCCACGTCGCCGCGTGATGGTGAAAGCGGACTCGCCGAGGCCAGGATAAAGGGCGCGGAGCCGCTCGCGCGTGACACGCAGACCCAGGCCGGCGCCGGCGTCGAAACGCCAGCGACGTGGCAAGCCTACGCCGTCATCCTGCACGATGAGCTGGAGGTTGCCGCCGACATATCGTGCCGAAACGGTCACGCTGCCGCCGGAGAGTCGGCCTTCGATCCCATGCCGAATTGAGTTCTCGACAATTGGTTGCAGGAGCAAGGAAGGCACCATGGTCGAAAGCGTTTCCGGATCGACGTCGATTTCGATCTGGATCCTGTCCCCGAAGCGAAGCCGCTGGATCGCGATGTAACGGTCGAGCAAGGCCAACTCGTTCGCGAGACTGATCTCGTTACTGCCCTGGCATTCGAGAGAATGCCTCAGCAGTGTGCCAAGATCGTCGATCATCTCGCGCGACTGGGCGGGATTGGACTCGAGCTCGGATGAAATGGCGTTCAGCGCATTGAAGAGGAAGTGAGGCTCAAGCTGGAGGCGCATCGCATTGAGGCGGGACTCGAGCAGCCGTTTTTCCACCATCTCCAATTCAAGACGGCTCGTCAGATAGCGGTTGTAGAAGTTGAGTGTCTGCAAGATGCCTACGATAGCGCAGTAGGTCTGCCAGCCGCCTAGAAAGTAATAGACGTAATGCTCGGTGCTCCGCAGCGGATTGAACCAGATTTGCGCAATTGGATATTGTAGCAGGCCGGCCAGGATTGCGTGTCCCAGGCTGAATGGAATACTCAGCAGCAATTGGACGGCAAGTATGTGGACGAAGTCCTGGTACTTTGCGGAGACGCGCTTGTTCGTCCAGAGGATGAGTGGCGTCAGCAGGGCCCAAGCCCAAGCGTCGAGCAACTTCGCTACGAACACGGCCCATTCGAGGCTTCTCAGCGCTTCTGGCACCGACTGAAACAAGGCGACGCCCGTCCAGACCAGTAGGACGACGATCGCCTTATCCGTCGCCCTGTCCACGTCCTTGCCGCTAACCGATGCCGGGGGACTGGCGATCGCAGCTACCAGCCGGGACCAGGGACGCGTGTGCGTTCGCGAGAATGGCTGTGAGTAGTTCATGAATGACGATAGCCGACAGCTGCCCAGTCAATGAAGATGCAGCTTGTAGACGCGCCATGCAAGCACGAGAAAAGCCGTGAGCGAAGTGCGGAGCGCGACTGCGCACTGCGACGGGATTACGCGCCTTCATAGGTCATTGGGTCGGCAACCTCGCTTCGTTCGGCAAGCAGCTGCAGGAGCCCACGGTCTATTTTGTTGCGAGTTGGACTGAAAGTGTGATGAGGAGGACTGATGAGCGGCCAAGTGGAGTAGAATAGCTGGAAACTACTTAGAAACAGCGGCTTGTAGGTCGCTGTTGATTGCCTGAACATAGACTCGAGATGACGTTTGTGGCCAATTCCGGTGCCTGGGGCCTGCGAACCGCAATGTTCGCGCTCCGATCATTACGCGCGACCCGCAAGACACGGGCGGCGACAGGAGGGATGCTCAGATGGGTTCAACACGGGGGATGAAGCGGTCGCGTATGTTGTGCGCGGGTGTGTCCGGCATTGCTGTTGCGGCATTGTCGACGCCGGCATGGTCGCAGACGACAGACGGGCAGGTTGGGGCGAGCCAGGAGGCGACCGCAAGCGATCAGGATGCGCCGGAAGGGCAGGGCGACGTCAGCGCACTGGATGCTGAGGCGATCGTGATCACCGGTCGCCGTGCCGCACTGGAGGCGGCTGATCAACGCAAGCGCCGATCCGAAAGCATCATCAGTTCGGTTGTGGCAGACGATGCCGGCAAACTTCCGGACAATTCGATCACCGAGGTGCTGCAGCGTGTCGCCGGCGTCAGTATCGTGCGCTTCTCAGCGCTCAACGATCCAGACCACTTCTCCGTCGAAGGCAGCGGCATCCAGGTACGCGGATTGAGCGGCGTGGCGTCGCGTCTCAATGGGCGCGATATTTTCAGCGCAAATGGCGGCCGGTCGCTTCTGTGGGGCGAGGTCACGCCGGAGCTTATGGCGGCGGTCGACGTCTACAAAGCCGCAACGGCGGACCTGATCGAGGGCGGTACGGGTGGTCAGGTCGATCTGCGCACCAAGCTCCCGTTCGATTTCAAGGCTGGCTGGCGCGCCGCGGGCACCGCGGAGATCAGCACGGGCGATCTTGCCGACGCAACCGACTATTCGGCCTCTGCCCTGCTGACCAATCGCTGGGAGACCGAGATCGGCGAGATTGGTATCCTCGTTGACGTTGCGAAGAGCCGCCTGACCTCCGTGTCCAACTTCTTCCGCATCGAGCCCTATTTTCCTACGCGACTTGCAGGTGCGACCGAGGATGTCTTCATTCCGGCCGGCTACAATTATGGCGACGAGAATTTTCGCCGCAACCGGACGGGGCTCTACGGAGCCGTGCAATGGGCGCCCAGTGACGACATCGATCTCACGGGCATCTTCTTCCAATCGCGCTACAAGAACCGCATCCGCTCACGCTTCGCTACTCAGTCGCTGGTGCCGAGCCCGACTTCGTCCTTCGCGGTCGATCCGGCCAATAGCGAGTTCGACGAGAATGGCGGGCTGATCTCCACCGATGCGCTGTTCGTGCGCGACCCGCTGACGTTCCTGCCTTCCGGCGCATCGGTGACCAGCAGCGGCGGTGCAGAAGGTGGCACCACATCCTCTCTCACGCGCGACATATCCGTGGCAGGCCGCTGGAATCCGGGACAGGGGCCGTTCGCCCTCTCCGCCAGCTACCAGCATGTGAAGTCGGAGTCGGACGCCAAGCGCCTGTCCATTTTTCGCGACTTCCTGCTCCCGACCAGTTTCGGGCTCGACCTGACGGGTGACTTCCCCGTCGTGACCTATCCCAGCAGCGTCGAGGCGGCCGCCGCGATCCCGGCCAATTACGTGTGGGCAGCCGCCATGCCGCACGAGGAGCGCAATCGCGGCACCATGGACGCGGTTCAGGCCGACGCCGAATATATGTTCGACGACAGCTTCTTCCGCGCGGTCAAGGTGGGCGGCCGCTGGTCCGAACGGCGCGAGCGCGACCTCAACAACGGATATACCTGGACCGCGCTCGGCCGCGGCTGGAACGGCGCGCCGGGAGGCAGCGTCTATGCGCCGCAGCTGACCTTCGCCAACGCCGCGGCCGGCGACGTCGAGAATTACGAGTTCGAAGAATTCTTCCATGGCAAGATCGGGCTGCCGATCAACAACCTGCTCTGGCCTTCGATGGATCTGGTCGAGAATATCGAGGCCGACGATCTGCACGCCGCCCCGCCCGCGGGCTTCTGCGGTGTGGCCGACTGGGGCAATCCCACCTACTTCAACTGCTCTCCCGCGGGACCGTTGCCCGCCAGCGGCTATGGTGGCCCCCGCTCGCGTACCGGTGGCCTGCTGCTTCCCAATGACCTTGGCGAGTGGCAGACCAAGTCGTTGTCGGGCTACGCGCTGGTCAGGTTCGGCCGCGACTATACGTCGGACGCGTTCGGTTTCTCGGGCAACATCGGCGCTCGGCTCGTCCGGCTGGAGAATGCAAGCCTTGGCTACATCACACAGCGTGCTGCCCAGTTCGTGCTCACGCCGACCGGGCCGATCTTCAATATCGCCGAACGTGCCGACCCGCGCGGCGGCGAGCGGACCTTCACCCGTCTTCTGCCGGCTGTGAACCTCCAGTTCGAACCGCGCGAGGATGTGAAGGCGCGGGTCGCCTACAATGTGACGATGGATCTTCCAACCTTCACCGCCACGCGCGGTTCGGGCGAGATCACTGTCGTCACTACCCCGAACCCGAACAGCACGCCCGATGTCCAGCTTCCCCCGATCCTGCAGGGGTTCAGCGCGGACACGGGCAATCCTTTGCTCAAGCCGACCACGGCGACCAATATCGACCTGTCGCTCGAATGGTATCCGAAGTCCGGCACGATGTTCTACGTCAATGGCTTCTACAAGCGGCTCAAGAACCTGCCGATCTACAGCCTCACGCAGCAGGTGGTGACGATCTACCTGCAGGATGGAACGAGCCAGGAAGCCTCGGCCGGCGCTACCGACGTGGTGAATGCCGACGTCGCGGCAAAGGTGAAGGGGCTGGAGTTCGGCGGGCGCGCGTTCCTGGATATGCTGCCGGGTCCGCTTGCGGGCTTCGGCATCGAGGCGAACTATACCTTCATCGACAGCAGCAATCCCGGCGACGTCTACCGCGACATTTTCGGCGACGTCAGGAGCGATGCGCCGCTGCAAGGCCTGTCCAAGCACAATTACAACCTGACCCTGCTCTATGAGCGCTCCCGCCTTTCGGGCCGCATCGCCTATTCGTGGCGTTCCCGATACCTGCAGACGACCAATGCCAACGGCACGCGCACCGTGGCCGACCCGTACGAATATTATGTCGCACCAGGCGTTCAATTCAATGAAGGTGATGGGGACGGCGTCCGGATCTCATTGCCGATCTACGGAGCGTCCTATGGGCAGGTGGATGCCAGCATCTCCTACCGGTTCACCGACAATTTCTCGGTAAGCCTGCAGGGCACCAACCTGTTCAACGCCACGCTACGGACCTTGATGGGCGGCTACAATAACGACGCCACCTACGTCCGAAGCTGGTTCCAGAGCGACAGGCGGTTCACCCTGGGTGCGAACTTCTCCTTCTGATCAAGGGAGCGGGACACGGTCGATCCTCCGGAGGTCGGCCGAGTTCACATTCGATATTATGTCCAAGCGTGTTCTCATCATCGGTGGCGGTACGGCAGGCTGGATCACGGCGGGCTATCTGGCGCAGCGTTTGGCGGCCGACCTGCCCGGCGGTGCACAGGTGACCGTAGTTGAGTCGCCCGCGATCGGGATCCTCGGCGTAGGTGAGGGGACGTTCCCGACCATCCGCCGGACCTTGTCGACGATCGGGATCGGTGAGGCCGAGCTGATCCAGCGCTGCGGCGCCACGTTCAAGCACGGCAACAGGTTCGTCCAATGGCGCGAGTTCCCAGGCCTCGCCCCGCGCGACTACTACTTCCACGGCTTCCAGGCGCCTCAGCCGGAGGGCGGGCTGGAACTGCTGCCCTATTGGCTGCTCGGCGCGGCCGGGGATTGCGGGTGGGATGATGCCGCCACGCCGCAGAAGGCGGCCGCCGACGCGTTTCGCGCGCCGAAGATGGCATCGAACCCCGATTATCGCGGGCCGCTGAACTACGCATTCCATTTCGACGCCGTCGCGCTGGCGGGCCTCCTGCGCGATCATGCGGTGGCAAACGGCGTGTCGCACCTGACCGATACAGTCACCGAGGTGATGGTCGGTGATGAAGGCGTCATGGGCGTGCGCACGGCGGCCAATGGGGTGCTGGACGCCGACCTCTATATCGACTGCACCGGCTTTGCGGCCGAATTGATCGGCAAGGCGCTCGGCGTGCCGTTCCGATCCTGTCGCGACGTGCTTTTCTGCGGCAGCGCGGTCGCGATGCAGGTGCCGTACGACGCGCCGGGCGGGCCGATCGCACCCTTTACGACCTCCACGGCAAAGCCGGCGGGATGGATCTGGGACATCGGCCTTCAGCAGCGCCGCGGCGTCGGGCATGTCTATTCGTCGGCGCACATGGACGATGCGGAGGCCGAGCGTGTGTTGAGGCAGCATGTCGGCACTCGCGCCAAGGCGATCGACACCCGCTGTTTCCGCTTCGACGCCGGCTATCGCGAGACGGGCTGGTTCAAGAATTGCGTCGCGATCGGGCTGTCGGGTGCCTTCTTCGAGCCGCTCGAGGCGACCGGCATCATCTTCACCGAGATTGCGGCTGCACTGTTGGCAAATCTCTTTCCATGGGGCGGTGAGTTCGAGACATCGGCGCGCCAGTTCAACGCGCTCATGCGTCGCCGCTACGAGCGGGCGCTCGACTTCATCAAGCTCCATTATTGCCTGTCGTCGCGACGCGACAGCGACTTCTGGATCGACAATGTGCGGAGCGAGAGTGTGCCCGACAGCCTGCACGAACTGCTCGATCGCTGGCGTTTCCGGCCGCCCAACGAGCTGGACATCGATCCGAACGTGGACATCTTCCCGGAGGCGAGTTGGCAGTTCGTGCTCTACGGCATGGGCTGGCGCACGGACCTGAGCGCCAGGGCCGGGTCGCTGCGTTTCCATGACGAAGCCCGGGCCGCCTTTCGCCGCATTCAGGCACAAGGCGAGCATGCGGTGCGGATGCTGCCCTCCAACCGTGACCTGGTGACGCATGCCCTGACCGGCAGCTTCGGGGTGCAGGGGGCGGCGGCGTGAACGATCGCCGGACAGGAACTCCGATCGGGCGGGTGGTGGTCGTTGGTGGAGGCACCGCCGGGTGGATGACGGCCGCCGCACTGTCCAGGCTCGTATCGGCCCAAGTCGAAGTGACCCTGGTCGAGTCGGAGGAGATCGGAACGGTCGGCGTGGGCGAGGCGACGATCCCTCCGCTGCTGGACTTCAACAACCTGCTCGGCATCGACGAGGATGAATTCATCCGCAGCACGCAGGCGACCTTCAAGCTCGGCATCGAATTCGTCGACTGGGCGCGCCGGGGCGACCGGTACCTCCACCCGTTCGGCCAGTTCGGACGCGACGTGCAGGGGGTGCGCTTTCACCAGATCTGGCTGCGTGCGCGGCAGGCGCGGGGTGAAGCGGCCGTTCCCGGGAACATCGCTGAATATTGTATCTCCGCAGTGGCGGCCGCGAACGAGCGCTTCTCGCGGCCGAGCGCCACGCCGGGATCGGTTCTGTCGACATTGCGCTACGCCTTCCATTTCGATGCCGGCCTCTATGCGCGCTTTCTGCGCGCCCATGCCGAGCAGCGCGGCGTCCGCCGCGTCGAGGGACGGGTCGAAGGCGTCGATCAGGATTCTGAGAATGGCTTCATCACGGCCGTGCGGATGGCGGACGGTCGCAGGATCGAGGGCGACCTGTTCGTCGACTGCAGCGGCTTTCGTTCGCTCATACTCGGCCAGACGCTCGGCGTGCCGTATCGCAGCTGGCAGCATTGGCTGCCATGCGACCGCGCGATCGCGATTCCATGCACCAGCACCGCGGCGCTGCCGCCATATACGCGCGCTACTGCCGAAAGCGCCGGATGGCGATGGCGGATCCCGCTTCAGCATCGGATCGGCAATGGGCACGTCTTCTCGAGCGCGCACAAGGACGACCAGGTTGCGCTGGACGAGCTGCTCGCAGGGTTGGACGGAGCACCCAGCGGAGAACCGCGGACGTTGCGCTTCGTCGCGGGCCGGCGCGGACGCATGTGGGAAAAGAATTGCGTCGCGATCGGCCTGGCGGGCGGCTTTATCGAACCGCTCGAGTCCACAAGCATCCATCTCATCCAATCCGCCATTTTCAAGCTGATCGGCCTGTTCCCGGACACGGCCTTCGATCAGCGTGAGATAGACAAGTATAATGGCCTGCTCATCGACGAATATGAGCATGTCCGCGATTTCATCATCCTCCACTACCTGGCCACGGAGCGGAGCGACTCCGACTTCTGGAACGATTGCCGGGCCATGCAGGTGCCCGACCGCCTGGTCGAGCGACTTGAGCTGTGGGGCGGCAAGGGGCGGCTGTTCCGCGAGCATGCCGACCTGTTCACTGAAGATAGCTGGATCGCCGTGCTGCTCGGCCAGCGCAAGGTCCCGCTGGGGCACGATCCCTTGGCCAGCCTGCTTCCGCTGGACGAGTCCGTCCGCTTCCTAGCTTCGATCCGCGATGTCGTCCGGCGCACCGCGCTGTCGATGCCGACGCATCGTGACTTCATCCTCCGGCATTGCGCCGCCGAACACGCAAAGGTCGCATGAATGGCAAGCACGACTTCCCGGCTCTTCTTCAGCGCGGCACTCGGCGCCACCTTGTCCCTGTCGGCGCATGCCTCATCGGCACATGCCCAGCCGCGCCATGTCGCAATCGACCTGAACCGGGCGGACAAGCCGCTCGACCGCTCGTTCAACTTCTCGGTCGGCGCCGATTATTCGGGAACGACCATCAGGCCCGCCAATCTCCAGCAACTCCGGATCGCGGTCGACGAACTGGGCTTTCGCTACATCCGCTTCCACGACATCTTCCACGATGATCTCGGCACCGTGAAGGTGGTCGACGGGCGCACGATCTACGACTGGACGCGCATCGACCAGCTCTACGACGCCTTCCTCGCCATGGGGCTCAAGCCCTTCATCGAGCTTGGTTTCACGCCGGCCGCGATGAAGTCCTCCGACCAGACCATCTTCTATTGGAAGGGCAATACGTCCCATCCCGAGCCCAAGGCCTGGTCCAATCTCATCGACGCCTTCGTGCGGCACCTGCGCGCACGTTATGGTGAGCAAGAGGTTCGCAGCTGGTTTTTCGAATTGTGGAACGAGCCGAACCTCTCCGGCTTCTGGGAGGGCGCGGACCAGCAGGCCTATTTCGACCTTTACGAAAACACCTATCGTACCATCAAGGCGATCGATCCGCAGCTGAAGGTGGGGGGTCCTTCCACGGCCGGCGCGGCGTGGGTGCCCGAGCTGCTGCGCTTAGCCGATACGAAGGGCATCGCCGTCGATTTCGTCACCACGCACACCTACGGCGTCGATGGCGGCTTCCTGGACGAGGATGGCAATGACGACAACAAGCTGTCCACCAACCCGGACGCGATCGTCGCTGACGTGCGCAAGGTCCGGCGCGAGATCGAGGAGTCGATGACGCCGGGCCTGCCGCTCTACTTCACCGAATGGAGCGCCAGCTACAATCCGCGCGATCCTGTGCACGATAGCTACATCAGCGCGGGCTATATCCTCGGCAAGCTCAAGGGCTCGCGCGACCATGCGCAGGGCATGAGCTACTGGACCTATTCCGACCTGTTCGAAGAGGCAGGTGTTCCGCCGACGCCTTTCCATGGCGGTTTCGGCCTCCTCAACCGCGAAGGCATCCGCAAGCCGGCTTATTTCGCATACAAGTACCTCAATCTTCTGCGCGGTAACGAGGTGCCGAGCGATGATGATCAGCTATTGGCCGCGACGCAGGACGGCCGTACCGCCGTCCTGGCCTGGAACTGGACACAGCCCGCACAGACGATCAGCAACCGGCCTTTCTTCACCAAGGTGCTTCCGGCCAGACGGTCGGACCCCCTGCGGCTCAACTTCAACGGCCTGGCTCCCGGTCGCTACCGGCTGAGTCTGCACCGGACCGGCTTCGAAGCCAATGATGCGCACACGCAATATCTGAAGATGGGATCGCCCAAAGTCCTCAGCACGCAACAGCTGTACACACTGCAGCGGGCCGCGCAGGACCTGCCTGAAATCGAGCGGACGATCGTGGTGGGGGAGAGCGGGCGCCATGCGCTGAGCGTACCGATGCGCACCAATGACGTGGTGCTGGTCCTTCTCGAGCCAGCAGGCGCTGCACGGTGAAATCGCCCTTCCACCATGATGCGGAGCAAGGTCCGAACGCCCCATCGCCCGCGAACGCGACCCGGCGCGAAGCGTTGCTTGCCGGTTTGGCATCCGCCGGAGCGATGACCCTGCCGCCGGCTCAGGCAAGAGCAGCGGACGGGCCGACAGTCGGGGTGCCTGACCGCTGGCGTCGCGGTGTGGAAGGCCAGCGCCAACCCGACCTCGGCGACGGCACCTTTCTCAATCCCGTGCTGGCCGGCGATCGTCCCGATCCCAACGTCCTCAAGGACGGGGATGATTATTATGCGACCTTCTCGTCGTTCGATTACTATCCCGGCATCCCGATCTGGCACTCGCGTGACCTAGTGAACTGGACGCCGCTCACCTCGGCGCTGACAAGGAATATCGGCACCGTGTGGGCGCTGGACATCGCCAAGCATGACGACCGCTTCTTCATCTACATACCCGTGCTAGATCCGGCGGACGAAGGGCGGCCGCTCAAGACCTATGTGATCCATGCCGATAGCATGGCAGGACCCTGGAGCGATCCCGTCGACATGCGCATCGACGGACATATCGACCCCGGCCATGCCGTGGGGGAGGATGGGCACCGCTACCTCTTCTTCAACGGCGGCAGCATGGTGCGGATCAGCGACGATGGCCTGTCCGCCGCCGGCAAGCCCGAGCATGTCTATGGCGGCTGGCCTATTCCGGAAGACTGGGTGATCGAAGGGTTTGCGCTGGAAGGGCCCAAGGTCCTGCGACGGGATGGCTGGTTCTACCTCTTCTCGGGGCAGGGCGGCACGGCCGGTCCGCCAACGAGCCACATGGTGATCGTTGCGCGATCCCGATCGATCCACGGGCCGTGGGAGAATTGCCCTCACAACGCGATCGTCCGGACGGCGAGCCGCGCCGAGCCGTGGTGGTCGCGAGGTCATGCCACACCGATCCAGGGTCCATCGGGTAACTGGTGGCTGATATACCACGGTTACGAGAACGGCATGCGCACGCTGGGGCGACAGATGCTGCTGGAACCGATCGAGTGGATGCCGGACGGCTGGCCTCGCGCCGTCGGGGGCGATCTCGCGAAACCGCTTGCCAAGCCGGTGCGGGAGGCAGCTGGCCCGCATGGCCTCAAGCTGTCCGGCTTCTCGCCGGGTGACCTCGGCAGGAAGTTCTCCTTCTATGCGCCCCGTGTAGGTTACCAAGGGCGTCTGCACCTCGCAGACGGCGTGCTGGCACTGGCCGGGCAGGGTACCGGGCCTGCGGATTCTTCGCCGTTGCTGTTCGTCGCCGGGGACCGATCCTACGAAGTCACGGTGAATGTCGAGATATCGGGCGGTGCCGAGGGAGGGTTGCTCCTTTTCTACGACGACAAGCTGTTCGGCGGCCTGGGCGTGAGCGAGGGCAGGCTGCGCGCCTACCGGATCGGCAAGGAGGAGCGGTGGCCGCCCGGCGCACCGGTAAGTGCCCGCCGCATGCTGATGCGCGTGCGCAACTCGGAGAATGTCGCGACCTTCCTCTACAGCCTCGATGGGAAGACGTGGACCAAGGAACGGTCGATCGAAGTCGCCGGCTACAACCACAATGTTGCCGACGGCTTTCTCAGCCTCCGTCCCGGTCTTTATGCGAGCGGTGTCGGCAACGTCGTTTTCCGCGACCTTGCTTATCGCGCGATCTCGCCCGACGACGGGATCCTCCGGCGATGATGAGCCGCGCGGGAAAGCAGACCGATATGCAAGGTGATGGACGAAGTCGGCTTATGTGGGCGGGCAGGTTTTGCCGTAACCTGGCGCTGTTCGCGGCGGGCCTGGCCGCCGGCGGTGCCGCGCTTGCCGCCGAACTGCCGCGGATCGTGTCGCGCGATGGCAAGCACGCGTTGATGGTTGATGGTGCGCCCTGGCTGGCGCTCTGTGCCCAAGCGAACAACAGCATCAACTATTCCGCCGCGCTCCCGAAGCTCTGGCCGGTCGTGAACAGGCTCGGCGCCAATACCGTGCAGGTGCCGATCGCCTGGGAGCAGATCGAACCGGAGGAAGGAAGGTTCGATTTCTCCTTCCTCGACACGTTGGTGGCCGAGGCGCGCGCGAACGACAAACGCCTGGTGCTGCTCTGGTTCGCCACCTGGAAGAATACGAGCCCTGCTTATACGCCGACCTGGGTGAAGCTCGATAACCAGCGCTTCCCCCGACTTACCACCAAGGAGGGCAAGACCAGCTATGCGCTGAGTCCGCACCATCGTGCGACGCTGGAGGCGGACAAGAAGGCGTTCGTGGCGTTTATGCAGCACCTGAAGCGCATCGATCCGCAGAATACGGTTATCATGGTGCAACCCCAGAACGAGGTCGGCACCTATGGCAGCGTCCGTGATTATTCGCCGACCGCGCAGAAGCTCTTCGACGGCCCCGTGCCTTCCGCATTAGTCCGTCGCATGAGCAAGCAGCCGGGCACCTGGCGGCAGGTGTTCGGGACCGATGCCGACGAATATTTCCATGCCTGGTCGATCGCGTCCTACATTGAGGAGATCGCCCGGGCGGGCAAGGCGGAGAAGCCGCTGCCCATGTATGTGAACGCGGCGCTGCGCGACCCCTTCAAGCATCAGGACCCGGCCACCTATGCGAGCGGTGGACCGACCTGGAACGTCATGGACGTGTACAAGGCTGCCGCGCCCTCGATCGATTTCCTGTCGCCCGATATCTACACGCGCAACGCCACCGAGTATGAAGGACATCTGCAGCGATACGCCCGTGCCGACAATCCACTGTTCGTGGCGGAGACGGGCAACGACATCGCTTATGCGCGCTACATCTGGTCGACGTTGGGCCGGGGCGGGATCGGCTTTTGCCCGTTCGGCATGGACGCCACCGGCTATTCCAATTTCCCGCTGGGCGCAAAGGCGCTGACCAATGAGGCGCTGGAGCCGTTCGTCCAAGCATATCGCATCCTGGGCGGCATGGATCGTGAATGGGCAAAGCTCGCCTTCGAAAAGCCGGTCTGGGGTGCCTCCAAGCCGGAGGACGGGGCGGCGCAGAGCGGACGCCTCGGCCGCTGGACCGTTAATGTCTCCTACGGCGAGTGGCAGTTCGGGCAGCGCGAATGGACCTGGAAGAACGGCAAGCCCGACGTTGCCGCCGATCCGGTCGGCGGCGCGCTGATCGCACAACTCGGGCCGGACGAGTTCCTGGTGACAGGCAATCATGCACGCGTCGCCTTCGACCTTGCCGAGACAAGTGGTGAGAGCGGCATCCTGGTGCGGGTCGAGGAAGGGCATTTCGACGATGGCCGGTGGGTGTTCGAGCGTGTCTGGAACGGCGACCAGACCGATTATGGCCTCAACTTCACTGCGCTGCCGCAGGTGCTGAAGGTCAAGCTCGGTTCCTATCGCGGAAATCGGCTGAGCACCGTCGGCGAAACCGAAAAATGAGGAAGAGGGACAGGGTTATGCAAAGGGCAAGGCTGGCGGCGTTCACGGCCATCGCGCTGTTTTCGACGAGCATGACGGCGGTCACGGCCGCGCAGGCGGCGGATGTCGAGCGCTCAACCCACGGCATTACCGTGACGCCCGACGCGGGCCCGGCCAAGCGCGTGCGCGTGCTCGTCTACGGCGACGGGCTGTTCCGCGTCACGGCTGTTCCCGGCACGAAGATCGATCTTCCTGACAGCCTGATGGTGGTCGCAGAGGAGAGCCGCGATTTCGACGTGGCGCAGGACGGCCAGCGCGCGATCGTGCGCACGGCGAAGGGCTCTGCCGAGGTGCGTTTGGCCGACGGCTTCGTCACCGTGCGCGATGCGGCGGGCAAGCCGCTGCTGGAGCAGGCGCGCCCGCCGCATTTCTGGGAGACGACTGCGGACGGCAAGCCATTCCTCGGCGTCAGCCAGCAGTTCAATCGCGCCACGGACGAAGGCTTCTATGGCCTGGGCCAGCATCAGCAGGGCGTGATGAACCATCTCGGCAAGGACGTGGAGCTTGCCCAGCATAACATGGACATCGCAGTTCCGTTCGTCGTCTCGACTAAGAATTACGGCCTGCTCTGGGACAATTACGCGATCAGCCGCTTCGGCAATCCGCAGCCTTACAAGTTCGTCGGCGAGGACGGTCTGCAGGTTGTGAGCACGGACGGGCGGTCAGGCTTCACGGCGCAATATTATCTTGGCGACAAGCTGGTGCTGACGCGCAACGAGCCGAGGATCAACTACCAGTATATCCGCGACCAGAAGCTCTATCCGGCCGAGGCACAGGCCGCGCGCGTGGCAGCGACGGGCGGCCAGAACACGGCCGGCAACGCCACCGGCAAGGAAAGCGTCGTATGGCGCGGGGCCGTAACCCCGGCCGTGTCGGGCAGTCACAAATTCCAGCTCTACGGATCGAGCTATTTCAAGGTCTACGCCGACAACAAGCTGGTGCTGGCGCGCTGGCGGCAGAACTGGAATCCCTGGTATCACGATTTCGAGCTGCCGATGAGCGCGGGCAAGGCCGTCGATATCCGCGTCGAGTGGGAGCCCAATGCCGGCTATATTGCGCTGCTGCACAATGATCCGCTGCCCGCAGAAGACCGCAACTCCTTGTGGATGACCTCCGAAGCGGGGAAGGCGATCGATTATTACGTGGTCGCGAGCGACAGCATGGACGGGGTTATCGCCGGCTATCGCCGGCTGACCGGCAAGGCGTCGATGATGCCGAAATGGGTTTATGGCTTCTGGCAGAGCCGGCAGCGCTACAACAATCAGGACGAAGTCGTCGGCGTGGTGAAGGAATATCGCCGCCGCGGCATACCAATCGACAATATCGTGCAGGATTGGTTCTACTGGCCCGAAAATGCCTGGGGCAGCCACGAGTTCGATGCGGCCCGCTTCCCCGATCCCAAGGGGATGATCGACCAGGTGCACGGGCTCAACGCCCGCTTCATGATCTCCGTCTGGCCGAAATTCTATCCCACCACGGAAAATTACAAGGAGCTCGAGGCCAAGGGCCACGTCTATAAGGGGAATATCGAAGCTGGGAACAAGGACTGGGTCGGCCCGGGCTACCTCAACACGGTCTACGATCCTTATACGAAACAGGCCCGCGACATTTACTGGCGGCAGATGAAGGAGCGGCTGGCCATACTCGGCGTCGATGCCTGGTGGATGGACGCGACCGAGCCCGACCTTCACTCCAATCTCTCGATCGAAGAGCGCAAGGCGGTGATGGGGCCGACCGCGCAAGGGCCGGCGGACCTGTTCTTCAACAGCTTCCCACTGGTCCACGCCTGCGGCGTCGACGCTAACCTGCGCGACTACAAGAAGGACGTGCGACCGTTCATCCTCACCCGCTCGGGCTTCGGCGGCATTCAGCGCTGCGGCTCCGCCCTCTGGTCGGGCGACGTCGCCTCGCGCTGGGACGACCTTCGCGAGCAGATTTCGGCCGGCGTCAACATTTCCATGTCGGGCATCCCCAATTGGACGCATGACATCGGCGGCTTCGCGCTGGAGGATCGTTACATCGAGCAGGTGCCCGAGCATCTCGACGAGTGGCGCGAGCTCAACCTGCGCTGGTTCCAATTCGGCGCCTTCTCGCCCCTGTTCCGCAGCCATGGTGAGGCGCCCAAGCGCGAGATCTACGAGATCGCGCCTGAAGGATCGCCGATGCGCGCGTCGATGGTCTGGTATGACGAGCTGCGCTACCGGCTGATGCCGTACATCTACACGGTCGCGGCGGACACCCATCACAGAGACGGCTCGATCATGCGCGGCCTCGTCATGGATTTCCCTAGCGAGCCGAAGGTTCGCGACATCGCCGACCAATATATGTTCGGATCGAGCTTCCTGGTCGCCCCGGTCACCAGCTTCAAGGCGCGCAGCCGCGACGTCTACCTGCCCGCCGGCACGGGCTGGTACGACTTCGCGTCCGGCCAGTTTCACCAGGGCGGCCGGACGGTCCGGGCGACGGCGCCATACGAGCGCATGCCGCTGTTCGTGCGGGCAGGCGCGATCGTCCCGACGGGGCCAGTCACTCAATATGTGGACGAGAAGCCCGACGCGCCGCTCAACCTTCTCGTCTATACGGGCGCGGACGGCAGCTTCTCGCTCTACGAGGATGACGGCGTCAGCCAGCAGTTCGAGAATGGCGCCTTCAGCCGCATCGCCATGAACTGGAACGAGGCGTCCGGCACACTGGCGATCGGTGCGCGGGAAGGCAGCGGGTACCGAGGGATGCCGCAGCAGCGCGAATTGCGCGTCCGCTTCATCGGTCCAGGCGAAGGCTTCAACCCCGATGCCAGGCCGCACCGCGTCATCACCTATTCGGGCAGGGCCGTAACCGTGAAGAAGCCGTGAGGGCACTCGCCCACCCGCTCACGATCATCATCGCGCTGACAGTCTTGGCCGCCTCTGCGCTGCCGCTCAAGGCGGCTCCTGCGGAGGCGCCATACGCGTGGCGGAACGTCGTTGTCGGGGCAGGTGGCTTTGCGCCGAATATCGTGTTTAGCCTGGCCGAGCGCGGTCTCGCCTATCTGCGCACCGACATGGGCGGCGCATATCGATGGGAGGATCGAGCGGGCATATGGGTGCCGCTTCAGGACGGACAGGCGGAGGGCAGCTACCAAGGCGTCGAAAGCATCGCCGCCGACCCAATGAACCCCGAAATCGTCTATGTCGCCGCCGGCATGTACCGGCGCGGCGCGGCGGCGATCATGCGGTCGGCGGATCGCGGCACGACGTGGGAGGTGAACCCCGTACCGTTCGCCATGGGCGGGAACGAGGACGGGCGGGGCCTCGGCGAGCGGCTGATGGTCGATCCAAACCGGACTTCGACGCTCTTCTTCGGATCACGCCACGACGGGCTGTTTCGCTCCGACGACAGCGGCCGCACGTGGACGAACATCGCCGGCTTTCCTGCCAAGGGGCGCGGCGAGCCGCCGCCCGGTCGCCGCACCAATGCGGGCATAGCCTTCGTGCTGGCCGATGCGGCGAGTGGGAAGCAGGGGACGGGATCGCGTGCGCTTTACGCGGGCAGCGCCGATCCTGGCCCGCAGCACCTGTTCCGCTCGGCTGATGGAGGCGTGACGTGGGAGCCGGTGCCGGGCGGACCGGTGCCCGACCTCTTGCCCGTCAAGGCCGCGATGGACGGCGCCGGCATGCTCTACGTCGCTTATGCCAGCGACATCGGGCCCAACGACATCGCAAGGGGCGCCGTGTGGGTGCTGGACACGCGGCGCGGCGAATGGCGCGACATCACGCCTGACCCAAGGGGCGAGGGTGGTTATATGGGCCTCAGCCTCGATCCAAAGAGGCCCGGTAACCTGGTCGTCTCGTCAGTGAACCGGTGGCGTCCCGGCGATACGGTGTGGCGCACCACCGACGGCGGGCGCACATGGGACGATCTCGGCGCACGAAGCGAGCGCGACGTCACCATTTCACCCTTTCTCAAGCTTGATCGCGGCGAAGCCGACTTCGGCCACTGGACGGCGGGTCTCGCCATCGACCCGTTCGACGGCAATCGCATCGCCTACACGACAGGCGCGACGCTTTACCTCACGACGCAAGGTGAGGCGAAAGGGCGGCAGTTGTGGGTGCCATGGGTCAGGGGTATCGAGCAGACGGCGATCATCTCGCTGGCAAGTCCCACCGGCGGAGCGCCCCTTATTTCCGGCTTCGGCGACATAAGGGGCTTCGTCCATGACGATCTCGGCCTCTCGCCGTCTTACGGGCATCAGGGCCTCGCCACGCACAACACCAACCAGATCGACTATGCCGGCCGGAACCCGGCGGTGGTGGTACGCAGCGGCACCGGTCGCGCGATCGGGCCGGATGGGGCCACGCTGGCCTGGTCGGGCGATGGCGGTCATCGGTGGCAGGCGATACGCACCCCAGCCATTCAGCTTGCGGGCGAAGTGGAGGCCAGGCGCCATGACCTT
This sequence comes from uncultured Allosphingosinicella sp., assembly GCA_934539295.1. GTDB lineage: Bacteria > Pseudomonadota > Alphaproteobacteria > Sphingomonadales > Sphingomonadaceae > Allosphingosinicella. The sequence goes on from CAKTCN010000017.1 coordinate 17,799, forward strand.
ACCGGGGAAGCGTCGATCGTGACCTCGGCCGATGGCGGCAGGTTCCTGGTCAACACCCCGACTGCACTGGTGACGCGCGACAAAGGGCACAGCTGGGAGTTGGCTGCCGGCGTCCCGAATGGCGCGCAAGCGATAGCGGACAAGGTCGATCCGTCTCGCTTCTACGCGGTCGATTGGAGCGAAAGCCGCCTTCTGGTCAGCCGCGATGCCGGGGCGACCTTTGCTCCCGTCGCCGCCCACGGGCTGCCTGACTTGCGGTCGTCCAGACCGCGACATCGCGAACAGCCCTTCCCGCTAGTGGCAGATCCGGCACGGGCGGGGCACCTCTGGATGCTGGCAGATGGGGCCCTCTGGCACAGCGCCGATGGCGGCATCTCCTTTCGGGAAGCTGGCGGAGGTCTCTTCGTCGAACGTTTCGGCCTCGGTAAGTCGGCGTCCGGCAGTGAAGTGGCCGCCCTCTATGCCACCGGCAGGCTGGGCGATCAGAAGGGCGTGTTCCGGTCTCTCAATGGTGGCGAGACCTGGATGCGGATCAACGACGAGGCACATCAATGGGGATTGCGCTTCCGGGTCATCACCGGCGACCCGCGCCGGTTCGGACGCGTCTATCTCGGCACTGACGGTCGCGGGATTCTCTTCGGAGATCCTCGCTAATCTCAGCGTCTGGCGCGAGCCTTCCTCGGCAGCGGTCGGAGCAGAACTTGACGTTATCCCAGTCGCGCGCCCACTTCTTGCGCCATGCAAATGGCCGATTGCACGCCTCGCAGATCTTGGTTGGCAGGTTCAGCTTTTTGTGCGGCATGCAGATCAAACGCACTTGCGACGGCTTAGCGCCAGCCGTCAATCAGGCCGTTTCTAATGCGACCTGTCGCGAACGCGCCGAACCGCGCTAGGCGGAGCCGCTCTCGGCATCCCAGCCGGGACGATAAGTTGCGACTTCCACGCCAGGAGAGGAGGTTGACCTTCACAGCCTCTGCCATTCATCTACATCAGCGATGAGCGCCGAGCAGACAGCATCGGGCCATTGGAGGGGAGGCGAAGTTGGGAGGCGGAGCAAGAGAGCCAACGCGTATACGCCGCCTGGTCATCGTCGGCGGCGGCACGGCTGGCTGGATGGCCGCGGCCGCACTCACCACCTTCTTCGGCCGCAGGCTGGAGGTCGAGCTCGTCGAGTCCGAGGCGATCGGCATAATCGGCGTCGGAGAGGCGACGCTGCCGCACCTGCGTTTCTTCATCGAAAAGATCGGCCTTGATGAAGCCGCGTTCATGCGGGCGACGAACGCAACCTACAAGCTGGGCATTCAGTTCGTCGATTGGGGGCGGCTCGGCAACAGCTATTTCCACCCGTTCGGCGGCTTCGGCACGCCGCTTCACGCCATCCGCTTTCACCAATGCTGGCGCAAGTTCGCGCACGATCCGGGCGTTGGATCACTTCAGGCATTTTCGCTGCCGATCGGCATGGCGGCGGCGGGACGTTTCCAGGTTCCGGCAGCGGATGCGCGCCAGATCGAGTCGACCTTCGGTTATGCCTATCAGTTCGACGCGACACAGTTCGCACCCCTGCTTCGCAAGCATGCGATCGCGCGCGGCGCGCGGCGCACGGAAGGGACGGTGGCCCGTGTCTCTCTGGATGGCGAAACAGGCGACATCGACGCGCTGGTCCTTTCCGACGGCCGCGTCGTGGAGGGCGATTTCTTCATCGATTGCTCGGGCTTTCGCGGGCTTCTGATCGGCGAGGCGCTGGGTGTCCGTTATGAGGATTGGTCCCGATGGCTGCCGTGCGACAGGGCAATGGCAGCGCCGAGCCGCGACGACCAGCCGCCGGTGCCTTATACGCGCGCCACGGCACGCGAGGCGGGCTGGCAATGGCGCATCCCGTTGCAGCACCGGACGGGCAATGGCTACGTTTATTCGAGTGCGTTCACCGACGACGATTCCGCCCGTGCTTTGCTGGAGCAGCATGTCGAGGGTGAGTTGCTGGCCGAGCCGCGCATGCTGCGATTCACGCCAGGCAAGCGCCTTCGCACCTGGCACCGCAATTGCGTGGCGATCGGCCTTGCCGGCGGCTTTCTCGAGCCACTCGAATCGACCTCGATCTACCTCATCCAGCGAGCCATCACCGACCTCATCGACCTGGTCCCGGCAGATGTCGCCGATCCGCCCGAACGCGACCTCTACAATGCGCAGATGGATCACGAATTCCTGCGCGCGCGCGATTTCCTGATCCTCCATTACCATGCCACCGAACGCGATGACGCCGCATTGTGGAATTACGTCCGCGGCATGCCGATCCCGGACTCGCTTGCCGAGCGGATCGCACTGTTCCGTGCGCGCGGCCGGGCCGAACCGGTCACCCGCGGCGTCTTCGAGGAGCCGAGCTGGCTTTCCGTGTTCTACGGCCAGGGGATAGTAGCCGAGCGCTACGATCAGCGCGTGGACCTGTTGCCCGCAGAGCAGTTGCGGGAGGAGCTGATCGCAATGAGGCGCAAGGTCGAGGCGGCGGTGGCGGCCATGCCGCGGCACATTGACTATTTGCACGCGGCCGGGCGCGCGGCATGACGACGCAGCCCCCCGACGATCCCATCCGCAGTATCGCAGTCGTCGGCGACGGATTGGAAGCCGCCGTCGCCGCTGCGTTCCTGGCAAGCGCGCTCGATCCGCGCGCCGTACGCATCCTTTTGCTCGACAGCGCCGTACGCCCTCGCCGCGAATGTGGAACGGATTGGAGCTACGCCCATATCCCGCCGCGGGCCATGCCGTTCCTGGAGGCACTCGGCATGACTCCCCGAACGCTGATCGCCCATGCGAGCGGCGGCTTCTCGCTGGGCACCCTGTTGTGCGGATTGCCGGGAGGCAGGACGGGGCGGATCCCGTTCGGCCCGGTAGGGCAGAACTGGCTCGGCTGCCCCTCTCATCTCTATTGGTCGCGAGCGGCGGGGCAGGGCGCGGTGCCCGCCTATGCAGATCTCTCGATCGCCGGGCAGGCGATGCGCCTCGGTCGCTTCGCACCAGAAGGATCGGGCTCATTGGCGCGCGAGGGCGATTACCGCACCGGCATGACGTGCGACCCGCCCGCCTTGGCCGGTTTGCTGGTCGCAAAGGCGATCGCGGCAGGTGTTGTCCGGTCTTCGCCGCTGCACGAGGCGCTCCGCGTCGGCGATCGGCTGGACGGCATCCGCACGGTCGATGGCAATCGCGTCGAAGCCGATCTGTATGTCGATTGCACCGGCGGCGATGCGCGCTTCGAATTTACGGCGTCGGACCATGCCGAAACTGCGGAGCGTATCGAGGCGCCGGATCGCCCCTTCGCCACCGCGGAAATGGACGCGCAGGGTTGGTCCATCCGGACGCCGCTATCGCCGGGCCGGACGCTCGAGCGACGGGTTTCGTCGGCAACTAGACCGCACCTCCTGGCCGAGCCGTGGCGAGGAAACGTGCTTGCGATAGGCCGCGCCGCCTTCGCCTTTCCGGTGACACCTGCACTTGAGTGGCTGTTGCTGCAGGAGCAGCTCGAGGCGCTGGTCGATCTGCTCCCGGGCGCCGACTGCCTGCCTGCGGAAACCGCCCGCTACAATGCTCAGGTGCGCGAGGTCGCCGCCCAGGCGAGCGACGCCGCCGCCATATTGTCGGCGCTGCGCTCGAAAGACATCCTGCTCGCGCTGGAGGATGAATCACCCTCGGCAGTGCTGCGCGTCCGCTTGTTCGCGGAGCGTGGACGCGTGACAAGCGAGCACCAGGACGTCATGCGCTCGGCCGAATGGGCGACTTTGCTGCTGGCCTGCGGGCTGATGCCGGCGCGAGACGACATCTTCGCCGAACAGGTTCCGCTTTCCAGGCTCACACCGGTCTTGCAAGATCTTGCCCGCCGCGCAGAAGCCGCCGCCCTCCGGCTGCCGACTTACTCCCATTTCATTGCGAAGTTGACCGAGCAGATCCACAGCGGTCTGCGAAGCTGACACCTGCCCGGCAAGACAGTGTGCGGCCTGTAAGGCGGAGCGAGCTTGACGAACCCGTCTGCCTGACGAACATCGATAAACGAAAACAAAAGTTCAATTGGAGGCGGAATGCGCCTTCACCATTCCATGCGCATCGGCGCGCTTCCGCCCGGCCGCTGGCGGGCGCCGGCCGCTCGAACCGCGAATGGGAGGGGCAATCCGCTCATCCGGCCGTTGATGGTCGTCGCGGCGCTGCTGGTGCCGACTGGGTTGAGCGGAAGACGCGGCCTGCGCAGCCGCAACCAATCGACAGCCGCGCAACGCACGAAACGCGCAACCTGTTCATCAACATGCTCCAAGCGCCACGCGACCGGATCATGTTCGGCCACCAGAATACGCTCGCTTATGGCTACACCTGGCGCGGCGAGCAGAACCGATCCGACGTGAAGGACGTGGCCGGCGCTTTCCTGCCGTCTACGGCCTCGACATTGCCGACCTCTTCACACGCGGCAATCCGGACCTGCCGAGCCGTGAAGGCGCTGCCAGGCTCCGCCGCTACGTACTTGAGGCGCGCAGGCGGGGCGGTGTCACAAGCTTCAGCTGGCACATGCCCAATCCCGTCAACGACACGGACAGCTGGAATGTCGAGCAGGCGGTCTCGCATATCGTGCCCGGCGGCAAGCTCCACGAACACTATAAGGCGAAGCTGGATGTCCTCGCTGCCTTCTTCCACAGCCTGAAGCGGGAGGATGGAACGCCTATTCCGGTCTGGTTCCGGCCCTTCCATGAACAGACCGGTGCCTGGTTCTGTGGGGTAAGGGCAACACATCGGCGGCCGATTACGTGAGGCTGTGGCGTTTCACCGTGCAATATCTGCGCGACTAAAAGGGCGTCCACAACTTGCTCTGGGCCTATTCGGCCGACGTGTACGCGGCACCGCGCTGAGGATCAGGCTCGGCCGACGTGTACGCGGCACCGCGCTGAGGATCAGGCGCTGCTCGCCTGATCGGCACCCCCCGCCGCCAGTGCAATGGGGCCAAGCGGCCCGGCCTGCGTGCCGAGCTCTGGCGCGATCACGATCGCGTGGTCCGGCAACTGCATATAGCCGTTGATACTGGCGCGAAGCATCGGCTCCAGCATTCCAAACAGGTGCGGTTGCCGTGCGATCACGCCCCCGCCGATCGCGATCCGGGCAGGACCCGTGGTGACGACCAGCGCATGGCAAAGGCACGTCAGTGCCTGTGCGACGCGCTTCCACACCGGATGATCGGGGCCGATGTCCGAGATGTGCACGCTCCTGAGGGCCGCCTCTATGCCGGGCCCGGAGGCGAGGCCTTCCACGCAGTCCGTATGGAAGCGGCATCCGCTCGGCGCGTCGTCACCGATCACGCGTGGCACCCGGATGTGGCCCATCTCGCTGTGGGCAATGCCGCGGCTCGGCTTGCCATGCACGATCAGGCCTACGCCCACGCCGGTGCCGACCGTCACATATGCGAAATCGGCAAGGCCGCGTCCGCTGCCCCACCGCATCTCGGCCATGGCCGCGCCGTTGACGTCCGTGTCGAAGGCCATCGGTACAGGAAAGGCGCGCGAGAGGCGGATGCCCACATCCGTCATGGACCAGCCTGGTTTGTTCGTCGTGAGGATGAAACCGAAGGTCGGCGAGCCCGGGTCGAGATCCACTGGGCCGAAGCTGGCGATGCCAATGGCCGCGAACCCGTGTGACTGCCACCAGCTATCGAGCGTGGCAGCGATCGTATTCAGCGTCTCGTCCGGGTTCGTCGTGTCGATTGTGCGCTGGACGAGAATGTCGCCAGTGCTGCTGGCGAGCGTGCAGATGCACTTGGTGCCGCCTAGCTCCACGCCGGCCAGTAGCTGCTCGCGCTCACCCGCGTGCGCTTCCGTCTGTTCGAACGCGAAATTCATGAAGCCTGGACCCTGAAGCGGCGGAGCGGCGGCGGATACGCGCCGATGGATTTCACGTATAGTCCTCTCACCCCGCCGCGCGGCCTTTCCGTTCAACGAACGGGACCAGGAGGGAACCCGTCCCGTCGTCTGCAAACATGGTCCGGCGAGCGGCGATCGCCACCCGCCGTTCCGCTAAAAGGACAGCCGCGTCGTGATCGAGAAGCGCCGGTCGTTTATGAAGGCCGCACGCTTGGAACGGACTATTTCCCCATTCCCGTCCTCGTAGAGCGCGAAGCTTGTGCGGGTGACCTCGTTCAGCAGGTTGGATGCCTGCACGCCGATCTTGAACGTGTCGTTGACTGAATAGAAGATCGACCCGTCCAGCTGGCCCGATGCTTCCGAAAAGACCGAAAAGAAGGGGAAGCAGCAATCGCGAGCGTTGATCAGATAGTCGGAGCGCCAGCTATAGGCGAGGCGCTTGTAAAGCCCGCCGCGGTCGTAGAAGGCCGCCACGTTCGCGTTATGCTTCGACAATCGGGTGAGCGGCAGGTTGTCGTACAAATTGTCCACCTCGCCCGGCGGGCGCGACCCGTCCCCCGCGCCGTTCGTCGCCGTGCCGTTCGGCACGCTGCCCGGATCGATGTAGGTGTAGGTCGCCTGCAGGCCCAAGCCGCCGAGCAGTCCCGGCAGGAAGTCGTAGGTCTGCTGATAGGCAAGCTCGAAGCCCTTGATGTTAGCGGTGCCTGACCTGTTCACGGGGCCGTTCAGTACGACGGGGAAGGTTTCCCCATTGTTGGTGATGTCGATCACCCCGACCCCGTTCAGGTCGATATAGTTTTCGAGCCTCTTGTAGAACAAGGGGCGGTGAGCGAGCCGACGCGGCTGAAATACCATTCGCCCGTAAGATCGAACTGGCTGGCGCGCTTCCTGAATGCCGGCTCGCCCCCGGTTTATGTCGGCTTCGGAAGTATGATCCGTGAAGACCCGACCCGCTGCGCTCGCGAAGCGGTCTACTCTCTGAAAGCGATAGGACAGCGCGGCATTCTTTCGATCGGTTGCAGTGGGCCGATTTTCCCCGATGTGCCCGTGCATGTTCATGTCGTTCGCGAAGCGCCTCACGATTGGCTCTTTCCGCGTTGCGCGGACGTGGTTCACCAACGGTGGTGCGGACCCCCCCATGAAGGCCTGCGCTGGGCAAGACCCACGCTCGTCTCGACCGTGCTGGGCGATCAGCATTTCTGGGGACGCAAGGTGGCGGAAGCCGGTGCAGGCCCCAATGTTCTGCCGGAAAAGCATTTCCGTGGCGATCGGCTGGCAGATGCCCTGCACGTCCTCGTCAACGGTAAGTTCGGCGCATCGGCCCGGCGGATCGCCGACCACATGCAAAAAGAGCCGGGAGCAGAAGGAGCTGCAATAGTGGGCGAGCGCTTGACGGTTAAGGCTCGCCGGCAAACGGCACGGGCGAGCCTGTGAACTCTCGTCGGAACCCGTTTGTGATCGTCGGTCGCATTCTTCGGTTTAGCATCCTAGGATGGCGAGCATGCCGAGAAGCAAGCTGAACCCCCGGGTGTTCTGGGGCGCATCCGCCGTTATCGCAGCCATGCTGTTGAGCACGCTCGCCGCGCCCGGAGCTTCCGCCGCGCAGAACTGGGCGATCGGCACCTTCGGCTGGCTCTATGTCGCCTCGGTCGCTGCCTTTCTGGTCCTCGTGCTCGCGCTCGGCTTCGGGCCGGCGGGCAAGCTGCGCCTGGGGCCCGACGATGCCGAGCCCGACTTCCCCTACGTGTCGTGGCTGGCGATGCTGTTCGCCGCCGGCATGGGCATCGCCCGGCGATAGTGAGTGGTGATCGAGATCAGCGGCCGACTGCGGCAACCCGCCTCAGCGGAAGCGTTGGACAATCGGCAGCCGTGTGGGCGTTTGCTAGCTACAAACGACAAGGCCGGAGCTTTCGCCCCGGCCTCCAACTTCGTCTGTCAGCAAGCAGGGCTTACTTCGACAATTCCACCTGCTCGAACTCCAATTCGACCGGCGTTGCGCGGCCGAAGATGGACACGCCGACCTTCACGCGGCCGCGATCGAAGTCGAGCTCCTCGACGATGCCATTGAAGCTTGCGAACGGGCCTTCCAGCACCTTGACGCTGTCGCCGATCTCGTAATCGACGCTGACCTTGGTCTTGGGCGCGGCCTGAGCTGCTTCTTCCTTGGTGTTGAGGATGCGCGCTGCCTCGGCCTCGCTGATCGCCTGCGGCTTGCCGCTGGAGCCCAGGAATCCGGTTACCTTGGGCGTGTTCTTGACCAGGTGATAGACGTCATCGTTCATCGCCAGCTTGGCAAGCACATAGCCGGGGAAGAACTTGCGGTCGGACGTCACCTTCTTGCCGCGACGAACCTCCGTCACCTTCTCGGTCGGGACCTCGACAGCCTCGACTAGGCTTTCAAGGCCCATGCGCGTGGCTTCCGCCAGGATCGACTCGCGGACCTTGTTCTCGAAGCCCGAATAAGCGTGGATGATGTACCAGCGGGACATGTGCGTCTCTTGTTCCTTTGGGCTTAGCCGAGCAGGCCGAGCAGGGCCTGCACGATCGCGCTGAACGCGCTGTCGACCGCGAAGAAGAAGATGGCAAGCACGGTGGTGAGGATCACGACCATAATGCCTGTGGTGACCGTCTCCTTGCGGGTCGGCCACACGATCTTGGCGGCTTCCACCTTCACCTGGTTGATGAACGTGCCGGGACTGACCTTTGCCACTTCGCGTCTTCCTGTTGCTCCGGACAGCCGCCCAGGACCGGAGGGCCGGTCAGCCGGGAGTTGCCGATGTATGCGAGTGATGGGAGATAGCATCGTGGAGCGGGAAAGCAAGTCGGTGCTTCGGGACAGTCAGAGCGCCGGCGCCCTTTGCGCAACGTCCGACCAGTCACTCTGCTAGCAAAGCTGCCGCTTGTCGCCGCAACATCGCAGTGCCGCATCTTGCTGCACTGCTCGCGCTGGCTGGCAGGAGTGGAGGGGCTCGAACCCACGACCCTCGGTTTTGGAGACCGATGCTCTACCAGCTGAGCTACACTCCTAGCGCCGGTTCGCGTCCCTTAACGGGGTGATCCGACCGGTGCAAGCCGGATTGCGGATCACGCGGCGGCAAGGCCGCGGCGAGCGCCGAGAAGTGCGCGGGCGTCAGCCGCGGGCAGCGGATTAGAAATGAGAAACCCTTGCGCCAGGTCGCAACCGAGACCGCGGACGATCTTCAATTGCTCCTCGGTTTCCACGCCCTCCGCCACGGTTCGCAATCCCAGGCTGTCGGCGAGCGCCACGACAGCGCGCACGATTGCCGTGCTTTCGGCATCGCTTTGCCGAACGTCGCGGATGAAGCTCTGGTCGATCTTGAGCGTGTCGAAATCGCCCTCGCGAAGGTAGCCGAGCGAAGAATAGCCAGTGCCGAAATCGTCGAGCGACAGACCGACGCCGAGACCCCGTATCTGCTGTAACGCCTTCTGTGTCTGGCTGGTGAGATTGAGGAAGACGGTTTCGGTAATCTCCAGCTCGAGCCGGCGCGGGTCCAGGCCGGCATGCGACAGCGCAGACACCAGGGTCAGAAGAAAACCCGCATCCTGAAGCTGTCGCGGCGAGACGTTGACCGCGACCTTGACGTGTGAGGGCCATAACGCGGCTTCCGCGCAGGCGCGGCGAAGCACCCATTCACCGAGGCGGGCGAGAAAGCCGGTTTCCTCTGCGATCGGGATGAAGCGGGCGGGCTCGATCACGCCCAGCTCCTCATTCTGCCAACGGAGAAGTGCTTCCAGGGCCACAACGTCGCCCTTGGCGTCGATCACAGGCTGGTAGGCGAGGGCGAACTCTTCATTGTCAAGCGCACTGCGCATGACGAGTTCGATCAGGCGGCGCTCCTCTACTTGAGCGTGAAGGGACGGGTCGTAGAAGCAGACGCGGTTGCCGCCCTCGTTCTTGGCCTGGTAAAGCGCAAGATCGGCGTTTCGGATGAGGTCCTCCACGGAGGGACCATTGATGGGTCCGAAAGCGATGCCGATGCTGGCGCCCACGAACAGGTGCTGACCGTCGTAGACGAATGGCTGGTCCAGCGAATCGACAAGTTGAAGAGCCAATTGTTGCACTGCACCGCTGTCGCTGGCATCCGCCACGATCATGGCAAATTCGTCGCCGCCGAGGCGGCCGGCCGTCACTCCGCGACCGAGCAGGGGCGCGAAGCGGGCAGCGATCTGCCGGAGCAGATTGTCTCCTGCGACGTGCCCCAGCGAATCGTTCACCGTCTTGAACCGGTCGATGTCGATGAGCAGCATGGCACATGCGCGCCCCAGCCGCGTGGCACGTTCGAGGGCAGATGACAGATCCTCGGTGAGTTGGAGCCGGTTGGGAAGCCCGGTCAAGGCGTCGTGGCGCGCCATGTGCTCGATTCGCTCCGCCGTCCGCCGGGCCTCCGTGACGTCGGAGCCGACGCCGCGGTAGCCGAGGAAACGGCTACCGCTGCTATATCGGGGACGTGCGGAGAGCTCGATCCACTTGAGCCCATCGCTGCCGGCGACCGGCACGACCATTTCGGCAAAGGGAGAGCGATGGTCGAGCGCGGCATGGACGAGCCCCAAGGTGCGTGCAGCGCTGGTGCCGAGATCTTCGGGCCGGGCCAAGAGGGAAAGTATCGACGCACCTTCGAGCGAGCCGACAGGCTGCCCCACGGCGCGCGCAAAACGGGCGGAGACCTGCTGGAAACAAAGCTGGCTGTTGGTCTGCCATAGCCAGTCTGCATCGCTATTCTCATATTCGCGCAGCAACAGACTGACCGTATCGGTTCGCTCGGCAAGGGCAAGTTCCACGCACTTGCGTTCCATGAACATCCGGCCGTTGTTCATGATGATAAGGAACAGCCCGCCGGTATAAGCGAAGCTGAGCATGTGCATAAGCGGGTTGCTGTCTGACGACAGCATGTTCGCCGTCGCGGAACCGAGCGAGACGATGTAGGCACCGGCAGCGCTCGGCACCGTCGCGAAGGTGAACGCCGCGCCCGCCATCATGCAGACCGTCACCACGCAGATCAGAAGCTGCTCGCTATGCCCGACCATGTCGAAGACATAGCTGGCCGGCCAAGCCCAGATGCAGCCGAACAGGGCTGCGTGGTAGGCGATGCGGTCGATCGCGCGGCGTGACACCGAGTGCAGTTCGCGGCCGCGCCACTGACGCCAAACGAGAAGGGTGACGAACGTGCAGCCAAGCACCACCGCAAGCCATCCGATCAGCTGCTCGCGAGGGACCTGCCCATCCAGAACCCAAGCCATGATGAGGGCGTTCAGCACCTGCCCCCACATGGCGAATTTCAACGACATGCCGATCGACTTGAGCTGAGCAGCCCGCACCCGCCCCCACGCGCGTCGAGGGGGCGTGGTACGGTTCAGGATCACGCGCCAGTCTAGTCGAGGAAGATCCGTCTCGCTCATTCCAGGCTCACCTTAGCTTGGAAAGAGTTAGTGAACCGTTTACCGGTCGATCAAGCGGCGATGTCGTAGGGCTGAATTTCGCCCGAAAGGTAAAGATTGCGGGCCTTGGCACGGCTGAGCTTGCCAGAGCTGGTCTTCGGCAAGGTACGCGGCGGGACCAGTTCCACTACGCAGTTCGTTCCCGTGATGGCCCGTACACGCTCACGGATCTGTTCACGAAGGCGTCCGCGCTCTTCCGTATCGGATGCGCGGCACTGGACGAGCACGGCTGGCGTCTCCTCACCACCCGGCGTGGTAATCGCGAAGGCGGCGATGTCGCCGGCCTTGAACCCTGGAAGCTGCTCCACCGCCCATTCGATATCCTGCGGCCAGTGGTTGCGGCCGTTGATGATGATCATGTCCTTGGCGCGGCCAACGATGTAGATGTAGCCATCGGCCAGATAGCCCATGTCGCCCGTGTCCAGCCACCCGTCGACAAGGCAGGCATCGGTTGCCTCCGGATCGCGGAAGTAGGAGTGCATGACGCTCGGGCCACGACACCAGACCTTGCCGATCGCACGGTCGGGCAGCGTGCTGCCGTCCTCGTCGCGCACCGCGATTTCCATGTCGCGCACCGCCTTGCCGCAATTCACAATGGCGCGGAAACGCTGGGGCCGGCCCGTTTCTCCCGCGTCCTGACCCGAAAGGAGTCGCTCCTCCACGAGTTCCACCCTGATGCCTTCGCCCGGGGGCATGATGGAAACGGCCAGAGTCGCTTCGGCGAGGCCGTAGCTCGGCAGGAAGCTGTGCGGGTCGAACCCCGCTTCGGCGAAAGCGTCGACGAACGACTGCATGACGTCGGGACGGATCATGTCGGCGCCGTTCCCGGCAACGCGCCAGCGAGATAGATCGAAGCGTTCGCCCACATGCGTCTGGCTCGACACTCGACGTGCGCAGATGTCGTAGCCGAATGTCGGCGAATAGCTGAGCGTGGTACCTTCGTTGCGGCTGATCAGGTCCAGCCAGGCGAGCGGGCGGCGGGCGAAATCCTCCGTTTTCAGATAGTCGGTCGAGACCTGATTGGCCACCGGCGACAGGAAGCAGCCGACCAGGCCCATGTCATGATACCAAGGGAGCCAGGACACGCAGCGATCCGTATCTGCCAGCTGCATCCCGTGCGAATGCGCAGCAAGATTGTTGAGGAGCGCACGGTGCGTAACGGCAACACCGTGAGGGAACCGGGTCGAGCCGCTCGAATATTGAAGGTAGCAGATGTCATCCGGCTGCGCGCCGGGCAGATCGGCCGCAGGAGCTGCGCCTTCGCCGAAACTTTCCCAGTCGCTGCCCGCACAGCCTGCAGCGGCAGCGGCTGCGCCCGCCATGACGGCAAGTTCGGCTGGGTAGAGGAGAAGGACAGGATCGGAACTGCGCAATTGGACGCTCAGCTGGTCGATATAGGATTCGCGCCCGCCAAAGGAGGTGGGCAGCGGCAGCGGCACTGGCCATGCGCCAGCATAGACCGTGCCGAAGAACAAGGCGGCGAATTCCGGCCCGGTTTCCGCGATCAGCGCCACGCGATCACCAGGCCGGATGCCATGAGCGACAAGTCGCCTTGCCGAGGAGAGAGCATCCGTGCGAAGTTCGGCAAAGCTGTAGGCCAGTTTCAGGGTGCCGCGCGGATCGTGGAAGTTCAGGCCGCGGCCACCCTCGGCAGCGTAATCCAGCGCCTCGCCCAGCGTCTCGAAATCGGAGAAGCGGCGCGGCAGGGTGTCGCGGGTCGGTGTCGGCACGACGGTCGCAACGTCAACGTTCGTCAATGAATAAGTCCTTGTACTTACACGGCGGCGGCAAGCGCGCGTCCAGCATAGAGCGACCGTAGCCGCAACCATTCTTTCATATTCGGTGCCGACTGTGGCACAATGATGGCGCATGAGACACGGGTCTGAAAGGAAGGCGCGTCCGCCGCTCGATGATGAGGCGCTTCAAAGGCTCGCGCTTCATTATGCGGGCCGTTACGCCACCACGCGGGCCAAGCTTGGCGCCTATCTTTCCCGCAAGCTGCGCGAGCGAGGCTGGGCGGGAGAGGGCGGAGTCGAGGGGGTCGTGACGCGCCTGGTCTCCCGCTTCCAGGAACTTGGCTACGTTGATGACGAGGCGTTTGCCGATGCGCGTGCAGCCTCGCTCGGCCGCCGCGGTTATGGCGAGCGGCGCGTCGCGCAGGCGCTAAAGGCAGCCGGGATCGACGAAGCCGATGCCGATGGAGCCCGGACGATCGCGAGGGAAAGCGCCTGGGCATCGGCCCTTCGCTTCGCCGCGCGAAAGCGGGTAGGGCCATTCGCCGCGCACGAGCTTGATCGCGAAACCCGGCAGAAAGCGTTCGCCGCCATGATGCGCGCCGGCCACCCACCTGAAATCGCTGGAAAACTGCTTGCAATGTCGCCCGGAACGCCCGTTGATCCCGACGAGCCGTTTTTTACTTAAGGCAAGGTTCACAATGGCGACAAAGCATTGCATAGTCACCGCTGCGCTTGGCTATGGGTGGCTTTAATGGACAGGCGAGGGGAAGTGCTGGCGGAGGACCATTCCCATCGCGAAGGCGATGCGGACATCGAGGACCTGTCCGCGGAAGAATTGTTCGAAGTGCGCGGACGGATGAAATGGTTCGATGCCACGCGCGGCTTCGGTTTCCTGGTCAGCGACGATGTCGAGGGCGACGTCCTCGTGCATTTCAGCACGTTGCGCGAACATGATCGCCGGAGCCTTCCTGAGGGAGCGATCGTTGACTGCCTGGTTTCCGAGCAGAAGCGCGGTTTCCAGGCGCGCCGCGTGTTGGCAATCGATCTCAGCGAGGCCGTGCTGCCGCCGGAACGTGCGCTGCCTGGCAGGAACGGCAGCAGGGTCGATCCGATCGACCTGATCGACGAGGCGGGCGATTTCGAGCCGGTGACCGTGAAATGGTTCAACCGCCTGAAGGGCTATGGCTTCGTAGTGCGAGACGAGGACGAGGCCGAGGATATCTTCATCCATATGGAGACGATCCGGCGCGGCGGTCTTGCCGACCTCCTGCCCGAGCAGGAGCTTGTGGCACGCATTGCAAAAGGTCCAAAGGGGCCGCTGGCGGTGCAGGTCGAACCTAGATGAGGTTGGCAAATTGTGTCGCGGCGGCGCTGCTGGCGAGTGCGGTCTACGGCTGCAAAGCGGCCCCCGAACAGGCGAACGCAGTCAGCGAAGCACGGCTTCGGATCGTCAAGGTCGAAGTCGACGGCGGAGGCGAGGTTCGGCGCTTTGATGCCGAAGTGGCCGAAACCCCGGAGCAGCAGGCGCGTGGGTTGATGTTCCGCGAGAAGCTGGGACCCGATGCCGCGATGCTCTTCCCCTTTTCACCGACACGGCCAGCCAGCTTCTGGATGAAGGACACGCTGATCCCGCTCGACATGATCTTCGTGCGACCGGATGGATCAATTGCCTACATCGCGGCCGAAACGCTGCCGCAGTCCGAGGCTCCCGTGGGCGTGGACGAGCCACTGTCCGCCGTGCTGGAGATCGCTGGCGGGCGCGCGGCCCAACTCGGCATCGAAGAAGGACATCACGTGCGCTGGACGGGTGGTCCGCAGCCTTGAGCAGGCTTGCGCCTGCACCGGCATAAAGAGTAGGCGAGCGTTCATGGGAATCCTGAAGCAGATCTTCACCTGGTGGGACGGCGCCACGATCGGCACGGCCTTGTTCAGCAAGCGCAATGGCCGCCAGGTCGGCAGCGATGCTGCAGGCAACACCTATTTCGAGGGCAAGAAGGACGGCCGCCGCTGGGTCATCTACAATGGCGCCAACGATGCCGGGCGGCTGCCGCCCGAATGGTATAGCTGGCTGCACCGGCAGATCGACGGGCATCCCGATGAGGCGCTGCCACCAGTGCCCAAGTTCCTGAAGGCGCCGACCGGCAATCGCACCGGTACGCCGGACGCATATCGGCCGACGGGCGCACTGGAAAAGGGCGGTCGCCGCCAGGCCGCCAGTGGTGACTATGAGGCATGGACGCCGAATTGATCCCATGCGGCGCGCGCTCTTCCTGATCCCGACGGCGGTTGTGCTGCTCGCGGGCTGCGACCAGCGCCCGGCTGACGCACCCAAGGCCAAGCAGCAGGCCGAGGCGGAGCCGGATACGGTCGACATCCCGCAGGTGCTGGAAAAGGACGCGCCTGGAACTACGCCCATGACGCAGCGCGTGGCGGTGCTCGGTTTTCTTAACAAGCGCAACGGCATCACGCAGGACCTTCGCCTTCGGCCCGGTCAGGCGGTACGCGTCGGCGACGTGATCGTGCGACTGCGCGCTTGCGAGACGACGGCCCCGTGGGAAGTCCAGCAGCTGACCGGCGCATTCGTCCAGCTCGACGTGCCGAATGCGCATGGCCAGTATAGCCGGGCCTTCTCGGGTTGGCTCTACAAGGAATCGCCTTCGCTCAACGTCATTGAGCACCCGGTCTACGACGTGTGGCCCAAGAGCTGCGCGATGACCCATCCCGGCGGCGTGCCTGCGGTTGCGCCGGCAGCCAGCAACCGGTCAAGCGCACCGAGATCGGGCGCGCCCAAAGCCGCACCTGACGAAGCGCCGCCGGCCGAGCCTGCGCCCGTCGAGGCAGTCGCCGAGTCCAACAGCACCAGGTAATCGCGCTGGCTGATCTCCACGGCGCCGAGGCTGCGCAGGTGGTCGGTCATGAACTGGCAGTCGAGCAGGCGGAACCCACCGACGACGAGCCGGGCCACGAGCCATGCGAGCGCGACCTTCGATGCATCGGTGCGGATGGAGAACATGCTCTCGCCGAAAAACGCGCCGCCCAGGCGAACGCCGTAGAGACCGCCGACCAGTTCCTCATCTTGCCAGCATTCGATCGAATGCGCGCTACCGCGTACGTGCAGAACCGCGTAGCTTTGTTCAATCGCCGCATTGATCCACGTCTCCTCGCGGGCGGCGCAGGCGCGCACCACCTCCGCAAACGCCTGGTCGGCGGTGACTCGAAAGCGATTAGATCGCACGGTCTTGCGCAGCGAGCGCGAGAGGCGAAAATCGTGCAGCGGGAAGATGGCGCGTCGCCGCGGCTCGACCCAGAACACGTCCTCGGCTTCGCGGCTGTCGGCCATCGGGAAAACGCCGATCGAATAGGCACGCAGCAGCAGGTCTGGGTCGAGCGGGCTCATGGCGGGTAGGTTAGAGGATTTCGCGAAGCCTGTCCTGTGGGCGCGCAAGGACAACGCCTTTCTCGGTCTCAACAAGCGGGCGCTCGATCAGCCGCGGGTTGGCGACCATCGCATCGAGCACTGTATCGTCATCCTCTCCGATGTCATCCGCGCCTTGTTCGCGCATGCGAAGGCCGTCGTAGGGGCGAATGCCCGCAGCATGATAGAGGCGAGCAAGCTCGTCTCGCGTGGGCGGAGTCTTGAGATACTCTACGATAGTCACGTCTGCACCCGCCTGGCGCAGCATGTCGAGCGTCTTGCGCGATGTGCTGCAATTAGGATTGTGCCAGATGGTCGCCTTCATGCGCATCCTCATTGGTCATGTGCTCAAGCTGCGCTACATCGGCGGGCGATCGCATCCTGTCCAGCCTCGAGGAACCCACGACCTTGCCGTTGCTTTCGCCCGCCGATCCAGCGCCATACCAGGTCCTGAACGAAGCTGGCCGTTCTCGCCTGGTGCTGGTGGGGGACCATGCGGGCAACGTCATCCCGTCTGCTCTTGGCGATCTCGGGATCAGCCGCGAGGATCAGCAGCGACATATCGCCTGGGATATCGGCATTGCCGGGCTGGGTGAGGGGCTTGCCGACCGGCTGGACGCGGTGTTCGTGCGACAGACCTTCTCGCGGCTGGTGATCGACTGCAACCGCGATCCCGCTTCGCCCATCGCCATGCCCGAGGTGAGCGATATGACAATCGTGCCTGGCAATGCCGGCCTGGATGAAGAAGCGCGAGCGGCGCGGGCAAGCGAAATACATGCGCCCTATCACGATGCCATCGCCGCGCAGCTTGCCGCGCGCGAAGCACCGATCCTGATCGCGCTGCACAGTTTCACGCCGAACATGAACGGTTCCGACCGGCCCTGGCATGCGGGCATTCTCCATGCGGGGCACGAGGACGCCTACTCGCTGCGCCTGCTCAAGATGCTTCAGGACGAGACTGGCCTCGTCGTCGGCGATAACGAACCGTACCGGCTTGATGCCAAGGACTATACGGTGCCGCGCCACACCTTCGCGGCTGGTCTGCCTTATGCCGAGATCGAGATCAGGCAGGACCTGATTGCCGATGCCGAGGGCGTGGTGCGCTGGGCCGAATTGCTCGGCAGGCTCCTCCCCGCCGCGATTTAGCCTTCGAAGCAAAGACCTTGCGTCATTGCGACGCGCGTAGCGACGAAGCAATCCAATGGGGCTCAGGGTCAGTCCTGGATTGCTTCGCTACGCTCGCAATGACGTGGCTTAAGCTGGATGATCCCGTTCTAGTCCGCGAGCGGAACGATCGAGACGATCTCGATGGCATCCTGTTCGCCGTTGAAGTCGGCGACGTCGCCCGGCTCCGCACCCATGATTGCGCGTGCGAGGGGCGAGCTGAAAGAGATGCTGCCCGCTTTCGGATCTGCCTCGTCGTCGCCCACGATATCCACGGTGCGCTCGCGCTCCTTGCGGCGAAGGGTCACGCGAGTGCCGAACGCAACCTGCTCGCCCGATGCGGGAGGCTGAAGCTCCGCCGTTGCCAGGCGCGTGCGCCAGTAACGAAGATGGCGCCTGGCGTCCTCTAGCTTGGCCTCATCCGTCTCGCCGGCGACCAGCGTCTCGAACTCTGCAACCTGAGCTTCGGTGAGGGAGAGACCGCGCGTGGTGACGAGGTTGGGACCGGCAGGGATCGGAATCTCAAACCGGGGTTCCTTATGCTCCTCGTCGCTTTCGCGCCGGAAGGCGACGCTCATGCCCGCGTCACGCCTCGTCCCGCGCCAGCCATTCCTCAAGCCACTTGATCGTATAGTCGCCCGACTTGAACTCGGGGTCCTCGATCAATTTCTGGTGGAGCGGGATCGTGGTCTTCATGCCGTCGATCACATATTCTTCCAGCGCACGCTTGAGGCGCATGATGCAGCGTTCGCGCGTGGTGCCATAGACGATCAGCTTGGCGATCATGCTGTCATAATAAGGCGGCACCTTGTAGCCGGCATAAAGGCCGCTATCGACGCGCACGTGCATGCCGCCCGGTGCGACATAGGCCTTCACCGTGCCGGGGGAGGGCGCGAAGGTGCGCGGATCCTCGGCATTGATGCGGCATTCGATTGCATGGCCGCGGAAGCTTATTTGCTCCTGCTCGCACGACAGGCCCTCGCCATTGGCGATGCGGATCTGTTCGCGCACCAGGTCGATGCCGGTGATCATCTCGGTCACCGGATGCTCGACCTGCAGGCGGGTGTTCATCTCGATGAAGTAGAATTCGCCATTTTCCCACAGGAACTCGATCGTGCCGGCGCCGCGATAGTCCATGTCGGCCATTGCGCTGGCGACGATGCCGCCCATGCGGTCGCGCTCTTGCGTGGAGAGGACGGGCGAGGGCGCCTCTTCCAGCACCTTCTGGTGGCGGCGCTGGAGCGAGCAGTCGCGCTCGCCCAGGTGCACGGCCTTCCCATTGCCGTCGCCGAACACCTGGAACTCGATGTGCCTCGGATTGCCGAGATACTTCTCCATATAGACGGTGTCGTCGCCAAAGGCATTCTTCGCCTCCGACCGCGCCTGGCTCATAAGCGTCTCGAGCTGATCCTCGCTCGGGATCACCTTCATGCCGCGGCCACCGCCGCCCGAGGCCGCCTTGACCAGCACCGGATAGCCGATCTCGCGTGCGATCGCCTTGGCTTCCTCGACGCCGTGGATTGCGCCATCGGACCCGGGCACGAGCGGCAGACCGAGCGCGCCGGCGGTGCGCTTGGCCTCCACCTTGTCGCCCATCGTCCGGATATGCTCGGGCTTGGGCCCTATCCAGATGATGTTGTGCAACTCGACAATCTCTGCGAAGCGCGCATTCTCAGACAGAAAACCGTAGCCCGGATGGATCGCGTCGGCATGGCTGATCTCGGCGGCCGAGATGATGTTCGGGATGTTGAGATAGGATTCGCCGGCTGGCGGCGGCCCGATGCAGACGGCCTCGTCCGCCAGGCGCACATGCATGGCATCGGCGTCGGCGGTGGAATGCACCGCGACCGTCTTGATACCCATTTCATGGCAGGCGCGGTGGATGCGAAGCGCGATCTCGCCGCGATTGGCGATCAGGACTTTCTTGATCGTCATGGCCGATTACTCGACGATGACGAGCGGCTGGTCGAACTCCACCGGCTGGCCATTTTCCACCAGCAGCTGGACAACCGTGCCTGCCTTCGTGGCGGTGATCGGGTTCATGACCTTCATCGCCTCGACGATCAGCAGGGTGTCGCCGACATTCACCTTGTCACCGGCGGATACGAACGCCTTGGCACCGGGCTCGGCGGCCAAATAGACGGTGCCTACCATCGGCGACTTGACGGCGCCTGGATGGTCGGCGGGCGCAGCGGCAACCGGTGCCGCCGCCGGTGCGGCCGACTGCGGAGCCGGCGCGGGGGCCGCGGCGTAGACGGGAGCGGCGGCGCCGGCCAGCTTGCGCTTCACCACGATGCGGCGGTCGCCATCCTGCACTTCGATTTCGGAAAGGTCGCTGTCGTTCAGCAACTCGGCAAGCGTGCGGACCAGGCCGGTATCGACCTCCATCGCGCCACGTGCCTCGGTTTCGTCGGTCATTCTTCTATATCCCTGTTCGTTTCGCAGCCGATGTGACAGCCGCGTGACGTAAGCGCGCGTCCTGTCAGAGACGGGCCGCCGCGTCCAGAGCCAGCAAATAGCTGAGCGCTCCGAAACCGGCGATGGTTCCGCGCGCCGCCTTCGACACATAGCTCCTGTGCCGGAAGCTTTCGCGCGCGTGCGGATTGGACAGATGCACCTCTATCACCGGCACGCTGATCGCTTTGATCGCGTCGTAGATCGCGATGGACGTGTGCGTGAAGGCGCCGGCATTGAGCAGCACCGCCTTTGCGCCGATCGCCTGCGCCTCGTGCAGCCAGTCGACGAGATGCCCTTCATGGTTGGACTGACGCGTATCCACGGTGACGTCCAGTTCGCGTGCCCGGTCCTCCAGCATGCCGGCAATGTCGTCGAGCGTGTCGGAACCATAGACATCCGGCTCGCGCGTGCCGAGCAGGTTGAGATTGGGGCCGTTCAGAACGAAGATCGTCGGTAGCGTCGCCATGGCCGCCTTCCTATATGGCCGGTGCGATCCACGCAAATATGAGGCGCAGCATGCACGACGACGGCACCGCATCGATCTCGGTCAACGGCCAGCACAAACGCGTGCGCGAAGGGATGACGATCGCCGAGCTCGCCGCAGAGCTGGGGCTGGAGCCGACCCGGGTCGCCGTTGAGCGCAACCTGGAGGTGGTGCCGCGCTCCCAGATCGGTGAGATCAGGGTGATGGACGGCGACGATTTCGAGATAGTGACCTTTGTAGGGGGTGGTTGAGCATAATGACCGACACATGGACCGTAGCCGGGCGCACCTTCTCCTCGCGCCTGATCGTCGGCACGGGAAAATATAAGAGCTTCGAGCAGAATGCTGCGGCGGTCGAGGCGTCGGACGCCGAGATCGTGACCGTGGCCGTGCGCCGGGTGAATATCAGCGATCCCAAGGCGCCGATGCTGACCGACTATATCGACCCGAAGAAGATCGTCTACCTGCCCAACACGGCCGGCTGCTTTACGGCGGACGAGGCGATTCGCACCCTGCGCCTGGCGCGAGAGGCGGGCGGATGGACTTTGGTGAAGCTTGAAGTGCTGGGCGAGGCCAAGACGCTCTATCCCGACATGGTGGAAACGCTGCGGGCCTGCGAGATCCTCGCCAAGGAAGGGTTCGAGCCGATGGTCTATTGCGCCGACGATCCCATCGCCGCCAAGCGGCTGGAGGATCTGGGCGCAGTGGCGATCATGCCGCTGGGTGCGCCGATCGGTTCCGGGCTCGGCCTGCAGAACGAGGTGATGATCCGCATCATGGTGGAAAATGCCAAGGTGCCGGTGCTGGTCGATGCCGGTGTGGGCACCGCGTCCGACGCGGCAGTGGCGATGGAGCTCGGCTGCGACGGCGTGCTGATGAACACGGCGATCGCGGAGGCGAAGGATCCGGTGATGATGGCGCAGGCGATGAAGCTGGCGGTCGAATCTGGGCGGTTAGCCTACAGGGCCGGGCGCATGGGCAAGCGGCGCTATGCCGATCCTTCCAGTCCGCTGGCCGGCCTCATCTGATCCGACCCGGTTCTCGAACGCGTTTGGAACGACGAAGGTAAGCATCGGTTTGCCTCTGCATGATCGATGTCTTTGCCGACCAGGACGTGTGCCGCCTCATCGCCGAGGCGGCCGAGCCGCTACCCGATCTAGGCGATCCTGGCGTTGGGGCTTCGTTCGACCGCTTCGCCTCGGCACGCGTGGTGCTGCTCGGCGAGGCGAGTCATGGCACGTCCGAATTCTATCGGGCACGCGCGGCGATATCGAAGCGGCTCATCGAGGAGCACGGCTTCAACATCGTCGCGGTCGAGGCGGACTGGCCCGATGCCGCCACCCTCGATCGCTACGTCCGGCACCGTCCCGCGCGCGACGGCGAGGAGGCGGCATTCGAACGATTTCCCCTATGGATGTGGCGCAATACCGATGTGGATGCGTTCGTCCGCTGGCTGAAGCACCATAACGAGGGGCTGCCGGCGGAGGCGATGACCGGCTTCTACGGTCTCGATCTCTACAACCTTTCCGGCTCGATGCGTGCGGTCATCGATTATCTGGAGGATGTCGATCCGGAGACGGCGACGGTGGCGCGGAAGCGCTATGCCTGCCTGTCTCCCTTCAGTCGCGACCCGGCGCAATATGGCGCCGTGTCGCTCAGCCAGGGCTATGCGCGGTGCGAGGCGCCGGTGCTCGACATGCTGCGCGAATTGCAGGAACGCCGCGCCGAACTGGCGGCGCAGGATGGGGACGAGTTCCTCGACGCGGCTGCCAATGCCCGGCTCGTCAAGAATGCCGAGGCTTATTACCGCGCCATGTTCCACGGCTCGGCCGAAAGCTGGAATCTGCGCGACACGCACATGTTCGAGACGCTCTGCCAATTGCTCGAGGCCAGGGGCCCCGATGCCAAGGCGATCGTGTGGGCGCATAATAGCCATATCGGCAATGCCGCGGCGACGGCGATGGGCTGGCGCCAAGGCGAGCTCAATATCGGGCAGCTGTGCCGGGAGCGTTTCGGAGGCGATGCCGCGCTGATCGGCTTCGGCACGCATGCCGGCACCGTCGCCTGCGCCAGCGACTGGGACGATCCGGTCGAGGTGAAAGCCGTGCGGCCATCCATGGCGGGCAGTCACGAGGCGCTGTTCCACGCTGCCGGCCTGGAGCATCACCTGCTCGACCTTCGCGGTGCGTCGGAGGCGGTGAGGCATGCGCTGAACGAACCGCGGTTGGAGCGCTATATCGGCGTCATCTACCGTCCGGAGACGGAGCGCTGGAGCCATTATGCCGAGGCGCGGCTAGCAGACCAATATGACGCGTTCGTGTGGTTCGACGAGACGCAGGCGGTCACCCCTTTGCCCGGCGAACAGCGGCCGGGCGCCGAGGAGACCTATCCGTTCGGCCTGTAACCCGCTTGACTTTACGTTCACGTAAAGTACCTCGGCAGCAACCCCGTTCTTCCCCAAAGGAGAGACTAATGACCAAGAGTGAACTCGTCGCCGCGCTTGCCGAGAAGCAGGCCTATATCCCCGGCAAGAAGGTCCGCCTCGACTTCGGCGGCGAGGGTGCGATCCTGCTCGACGGCCAGGCGAACCAGGTCACCGAGGATGCCGACGGTGCGGCCGACACGACAATCAAGGTCAGCTGGGACGATTGGCAGCAGCTTGCCGGCGGGCAGATGGATGGCATGACGGCATTCATGATGGGCAAGCTGAAGGTCGAGGGCGACATGTCCAACGCCATGCAGCTCCAAGGCGTGCTGGCGAAGCTCAAGGGCTGATCCTCAAACGTCTGCAAGCAAGGCGGTCGATCCGGCGGGTCGGCCGCCTTTTTCGTGCCCACGTTGGATTCTCGCTGATCTGCATCAGCTTGGCCCCGGCGCGGTGCAACCTACCGCCGCCGCATGCGTCTCCGGCTCGAAACAAAGGGGCTGAAGACATGGGCATGATGCGCCACTTCCTGACGGTCTTCGGCTTGGCGTTCCTCGCGCTGCTCGGCGGATGCGCGACGCCGACCAACCTGCGGACCAGCGATCAGGCGCGGATCGTCAATCGCACCTATGTGGTGACGGGCGCCTCCAGCGGCTTTGGCCGCGGCATCGCGAATATTGTCGGCCGCAACGGCGCCAACGTGGTGCTCGCTGCGCGCAGGACCGAGCTTCTGGAGGAAGTGGCAAACGAGGTTCGTGCCGCGGGCGGCCAGGCGCTGGTGGTCACCACAGATGTTGCCGACCCCGCACAGGTCGAACGCCTCGCCGCTGCGGCGGTCGAGCGGTTCGGGCGCATCGACGTGTGGATCAACAATGCCGGCGTCGGCGCGATCGGCCGGTTCGAGGATATCCCGATTGCCGATCACAGCCGTCTCATCGACATCAACCTCAAGGGTGTGATCTACGGCAGCAAGTCGGCGGTGCAGCAGTTCAAGGCGCAGGGCTTCGGCACGCTCGTCAACATCGGCTCGATCGACAGTCAGGTGCCCTTGGCTTACCAAGCCAGCTATTCGGCGTCGAAAGCGGGCGTCTGGGCGCTCGGGCGCACGCTCAACGAGGAACTGCGGCTCGCGGGCCTATCCAAGCGGATCAAGGTGGTGACGGTGATGCCTTGGGCGGCCGACACGCCGTGGTGGCCCCATGCAGCTAATTATAGCGGCCGCAATCCGCGCATGGCGGCGATGGACGATCCGTGGAAGGTGGCCGAGGCGATCGTGTGGGTATCGGTGCACCCGCGCGAGGAGCTGCCGGTGGGGTGGAAGGCGCAGGCATCCTCCACCATGCACACGATATTCCCCGACCTCACCGAGCGCCTGTCGGCGAACATCGCTCATCATGAGCAGATGGAAAAGGCTCCGCCGACGCCGCCCACGTCCGGCACGCTCCACCAGCCCATGGAGGCGGGGCGCGGCGTCGATGGCGGTGTCGAGGAACGAATGAAGGAGGAGGACCGGATCCGCGAGGCAGGCGAGCGACCGCGGATTCCTTGACCTCCTGCCGCATCGCCGCTTATCCGCTTGGCTGAACAAGGGGAGCGTGCATGCAGAAGATCTACCCCAATGCCGAAGCTGCGCTTGAAGGCCTGCTGTCCGACGGCATGACGATATGTGCGGGCGGTTTCGGCCTGTGCGGGATTCCAGAGCGGCTGATCGACTCGATCCAGGCGTCGGGTGTGAAGGACCTGACCATCGCTTCCAACAATGCCGGCATCGACAATGAGGGCTTGGGGAAGCTGCTGCGCACGCGGCAGGTGAAGAAGATGATCTCGTCCTACGTGGGCGAGAACAAGGAGTTCGAACGCCAGTTCCTGTCCGGCGAGTTGGAGGTGGAATTCTGTCCGCAGGGCACGCTCGCCGAGCGGTGCAGGGCAGGGGGCGCGGGCATTCCTGGCTTCTATACCAAGACCGGCGTCGGCACGCAGGTCGCCGAAGGCAAGGAGCATAAGGACTTCGACGGGGAGACCTACATCCTCGAACGCGGCATCCGCGCCGACCTGTCGATCATCAAGGGCTGGAAAGCGGACGAGGCGGGCAACCTCGTCTTCCGCAAGACCGCGCGCAACTTCAACCAGCCGATGGCGACCGCCGGCAAGGTCTGCGTCGCCGAGGTGGAGGAGATCGTGCCAGTGGGCGTGCTCGATCCGGACGCGATTCATCTGCCCAGCATTTACGTGAAGCGGCTGATCGTGGGCGCGCCCTACGACAAGAAGATCGAGTTCCGCATGACGCGCGACAAGGCGGCGGCGTGACGAGCCGGCTTCGTTTCGCCTTGCTGGCGACCGGTGGCCTGGCTTTGTCGGGCTGCGTGGTCGCAGTGGGGAATGAAGGCACCAGCGCGACGATACCACCTGTACCTGTCGCACCGGGTAATCCCCCGTCGACCATGCAGTGGCTTTATGGATCGGGCGAGGCTGGTGCCGCGAGCATCCAGATCTATCACGCCTTTCGCGACCATGTGCTGGCGGCGGCCAAGTCGCGTCCGCGCGATAGTGTCGTGCTTGCCGAGGGGGCGACCCTGGCGTCTCCCCGTTTCGTGCCGTGCGGCAACAAGCCGTTTGCCGTCATGCTGGACGTGGATGAAACGGCCCTCCTCAATATCGGTTACGAATATGACGAGGCGCTTTCGGGGCGCAGTTATGACCCGGAGGTTTGGGCCGCATGGGAGCGAACGGGGGCGCAGGCGGTATCGCCCGTGCCCGGCGCGGTGACGGCGCTTCGTGCCCTCCGCGCGGTGAACGTTACGGTGATGTTCAACTCAAATCGCAAGGCAGCCAACGCTGCCGGCACGGAGGCGGCACTGCAGGCGGCGGGGCTGGGGCCGGCGCGTCATGGCGAAACCCTGTTTCTGTCCGGTGACGACGATCAGGGATCGGCCAAGGACGGCCGCCGTTCCCGCGTTGCGGCACGCTATTGCGTGCTGGCTCTGGCTGGCGATCAGCTGGGTGACTTCTCCGACCTGTTCAACGCCCGCGCTTTGTCGGTGCCCGGCCGCCGCGATGCAGTCACGGGGGGGACCTTCGCGAACCTGTGGGGCAATGGCTGGTTCATCCTGCCCAATCCGGTCTACGGCCCAGGCTTACGCGGCAATTTCGATGATGTCTTTCCAGCGGACAAGCGCTGGTCGCCACAAGGAGCGCAATGATGGGGTGGGATCGCAACCAGATGGCGGCGCGTGCGGCGCAGGAGCTCAAGGACGGTTTTTACGTGAACCTCGGCATCGGCATTCCGACGCTGGTCGCGAACAACATCCCGGCCGGTATGGACGTGACGCTCCAGTCGGAGAACGGGATGCTCGGCATCGGGCCGTTTCCTTATGAAGATGAGGTTGATCCTGACCTCATAAACGCCGGCAAGCAGACGATCAGCGAGTTGCCGCAATCAAGCTATTTTTCATCCTCGGACAGCTTCGCGATGATCCGGGGTGGCCACATCGATCTGACCGTGCTCGGCGCCATGGAAGTGTCCGAACAGGGGGACATCGCCAATTGGATGATCCCGGGCAAGATGATCAAGGGCATGGGCGGTGCGATGGATCTCGTCGCGGGCGTGAAGAAGATCATCGTCGTGATGGAGCACACGTCCAAGAACGGTGACCCAAAATTCATTCCCGCCTGCACCTTACCGCTCACCGGCAAGAACGTAGTCGACATGATCGTCACCGACCTTGCCGTGTTCCAGCGCCCCGATCATGGCAGCCCGTTCAAGCTGATCGAAATGGCGCCCGGCGTCACGGCCGAGGAGATCGCCGCCAAGACAACCGCTCGCTACGAGAGCTGAGATGTACCGGCTGATCACCGCCAATCGGAATTATTCGAGCTGGTCGCTACGTCCTTGGCTGCTCATGCGACAATTCGACATTCCTTTCGAGGATGTGATTGAGCCGTTCGCCGAAGCCGTCAATTACGAAGCGTATCGCGCCTTCTCGCCGACCGGACAGGTTCCGGTGCTGATCGACGACGATCGCACGATCTGGGACTCGCTGGGCATCGTCCTGTACCTCGCGGAGCGCCATCCCGGCATATGGCCGAGTGAGGAAAGCGGACGGGCGTGGGCCTATTCCGCAGTTTGCGAGATGCATGGCGGGTTCTCCGCATTGCGCAACGACTGCACCATGAATGTCGGCGTGCGGGTCTCGCCAAATCCGATGCGCGACGCTCTCCTCAGGGATGTCGCGCGTATTCGTGAGCTATGGAATGAAGGCCTGGAGCGCTTCGGGGGACCCTTCCTTGCCGGAGAGCAGTTCAGTGTCGCCGATGCCTTCTATGCGCCAGTGGCCTATCGCGTTCGCACCTACGGATTGGACGTAGGGACCGTGGGGCAGGCGTGGGTCGACCGCATGCTCGAACTGCCCGCGATGAAGATGTGGGAAGCGGCCGCGCTTGCTGAAACCTGGCGGGAAGAGAGCCATGAAGCGGAACTCGCCGACGCTGGCGTGATCACCGCCGATTATCGACGTAGCGCCTGATCGCTTATCTTCTCAGAGCGAAGGTTCCAGCAGCTTGTGAAGTGGTACGAGCACGTACTTCATCTCGGCATCGTCGACAGTGCGTTGTGCATTCGAGCGCCACGCATCCAGTGCGCTGTCATAATCGGGATAGAGGCCGACAAGGTGTAGCGACGGGAGGTCCGCGAAATCCAAGCCCTGCGGATCCTTGACCTTGCCGCCGAAAACCAGGTGAAGCTCGCTCATCGATGATCCCCAAAAACATTGCGGCGACCCTGCCGGACCGCTCCTCTAAGTCGAGGGCTGCCTAGCAGGATCGCCGCTTCGATCAAGCCGTGCGGGTGGCTCAGCCGTTGCGCGCGCGCTGTGCGGCGGCGGTGGCGATCTCTGCCACGTCGCTGCGCAGCGAGGTGATCTTCGACTTGGCTGTGTCCTTGTTGTAGCCAAGCTCATCGAGCTTCGCGATCCCTGCTTCCTTGGCAGATGAAAAAGCGGTTCGGGCGCCGTCGTTGATCTTCGCGCCATAGGTGCCGAACAGAGCCTTTTCCTTCTCGGTACGGGGAAGGAGGGCGGCGACCAGCCCACCGATCGCCAGGCCGCCGACTAGGGCAGCGACCGGATTGGAGTCGATGCCGCTGGACGTCTTGGTGCGGGCAGTGGTGTAAGCCGAACCGGTCTTGTCCTTGACCGTCCCATAAGCGGTGGTCGTACGTTCGCGCGCTGCCTGATAGGCGTCGCTCGCCTTAGCCTTCACGCTGGCAAGCTTGCCGTTGCCCGCATCGGTATCGGAGGCTGTCGAGTCGGTATAAGTCGGGGAGTTACGATCGATGTCGCTCATGCGCTTGCTCCTTCATGGATGGACCGCGACACCGTAGGCGCCGCAAGGTCGTAATTGTCGTCGGGCTTGCCGATGTTGGTTGTGACCAGGCTTTCGTCCTCGCGCCGGAACAGGCCGCGCACCGTCGACCAGACGGAATCGCGGGCAAGGAAGAGCGCCAGGCCGGCAACGACGCCAGATGCGGTCAGCGGACGATCCTTGACCGCTTGCACGGCATCGTCGGCAAGCTCGCTGCCTTTTTCACGAACGCCGGTCCAGGCCTCGTTGGCTAGGGCAGATGGCTTGAGCCGTGCCTTGAGCGCGCCGCTTGTCGAGGCGAGGCGCCGCTTGGCATGTTCCGCGTCACGTTTGGCCACCTCGATGTCGTGGAGGCCCGGGTTGGTTCCGCTGCTCATGGGTTCCGCTCCCCAGCGGCGATTGCCGCCATCTCGTCGGGATCGCCGCCCAGCGCTGCGAGCTTCGCGGCGCCGAAGCGGAACAGGATGAAGGCGAGGATGCTCGTCACGACAAGCACGATCAGCCCGCCCAGCACCGGTCCGACCAGGTCGGCGAGGCCCATGACGATGCCGACGAGGAAGGCGATCAGTCCCGCGTAAGCGAGAAAGCCGCCGGCCACGAGGGCGATCGCACCCGTCTTGGCCTTGCCGACACGGTACAGGGCGATCTTCTTGTACAGGCCGACTTCGGTCCGCACGAGATCGCGTCCGTCCTCGACAAGCTGTCCGAACAGCTCGCCGATGGGACGGTCTGTCGGATCGGGGTTGTTCACCCGGGCGTCCATGGCCTTATCCTTCGACGTTGGTCGTTCCGGCAGTGCCGGCAGTGCCGGCAGTCAGCTGCTGGCTCGGCTCGAAATCAACATCGCGCTGCTGCGCCGGCGCCTCGAGACCGGCCTTGATGACGCGCACGAGGGTGAAGCCGACCACGGCCGCGACGCCGATGGCGACGCCCGGGCTTTTGCGCACGAGTGCCTTGCCGTCTTCGAACAGCTCATCGACTTCCTTGTTGCGAATCGTATCAGCAAATCCGGAAACCGCATCGGCGGCACGGCGCGCATATTCACCATATTCGGCGCCCAGACGTTCGTCGATCTGGCTGGCCGCGTCATTAACCATGTTGGTGAGGTCGTCGAGCGCGCCGGTGGCACGGCCCTTGCCCGTCTCGGCGAAAGCCCGGATCTTGTCGCCTGCCTGCGTTTGCAGGCCCGAGGCGCCGTCCTTGATCTGTGCCTTGATGCCCTGCACGCCACCGGCGCCGGCCGTCGTGGTTCCCGCGCTGGTTCCGCCAAGATCGTCTGCTCCGGACGTGGCGACAAAGCCGCCCGCCGTATTCTCGGTTCCGCTCATCCCCGTATCTCCTTCATTGCCATATCCGGTGCCGGCACTACCCACGCCGGCTTCCAATGCGCCGAAGCCGGTGTCTGCCGGAGTCGTGCTGGTGGTTTCATCGAAGGCGCTGCCGGTTTCCAGTGCGCCATTGATGATGTGGTCGGTGCCTTCGGGCAGCTCGGGATCGCGAGGGGGCATCATGTGTCTCCTGGTCGAAATCTGAAGTTGAAATCGTTGCGCCGTGAACGGCCTTGCCGCGACTTCCGTTCCGTCTGCGGAAAGGAAAGTTGCGTCGCCGCGAGCGCCCCGATAAGCCGCTCGGAACACCTTAGATCAGCACAAGGCCGTAACGAAATGACCGCGATCCTCGACGTGCATGCCCGACAGATCCTCGACAGCCGCGGCAATCCTACCGTTGAGGTTGAAGTGTTGCTGGAAGACGGCAGCTCCGGCCGCGCCGCTGTGCCTTCAGGCGCATCGACCGGTGCCCATGAGGCGGTGGAGAAGCGCGACGGCGACAAGGCGATCTATCTGGGCAAGGGCGTAACCCAGGCAGTCGAGGCGGTGAAGGGCGAGATCTTCGAGGCTATCGCCGGCTACGACGCCGAAGATCAGGGCGAGATAGACAGCTTGCTTATCGAGCTGGACGGCACACCGAACAAGGGCCGGCTCGGCGCCAACGCGATACTCGGGGTCAGCCTTGCCGTCGCCAAGGCGGCTGCCGATGCGCGCGGCCTGCCGCTCTACCGCTATGTTGGCGGCGTGTCGGCGCAGGTGCTGCCCGTGCCGATGATGAACATCATCAACGGCGGCGAGCATGCGGACAATCCGATCGACTTCCAGGAGTTCATGGTCATGCCGGTCGGCGCCGCCAGCCTGGCGGAAGCCGTGCGGTGCGGTGCTGAGATCTTCCATACTCTCAAGAAGAAGTTGGGCGAAAAGGGACTTGCAACGGGTGTAGGCGACGAGGGCGGCTTCGCGCCGGCGCTCAGTTCCACGACCGATGCGCTCGACTTCATCATGAGGTCGGTCGAAGCGGCCGGGTACAAGCCTGGGGACGACGTGGTGTTGGCGCTTGACTGCGCAGCCACCGAATTCTTCAAGAACGGCCGCTATGAAATGGTGGGTGAGGGCAAGTCCTTCTCGCCCGTCGAAATGGCCGACTATCTCGCCGATCTCGCCGCGCGCTATCCGATCCTGTCGATCGAGGACGGCATGGCGGAGGACGATTTCGAGGGCTGGAAGGCGCTCACCGACAAGATCGGTAGCAAGGTCCAACTGGTCGGCGACGACCTGTTCGTAACCAATCCCAAGCGCCTCGCCATGGGCATCGAGCAAGGACTGGCCAATTCGCTGCTGGTCAAGGTCAACCAGATCGGCACGCTGTCCGAAACGCTTGAGGCCGTCAGCATGGCTCAGCGTGAGGGCTATACCGCGGTCATGTCGCACCGTTCGGGCGAGACCGAGGATACGACCATCGCGGACCTGGCGGTTGCCACCAATTGCGGGCAGATCAAGACGGGCAGCCTTGCCCGCTCCGACCGGCTTGCCAAGTATAATCAGCTGATCCGCATCGAGGAGGAGCTGGATGCGCAGGCACATTATGCAGGACGGAGCATCTTCGCCCGCAGGGGCTGAACCGCGGCTCAACCTGCATTGCCGCCCACACCGCAGCTGCCAGTGTCGAGTGGTTGGCAAGATGCCGGAATGGTGGCGGCACTTAAACCAGGCTGCACGGCTAACGTTCCGGAGCTGTATTGACTTTATTGCAGACGCCCGTCGAATCCTCTTGATTCAACGGGCGTTTCCTGATTCTGAAGGGGCATGCTCGCCGGCACCCGAAACACGCTGGAACTCATCCGCAGGGCGGCTTTGCCGGCCATTGCGGTGCTCATCATCGTCAATTTTCTGGGATACGCTATCATGGGTGCCAACGGCATCCTCTCCTTCGGCGATTACCGCCGTCAGAAGGAGGTGAAGAGCGTCGAGCTTGCGCGTCTCAGCGAGGAACGTTCGCGGCTGCAGCATCGCGCCAGCCTGCTCGATCCGCGCAGGGCAGATCCTGACCTTGCCGACGAAATGGTTCGCCGCGAGCTCGGGCTCGTGCGTCCGGACGAAGTGATCATCAAGATAGAGGAATAATCCCGCTCGCCTGCGAAGCAGGGAGCCGGCTTTATCGAAGGCCGACTCCCTGCTTTCCGACGAATGAATTAGAGGCGCTCGAGCAGGTAATCGGCGCTGCTCACCTCGAAGGCGCCCGCTTGCTCGACATGGAGCTGTTCCACCACGCCGTTCTTCACCAGCATCGAATAACGCTGCCCGCGCTTGCCGAGGCCGAAGGCGGCGCCATCCATCGTCAGGCCGACTGCATCGGCAAATGCACCATTGCCATCCGCCAGCATGGTGACGGACTCGCCAACGCCGGAGCTGTCGCCCCAAGCCTTCATCACGAACGGATCGTTGACGGCCGTGCAGGCGATCTCGTCCACGCCTTTGGCCTTCAATTCGTCAGCTTTTTCTACGAACCCGGGCAAGTGGCGTGCCGAGCAGGTCGGCGTGAACGCGCCGGGCACGGAGAAGAGGGCGACCGTCTTACCCGCAAAGAAATCGGCTGATTCCACGGCCTGCGGGCCATCGGCCGTCGCCTTGGTGAGCGTGAGGTCGGGAATACGGTCTCCAACGGCGATGGCCATGTTCATGTCTCCTGATAGTAGGATGCGGCACTAGCAAGCGCGGCTAACGCCGAACAGGGCTTTGTCGGTTGAGCCGAGGCCTCCTCATCTTCATAATCGCCTTATGGAAGAACCCCGTTATCTTACCGGTCAATTGCTACTGGCGATGCCCGGCATGGCCGATCCGCGCTTCGAGAAGGCGGTGATTGCCATGTGCATGCATGATGAAAATGGCGCGTTGGGCATCGGTCTTGGCCGCATCGTTCCGCGGATCGGTTTCTACGAACTGCTACGCCAACTCGAGATCGAGCCCGGTTTGGCGCCGGACGTTCCCATCCACGTCGGCGGGCCGGTCGAGCCGCAACGGGGTTTCATCCTTCACTCCCTAGACTGGGGTGGGCAGGAGAGCATGAACGTGGCGGGGCGATGGGGCCTGACGGCCACGCTCGACATCCTTCGCGCCATCGCTGAGGGTAAAGGGCCGAGCCGCTGGATTGCAGCGCTGGGCTATGCCGGCTGGACGGGCGGCCAGTTGGAGGACGAACTGGTCGGCAATGGTTGGTTCAACACGCCTGCCAACGAGCACATCCTGTTCGACTGCGATGTGGGATCGCGCTGGTCCGCAGCCTTTGCGGATGCTGGTATCGATGCGCGACTGCTGGCGAGTGGCACCGGCAATGCGTGATCTGGCCGCGCACATATAAAGATATCTTTATATTTGAGTTTCGGCGAGGCAGCGGCTAAGGGCAGGGGCGAGCAGTCCCACCTAATCAACAGCCTCAAGGAGTTCACCGTGGCGAGTCAGCCCCAGCCCGCGTTCAACGATTATGTGATCGCCGACATCGCCCTCGCCGGTTTCGGCCGCAAGGAGATCGAGATCGCCGAGACCGAGATGCCGGGCCTGATGGCGCTGCGCCAGGAATTCGGTGCTTCGCAGCCGCTCAAGGGCGCGCGCATCGTCGGCTCGCTCCACATGACCATCCAGACCGCCGTGCTGATCGAGACGCTGACCGCGCTCGGCGCCGAGGTCCGCTGGGCATCGTGCAACATCTTCTCGACGCAGGACCATGCCGCGGCCGCGATCGCCGCCTCGGGCGTGCCGGTCTTCGCCGTCAAGGGCGAGACGCTGGAAGAATATTGGGATTATGTCGTCCGCATCTTCGACTGGGGTCAGGACCAGACCTGCAACATGATCCTGGATGATGGCGGCGACGCCACCATGTTCGCGCTGTGGGGCGCGCGCGTCGAGGCGGGTGAGGAACTGTTCGCGCCGACCAACGAGGAAGAAGAGATCTTCGCGGCGACGCTGAAGAAGTTCCTGGCCGAGCGTCCGGGCTACCTCACCAAGACGGTCGAGACGATCAAGGGCGTGTCGGAAGAGACCACCACCGGGGTCCACCGCCTCTATGACCTCGCCAAGAAGGGCAAGCTCCCCTTCCCGGCAATCAACGTCAATGACAGCGTTACCAAGTCGAAGTTCGACAATCTTTACGGTTGTAAGGAGAGCCTCGTCGACGCGATCCGTCGCGCCACCGACGTGATGCTTGCTGGCAAGGTCGCCTGCGTCGCCGGCTTCGGCGATGTCGGCAAGGGCTCGGCCCAGTCGCTCCGCAACGGCGGTGCGCGCGTCCTCGTGACCGAGATCGACCCGATCTGCGCGCTTCAGGCGGCAATGGAGGGTTTCGAGGTCGTGACCATGGAAGAGGCGACCAAGCGCGCCGACATCTTCGTCACCGCCACCGGCAATGCCGACGTCATCACGCTCGATCACATGCGCGAGATGAAGAACATGGCGATCGTGTGCAACATCGGCCACTTCGACAGCGAGATCCAGATCGGTGCGCTGAGCAACATGAAGTGGACCGAGATCAAGCCGCAGGTGGATGAGGTCGAGTTCCCGGATGGCAAGAAGCTGATCGTCCTGTCCAAGGGCCGCCTTGTGAACCTCGGCAACGCCACCGGTCACCCCAGCTTCGTTATGTCCTCGTCCTTCACCAATCAGGTGCTGGCACAGATCGAGCTTTGGACGGGCGCCGAGAAGTACGGGAACGACGTCTACGTCCTGCCCAAGCATCTCGACGAAAAGGTCGCCGCGCTCCACCTCGAGAAACTGGGCGTCAAGCTCACCACGCTCAGTCAAAAGCAGGCCGACTATATCGGCGTGCCGGTGGAAGGGCCGTTCAAGCCCGAACATTATCGCTACTAAGTATAATAGGTTAGTGTGGGAGGCGGCCGGTCCCGATGATTGGTCGCCTTCCTTGCTCTGACGAGTGACATTAATGTGACACGTCTGCCATTTACTGCGTCGGCAGGGTGCTATCAGTTTTCTTTTGTGATCTATTGAGCGAGAGTCCCTGCAACTAGTTTGCAATCAAGGGACTTGCTCCATGCGTCGTGTATCCGCCACCATCCTGTCGACTGTCTCGATTGCGGCAGTCGCGCTGACTTTCGCCACCCCGGCGATTGCCCAGACCGAGCAGCAGCAAGTTGAGGCTCAGCAAGCCGACGGCGCTGACGACTCGATCGTGAGCGAGGAAGCCCCTCAGGCTGGGGCGCCTGAGGATGGGGAAATCGTTGTTACCGGGTCGCGCATCGCCCGTCCCAACTTCGATACCGTCGAGCCGGCAGTCGTGGTGAACTCGGCGCAGATTGAGGCACGCGGCTTCGAAACGCTTGGTCAGGCGTTGAACGAACTTCCGGCGTTCGGCGTCCCCGGGAACAGCCCTGTCGGTGCGCAGTCCAGCTTCGGCGCAGGCCAGGATTTCGTGAACTTCCTTGGCCTCGGCTCCGAGCGCACGCTCGTGATCATGAACGGTCGTCGCTTCGTCGGCTCGAATACTGCATCTATCTTCGGCCCGACCGGACAGGGCGGCAACCAGGTCGACCTCAACGTCGTCCCAACCAAGCTCGTCGAGCGTGTTGAAACCATCGTGATCGGCGGCGCGCCGATCTATGGCTCGGACGCGATCGCCGGCACCGTGAACATCATTCTGAAACGTGACTTCGAGGGTGCGGAACTCGACGCGCAATATGGCATCTCTGAGCAGGGTGATGCTCCCAATTACCGGTTCCGCGGCTTGTTCGGCAAGAATTTCGCTGATGGTCGTGGCAACTTCTCGATTGCGGGCGAATATAATCGCAGCAGGGGATTGGTCGCGTTCGATCGCGCGAACCTGTACAATCGTGCATTCGCCACGGCCAATGACCCTGACAGCGAATTCACCAATGTGCTGTTTCCTGACCCTCGCTACGTAGGCAGCTCGGAGTTCGGCATCCCTACCAAGTTCGATTTCTATCCGCTTAGCCCGGAGCTCAGCGCGGGTCTGCTCGGCCCTGATTACCCGCTCGCTGCTTTCACCAACGCGGCTGGCCGTCCGTTGCGCTTTGATGCCACGGGTAATCTCATAGAGCTCGACTTCGGCCAGCTGACCGGTCCGATCGACCCCGAGACGGGTCTCCCGACTTCGTTCGAGGGTGTTCAGTCCGGCGGTAACGCCGTTTCGGTCAATCAGTTCGTCAATCTTCGGACTGACACGGAACGTTACAGCGCTGTTGCCACGACCAGTTTTGAGCTGACGGACAATGTCCGCCTGTTCGGTGAAGGCTGGTATTCGCATAGCGAAGGCACGAACCTTCGTGCGCAGCCCAATTACAACGAGTATTTCTTCAACGCCGCCGGGACGCCGTCTGGTGCCTTCATCCTCAGCGTCGACAATCCGTTCCTGACGGATCAGGCACGCGCGATCATCCAGGCACAGGCGGAGGGAGACGAATTCTACCTCAACCGTGCCAACGCCGACCTGACGTCGGGTCGTTCAATCGGGCAGGTCGACATCTACCGCGGCGTGCTCGGAGTTGACGGCACGTTCAACGTAGGCGGCCGCGAGTGGACGTTCGAGGCAGTCGGAAATTACGGCCGTTCGACCACGAAGGCGGAAAATCGGGTTCTTGTCACGCAGAACCTGTTCAATGCTCTGGATGCGGTACGCGACGCGAGCGGCAACATCGTCTGTCGTCCGGGCAGCACGAACGCTGCCATCGAAACCATCAGCTCGACATGTGCTCCGCTGAACCCGTTCGGACAGCAGGTGTCGGAAGCTGCCAGGGACTACGTCACCGCGATTGCTCGGCCGAAGTCTGTCAACGAGCAGAAGATCGGCACCGTTTCGCTTACTGGCGGCTTGTTTGAGCTTCCCGGCGGCACCGTCAACTTCGCCGTTGGCTATGAGCATAGGGACGAGCGGCAGCGCTTCGATCCAGGTGCCTATTATGCCGGCGGTCCGGATGCGGATCCCACTGTCGACGAGGACGAGAACGGCGATCCCACCGATGACCGCGTGGCGTTTGGCCAGTCCGTCATCATTCTACCGATCAGCGGTCAGTACAATACGGATGAAGTCTTCGGCGAACTTCGCGTGCCGCTGATCAGCGCGGAGAACGACATTTCGTTCATCCGCTCGCTCGAGATCAACGGTGCGGCCCGTTATGTCGATCACTCAGTCGCGGGCGGAGATCTGACCTGGACGGCGGGTGCCAGTTGGCAGCCGATCAGCGACATCACCTTCCGTGGTAACTTCACGCGCGCAATTCGCTCGCCGTTCATCACCGAGGCTTTCAATCCCTCAAGCTCGTTCTACGACTTCGCTGAGGATCCTTGCGACCAGAACAATCTGGAGAATGGCCCAGATCCCGCGACCCGCCAGGCGAACTGTCTTGCGGCCGGCCTCCCCGCCAATTTCGATGCTGGTTCGGATGACGGCAGCTTCCTTCAGGCTGTTGCCGGCAACCCGGGCTTGGAAAACGAAAAGTCTGACGCATTTTCGATCGGAGCAGTGCTTCGTCCGAGCTTCATTCCGCGGCTGAACATCACGATCGACTACGTGGACATCAAGGTTCGCGACGTCATCACGCAGTTTGCAGGCACCGACGTCGTCGAGGCTTGCTACGATGCAGCCGATTATCCGAACAACGAATTCTGCGACCGCATCGAACGTGACTTCTCGGTGCCCGCCAGCAGCCCGGCTTATGGCGAACTTACTTTCATCGAAAGTGGGTACTTCAACGCCGCCGAGCTACGGTACAAGGGCATCCTTGCGGCTGTTGATTACCGCATCAACACCCCATTCCTCGGCGAGCGGTCGAGCATCGCCCTGAATGGCAGCTATCAGTATCTCGATACACTCACGTCGCGTGCTTCCGCGAACGCTGCTCCGACGACAACTAATGGATCGATCGGCTATTCGCGTCACCAGGCGTCGGGCAGCATCAACTATAATAACGGCGCGTTCGGCGGCTACGCACAGCTCAACTACTTCGGGCCCGCGGTCTATGATCCCGACGAATCGCCGACGTTCCGGACCCCAAACGGCGTGGGCGACGTCGTCTTCACCAACATCGGCCTGTCTTACGAGGTCAACGAACGGTTTGCGCTCCGCATGGTCGTCGACAATGTGTTTGATCAGGAACCGCCGTTTCCCGCTCCCACCGGCGGCGGCACGGTCACCTACTTCCCGGGTGTGCTCGGGCGGTACTTCCGCTTGGGCGCGACCGTCGGCTTCTAAGACGACTGTAGCGGAGAATTGGGGGCGGACGAGCAATCGCCTGCCCCCATTTTCTTGCCAATTCATCCGGTGAGAAACGGCTTAGACTTTCGTTTTTCGTGGCCGCCGATGACGCGATCATGTGAAGCTCGCGAAGCGCTTCCACCGCGGCTGATCAGCCATTAGGATCGGGTACAGAGCCATGCCGTACCCGTGCTAGAACTGCCTCCCTTTCTCCTCGTGCTGGTGGCGATGTGCTGCGGCGGCTGGATGGGCGTTGCCATCTGGGCGACACTGCACGGTCTACATGCAGCGCGAATGGCAGAGGCGGTCGGCAGCCGCCTGGCGCGCGGCGAGGCGTTGCTTGCCGCGTCGCCAACACCGTACCTCGTCTGCCTTCCCAGCGGTGACATTGAAGTGAGCGAGCGGGCAGCCGTGCTCATCGGGGTGGCGCCTGGCACACAGCGCATCGAGCGGATGGTCCCTCGCGCTCAAGCCGAGGATCTCCTGCGCCTGATCAACGCGACCGCGGCGAGTGGCGCTACCTTTTCGCACAGTCTTGCTCTGGGGGGGGGCAGCCGAATGGTTGCCTGCCAGGGCCACTTGGCGCCGGAGACCTTCCCTCGTGGAACCGTGCTGCTGTGGCTCAGTGAGACTCCTCTGCAGGAGCAGATGGTTCACACGCACGATGCTGACACTGACCGGCTCTCCGCCACCGTCGATGCGTTGACCGGTCTGCTCGAAGCCGCACCCTTTCCGATCTGGTATCGCGGGCCCGATCTCCGGCTTGCCCTGGTCAACGGCGCATATGTACGTGCTGTCGAAGGCGGGGCGGCGCTTGCCGTGGTACGATCAGGCATAGAACTGATCGACGAGGGGGAAGGGCGTAGCGCGCTTGCGCGGGCAGCCTCTGTGCTGAAAGGAGGCGAGCCCGTCTCGCGTACCGTCCCCGCCACAATCGCGGGTACGCGCCGCATCATGCACGTGGTTGAGATCCCCATCAGCGGGGGCGTCGCAGGCTACGCTATCGATGTCGAGGAACGCGAGCAGGCGCGAGCCGAGTTGGAACGCTTCGTCAAGGCGCAGCGGGACTTGCTCGACCGCTTCTCGGCGGGTGTCGTGCAGTTCGGGCGGGATCGCCATGTCATATTCGCGAATGGTCCCTTCATGCGGCTGTTCGGGCTCGGCGCAGACTTTCTGGGGGATCATCCGGAATTCGACCGGCTGCTCGACAGATTGCGGGAACGGCGTGCTTTGCCCGAGGTCAGGGACTTTCCCGATTGGAAGCGGGATAAGCGCAGCTGGTTTCTGTCTGACGAGGCCATGGAGGAAGACTGGCTGCTGCCCGGTGGCAAGCACCTTCGGGTCGTGCCGCAACCCTTGCCCGATGGCGGGCTGTTGCTGATCTTCGAAGATCGAACGGAGCAGAACGAACTGGCGAGCGCGCGCGATACCCTGCTCAGGGTTCGCACAGCCACCTTCAACAATCTTTTCGAGGCCATCGGCGTGTTCGCGTCCGACGGACGGCTTTACCTGTGGAACGATCGTTTCCGGGAGGTTTGGGGCTTCGAGGAAGAGCAGCTTGCCGCGCATCCGCGCATCGACGCGCTGTTGCCCGGCATCGCGGGCAAACTGAAGCGGCGCAGTCTCGCGTCCTACGTGCGTGAGCTGGTTCGCAGCGCCACGGTGGAACGCAAGCAGCGCAATGGACGGGTCGGTTTTGCGGACGGGCGAGATTTTGCATTCGCGGCCGTTCCTCTGCCGGACGGGAATGCCCTGTTCACCATGCTGGACATAACGGACAGTCGCAGGATCGAAGGCGCGCTACGCGAGCGGAACGACGCACTGGAGCAGGCGGATCGCGTGAAGACGGCGTTTATGTCCAACATGAGCTACGAATTGCGCACACCGCTCACGTCGATCAACGGCTTCGCTGAGATGCTGGCCGCGGGCTATGCGGGCCCGCTTCCACCCGCCGCGAGCGAGTATGTCGCCGCGATCACCGCCTCTGCCGAGCGGTTAAGCATGCTGGTCGACAATGTCCTGGACCTTACGCAGAGCGATATAGGCCCCTTGCCCCTGGCCGATGAGCAGGTCGACATAGGCGCGCTGTGCGGCGAGGTGGCGGAGCAGGAAGCAAATGCGGCGGCTGGAAAGGACATCGTGGTAGCGTTGGAGCTCGACCCGGCCTCAGGTGAGGTGACGGGCGATGGCAAGCGGCTGGCTCAGGCGCTCGGCAGTCTGGTGCGCAACGCCATTGCCTATACAGGGGAGGGGGGACGCGTGCTCATCCGCGCGGGAGGCAGCAGCCGGGCTGTCGAGATCGTTATATCCGACAATGGCTGCGGGATCGCCGAGGAAGATCAGGCGCGGGTGTTCGAACGATTTGGCCGGGCGGTTGAGGATGCACGCGGTGAGCGGGGTTCGCTCGGCCTGGGACTGCCGCTTGCTCGGCAGATAGTCGAGGCGCATGGCGGCAGCATGCGGCTCGACTCCGCCGTCGGCGTGGGCACAAGTGTGACCGTGTTCTTGCCGAGGGGGCGTTGATGCGGCTTGAGAACGTGGCGGACAGCCGTGATCTCGGCCATCGTCTGGCGCGCGTGCTGCGCGAAGGCGACGTGGTCGCGTTGTTCGGGGAACTCGGTGCCGGCAAGACGACGATCAGTCGCGCCGTACTGGAAGGGCTTGGTCTCCAAAGCGAAGCGGCAAGCCCGACCTTCCCGATTGTGCTCACCTATGATCCGCCGGAGGTCAGGTTGCCGTTGTGGCATGTCGATCTTTACCGGATCGAGGATCGGGTCGAATTGGACGAGCTTGCGCTAGACGAGGGGCGGGAAAGCGGCGCGCTGCTGATCGAGTGGCCCGAACGAATGGGCGCGATGCTATGGCGCGACAGCTTGTGCCTGCACCTTGTGGTCGAAGCGGACGGGAGCCGTGCCTTGACAGCGCAGGTGCCCGCCGCTTGGGGAGCCCGATGGCCCTTGTGATGATTCCGCCTGCGTCCGCTCCCGGCTTCCTTGCTGCCCATGGCTGGGGCGGAGCGGAGATAAAGCCGCTTGCCGGCGATGCGTCCTTCCGCCGCTATTTCCGCGTCATCGATGGCGAACGTCGCGCCGTGCTGATGGACGCGCCGCCGCCGCACGAGGATCCGCGCCCCTTTGTCAACGTGGCAGAGTGGCTCACGGGGGCAGGTTTGTCGCCGCCGGCGATCCTTGCGCGCGACCTAAACCAGGGCCTGCTCCTGCTGGACGATCTTGGCGACGTGCGGCTCCGCGAGACGCTGGATGCCAGTCCCGAGCGGGAGACGGAGCTCTACAGCCTCGCCGTGGACCTGCTTGTCCACCTGCATCGGCAACCTGCCATGGGCGGACTTGGCGAGCATGGGCTGGAGCGGTGGTTGGAGGAGTTGCAGCTCTTTCCAGACTGGTATTGCAAGACCTTGGGGCTGAATGTTGACGTTGAGTCTTACCGTGCGGCCTGGATCGCAGTGCTTGGGCCGGTGACCCAGGACGGACTTGGGCCCGTGACCGTGCTGCGCGACTTTCATGCCGAGAACATCATGCTGGTCGACGGGCGCGCCGGTGTCCGCCATCTAGGGCTTCTCGATTTTCAGGATGCCGTAAACGGGCACCCCGCATATGATCTGGCCTCTGTGCTGGAGGATGCGCGGCGCGACGTGACACCGCAGGTCGAGCGCGCGATGATAGACCGCTATATGGAAGCGACCGGCCAGAGTCGCGCTTTCGAACATACCTATTGGGCGCTGGCAGCCCAGCGCAACACCCGGATCCTGGGCGTGTTCACGCGCTTATGGAAGCGTGACGGCAAGCCGCATTATACCGGTTTCCAGCCGCGTATGTGGGGGTTGTTGGAGCGTGACCTGGCGCATCCGTCGCTGGCGCCGGTCCGCGCCTGGTTCGACGCCAATATACCGCAGGCGAGTCGTGCCCCTGCCTGGACCGATGGAGCACCGGCATGACGCCGCTTTACATCCGTCCGGATCCGGATGGCCCCACGCCGAACA
Organism: uncultured Allosphingosinicella sp.; assembly: GCA_934539295.1. Lineage (GTDB taxonomy): Bacteria > Pseudomonadota > Alphaproteobacteria > Sphingomonadales > Sphingomonadaceae > Allosphingosinicella. The sequence continues at coordinate 59,722 of CAKTCN010000017.1, forward strand.
CCGCCATGGTGATGGCTGCAGGCCTCGGGAAGCGTATGCGCCCGCTGACGGCCACACGGCCCAAACCGCTGGTGGAGGTGAATGGGCAGACGCTGCTCGACCACACGCTGGAGCATCTGAAGGCCGCAGGGGTCAAGCGGGCGGTGGTCAACGTCCATTATCTCGCCGATGCGTTGGAGGCTCATCTGAAGCACCGCGTGCAAGGCCTTGAGATCATTGTGTCTGACGAGCGCGAACGGTTGCTGGAGACGGGCGGTGGGCTGGTCAAGGCGCTGCCGCTCATCGCTGCCGATACTTTTTTCGTGATCAACTCCGACAATGTCTGGATCGATGGGCCGGTCGATTCCTTGCGCCTGCTTGCGTCCGGTTGGGACGAGGATCGGATGGACGTCTTGCTGCTGCTGGTCCCTCTGGCGAGTGCGACCGGCCATGGTGGACAAGGCGATTTTCACATGCAGGCGAGTGGGGAACTTCGCCGTCGCAGACGGGGCGTCGTTGCTCCCTTTGTCTACACGGGAATCCAGCTTGTCTCGAAGCGACTTCTACGCGGAGACCTGCCGGAGGGAGCGTTTTCGACCAACCTGCTATGGGATCGCGCAATGGCGGAAGGCCGTTGCTTCGGCATGGTCCACCACGGTTTGTGGTTCGATGTCGGAACGCCCGAAAATGTGCGCAGAACCGAAGAAATGCTGAGCGCGGGTTGATCCGCGCTCTGGCCTGATGCCCCGGTTTGCCGCTACCGCTTACGAATGAGCGGACCCTCCGTCTTTACCATCCCGCCGCACCGGGCCTTTGCCGACGCGCTGGCAGCTGGCGTGATTGCGCTTCACGGACGTGAGCCTGCCGGATTGGCGGGCGGCATCATCTTGCTCCCCAGCAACCGTGCGGTCCGCACCGTGACGGACGCGTTCGTGCGCCGGTCGGACAAGGGGCTTCTGCTTCCACGCCTCGTGCCGGTCGGCGACCCTGAGATGGACGAGCGGATCGGCGGAGCGCTGGATCCGATCGATAGCGATGATGGGGAGGTGCCGCCCGCCATTGAGCCGATGCAGCGCCTGATGCTGCTGGCGCGCCTTGTCCAGCGGCATGCGGGTGGACAGATGGAGGCAGGCGAGGCGTTGCGCCTGGCGCAGGACCTCGCCCGCACGCTCGACCAGTTGCTCGTCGAACAGGTGGAACCGTCCAGGCTCAGGAATTTGGCTGCCAATACTCCCGACCTGTCCGAGCATTGGCAAAGGTCACTTGACCGGCTTGAGATCATTCTATCCGAATGGCCGCGACTGCTGGCAGCACGCGGCGAGATCGATCTTGCGGATCGGCGCAATCGCCTGCTGGATGCGCTTGCGCGCAAATGGCGCTGCACACCTCCGCCCGGCTTCGTGATGGCAGCCGGCATCAGCAGCTCCGCGCCGGCCATTGCATCGGTCTTGCACCGTGTTGCACGGATGGAGAGAGGGAGCGTGATATTCCCCGGCCTCGATCTCGATCTGGACCAGGATGCCTGGAATGCGCTTGGTCCGCACGAGCCCGATCCCGGTACAGGCTTTCGTCGCCGGGCACTGGAGACTCATCCGCAATATGAATTGAAGCGGTTGCTTGACCTCATGGACGTTGGGCGGGGCGAAGTCCGTCCATGGCGGTGGGGGGGAGGGCATGATGCGCCGGCTGTCCGCAGCCGTGCGATCGCCCATGCGATGCTGCCGGCCGCGATGACGAAACGGTGGCAGGCGCTCAAGCCTGCGGAACGTCGTCTGAGCGGGGTTCGCGCGCTTGAATTGGCTGATCCTGCAGAGGAAGCACAGGTTGTCGCGCTGGCGCTGCGCGAGGCGCTGGAAACGCCTGAGCGCACGGCGGCGCTCGTGACACCCGATCGGGCTCTGGCCCGGCGGGTAGCTGCCCATCTTCGTCGCTGGGGCATCGAGGCTGATGACAGCGCGGGCCGCCCGCTGTCCGAAACGCCGGCGGGTACCTTCCTGCTGGCACTGGCGGAAGCGGCGGCCGAGTCCTTCGCTCCGGTGCCGCTGCTCACCTTGTTAAAGCACCCCCTGGTGATGCGTGGTGATCAGCGGCTCGCCTGGTTGAGCGGCGTTCGCAAGCTCGACCTTGTCCTGAGAGGACCGCGGCCGGCGGCCGGGCTGGACGGGATCGATCATCACCTGGCCGATCTTAGCGGGCGGGACAGGGATCGGCGCGAGGAGGCGGGGCTGTGGTGGGCCACCGCCCGGCCGCGCCTTCAGCCGCTCGAAAAGGCTTTTTGTTCGGGCGGATCGATGCGGACGATCCTGGAGGTGATCCGCGAAGTCGCATCGGACCTTACGGGCAATCAGGCCTGGGCAGGGCAGGCAGGACGGCTTGCGGCCGACCTGTTCGCTGCCCTGGAGGATGCGGCCGATGAAAGCCCGCAATTGCTCCAGCCGTGCGGGCTGACCCCGTTCCTTGAGCTTCTTCTGCGCAGTGAAACCGTCCGCCCACCCTACGGACAGCATCCGCGCATCTTTATCTGGGGCCTGATCGAGGCACGCCTGCAGCATGCCGACCTGCTGGTCCTGGCAGGTCTGAACGAGGGTGTATGGCCGGCTTTGCCCGCACCTGACCCATGGCTGGCACCGCGGATTCGTGCGGAACTTGGCTTGCCCGGGCTGGAGCGGCGGATCGGCCTTTCGGCGCATGATTTCGCCACTGCTCTGGGTGCAAGGGAAGTCTTGGTCACCCGGGCGCGGCGCGACGCGCGGTCCCCCGCGGTCGCTTCCCGCTTCTGGCTGCGACTGGAGGCGATGACGGGCGGACTTACCCGCGCGCCGCTGCATCGCAGCCGAGCCGCGGCGCTCGATCGTCCTGCCGTATATCGACCCGCACAGCGGCCGGTACCTTGCCCGCCGGCAGCCGATCGTCCGCGTGCCATCTCCGTGACCGAAGTGGACCGCCTCAAGGCCGATCCTTACGCCTTCTACGCACGCCGCATGCTGAAGCTGTCCGCACTCGATCCGATCGATGCGGATCCCAGCGCCGCCTGGCGAGGAAGCGCAGTGCATAAGATACTGGAACGCTGGCTGGAGGACGATGGCTGCGACCCGGAGCGCCTGCGCCCCCGCGCCGAGGCGCTGCTCGCCGGCGCCGATGCGCATCCGTTGATGCGCGCCCTGTGGCAGCCGCGGCTCATGGAAGCGATAGACTGGGTCGCCGCTGAGGTCGCCCGCCGCAGGGAAGAGGGCCGTGTTCCACTCGGGTCGGAAATCGAGGGCAGGATCGAACTGGCGGGCATCGCGCTCAAAGGCGTGGCCGACCGGATCGATCGACTCTCGGACGGGTCGCTGGCGATTGTGGACTACAAGACCGGCAAGCCGCCGAGCAGCAAAGCGGTCGCGGGCGGGTTTGCGATGCAGCTGGGGCTTCTCGGCGTGATTGCGGAACGAGGTGGCTTCGCTGCGATCAATGGCACGCCGCGCATGTTCGAATATTGGTCGCTGGGACGGGGCAAGAGCGGCGGCTTGGGTCATGTCGCAAGCCCGGTCGGGGGCAGGAACGGGGTGGACCCGGATGATTTCACCCGCCTGGCTACCGACAATTTCGTGGCGGCTGCTGCCCGATGGTTGACGGGGGATGAGCCGTTCGTCGCGAAGCTTCACCCGGAACATGCGCCGTACGGCGAATATGATCAACTGATGCGCCTGGACGAATGGTACGGCCGGGAGTGACGGGCGTTGATCTTGGCTCGGGCCTCGGTCAGGAAGCGGCATGACCGACAGCACATCCAAGCGCCTCTTCGTTTCCGAGCAGAATTTCGGACGCTACCTGGTCGGGCTCGTCGCTCTGGGCTTCCTCGCCTTGTTCGTTGCAGCAGCCATGATCGTCTGGCTTCAGGTCCGCAATCAGGATCATGCCCGTCTCATCGTCCACACGCAACGGGTCCAGACCGAGCTCGGCACTCTCGCTGCCTCAATGGAGCGAGCCGAGACGATCCGGCGAGGCTACCTCATCTCCGGCAATCGTGACTTCCGCTCGGGCTACCTGAGGATCGCCGGGAGCGTGCCCAAGTCGCTGGAGACTTTGAGCGGGCTGATCTCCGACAATGAGCGGCAGCAGGCATCGCTGGCCCGGCTGCAGGAGGTGCTGGCCCAGCAAAGGGAGTTGCAGCGCGGATCGATCCTGTTGGTCGATCGCGGCAACGCACGGGCAGTCACGGGCAATTTCCGGTTCGATCGATCTGTTCTGCTGATTGCTGAGGCACGACGGATCGTCGAGGCGATGCAGGCCGAAGAGCAGCGCTTGCTGGATCAGCGTGACGACGAACAGGTGCGCAGCCTGCGCATCTTCTACATCGCCATGGCCATTACTGGCGCACTTGTGCTGGGTGTCGGTGTGATCAGCGTGACCGTGATCCTGCGCTACAATCGCGACCTCACTGAATCGCGCGACCGGCTCCGCACATTGAACGAGAATCTGGAGGAAGCGGTTCAGGAGCGCACGGAGGATCTTCAGCGCGCAAATGACGAGATCCAGCGATTCGCCTACATCGTCAGCCATGACCTGCGCTCGCCCCTGGTGAACGTGATGGGATTCACCGCCGAGCTCGACGCGTCTCGCAAGCCGTTGTTGGAGATGGTGGATGCGGTAGAGCAGGCGCAGCCGGGTCTTGTGACTGAGGCGGCACGCCTGGCGGTGCGCGAGGATCTTCCCGAGGCTATCGGCTTCATTCGCACATCGACGCAGAAGATGGACCGGTTGATCAACGCGATCCTGAAATTGTCGCGCGAAGGACGGCGCACGATCGCACCCGAGACGGTGGAGGTGGGCGAACTGATCGAGGGGATCATAGGGAGCCTGCAGCACCGCGTGTCGGGCATCGGCGCCGAGATTCGGATCGAGCCGCCACTGCCGGTGATCGTAACGGACCGGTTCGCGCTGGAGCAGATCTTTTCCAATCTCATCGAAAATGCGGTCAAGTACCTGCAGCCGGGGCGCCCGGGCCTGATCCGCGTGCGCGGCACGCATGAGCGAGAGCGGGTGATCTACGAGGTCGAGGATAATGGTCGTGGCGTGGACCCGCGCGATCACCAGCGCATATTCGACCTGTTCCGGCGCTCCGGGCAGCAGGACCAGCCGGGGGAAGGAATCGGGCTCGCCCATGTGCGCGCGCTCGCATATCGCCTCGGCGGCGTAATCAGCGTGCAATCGGAACTTGACCGCGGCGCCACGTTCAGGCTTTCACTCCCGGCTAGATTTGAAGCAGCCAAAAAGCTCGGCACGGGGGAAGCTTAAGCCATGACCGATCATCATCCGGTGAATATCGTCATGGTAGAGGATGACGAAGGCCATGCCCGGCTGATCGAGAAGAACATCCGCCGCGCCGGAATCTCGAACAACATCCGTCACTTTACCGATGGCACGTCGGCGCTCCACTATCTCTATGAGGATCCTTCGGGTCCGGCGCTGAACGGCCCTGCGCTGATCCTGCTGGACCTCAACCTGCCGGACATGAGCGGCACTGACATTCTTGGCCGCATCAAGGCGGACGGCAGCCCGTTGAAGCGAACGCCGGTCGTGGTGCTCACCACCACTGACGACAAGGTCGAGATTCAACGCTGCTACGATCTTGGCTGCAACGTCTACATCACGAAGCCGGTCAACTATGAGAGCTTCGCCGACGCGATCCGCCAGCTTGGATTGTTCCTGTCGGTGATTCAGGTGCCGGAACCCAGCGAGGCGGCTTGAACCGCGAACCTGCACATATTCTCTACATTGACGACGACGAGGGGCTGAGGCGCCTCGCCGAGCGGGCATTGTCGCGCCGTGGCTATAAAGTGAGCCTCGCAAGCAGCGGCCTTGAAGGCATCGAGATGGCGAAGAACGGCGCCTTCGACCTGATTGCCGTCGACCACTACATGCCTGGCCAGGACGGACTCGCCACGCTGGCGGCGCTCCGGGCGCTGCCGGATGCGCCGCCGGTTGTTTACGTCACGGGTTCAGAAGAGAGCCGGATCGCGGTGGCCGCCCTCAAGGCCGGAGCCGTCGACTATGTGGTGAAAGCGATCGGGGAGGACTTCTTCGACCTGCTCGTGAGCGCATTCGAGCAGGCGTTGGCGCAGGTTCGTCTGAAGAGCGCCAAAGAAGCGGTCGAGGAAGAACTGCGCGCAAGCAATGCGCGACTCGAAGCCCTGTTGCGCGAAGTCAATCATCGCGTCTCCAACAGCCTTCAACTCGTCTCCGCCTTCGTCCACATGCAGGCAGGTGCCCTGGGCGATGCGGGGGCGAAGGCTGCTCTCCAGGACACGCAGCGTCGCATCCAGGCGATCGCGCAGGTGCATCGCCGGCTATACACCTCGAACGACGTCGATCTGGTGTCCATGGATGACTATCTCGCGGCCCTGGTGTCGGAGCTGGAGCAGACTTGGTCCACGCCGACGTCGCCTCGCTTGCTGAAGCTCTCGTCGGAGCCGATCCGGCTCAAGACCGACCGTGCCATTTCGCTCGGCGTGATCGTCAACGAACTGGTCAGCAACGCGTGCAAATATGCTTATGCCGCAGATATGGACGGTGAGGTCCGCATCCGGCTATCCGGCGGGACGTCCGGGACCTTCGAGTTGAGCGTGGAGGATGATGGCTGCGGACTGCCGGAGGACGGTTCGATACGCGGCACGGGCCTTGGCACCAAGCTGGTGCGGGCCATGGCGGCCAGCCTTCAGGCCGAGGTCAGCTTCGATCCTGCCCATCGTGGGTGCCGCGCGACGATACGAGCGCCCTTGGAGGCCGCTTAGTCGCCAACCGGTAGCTCGACATGGAAGGTCGCGCCATGCTCGACTTTGGTGTCCAGCTCGATCGTGCCGCCATGGTGTTCCACGATATTCTTGGTGATGGCGAGCCCCAAGCCGGTCCCCGCCTGTCCGCGTTGCGAGGACTGGTCTTCCTGCGCGAAGCGGCTGAAGATGCGTGTCCGGAAGGCGGGTGAGACGCCCGGGCCCTGGTCGCACACGCTGATTCGTGCGCGCTTCCCGAAACGCACGAGCCGCACGGTGATCTGGCTATCCGGCGGGGAGAATTTCGCCGCGTTGGACAAGAGGTTGCTGAGCACCTGCAGCATTCGTCGTTCGTCCACCGTGGCGATTAGCGGCTGCTCCGTCAGGTCGAGACTGATCGAAACGCCAAATCGATCCGCATAGGGACGATTCTGGTCCACTGCTTCGCGGATCAAGCCGGCAAGGTCGGTCGGCACGAAGTCGAACTCGGCCTTGCCGGACTGCAGCTTGTCCATGTCGAGCAGGTCATCAACCAGCCGGCCGAGGCGTGTGCTGTTCTTGCAGGCAATGTCGACCAGGTGCTTCACCTTGGTCGGCAGCTCGCCCATCACGCCTGCCTCCATGAGGCCCAGCGAACCCGAAATGGCCGTCAGCGGCGTACGCAACTCGTGACTGACGGTGGAAACCAGTTCGTCCTTCAGACGCGCGATCTGCCGCTCCTCGGTCACGTCCCGCGCCGTCATGATGAAGCGTCCGCCGCTGATCGTCTTGCGCCAGATATCAAGCACGTGGCCATCGCGGCGACGAATTTCGATGCGGCGGCTGGGCGAGCTCTTGATCGATCCGACGAGCCCCTCGACGAGCCTCTGGGGCTCGCCATCACCAAGGTCGCCGCGCTGCGCTGTGATGGCGATTAATTCGGCCGCGTTCATGCCCTCTTTGACTAGGCCGTGCTCATAGCCGAACATGTCGCAAAATGCCTGATTCCACAGGATCATCCGCAGGCCGCCATCCACCAGGGCCACGCCCTCGGTAACGTTCTCGACCGTAAGGCTCAGCAGTTCACGCTGTTCGAGCGCTTGCCGTTCCTGTTCCTTGGCCGCGAGATCGCCCACCCTCATCTCGATCAGGTCGACCACGACCTGTGCAAGAGCTTTGAGGCGTTCGCACTCCTCCTGGTTGAAAGCACGGGGCTTGTTATCGAAGATGCACAAGGTGCCGACCCGCAATTCTCCATCGACGGTCAGCGGCGCGCCTGCATAGAAGCGGATGAACGGCATCCCATCAACAAGCGGGTTGGTGCGGAAACGCGCATCATCCGTCGCGTCCTCCACAACCATCACGTCGTCGCCCAGGATCGCGAAGGAACAGAAGGCGATGTCGCGAGGAGTGCCCTCAACATCGACGCCCACCGCTCCGCGAAAGCATTGCTCATCCTCGCCGACGATCGATACGACCGACATGGGCGCATCGAACAATCGCGCTGCCAGCGCAGTCACATGGTCAAACGCCGGCTCGCGCCCCAGACCTGTCAGCCGATAGCGCTCAATCGCCGCAATGCGGGCTTCTTCATTCTGCGGGCGGGGTGGGGGAGGAGAGGGCAGATCCAATTGACGCGGTCCCAGGAGCAAGTTGCGTGCCTGCCCCCACGACAGACCGCATCGATATAGCGCGTATAGCGGCGTTCGTCATGCGTTTCGCGCCAGCTTATCGTCCACGCGAGCGACCTGTCAGTGATCGGCTCGTTCGGACCTTTCAGGCAGTGCCGCACCGTAGTCCGGCGCCGCGTTCAGATGCTCCTCAACGGGCTCATAAGGGCCACCCATTCCGGTGTGCGCGGGTGACGTCACCGGCTCTGCATTTGCAGGCGCGTGGTCCCGGGCCTCGTGCGTCTGAACACATCGGTCGATCACATGCTTGGAGCAGGGCGGGTAATCTTCACCGGTCCATACCGGCGCGGCATGGGCCGGGACCGAACCGGCAAGCGTCACGGCAACAGCGAACAACGGCTTCATCATGACCTCCCGCATCATCAGATGCGTTGAAATCCCTTCACCAGCCGTAACGGTCTGCGCACGCGATAGGTCCTGCGATCAAGCCGCGCGGTTGGAAGCCGTGCGTGCCCAGGCGTCTCGCAGCGCCTCGGCCAACTGGTCCGGCGTGAAGGGCTTGCCGAGTACCGCGACATCCGCAGGGCGGTTGGCGATTGATCCGATATCGGCGTAGCCAGTGATGATGATGGCCGGCAGGTTGGGCCGCGCCTCGCGTGCACGACGAACGAGTTCCGCGCCCGACATCGCCGGCATGGCATAATCGGTCAGAACGATCTGGTGTGCGTCGGGCTCGCCGGACAGAAGTGATAAAGCCAGCGCGGCCTCTGAAGCCTCGGTGACCTGGTGCCCATTGTCCTGGAGCATCGCCGCCGTGGTGGTACGTACACCATCATGGTCGTCGACCAGCAATACCTTGAGCGAAGGAAGTGCGGCCAGCGCCTCGCTGCCGTTGCTGCCCCCGGTCTGGCGATCATGGTCGATTTCGGGGCCGCTATTCGCACGCGGGAGCCATAACTCAACCTGCGTACCCAGACCCAACTCGCTCTCGATCTGAAGCGTGCCACCCGATTGACGCGCAAAGCCGTACACCATCGAAAGGCCTAGGCCCGTGCCCTTGCCGACCTCCTTGGTGGTGAAGAAGGGTTCGAGCACGCGTTCCAGTATCTCCGGCGGGATGCCGGAGCCCGTATCCCGCACCGTCAACACGACATAGTCGCCCGCGGGCAAGGTGGTGTCCCCGCCGGGGTGCACTTGGCGGCTAGCGGCTGCCACGGTGATGACGCCGCCCTCGGTCATTGCGTCGCGTGCGTTGATGATGAGGTTCATCAGCGCAAGTTCGAGTTGTGAAGCATCGGCAAAAGCGGGCCAGACATCCTCGCCAACATCCCATCGGAGCTCGACAAGACCTCCAAGTGTATGTTCAAGCAGGTCGCCAACTGCCTCTGCAAGCAGGGAAATGCTTACATGGTCAGGCTGCAACTGCTGGCGCCGTGCGAAGGCCAGCAGCCGCTTGACGAGTTCCGAGCCCTGTTCGGCCGCGTGGCGCGTCATGGCGAGGATCTTGCGATGCTCCTCGCCAAACGGGACACGCCGCTCCAGCATGCCGAGACCGCCGAGCACTGCGGCGAGCAGGTTGTTGAAATCATGGGCGATGCCGCCGGTGAGCTTGCCCACAGCGTCCATCTTCTGCGCACTCATCAGCTGTTTCTCGAGCAGCTTGCGGTCCGTCACGTCCATCAGCGTGCCGGCATATTCCAGCGGATTGCCTTCCGCATCGCGCAGCAGCACGGCCTGGTCGAGGAAGTGGCGATACTCGCCATCAGCACATTTCCATTGATATTCAACGCTGAAGCCGCCGCTTCTGTCGCGCTGCCTCAACTCGGCCAGCACGCGCTCCCGCTCGTCCGGGTGCAGGCGTTCGGACCAGAGGCTCGGCGTCGCCTGCACCTCCTCCAAAGTATATCCGGTCACCGCCTCCAGATTGGCGCTGACGAAGTGCGGCACGCGCGTGCCCTGACCCATTGGTTCGAGGTAGAGGACGATGGGCAGGGACTCGATGATCGCCGCCTGACGCTGTTGAGCGAGGCGAAGTTCCTGCTCCACGCGCAGCCGTTCGGCATTGGCGCGCAGGTTCGCGTCCAGTAACTTCTGCTCGGCGGCCGCCTTTCTCTGTATCTCGCGGGCTTTGGCGAACAGATCGACAAACACCGCGACCTTGGACTTGAGGACAACCGGTTCGACGGGTTTGAAGACATAGTCGACTGCGCCCATTTCGTAGCCCCGTAGCAGGTGGGCGCTTTCCTTGTTGATCGCCGAAAGGAAGACGATCGGCACGCTCTTCGTCTGCTCGCGCGCGCGAATGATCTGGGCCGTTTCATAGCCGTCGATACCCGGCATGAAAACGTCGAGCAGAATGACAGCAAACTCATCCTTGAGGAGGTGGCGCAGAGCCTCTTCGCCTGAGGTCGCGGTGACGGCGTCTGCGACTTCCTCCACGACCGTCCGCAGCGCTAGGAGGTTACGTTCGTCATCATCGACGATGAGGACGCGCGGGCGATCAGCGAGCGGCGGGTCGTTCGCCTTCGCGTTGAAAGGCTTGGGGGCGGCGAACTTGGCTGACATGCGTGTCGCCATCCCTTACTCCGCCGCCTCGGTCAATTGCGGCTTCTGCTCGACTGCCTTGTCCCGTGCACGACCGATCCAGACGCGCAACAAGGCCAGCAGCAAATCCATGTCGACCGGTTTGGCGATATAGTCCGAGGCACCGGCATCCAGACATTTCTGACGGTCGCCCTTCATCGCCTTGGCAGTGACCGAGATCAGCGGCACGTCAGCCAGTGCCTTGCGCGAACGAATTTGGCGCATCGTCTCGTAGCCGTCCATCTCCGGCATCATGATGTCGATAAGTGCCACGTCGATCGAGGGATTCTCCTCCAGGATCCGGATGCCTTCTCGGCCTCGTTCGGCGTGCAGCACCGTCGCGTCATACGTCTCGAGCACGCTGGTCAGCGAGTAGATGTTGCGGATGTCGTCGTCGACAACGAGGATAGTGGCACCCTGGAGTTCAGGAACGCCGCGGTGCCCTTCGTCGCGACTGGGGAGTGACCGACCCCGGCGCAGGGTCGTGGAGACGATGGTTTCCAGTTCATGTTCGTCCCGGGTCACGATGATGTCCCAAACGGCGGTCAGCCGATTGAGCGCGACATTCACTTCGTCGCCCATCTCGCCATCGCCCGCAACGATAACGGGGACAGTGGCGGTGGCGCTGCCCAGAGCTTCCAGTTCGATAGCGACCTTCACTGCGTCGGCGCAGGCGACGACTACCGCGTCGAAAGCGGCGATGCCGACCGCAGCGATGCCCTTCACCAAAGTCGCCGAGCTTTCGACGGTGATGCCGGCACCTGCCAGACTTCCAGCGATCGCCTTCCGGCTCGCGGCATCACTGCCGATCACCAACACCTTCTTCTCGCGCCTCCGAACCCGGCGGGACAGGTCGGCAAATACACGTACCAGTTCTTCATGGCTCGCCGGCTTTTCGGTGGCCCCGATCGCACCGAGTGCGAGTGCACCTGCTACTTCCTCCTTGCCGGAAATGACGTGCACGGGGATGTGGTGTGTGTCTGGGTCATGCTTGAGAAGGTCGAGCAACACGGATCCGTCGATGTCGGAAAGCCCGAGATCGAGCGTGATCGCGTCCGGATTGAGCTTGCGCGCCATGGCGAGCGTGCCGGATCCGGCGGATGACAGCACGCCCTTGAGGCCCGCTTCGTGCGCGATGTCCAGCAGGATGCCGGCGAAGGTCGTATCGTCCTCCACGATCAGGACGAATGGATCGTCGGCCAGTTTGTCGCGATCGTCGGCAAGATCCTCGGTGTTGAGGGCAGCGGACAGGGCAAGCCCGGTGTCTGGCCCATGCGCCGATATCGTCGGCGGTGACGGAAGGGAGAGCTGCTCCGCAGCCTCCTGCGGGATGTAGAGCGTGAAGGTAGATCCCTTGCCGACTTCGGATTCCACTTTGAGTTCGCCGCCAAGGAGACGAGCGATCTCGCGGCTGATCGAAAGGCCGAGGCCGGTGCCGCCATATCGACGGCTCGTGGTGCCGTCGGCCTGCTGAAATGCTTCAAAGATCAGGCGCTGCTTGTCGGCAGGGATGCCGATGCCCGTATCGATCACCGAGAACGCGATCACGCTCTCGGCCGCGCTCAGCACCGGATGTGAGGGTGTGAAGCCTGAGGTCACACAGGTTGCCGTCAGCGTTACGCTGCCCTGCGAGGTAAACTTGAACGCGTTGGACAGCAGGTTGAGTACCACCTGCTGCAATCTCTTCTCGTCCGAGCGGAAGGAGAGGGGGAGGCGACTGTCAAGTTCGACGCCGAAGTCGAGGCCCTTGTCTGCCGCGAGCTGCCGGAAGGTCCGCTCCACATTCTGCTTGAGGCTTTTCAACTGCACGTCGCCAACCTCGATCGACACGGTGCCGGACTCAATCTTTGACAGATCGAGGATGTCGTTGATGAGGCTCAGAAGGTCCGATCCGGCCGAGTTGATCGTGCGGGCGAATTCGGTCTGCTTCTCGCTAAGGTTGCCCTGCGGATTGTCTGCGAGCAGCTTGGACAGGATCAGCAGCGAGTTGAGCGGTGTGCGCAGCTCGTGGCTCATATTCGCCAGGAACTCGGACTTGTATTTGGAGGTCAGTGCTAGCTGCTCGGCCTTTTCCTCGATGGCGCGCCGCGCCATGTCGAGTTCGCTATTCTTCGCCTCGACCTGCTTCTTCTCATATTCGAGCAGCAACGCCTTTTCCTGCAGCTCCTCGTTGGTGTTGTGGAGCTCCTCTTGCTTGGTAGTGAGCTCGGTCTGACGCGCCTGAAGTTCGGTGGTGAGCAGCTGCGACTGCTTGAGAAGACCCTCGGTGCGCATGGTAGCGGCGATCGTGTTGAGCACGATGCCGATCGATTCCATCAGCTGGTCGAGGAAGCTCTGGTGTGTCTCGCTGAACTCCTGGAACGAGGCGAGTTCGATCACTGCCTTGACGTCGTCCTCGAAGATCGCGGGAAGAATGGCGACGCTGGCCGGTGCCGAATGACCGAGCCCCGACCCGATCCGGACAAAGTCGGCCGGCACGTTCTCCAGCAGGAAGGAGCGCTTGTCGGCGGCGCATTGCCCGACCAAGCCTTCGCGCAGCTTGAAGCTGGGCTTCAGCTCGTCGGCCTTTTCGGCGCCGTAGCTGGCGACAAGGTCGAGCACCGTCTCGTCCTCTTCGCGCCGCGCGACGTAGAAGACGCCATATTGCGCGTTCACCAGCGGCGCCAATTCGCTCATGATCAGGTTCGAGACGGTAGCAAGATCGCGCTCGCCCTGCAGCATGCGGCTGAAGCGCGCGAGATTGGTCTTGAGCCAGTCCTGCTCCGCATTCTTCAAGGTCTGTTCCTTGAGGTTGCGGATCATCTCGTTGATATTGTCCTTGAGCGCGGCCATCTCGCCCGACGCTTCCACCGCGATCGATCGCGACAGGTCGCCCTTGGTCACGGCGGTTGCCACGTCGGCGATCGACCGCACCTGGTTGGTAAGGTTGGCGGCGAGCTGGTTCACGTTGTCGGTCAGGTCGCGCCACAGGCCCGCAGCACCCGGCACGGAGGCCTGACCGCCGAGCTTGCCCTCGATGCCCACTTCCCGAGCCATGTTGGTGACCTGGTCGGCGAAGGTGGCCAGCGTCTCGATCATGAAGTTGATCGTCTCGGCCAGGGCAGCGATCTCGCCCTTCGCATCCACTGTCAGCTTGCGGGTGAGGTTGCCCTGCGCCACGGCGGTCACGACATCGGCGATGCCGCGCACCTGGTTGGTCAGATTGTTCGCCATCAGGTTGACGTTGTCGGTAAGGTCCTTCCACGTGCCGCCGACGCCCGGCACCTGCGCCTGGCCGCCGAGGCGGCCCTCGGTGCCGACCTCGCGCGCCACGCGGGTCACTTCGGATGCGAAGGAATTGAGCTGGTCCACCATGACGTTGATGGTGTTCTTGAGCTCCAGGATCTCGCCCTTCACGTCCACCGTGATCTTCTTGGAAAGGTCGCCGCGCGCCACGGCGGTGGTCACCTCGGCGATGTTGCGGACCTGGCCGGTCAGATTGTCGGCCATGAGATTGACGTTGTCGGTAAGGTCCTTCCAGGTGCCGGCAACGCCGCGCACCTGCGCGCGGCCGCCCAGCTTGCCTTCGGTGCCGACCTCACGGGCCACGCGGGTCACTTCGGATGCGAAGCCGTTGAGCTGATCCACCATGACGTTGATGGTGTTCTTCAGCTCCAGGATCTCGCCCTTCACGTCCACCGTGATCTTCTTGGACAGGTCGCCCAAGGCCACGGCGGTGGTCACGTCGGCGATGTTGCGGACCTGGCCGGTGAGGTTCGCTGCCATTGCGTTGACATTGTCGGTAAGGTCCTTCCAGGTGCCGCCGACACCCTCCACCTGTGCCTGGCCGCCCAGCTTTCCTTCCGAACCCACCTCGCGCGCCACGCGGGTCACTTCGGATGCGAAGCTGTTGAGCTGGTCCACCATGACGTTGATCGTGTTCTTGAGTTCCAGGATCTCGCCGCGCACCTCGACGGTGATCTTCTTGGACAAATCACCGCGTGCCACGGCAGTCGTCACCTCGGCGATGTTACGCACCTGACCGGTCAGGTTGCCGGCCATCGCGTTGACGTTGTCGGTCAGGTCCTTCCAGGTGCCGGCCACGCCTTCCACCTGCGCCTGGCCGCCCAGCCGCCCCTCGGTGCCGACCTCGCGCGCCACGCGGGTCACTTCGGAGGCGAAGCCGTTCAATTGGTCCACCATCGTGTTGATGGTGTTCTTGAGCTCCAGGATCTCGCCCTTCACGTCGACGGTAATCTTCTTGGACAGATCGCCCTTGGCAACGGCGGTGGTCACGTCGGCGATGTTGCGCACCTGACCCGTGAGATTGGCGGCCATCAGGTTGACGTTGTCGGTCAGGTCGGCCCAGGTGCCCGCGACGCCCGGCACCTGCGCCTGCCCACCAAGCTTGCCCTCGGTACCGACCTCCCGCGCCACGCGGGTCACTTCGGATGCGAAGCCGTTGAGCTGATCCACCATGGTGTTGATGGTGTTCTTGAGCTCGAGGATCTCGCCCTTCACGTCCACCGTGATCTTCTTGGACAGGTCGCCCGACGCCACGGCGGTAGTCACCTCGGCAATGTTACGCACCTGGCCGGTCAGATTGTCGGCCATGAGGTTCACATTGTCGGTCAGGTCCTTCCACGTGCCGCCGACGCCCGGCACCTGTGCCTGGCCGCCAAGCTTGCCCTCCGTGCCGACCTCGCGTGCCACACGGGTCACTTCCGAGGCGAAAGCATTGAGCTGGTCCACCATGACGTTGATGGTGTTCTTGAGCTCCAGGATCTCGCCCTTCACGTCCACCGTGATCTTCT
>CAKTCN010000018.1 GCA_934539295.1 uncultured Allosphingosinicella sp.
GTCGGGATCAGGTCGAGCAGGTCCTCGGGGTCGAGCGCCGGCTCGGCGTACGACCTCCGCACCCCGTCGGTCGAGCCCGTCGAGACTCTTCCCGCCGCCGCCCGACGTGCCTCGGTGTTGAGCCGCGCCACGATGTCGCGCACGATCGACAAGGCATGCTCGTCATTGTCGGCGACATGGTCGACCACGCCGGACTTGCGGCCGTGAAGGTCGCCGCCGCCCAGATCCTCGGCGCTGATCACCTCGCCGGTCGCCGCCTTCACCAGCGGCGGACCGCCAAGGAAGATGGTGCCCTGGTTGCGGATGATCACCGTCTCGTCCGACATGGCGGGAACATAGGCGCCGCCCGCGGTGCAGCTGCCCATCACGCAGGCGATCTGGGCGATGCCTTGGGCCGACATCTGCGCCTGGTTGAAGAAGATGCGGCCGAAATGCTCCTTGTCCGGAAACACCTCGGCCTGGTGCGGCAGATTGGCGCCGCCGCTGTCGACAAGGTAGATGCACGGCAGCCGGTTTTCGATCGCGATTTCCTGGGCACGCAGGTGCTTCTTCACCGTCATCGGGAAGTAGGCGCCGCCCTTCACGGTGGGATCGTTGGCGACAATCATGCACTCGCGGCCCGTGACGCGGCCGATTCCGGCGACGGCGCCCGCGGCGGGCGCCTCGTCGCGGTACATGCCATTAGCGGCGAGCTGGCCGATCTCGAGGAAGGGCGAACCGGGGTCGAGCAGGCGTTCGATGCGGTCGCGCGGCAGGAGCTTGCCGCGCGCGACGTGGCGGTCACGGTGCTTTTCCGAGCCGCCGAGGCTGGTTTCTGCGACCTTGCCGCGCAGCTCCGCGGCGAGCGCACGGTTATGCTCGGCGTAAGCGCGGAAGGTGTCGGACCCCGTGTCGAGTTTGGAGGTGAGGACCGGCATTTACCTGCCCTCCCCGTCACCCCGGACTTGATCCGGGATCCCGCTTGCCTGCGGTGAGGTCGAACAAGAAGCCGGATGCCGGATCAAGTCCGGCATGACGTTAGAGGGGATGATCACGCCCCCGCCTCCGCTTGCCCGCCGACCGGCTTCTTGCGGATGAGATAGCGGTAGACGCCGATCACGTTGATCACGAACAGGATGACGTTCTGCGCGCCGATCCCCTCGGCCTGCTTGCTGAGAAAACCCCATGCAATCAGCGCGATCGAGGCGGTGACGAAGATGACGAAAGCCCAGCCGGTGGCGCGGCGGCCGACGTCCAGGCTGACGATGAAGGCGGCGAGCGCGCCGGCGGCGGCGCCATAATATTGGAGGATGTCAAGCATCGTCTCGCTCATGCGGCCGCTCCCGCTTGCGCGCGCGGCGCAACAGGTGCGAGGACCGGGGCGTTCCACCTAAGCGAGCGTACCTTCATGCCGACCCTGATCCTTCTTGTCGCGTCCAACCTGTTCATGACGATCGCCTGGTACTGGCACCTGAAGGGCGGGATGGACAAACCGCTCTTCACCGTGATCCTGATCAGCTGGGCCATCGCCTTCGTCGAATATTGCCTGGCCGTGCCCGCCAACCGGATCGGCTTCGCGAGCGGGTGGAGCGCAGGCCAGCTCAAGATCGCGCAGGAAGCCATCGCGCTGATCATCTTCGGCGGGCTCATGGTGACGGTGCTAGGCGAGCCGCTCCATTGGCGCCACCTGGCGGCGTTTGCGTGCATCATGGGGGCCGCGGGCTTCCTGTTCGTCGGCCGCTGAGCCCTCATGCGGCGCCCACCAGTTCGCGGCCGATCAGCATGCGGCGAATTTCATTTGTGCCGGCGCCGATGTCGAGCAGCTTGGCGTCGCGCATGAAGCGTTCGACAGGCCAGTCCTTGGTATAGCCAGCGCCGCCCAGTGCCTGGATGGCCTCGAGGCTGACCTTCACCGCACTTTCGCTGGCGAGCAGGATCGCGCCGGCGGCGTCGAAGCGCGTCGTCTTGCCCGCGTCACAGGCGCGGGCGACGGCATAGACATAGGCGCGGGCGGAATTGAGCGCGACATACATGTCGGCGACCTTGGCCTGGATCAGTTGGAATGAGCCGATCGGCGTCCCGAACTGCTTCCTCTCGCGAACATAAGGCAGGACCACGTCGAGGCAGGCCTGCATGATGCCGAGCTGGATGCCGGCGAGCACGGTGCGCTCATAATCGAGGCCCGACATGAGGATGCCGACGCCGCCGTTGACGGGGCCCATGACGTTTTCGTCCGGCACTTCGCAGTCGTTGAAGACGAGCTCGGCCGTGGGGCTCCCACGCATGCCCATCTTGTCGATCTTCTGGCCGATCGAGAAGCCCTGCATGTCCTTCTCAATGAGGAAGGTGGTAATGCCGCGGCTGCCCTCGCCCGTCTTGGCATAGACGACCAGAACGTCGGCGTAGGCCGCGTTGGTGATCCAGAATTTGGTACCGTTGAGGAGGTAACCACTGTCCGTCTTCTCGGCCTTGAGCTTCATCGAGACGACGTCGGAACCGGCGCTCGCCTCCGACATGGCGAGGCTGCCGATATGGTCGCCCGAGATGAGGCCGGGCAAATACTTTGCCTTCTGCTCGGCGTTCGCCCAGCGGCGGATCTGGTTGACGCACAGGTTCGAGTGCGCGCCGTAGCTGAGCCCCACCGAGGCGGACGCACGCGCCACTTCCTCCTGTGCGACGACATGCTCCAGATATCCGAGGCCGAGACCGCCATCGGCCTCGTCCACCGTAATCCCGTGCAGTCCAAGCGCGCCCATTTCCGGCCACAGGTCGCGCGGGAACCAGTCCTCCGCGTCGATCCGGGCGGCCAATGGCGCGATGCGATCCTCGGCAAGGCGGCGCGTCGTCTCCCGGATCGCGTCCGCCATGTCCCCGAGCGCGAAGTCGAGCCCAAAGTCCATGTTATTATCTCTCCTTGGGCCCGCCCCTAGCAGAGGGCGAAAGGTTTGAACAAGCCGGCCGCAGCGTCTATGTCCCATACGAATATCAGAACGGAGAGATGCATCATGGCCGCTGAAAACGTCGTCATCCTGTCCTATGCCCGCACGCCGATGGGCGCTTTCCAGGGCAGCCTGTCGGGCGTGACCGCACCGGAACTGGGCGCCGTGGCAATCAAGGCTGCGATCGAGCGCGCGGGCGTGGCGCCGGAGGATGTGGAGCGTGCCTATATGGGCAATGTCCTGTCCGCCGGCCTTGGCCAGGCCCCTGCCCGCCAGGCGGCGATCAAGGCGGGCCTGCCCAAGGCGACCGAGGCCGTGACCATCAACAAGATGTGCGGTTCGGGCATGAAGGCGGCAATGATGGCAGCAGACTCCATCGCGGCCGGTTCGTCCGACATCATCGTCGCGGGCGGCATGGAGAGCATGACCAACGCGCCCTACCTCCTGAAGAAGCATCGCGGCGGCGCGCGTATCGGCCATGACGCGATCTACGACCACATGATGCTGGACGGGCTGGAGGACGCCTATGAGCCTGGCCGCGCCATGGGCACCTTCGCGGAGGATACCAGCCGCGAATATCAGTTCACGCGCGAGGCGCAGGACAATTATGCGATCGAAAGCCTGTCGCGTGCCCGCAAGGCGCAGGAGGCCGGCCATTTCGACCGCGAGATCGTGCCGGTTACCGTCAAAACCCGCAAGGGCGAGGATGTGGTGAGCGTGGACGAAAGCCCGGCCAAGGGCATGCCGGACAAGATCCCGGGCCTGAAGCCCGCCTTCGCCAAGGACGGCACGATCACGGCGGCGACCTCCTCCTCGATCAACGACGGCGCGGCCGCCCTGGTGCTGGCGAGCGAGAGCGTGGCGGCCGAGAAGGGCCTCAAGCCCCTCGCCCGCATCGTCGCGCACACCGCCTTCGCGCATGAGCCGGAAAAGTTCACCACCGCCCCTGTCGGCGCGGTCAAGCGCCTGCTGGAGAAGACCGGCTGGCAGGTCGAGGATGTCGACTTGTTCGAGATCAACGAAGCCTTTGCCTGCGTGTCGATGGCGGCGATGCACGACCTCGGCATCCCGCACGACAAGGTCAACGTGAATGGTGGCGCGGTGGCGCTCGGCCATCCGATCGGCGCCAGCGGCGCGCGCGTTCTGGCCACCTTGCTCGGCGCGCTGGAGCGCACCGGCGGCAAGCGCGGCATTGCTTCGCTCTGCATTGGTGGTGGCGAGGCGACGGCGATGGCTGTCGAGCTGGTCGACTAAGCGCCCACTGGGCTCCTGCGAAAGCAGGAGCCCAGTGGGCGCTGGTTCAAGTGCCGACACGTGGTGAGGCGCCGGAGCACGGACCGCATATCGGTCTCCTGATTTCGCAGGGGCACATGCAGACCAGCAGACGCCGGTCAGTCCGGCGGAGGGATGGTGCCGGGGTGGCTGACGGGCTCCTCATGCGCGTTGCCGCCTTGAGTTTCGTCATCATCCTCGCTCGCGGGCAAGGTGTGGCCGGCGGCTTCAGGCTCCGGCCTGTCCTCATCGCCGCGCCAGTCGGAGCGGCGTTCGGCTTCGTCCTGCAGGGGGCGCTTGGGCTCGTTCATCCTGTTTCTCCCGTATTGGGCTGAACAGTCGGTGCGGCGCGGCGTTCCGGGGCCGAGCCGTCAGACAGGGGGCTTCAGCGCCACCCGAGCTGTGCCGGTCGCCCTAACGGGCAGGTAGAGACCTTGGCCGTAGGCGCGGATGCTGCCGGTTTGGACGTTGTCGATATTGGCACGCACGCTGGTGGGTCCGATGTCGCGCAGCGCAATGGCGCGGCGGATCTTGCCGAGGAGCTCGGTCAGGTCGTCGCTGAAATTCTGCGACAGCGCGCCGGCAATTTCCTGCGACATGGCAGGGCTGTTGCCGATCGCGATCAGCATGTCGCCGCCGACGCCGTCCGTGTCGCCGGTCACCTCCAGCTCCTCGAACGCGACCCGCGCCGAGCCACTGGCATTTACGGTGCGTGCCACGATCCAGATCGTGCCGCGCGTGGGCTCGACCCGAACCGCGTCGGGCGTTGCGGCCAGCGTGATGCCGACAGCAATCTTGTCCTTGCCGGTGCCGTAGGCGACGACCTTTTCAAAGCGGGCGGTGACGCCGCCGATGCCTGGCAGTTCGATCGGGCGCGCCGAGCGCTTGACCAGCGCGCGCAGGATCACCGGCTCGAGCTGCCGATAGTCTGCGATCACGGGAATGAAGAAGCGGAATCCCGTGTCGGCCGAAGCACGGGCCAGCGCCGGTAGCGGCGTGGGCTTCGGGTCGGTGGGGCGGTCACCGACGAAGGTTTCGGTGATCGCCTCCAGGCCGAGGTTGAGGCGCAGCACGCGCCCGTCCATCTCATAGCCGCCGAAGCTTAGCTGCTGCGGCGTGATGCGCATCCAAACGGGCGGGTTCTCGTCATTAAGCGAGACGGAGGTGAAGGCTTCGCGCCACACGCGGTCGACCTCGCCGCGTATATCGGCGCCCGCCAGCTTTCGCGGCAGGTCGGCCTCCAGCCGGCGCAGCACGGGGGCCAGTTTCTCCTCCGCCTTGTCGGTGAAGGTGATACGCTGCCCCAGGAAGTCGATGCCCGGCGGCGTGGTCCAGTCATAGCCGAGCCGCACCGTCCCGCGCGGACGCCAGTCCGACCCGAGATCGAGGCGGATGCGCGCGTGCGCCATGGCCGCACCGGTAGCGGTCTCGCCCTTCAGCACGCCGCCCACGTCGCGCGCGCTGATCCTGGCCTCGATCGGTATGTCCGCCAGAATGTCACGGCCATCGCCGCGCAGCCGGATCGCGCCGCGTGTGACGGTGCCGACGATGCGGCAGCCGAGCGCGGGCGTGACCTTGATGCTGGCGCCCAGCAGCTTCACCCGCTGGGGCGGGACGCAGCGATCCGAGCGTTCGTCGATGGTCCACAAGGTGCGCGGCACCGCATCGTCCACCAGACGGCGGATCGCGTCCGAGTCGAGTTCGACCGGCAGGTTGAGCTGGGACGGCTGACGCACCGCCGGCACGGTGGTTTCGGATCGCGGCGGCGCATCGTAACCCGAACGTCGCGAGCAACCCGCGAGCAGCAGGGACGTCGCCGCCATGCCCCAGATGAGGCGCCGCCATGCGCCCGCTGCCGATTTCGCCTGCATAGACGAGCAGATACTCGCGAAGAGGGCATCTGGTTGCGGATGCGGCACGAGACTGACAGGCCGACTTGGCTCCGCCGGGCAGAAGGGCCGCCCGGCGGAGCCGACACGTGAGTCGATGCTGAAGCCATTCGAGGAGTGCCGACGCCCGACGCTCCAACCCGTTTGCCCCCCACGAGTCGCGCGCAACCTATACATAGATCAGCATAAAATTGCTGGTCCGTTTTTGCGGAAAACCGGTCTGCGGGGCGGCGCGGCGCACGGATCAGGTGCCGGAAACACGAAAAAGCCGGATCATCGCTGACCCGGCTTTCGCCTGCTTGAAGCAGAAATTCGATGGCGCGCCCGGAACGATTCGAACGTCCGACCCTCAGATTCGTAGTTTTAAGTTCGATGTAGCCGTTCCCCTCGTGTTCACGGCCACTGCTCTTCCGGCTTAAAGTTAGACCTTCCCGATGTTCCCTTGATGTTCCCGCCGCTTCCCGCTATCGTGATTGCTAGGTGCTTGCTGTGGAGCGACTTACTTGGCGTCAGGGAAGATCACGAAGAGGTCGGTAGACGCCGCCGCTGCTAATGAGCGGGACACCTTCCTGTGGGATGATGAGCTGCGCGGCTTCGGGCTCAAGGTGACGCCGGCCGGAAAGAAGAGCTACGTCTTCCAGTATCGTCTTGGCGGCCGAGAGACGAAGACCAGGCGCTGGACCATCGGGGGCCACGGCAGCCCTTGGACACCCGCCTCGGCGCGTGCGGAGGCTGAGCGGCTGGGCAAGCTGGTCGGGCAAGGCATCGACCCGGTGGAGGCAGACCGCCAGCGGAAACGGGAGGCGGTCACTCTGGAGTTCGGCGCCTATCTCGACACCTTCCGCGACAATTACCTCAGGACCGATTGGGGCAGCAGCTGGTTGCAGGCCTACCGTCAATTGCAGATGCATGTGCTGCCATCGCTCAGGGGGATGACGCTGCCCGCGATCGGCAAGACAGAGATCAACAGCGTCTTCGACAAGCTAAAAGACCGCCCTGCTCTCGCCCGCAATGTGTGGGCCGCGCTGGCTAAGATGATGAGCTGGGCGACGATTCAGCGTGGCGACCTCAGCGTCAACGTCATGGCCGCAATGGAGCCACCTGCCGGTGCAAGCGCGCGGAAGCGGGTTCTCTCGCCCGACGAGGTCCTTGCATTATGGAGAGCGACGCTCAAGCTTGACGAGCCATTCGGGGCCTTTGTTCGCCTACTGCTCATCACCCTCCAGCGCCGGAGCGAGGTCGCTGGGATCGCCTGGAAAGAGCTGAGCCACAATGAAGGTGTGTGGCGGCTGCCAGGCGAGAGGGCGAAGAACGGCGTCGATCACCTAGTGCCCCTCCCCTCCCTGGCGATGGCCGAACTCGAGGCGTTAGGCTGGAAGCACCGCGGACTCGCATTCACCACGACAGGCAAGACGCCGATCAGCGGCTTCAGCAAGCTGAAGAAGCGCCTTGATGGCCTTATGCTCCTCGAGCTGCAGAAGATCGAGGAAGAGCGGGCGGAGGCGGCCGGAGAGAAGCCGCATGAAGTGACGCTGGAGCCTTGGCGGCTGCATGACCTGCGTCGAACCGGCACCACTCGCATGCAGGCGCTCAAGATCAGCATCGAGGTCACGGAGCGCGTCATCAACCACCACCAGGGTGGCGAGGCGGCTGGCATTCGCGGCATCTACAATCAGTACGAATACCAGGACGAGAAGACCCGCGCCTTGCAGGCCTGGTCCGATTGGCTCGAACATCTCATCAGCGGCGCCGAGCAGGCGTCGAACGTGGTTCAGCTCGCACAGCGGGCATGAACAGGTGGGGCGGCTAGGGTAGCTCCCGAACGGCCGGTTTCCGCCCGGCCTGCCGCCTCATTTCACCTTGCGGACGCTCTGCGGAGGGCGCGTGTACGATCAACGACCAACCGGCCCATCTGTTGGAATGCCTATCAAGGTGCCGGACGCTCTCGAGCTGCATGAGCGGCTTTTCGAGCTCAGAAGCATCTTCCGACTGATGACGCTTACTGAGCGGGATCTAGCGTCGGAAATTTATGCCTTCGCACTGAGCCTCTCGCCATCGAACCAGTGGACAGATCGGGATCAATACGCCGCCGGTCTCTACTCGGACCTGCTCGCCGACGACGCATTCAAGAAAGCCCTTAGCGCCGGTCAGCTTCCAATCTGGGCTGGCCGTGGCGGAACGCCCGTAGAGCTGAACACCCGCGTCCTGTTCGCGCACAACAAGTGGTCGACCAACCCTGTAATTCGCGGCGGCGTGTACCAGCCGATGAACCATCACAATCAGTATGGCGATGACGAGAGAGCGGCGGCTGATGGCGCCCTCTTATGGGTCAAAGACGAGGATTGGATCACGGCTCGAGATGCCATGATCAAGGATCGGGAGAGGCAATCCGGCAGCGAGCTTCCGGCAGAGTTTCGATCACTTATGAACTTCCATAGCGATGCTGGGGAAACGGAGCAGCCCGTGACGTCAAGGTTGCCCTCCGATGTGCAGCGGTACAGCGACCGCCTATGGGCCGGGCACAATCAAGGGTGGTATCCCGAGTCGCGTAAATCTTGGCCAGGCCCGGACGGCGACACCATCTACTTAGGAATGGCGGTGCTTGAGGTCGGCCGCGCTATGTTCGGCGAAGCATGGTCAGACGACATAGCTACGCAGCCTCGGCCGGCTTCGCAGGAGCCCTTCCCTTCTACAAACTTCAGCGGAACTGCATTGGAAGCGTTCGTCGTGGAGGCGCCTCTGCGTATGCATCGCAAAGCTAAGCAGCTCTGGCCAATGTTCGACGCTGTGGTGGAGCGGCTAATTCTAGCTGCTCAAGAAGGCCGATTGCGGTGCTTTTCGCGCGTGGCCGATCATCTTGACCTCCGGCCGATTGGGCAAAAGTCTTGGCGGCTTCCTGACTCGATCGCGGTATTCAAGCGGTGCCTCATTGACCCGGCCCGACCGTTCGCTGGGGTTCCTGCACACACGTCCGGGCACAAGGTATTCGTGCACGCGGCCGACATTTGCTCCCTCATCTCGGGCGCCAAGCCCGACAGCGCCCAGAGTGCTGTCACAGCAAGTAGAAGAAGGCCGGGCAACCGCCGATGGGATTGGAAAGCAGCTTGGGCCTACCTGGCCGTGGAGGCGGATCTCGACGGCTTTGGCGACAAGTCGCAGGCCGACATCGAGAGAATGCTCGCTGACTGGTTCAGCATGCGTTATAACGGCGCAGCGCCAGTTGCTTCTCACATTCGGAAAGAGGTGAATCGCTTTTTCCAGGCTCAAGAAGAGCGGGAGAAAAGCAAGCGCTGACTAAATAGGCGAGATAGGCCGAAATAGGCGGCGTAGGCCGACCGTGCCTGCTGCCCCCTCTAACTTCCCTCCTGTTCCCGGCACTCCAGCCGGTCAGGAGCAAGGAAGATGAAGAAACTTCTCAGCACTGTCGAAGCCGCTCCCCTTATCGGGGTCGAGCCCAAGACGGCAGAGAATTGGCGCAGCCTTGGGCTTGGTCCCAAGTTCATTCGCGCCGGCCGCCTGGTCAAATACGATCCGGATGACATTGCAGCGTGGCTGTCGGCTCGTCGCGTCAGCAGCACTTCTGAAGCAGTGGCAGCGTGATCAGTGGCGAAACGAAAGGGGCTCTCGCGCCCCGTTAAGCGAGAAAGCCGCCCGGCGCGTACCGAGCGGCTCCCGATGATTTGTCTGCCTGCCAGCGACAATTTCGGAGATAACATTGAAGCGCAGCAGGTTCAATTCCTGACGGAGCGCGTGTGCGTCCGTCCGTCGCTAGCCGCGGCTATCGCGTTCCTCGCGTGGGGAGAGCCGGCATGAGCGACGGTCGTGCGCCGGGCGATATTGCCCTGTCCTTCCTCGCGGCCATGGAAGCGGCTGGGGTGAAGCCGTCTGAACCTATTCTTCACAGCCTGATGTCCGGCGATCTTGTCCGCTTTCAAGTGGAAGGTGACCGTGCCGGCCGCCGTAACGGTTGGGCTCGCCTCCACTTAGACGGGCATCCTGCCGGCGCGTTCGGCTGCAACAAGCGTCAGATCCACGAGAAGTGGAGCGCCGATCACGAGAAGAAGGCCTATACGAAGGCCGAGCGAGCTGATTACGCGAAACGCATGCAGGCGCAGCGTGAGGACCGGGCGGCCGCTAAGCAAGCAGTGGAACAAGCGGCTGGCGATCGTGCGCGGGCGCTGTTGGACAAGGCGCAGCCGGCCGGCAAACATCCTTATCTCGTCACCAAGCATATCGCCGGCACGGGCATGCGCCAGCTAGGCGACCTTCTGCTGGTGCCGATGTATGGGCCAGACGGCGCCATCTGGAATATCCAGTGCATCGCCGCCGACGGGCAGAAGCGCTTCCTGAAGGGCGGTCGGACGGCAGGCCTCACGTTCATGATCGAGGGCGGCCTCGAGGCAATCCTTGTGGCGGAAGGAGCGGCAACAGCCGCAGCTCTGAATCGCGCGACAGGCGCCACCTGCTATTCGGCATTCTCTGCAGGTAATCTTCTGGCGGTTGCCCAGATGGCGCGGCTGGTCTCGCCCGACATGCGCATTGTGCTCTGCGCAGATGACGATCAGCACCTGATTGATCATCCCTCCGTTCGGCGGAATGTAGGTTTGGACGAAGCGACCGAGGCCGCGATCGCAATCGGCGCGGCCGTGGCCGTCCCGCCTCGGCCAAGCGGCAGCCGGGCTGATGCAAGCTGGGACTTCGCGGACATAAGTGACGACGGTGTAATCCGGCGCGCCCTGGCCAAGGCCGTGCGCCCGTCCAGAATGGCTCAGTCGCCGAACACATTTGGCAGCCTAGAAGCGCGCCTCTCAAGGGGGCCGCGGTGATGGCAACGGTGATAAATCTGAACGCTTGGCGCGATCGCATCCAGACCAACAAGAACGGGCCGGTGAAGTGTCTCACGAACTTGGTGCTGTATCTCCAAAACCTACCCGACTTCGCTGGGCAGTTCCGCTTCAACGAACTCTCCGGTCTTGTCGAGTTGGGCGGGGAACCGCTGCAGGATTGTGACTACATCGACATCAGAGTGATCATCGAAAAGGCCGGTTACTATCCCGACAAAAGCGATGTGCCGCTGGCCGTCGAACGCATTGCTCGCGATCGTTCCTACCACCCAATCCGTGAGTATCTCGACAGCCTCACCTGGGATGGACAGCCCCGCCTTGACCGTTGGCTGACCACTTATCTTGGCGCCGCCGATCATGCGCTTATGCGTTCGTTCGCGTCCAAATTCCTGATCGGTGCCGTGGCGAGAGTTTTCCAGCCAGGGTGCAAGATGGACAACCTTCTCGTGCTGGAAGGCCCACAGGGTCTCGGCAAGACGACCGTCGTCGGCGCATTGTTCGGCGAAAATTACATGACGAGCAGCCTGGAGGATTTCGGCAGCAAGGAGGCCGCGATCTCCGTTCAGGGGCAATGGGTTGTTGAACTCGCCGAGCTTGCCGCGCTGAACAAGAGTGACGTGCTCAAGGCCAAAAAGTTCATCACCGAGACCGTCGACCAATACCGGCCGCCTTACGGGCGGCATAACGTCCGGCGGCCGCGCCAGTGTGTGATCGTCGGCACCACCAACGATGAGACCTACCTGAAGGACACGACAGGCAATCGCCGGTACTGGCCCGTGCCGGTGCGCAGCATTGATGTCGCCGGCATTCGCTGTGATCGCGATCAGATCTGGGCGGAGGCTGTCTCGCGCTACAATGGCGGTGAGCATTGGTGGCTGGAAAACGCCGAAGAGCTCAAGATGGCGGAAGCAGTCCAGCGCGATCGGATCGACGAGGATGTCTGGGCGCCGCAGCTTGACGACATGCTTCGTCATGAAGATTTCGCCGGCGATGTGCAGGTGAGCAGCTTGCTGGCAGGCCTGCAGGTAGCGACCGATCGGCGCACTAAGGCACACGAGATGCGGGTTGCCCAGCACCTTGCCAGCCGGGGCTTCCAGAAAGTGAAGAAGCGTGTAGGTGGCGCGCCGGTCAACGTGTGGCGGCGGCCGGAAGCATGACGGTCAGCGTGCCAACCGTGCCAACCTGTTCCGACCCTGGCGCCCGAGGTGGGAACGCCGCGGAGGCGCAGAAATCGATGCTTTTTCGGCCCCGTTCCCACCGTTCCTACCTCTTTATGCAAAAGAGAAGGGGACAGAGAGTAGAGGGTGTAGAAGACGATACGGCGGAGGTTTTGGCTCAGCAGGTAGGAACGCCCCCTTTCGCGAGCTCAGAACCCGCAGGAATCTGCCGATTATCGGCGTTCCCACCTCTCTACTTCCCACGCTCGCAAAGGTTGGAACAGCAGCCATTCTCGCCCCCGGCGTTGCGTTGGGAGGTCGCCGAATCGGCAAGTCGCGCGGGTTGCGACCTCGTATCCCATCAAGGAGCAGCGGCATGACGAAGCGCAAAGGGCCGAAGGCATTGGCTACACCGGCCAAGATCGCGCCAGGACCACGGACGAAGGCGGCGATCGCGCGAGCAGAGGAGGCGTGCGCTGATCGGCCGGTGCGCCCGTACATCAAGTGGGAGCAAGTGCCCGGCGGCCATCAGGCGACCTCACCGCATGCTGACGAGCACGGACATGCCGACCAGCTGCGGGATGTCTTTGGCACTGCCTCAAGCGCTTTCATGATGCGGCATCTGACGTCCCTGGAGGTGGCCACCCGCGGTCGGGGCGAAGCTAGGGGCGACGAGTCGGACAGCCTCAATGCGGCACTCGCACTTATCGGTGCAATCGGGCCGAGGGACGAGTTGGAGGGCGCCCTCGCTGTCCAGATGGCAAGCTGCCACGCGCTTACAATGGAGATGCTCTGGAAGGCGAAGCAGGCCTCCAGTCCCGAATATCTGCAACTCACCGGCAACATGGCGGTCAAGCTGCAGCGGACTTTCACAGCCCAGATCGAAGCCCTCGCCCGTCTTCGCGGGAAGGGACAGCAGACCGTCCGGGTTGAGCACGTCACGGTTCAGCCAGGCGCACAGGCCATCGTCGGCGACGTCCACCATCATGCCCCGGGGGTGACCGGGGGGCAGCCAAGAAGCGAGGATCGACCCTTTGAAACGACGGAAGCAGCCAACAGCGCTGGAGCAAGCCCCGCGTTGCCTAGCCCGGACCCGGAGGGGCTCCGCGTGCCAATCGCCGGCGATGCCGAACGGGCGGTGTCGCATCCACGGCGGACCGTCGCCAGGCGTGCCAGGCAATCAAAACGCCTTCAAGCACGGCCGCTGGAGCCGCGAGGCGATTGAGATCCGCCGAGCGCTGCGGGAGATGCGGCGCACTCTCCGGGACAGTCGCTAGTTCCTCGACTGACCCACGATCGCCATTGTTCTCAATGTTCAGCGCTTGGCGCCCTAAGTTAAACATAACCATCGCCGTACGGCACGGCGCAGTCGAAATCGGCACTATGCCCTGGGGCTACGGGCTGGCTTCTAGATGGGCTGGGCGGGGTGCCTTAGGCGCCTCGCTCCTCACCAATCATTGAGACGTCAGCTTCCACGTATAGGCGTCTTCAACAGTGTCGACTGTCGGGTTGCCAGCCGCGTCCACCGCGGGTGTGAACCGGGCGCGGGATCGAAGAATGCGGCAGGTGGTCGCATCCAATGACGACGAGCCGCTCGACACCATGATTGTGCACCCGGTAACGCGGCCATTGCTGCCGATATCAAGACGATAGCGGACTGTGCCCTGCTCCTCGTTCCTCAGAGCCGCAGCCGGGTAGTCATCTGCCGAGATCAGCGACCGGACGTTCGCCTTCCCCTTAGCGGGACTGGCGGCCGGCTGGGGCGGCTTAGGAGGAAGCGGCTCTCCTTCGATGCTCGCAAAAGGATCCTTGGGAATATGAGCAAACCGAGCTTTCTCCCTGGCGGCAGCCGCGGCAACTGCCTTCACGTGGGCGACACATCGCCGAACCTGAGCGAGACCGGCCGCGCTGCCTTCCAGGTTCAGCTGGTCGATGACGACCCCGTCGTCCGTCGAAATGTGGAGGGATGAAGCGGCCGCAAAGTGGTTGAGAAAATCACCCGGCATCCTAGCGCCGAACCCTTTGCGAAGGCCGTCGACGATCCCGACTGACTTCCCGCCCCGGAATACCCGTCCATTGAGCGCGTACGTCAAATCGTAGCCCTGCTTCTCCTTTGCGCTCCAGCCGTAATTTGTCGCCGAAATGAACGCCTCGCCATCGGCATGGACGTTGACGATGAGCAAGGTGTCGCCTTCTCCTTCGTACTCCGACGCCATGTAGCAGCCGTCGGTGCCGGCCTCTCCGACTTCCCACCCGCCCGCGTCAGCCCAGTCCCTGGCGGCCAACGGCGTCGGAATGATCAGGGCGCTGGACAGAGCTAATGCGACAAACCTGCTCACTTAAGTTCCTCCAATCAACTTGACTGCAGCCCTAGCGGCTCCAGCTGTCCTAGGCATCCCACCAAGCCATGTAGACGGAGTGAATTGGGAGGTGCCCTGTCTCCGCGGATGCCCGGCCAACGCTTGGGAACAGCGGCCCGTCTCGCCGACTGGGATCATACTTCCTGTAGTGCGTGTGACGCCGGTCTTTTCGAACCTGCTCTTGCAGCCGCATCTCCAGCGCTGACGCGTCCACGCGGTTCAGCTTGTCGGCAAGAATGACCAGGTGGTTGAAGCCCCACCTTCGGTGCTCCTTGAACCGTTCGTGCCCCGCTCTGGCGGTGTACCCAATGGTGTACCCGCCGACGTATGGAGACGCGGCGATCGCCCAAACGGTGTCTAGCAATCCGTCAATTCTATCCGACCTTATCGGCACAGTTTCCCCCCAACAGTACCCTCAATCTATCTTCTGTGGCAGCCACTCCAGCCCGGCCGTCTCAAACCGGAACTGGCGATTGCCGTTGCTGTAAAACGGCAATTCCACGATGACCGACTTGGACCGCTTCAGCTTGTCGATGATCGCTGGCCCATAGGACGCGAATACCACGGAGGAGTCATTATCGGCGCTTTCGTTCAGGCTCAGCTTCTCCGTCGATCCGTCGAAATTCACCGTGCCGCTGCAACCATCAATCCGGCACAGGATCTGCCCCTTGTCCACGATGAACATGACGTCCTGGCCCCACTCGGGGTGCTTCCTGACGTGAATGGTTAGGCCTACCGTCCCGTAGGGAAAATCGAGATCCACGGTGTTTGTGCTTCTGACCCGCGCCTCAATGATCTCGCCATTGCGCACCTCGTCCCTTCGCCGGGAGTAGTCCCACTTCGAGGCGGGGGCTGCAGCTTCATCAGCCTTGCCGGCACCTTCCAGCGGCAGAGCCGAGTTCGTGGACGCCAGTTCCTCCGTTTCGGTCGCGTCCACGGAGGCGTCGTTCGAGGCGCACCTTCCGACCAGGAATATCAGGAAGACCAACCCGACTATGACAGCAAGGCCGCTGAAACGGCCCTTACGCCGCTTCTCCTGCTCAGTTCGGATGGTCTCCAGGTCCTCGGGTGTGAAATCAGCCTTGCAATGCTGGCAGCGCACGGCGCGAGGGTCGATCAGGTTTCGACACCGCGGACATTCGACTTTCGTGATCGTAATTCTCCCCCCCGGATGGGACGAAGCCAGCACACGCCGGTCAGTTGGTCAAGCTGGCGGCGGTAAGCGGGTCCGAGACGTCACCATACCCCGGCCTCATGGCGCGCAAGTGGGACACAGGGCTGGTACGACCATACCGACCGCCTCCCGCCGATTTCCGCCAACTGTACCTACTCCACGGCTGGAGCAAGGAGCTGAGGGAGGCTCTGCGCTCGAACGACCGCTGCATTGCGCGTTGGCTTGAACAATGCGGTGGCGATGAGTTGCGCGCCGCCCGGGCAAAGATAACGGGAGCAGCGCTACACCCAAGCCGGCGGTCTGCGCGGTATGTGCTTAAGCGTGATTCAAACAGGATCAGCTAGCGCTCCGTCAAAGCATGTAGCAGCATAGGCCATGTCCAACGAACCCGACCTTCGCTCGCTAGAGAACTCGAGCAACGATCGCGCCATGCTTCTCGTCAATGCTGCAGGTGGCGTGCTTCCCGGTCTTGGTCCTATGATCTCGACCCTGATTACCGGCCACATTCCGCATCAGCGCATGGACAGGATTGCTGATTTCCTCAAGCACCTAGCTGGGCGTGTGAGCAGCATCGAGCAGACACTTGAGTCCTGCACGGCAGGTTCCCCTGAGCTCGACATCCTTGAAGATGCCTTCATGGCTGCTGGCCGAGCATTCTCCGGAGAACAACGAGAACGCCTTGCCAAGATTGCGGCGTTCGGCCTTTCCAGCGCCCGGCAGAGGCACCTGGAAGCAAAGCGTTTGCTCGCGATCGTTTCCGAATTGGATGATGAGCAAGTCCTGCTCCTGATGAGCTACTCGGGCCGCTTTGCCGGCGATCGGGAGTTTCATCGCCGTCATTATTCCATTGTTAGCCCCGCCATCGCCGCTCGTAGTCAAGAACAACACCACATACGGGAGCTGGCGCTCCAGCGCCTCGCATCAGCCGGCCTTTTGGAGCAACGATACAAGAAGCGAGTCTCACGCCGCTCACTTAGCGACCCTTCGCATGAAACCATTCAGACTGTTCCTGACGGCCTCGGGATCTCTCCGGTAGGAGATTGGCTGGTGAAGAGATTGGTCGAGCTCGATGCTGCTGACGGGCCATCAGGCACTTTCTAACGGCGGTAAGATCTTCCCCAGACATAGACGAACTTCCCTCCAGCCTCAGCTTCGCGAGCCGAGGGCCTCTTCGCATCCCGCGGCGAGGTTGGTGATCGGGGAACGGCTGGCTCCAGAGTGGCCGCCGGACCCCGGCACCCGACACTCTGGAGATGGCCATGTCCAACCGTACCCGCCGCATCGAGTTTGCCAGCGGTCTCGTGATCGAGCTTCCGCCTCACGACCCCACCCTCCGCACTGACCTCTGGATTGAGGCATTCGACGGCACTTACAGGCTTTGGCTTTCCCTGCCTGAGGTGCAGGAGCTCGAACACAAGTGCGGCTACATCGACGCTGAGGGTAACAGGCGCCCGCGTGGCATCCTCGGCATCTATGGGGCAGTTGCTCGGGGGCGCTACGAGCTCGAAGGTCGCTCCGTCGGCTTCGCCGTTGAGGGCGCTGCTACGGTCGCCGAGTGCCGCGAAACCATCCGCCTAGCCCTTATCGGGGGCGGGAACGCCGTCGTCGATGGCGTCCAAGTGAAGGTGGATGCCTATCGGGCAAAGCAGCTGGTGGACAACTATCTGGTACCAGCCGCAATCGAGGCGAGCTGGGATCTGGCATACATGATCCTGCACACGGCCGTGCACGGGCGCAAGCAGCGCCCGGAAGAGGACGGCACCACTTCGAAGATCGCCGTGCTCCCCAGCGACCCGGAAGGCGAGGAGATCGAGCCCACCGAAGATCAGCCGCTGCCGAACGCCGCTGACGAGGACGCGCTAGCAGAAGAGGCCATCTGATGGGCAAGTTCGAGCGCTTCGATACCGTGACGGACGCGATCATCACCGAGGTCGCCGGCAAGCTGCACGCGATCGGATCGCTTGTCGCCGTGGAGGCTCAAATCCTGATCACCACGGGCTCGGTCTCGGGCAAGCATCACGTGCCGTCAAAACCGGGAGACCCGCCACACAATGATGCTGGCGACTTGGCGAACGGCATAATTGTCCACCAGGCGGCGCCCCTCGAGGTTCAGGTGGTCAGCACGGCGGCACACTCCGTTCCGCTGGAGTGGGGAACGTCCAAGATGGCGGCTCGGCCGTTCATGCGTGTTGCGCGTGACCGCACTGCCAAAGAGGCGCAGCAGATGGCCGCGAAGGCGATCAACCACGCCCTTCGCAAGCATTTCCGGAAGTAGCCCGTGCCGGCCGTCCACACCGACCCGCTGATCCTCGACATCATGGCTCGCACTGACAAGCTCGAGCGCGCCATGAGGGGTGCACGGGCGCAATTCACCACTGAAACGGAGCAGATGAAGCGGGCGAGCGCTGCCATGCGGCGTCAGCTTGAGACGGACAGTGCCGCCACCGGCTCGGCGTTCAAACGCATGGCTGGTTCACTCGCCGGCTTCTTCTCGGGCCGTGAGATCGTCGCGCTCACGAATGCCTTTACGCAGTTCCAGAACTCGTTGCGCGTGGCCGGTGTTGCGACCGCCGACTTAGGTGCTGTCCAGGATCGCCTGTTTTCCAGTGCGCAAAAGTATGGCGTCGAGCTCGGCACTCTCGGATCCCTATATTCCTCGCTCACCAACGCGTCGAAGGAGCTTGGCGCCACCCAGGAGCAAATCTTCAAGCTAACTGACGTCGTTGCCGCTTCGCTGAAGGTGTCCGGCCAATCGGCTGAACAAGCAGGCGGGGCGCTGCTGCAGCTTGGCCAGGCACTCCGCGGCGGCAAGGTGCAGGCCGAGGAATATAATAGCCTGCTCGACGGCATGTTTCCGCTGTTGGAAGCGGCAGCGGCTGGATCGGAAAAGTGGGGCGGGTCCGTCGCCAAGCTCACAGCTGACGTGAAGGACGGCAAAGTCGCGTCACAGGAGATGTTCGGAGCCATCCTCAATGGCTCCGGCGACGTGTTCAAGCGTGCGGAGACGGCGACGCTCTCCTTGGGCAGCGCTTACACGCAGCTTCGGAACGCGCTCACCGTCTATGTGGGTGAAGCGGCTCAGTCGAGCGGCGCGCAAGCCGCCTTGGTCGCGGGCATCCAGAAGCTCGCCGAGAACCTCGATACGCTCATCCCGGCCTTAGCCGTGGTCGGAACCGCCATGGGCGTGAAGTACGTCGCGTCCGCAGGCGCTGCCACCCTGGCAAGCGTGCGGGCCGACGCGGCACTCCTTGGACTCAGCACCCGTGCTGGGGTGGCGGGGTTTGCGTTCGCCGCTTTAGCTCGATCGCTCGCGGTCAATGCGGCGGCCCTGGCAGTTGCTGCGGCAATCGCGGGCGTGGGCTCGGAACTCGCCACCACCAGCTCCCTGGTGCAGCAGGCGAATACGCAGTTCGACGAGATGCGCCGACGGCTGGAAGCAACTGGCGCCGGAGCGCAGGCGGCTGGGGATGGTTCCCGGCAAGTCGGTGATGGGGCCGCCAGCGCAGAGCCGAAGGTCCGCAGCTTCGCGGGTGCGGTGGGCGAATTGGCGGACCAGCTCTACCGCCAGGCTCAAGCAGCGCGCACCGCTCGCGTCGAGACGCTCGAGAAGCGACTGGCCGACTCCCAGACCGCGGAAAAGGATCTGGGCAAGCGAACGCCGGCTGGCCGGAACGACGCTTCCCAGTTCAGGCGAGGCGACTTCCTCAACAACATTGGCGTGATTGGCCGGGCGGCCACTGGGGGCCTTCGTAGCGTGCTCTCCGGAGGACGGACCGACCGCGAGATCATGGATGCTTACACCAAGCAGGTGGGTGTCAGCCGTGACCTTCAGCGGCAGGTTCGTGATGCCAAGGCAGCGCCACTGACCAGCTATATTCCCAAACCGAGCGCGGGCGTCCCAGCCGCATCTGGTAAGCCGAAGAAGACCAGAGCCTCTCGCGCATCCAGCGGCCCATCGCCCGAGCAGATCCGCGAGGAGCAGCAGCGCATTGCGGCGGAAATCGCGAACGCACAGATCGGCTATCTGCAGGAGCTCGGACAAACGACGCAGAACGCCGCGGATCGGGCCGCCCTCGAGCAGAAGGTGATCGAGGCAATCCGTGCCGCGAACGAGCAGGAGATCAAGAACAACGAGGCGCTGAACGAGGCTCAACGCACGAAGCTGGTCGAGATCAATGGCCAGGTGGCCGACCTCCGAATGCAGCAAGTTCAGGACCGCGAGGCAGAACGCCTTCGCCAGCAGCAGCTTGCACTCACCAGCCAGGCACTCAGGGATGAAGATGCTCTGCTCCAGATGCAGGCGGGCTTGGTTGATACGGCCAACGAGCGCCGCGAGATCGAACTGCGTCGCCTCGACATCGCCTATCGCTTGGAGCAGGCAGCGATTGCAGAGGACCTCGCCCAGGCCGAGATCGCCAACGATACCGCTCGTATTGCGGCTGCACGTAAGCGGCTCGCCGACCTTGAAGAGCGCCGGGGTGTAGAGACCGACGGCGTGCGGCGGGACACGGAAAGCCCTGCCGAGCGGTATATGCGCGAGGCCAACAGAACCGGCGCACAGATCGGCGAGGACATGGAGGAGATCGGCACCCGCGGCCTCGACGCCTTGAACGACGGCCTGGTCGATGCGATCACCGGGGCCAAGAGCCTGGGCGAAGCCTTCAGCAACGTCGCCGATCAGATCATCAGCGATCTCCTACGGATCGCAGTCCAGCAGGCTGTGATCAAGCCGCTTGCCAATGCGCTATTTGGTGGCGGCACAGGCGGCGGAGGCTTCGGCGGCGGCCTCGGCGCGATCTCCGGCTCCCTCGATCCTGATCAACCCGCCTTCACCGCCATCGGATCCTTCCAAACACGGAGTCCCTCAGCATGAGCTCGCTCACGATCATCCAGCAGAAAGACGCGGTGCACCTGATCACCGACGCTGCGCACTATGACATGGAAGGCGTCGTGTGCTCGATCGCAAGCAAGGTGGAGGAGCTGCCGAACTCAGGATGTGTGTTCGCTCTCCGCGGCGCCAGCTACGCCACCATACCCTTGCGCTTTCTACTTTCGCGGCTGCGCTCACTGGACGCCGTCACCAACGCCTTGCCCGGCATCATCTCCGTGATCGACGGGACGTTTGATGATCTGACGGCGGGCCAAGCCCAGCCCGAGCAGCGGCATTTCGAGGTGACGGTCGCTGGCTGGTCCGACCGCATGCAGAGCCTTGTCGTCGGAATCGCCACCACCTACGAGCCCTCCGATCCGAACGACCCGCTCGGCTTCTCATTCCAGCCCGGGTACGAGACGGGGGTGCCGTTCTACGCGCCGCCAGCCGTCATGATCCCGCCAGTCGACTTCCCTCATGCGATCGGCCGCGAGATCGAGACCCAGGAAGACATCGACAGCCTAGACCCTGCTGTTGACGGACTGGCGATGTTCGAGGCGCAGCGGCGGTATCCCGCGCTCTTTGCGGGTGACGTGCAGTACCTGGTCGGCGGCTTTGCCGAGCTGACCACCGTGCGCCGTGAGGGTGTGACCCGCCGCATCCTCAAGGAATGGCCTGACGAGGTTGGTCGCCCTTTGCAGCCGGAGGGCGCTGCACCTGTGGAGGAGCTGCGCCGCCAACTAGCCGAGGCCGACGTCCAACCTGTCCGCCGCTGGATGACGGGATGAGTGGTGCGCCTTGAAACGGGAGCGCCACATTAGGGCCGCTTGAGTTGAATCCAGTCCATGGAAGGCTTGTTTATTCCCTTAATTGCCCAGTCGGCCTGCTCGCCGAACTCTATGACGATCAGCCCGTCATTCGCGTCCATCGAGTCCCTAAGTACATCTCGAATGCGCGCCGCAGGTCCGGATGTTTCAATTAGCCAGACCGACTCAAGGACATGCGCGTAGGCTACGGACTTGAGGGTCTTGTGAAGCGCCTCATAGCCGCGCCCCGGAGCGCGCAGGTCATAGCTCACCATCCAAATGCTCATTATGTTTCCCTACTCGCATCCAACCCCATCATTGTCGCGGTCCAGCTTTGGACTATAGCCCGGATCACCGCGCCGGACCGGTGCTGCACCAGCCGCCCGGGCAGCCGCACAGTTTTGGTAGTAAACGGAGCCTCCTGATCGCGCAGGTTGCGCCTTCGCGTTGCTCGCCTTCCCCTTTGATCGACGCTGCGCGTCAGCCGGGTCGCTCCAGGAGCCTAATCCTGCCAGCAAGAGCAAACATGCGAAGGAGCCTAGCGCGCGCCTCATTGAGCGCCCCCGCTGGCCGGCCCGCCGCTAAGCGCATCTTGTGGGATCCGGATCTCGGACAGCTTCCAGCCCAACCCATGTCGCTTGAAGATGATGTCCGCCTCGTCTTCGGCCGCGGTTACCAGCCGAAACTGATCCATCCCATCCTGCTCGATTCGAGCTTCGTTGGCGTCCACGGCGAACGGCGCCTTCTGCTCGCCTGCCGCCGGCTTTTCCGCGGCCGCATCTCGGGCGAACATCGCGCGCATGGTGTCGGGGGTGAGAAAGCCATCAATCATGGGATCAATCATGGCCATCGCGAACATGGCGCCGAGACCTTCAAGGCCATCTCCCGCCTGAGTGGCCTTCACCGCCATCTGAGCCTTCAACTGGCTCTTGGTCGTGTCGCGAAGATTGGGGAAGTCGATATACCCAGCCAGCTTGTCACTATCACGATCCTGGGCAGCCTCCCGCATCTGGTACAGCGTCCAGCGCGGCGAGCCGAAATACCAGCCGGCACCTAACAGCGCGATCACGATAGTCGCGACGATCAATTTGCGCATAGCTTCCCCCCTGTTTCGACAGATGTTCCCCAGAATGGCGTGGAGTGGAAGTGCCATCTGCATCCTCAATGGGCTATTCACACCAAGCCTCAATCGCGCGATTGCATGGGTGACTAGCATCGACGAACCCCCGGAAGGCATATGCAGGAAATCAACGCGCTCAGCTTCCTTGGAGCCGCCACAGCCATGGCCCGGATGCACCAGATCTTCTA
The DNA here is from genome assembly GCA_934539295.1 of uncultured Allosphingosinicella sp. GTDB lineage: Bacteria > Pseudomonadota > Alphaproteobacteria > Sphingomonadales > Sphingomonadaceae > Allosphingosinicella. The sequence continues at coordinate 22,599 of CAKTCN010000018.1, forward strand.
TGGTCTCCCGGCAGCGTATAGCGAGACGTTAATCCCGGCGAGCGTGGCGACGCTAAGGCCTCCCGTGGAGAACTTCGTCGCCGAAGCCGAGAAAGTCGGTGCCAAGCTAGCGGTGAAGTCCGCAAATCGGCTTCTTGCGCGATTAGCGGCTGAACCCTGTGACTTGACCGTCTACCTGGCCGTGACTGCAATGCAGGACATAGAAAGCAGGTTCGCCGATCACGTGGCAGACGTGAAGATGTTCGCGATGTCGGAGCATGAGTCCGTGCTGATGCAACCGGCTGATGAGCTGGTGGAACTTGCCGGTTTCTCAATCCGCTATCCTAGAACCTCGTACGAGGTAGAAGAGGCTGCAAAGTGCTTAGCCCTAGGCCGCTTCAACGCCGCCGTTTTTCACGCGATGCGAATGCTCGAGCTTGGCATTAAGGCATTAGCGAAACGGCTCGACATCCCTGATCCCGTGAAGACGTCCGAGAAGAATTGGGGCGTCCTGCTTCGAACGATCATAGCTAGGATCGACGAACTTTGGCCCGCGTCGAAGCGGCTCCCGAGTTCGGAAGGTGCCGAGTTCGAGGCGCTCCATGCCACTTTGGACGCCATTCGGAACCCTTGGCGTAATGCAACGATGCACGTGGAGACCATCTATGCTCCGCATGAAGCTGGTCACATCCTCCGATGCACAGCCTTCTTCATGAGGCGCTTGAACGATCTGTGCGATGAAGACGGAAATCCAGCCGGCCCGATCACTACGCCTGCGCTTGCCAGCAGCGACATTGAGATGACCGCGACCTCTTAGCGCTTCGCGTGCCGCGCCGATCTGACCTGTTGTTCGATCAGCGCCGCAGCCTCCGAACCAACCGCTCCCACCCTGCCTCATCGGTCGGGAACGGGTCGAACGCCGTGGGCTTCTCCGCGGTTGGGCGCACCCGCTCCGGCCGCCGGCCGCACTTGGCGCATTTCAGCCGCCCGCTCAGCATGTGCATCCGCGTCTCCCACCCGTGGCAACGGAACCATCGACTAAGCCGGCTGGCATCGAACACGTGCCAGTGCCCACACCCGCACTGAACCCGCAAGTTGCCGTCCTTCCTGACCACATCTTCCAGCGTCTCGAACTTCGTGTTGGCCGACACTGATGAACGTCAGAGCTGAAGCTGGACTGCCCGGTCGCTCAGCGCCGCCCGTGCGCCCTGCGCTGCACCCACAGCTTGGCGGTAGTGCACCGTCTTGTAGCGCTCCGCCTCCTCGAAGCTGAACGGCGCCCAATCGTCGCTCGGATAACAGGCGTCATAGATCGCGCGCGCAGCCGCACGCAGCTGGAGGTCGTGCTCCATGCCAAGGCTCCATCAATGTCGAATCGCCGGCAGGGCCGGTGCGCAATGAGTAGAACGGAACGGGAACAAGCGACAAGCCTGCATGTGTCGAGCGGGGGCGCATCAGGGATGAAAGGTGCGGCCACCCGGCCATGCCAAGACGCTAGTCGATCCCCAGAGCCCCACGCATCAATCGCCGGATCCCCTCTGGGCGGGATGGCTTCGGATCGGGCTGTTCCTGGATCCACTGATCGAGCGGCTGTAGCAGGTCGCCAAGCAGCCGAACGCCGATCAACTCACCTTTGCCGGTGGTCTTCGGGCGTCCTCTCGATTTTGTGTTATCATCAATTGACGGCATGAGGTATTTGGGATAACACGAAAGCAAGCCGGCCGGAAGCGCCAACTTCCGAACCGGCTCTATCGCCACCCTTACGGAAGAAGGGAAACGACTATGAATGCTGGTAGCACAGCCACGACTCCTCGCGCCACGACCGATGATGGCGTGATGCGCGAAACTCTCCTCCAGGAAGCCGTCTCCTGCGCCATCGCGACGCTCTACGCGATCGAAGCCGGCGACATGTTCCGAGACCTGCCGGCCGATGAGCGTGCGAAGGAACTGCACGGCCACGGGTGCTGGTTGCTTGGCATGCTGGAGGACCAGCTCACGCGTCTTCAGCAGCAGGTGGACGGGCTTTCCCGCCCGACGGCGCCGGAGGCCTGAGCCATGGACCAGCTTAATCGCAGAACCGCCATCCTCGCGATTGGCGGAGCAACGGCGCTCGTCGGCGCGCCTTTGGCTATGGCTGCCAAGGTGCAGGCTGTTGCTGATCGCTCGGCATGGGACCGGGCGCTTGCGAGCGTGGTAGACACCCGCTCAGCATGTGCTGCCCATGAGAAAGTCTGGGCTGAGGCATGGGAGAGGTGCGAGGCCCTCCGCCCATCGCTCGACATGATCAAGCATGACACGCTCTTCCTTCCACGCACCCGCGAGGAAGTGGCTCATTCGTTCGATGTAGAGTCAGCCTGGACGAAGGTTGTCGAGGGCGAGAGCAAGTGGTGGTGGTCGAAAGACCCCGACAAATTCAAGGCAGACAGACGAGCCGCCTTGGATTCGGTCCTGGAATACCGTCGCCTTAAGGCGGAGGCGGAGGAGGTGAGCGGTTACAACGCGGCAAGCGACAAATCGGACGAGCTTAGCGACGCAGCGGTCAGCGCTTGGAGCGATCTGATCAGGATGCCGGCACCGGACACCGAGGCGCTCCTTTGGAAAATAGAGACCCTCTTCGGACCTGATGGGCGTGATGGTGAGGGATTTGGCGATGCCTGGTCCGGCGAGGTCCTTGACGCCGTGATGTTAGATGCACGCCGGCTTCTCTCAGCACGGAGGGCTTGATCATGGGCAACCACCAGATGCTCGCAGCTATGATCCCCGGTTCTTCTGCCGCCGCCACGAACAGCGGTGCGATCCAAACGCGAAGGCGGCTGGACAAGGCAATTGCTCTTCACGATCGCGCCGAGGCCGAGTGCGAGCGCTTTGACCGGGAGGAGGAAACCCCTGCCCGCAACGCCTTTGTCGCCGCCCTCGAAGCGTGCTCGAACGAGGCGCCTCCGCCTCACGAAGAGAGCGCCACTACCTTCGTGAACGTGTTCGGTGACACCGTTCGGCTCTCCACGGATGGGATTGGCTCGGGCGCCGTCGCGCGAAAGGTGGTCAACGATCCGACGTGGGCCGACATGGGTGACGAGGCGTGGCGGCAGGCTCACCGCGAGATTGTCGCTGCGCACCATCGACGTGATGCCATCCTTGCTGAGCAAGCCGCGCGCCGTGCTGCGTTCGAGAAGGAGACGCGCGCGGCGTTTCGTCTCGACGCGATCGTAGCGCGCTCGAACAGCCTCTCTAATCGGCGACACCGGCTGTTGCGGGCTGCGTTGACCATACCGGCCGCAAGCCTCGCCGATATCTTAACGAAGCTGGACTTCATCGACCGCACGATCGGCAGTGACGAGGTTGATGGCGATGTGTTCGCCTTCATCAGCTCCGACATTCGCATCCTTGCGGGAGAGGCATGATGGGCAGCCGTCACTTCGACCCACGCCGCTGGCTGAGCACCTTCACCGCAATTGGCGGCGGGTATGCACTCATGGCGGATCGGCGCCTCACCCTCTTGGTAGACCGCTGCGAGGGCGAGGAACTGACCAGCGTCATGGCCCAGATCGTCGGGCACGAGGACCGTCAGGAGGCGATCAAGACAGCAATCGAGCAACGGCAGATCGGTGAGGTGCAGCATGGTTGAGTCTGCATCCCAGCAGCTGGACCAGCTTTTAGCGGCCATCCCTTCCCTGCCCCGTCCTGTGCTCTCCCGCCTCACCACTCGGCTGATCGACCACATGGACGCGATCGATGGCGACGCTGATCTGGAACTCAACGGTGACGAGTTCGACGGCTCGCTTGGTGAGGACGACTTTCACGAACAGTCCGCGGACTGGCTCGGCTACCCCGGCTGCCCGTTGAGTGACCCAGGCGAGCCCGAATACGTGGACCGCCCAAGGATCAGCTCCTTTGGTGTTTGAACGGCGGCCTTTCGCTCGGCGGCTGAGGTGGCAATCCTGACCCAACATGCGCTGCCTTGCGCGGATCCTGACGCGCCTCGGTCTTCGGATCGGGGCGCTATCTTGCGTGGGCCTAAGCAGCACCAGTTCGAGGAAAGCCTGGCACTCTCTGAACGCTATGCCGACGCGGACTGGTGGATGCCTGTCTACCGCAAGGCCTTCCCACGTCTCCAGTCGGCGATCTCCGTACGCGACGATGGGTGGGCGCAACGTGGCGGTGTCGATCGCGTTCTCACCCTCGCTTGCGGCCGGACCTACACTGTGGACGAGAAAATCAGGACCGCAGACTGGCCTGACATCCTGCTGGAGCAATGGAGCGACGAGGCTCGGCGCAAGCCCGGCTGGGTTCAGAAGCCGCTAGCCTGCGACTTTATCGCCTATGCCTATGCGCCGTCCGGCATGTGCTTCCTGCTGCCTGTCGTTCCCCTACAGCGCGCTTGGCGCCAGCATGGACGGGAGTGGATCAAGCGGTACGGCACGAGGAAGGCGCACAACCCAGGCTATGTGAGCGTCAGCGTGCCGGTACCGCGGTCGGTGATGGTCAGTGCGATCGCGGAAGCGATGATACTGGGCTAGCCCGCGAAGGGGCAAGGCACCAACCCTTTTCAACGCGTGAGCAGAAGCAGACGGGCAGATTCGACTTCATCTGCGTCACAGACTTATATCGGGCCATGCGCCCTACTCTCACCGTCTACATCGACGAAGCCGGGGATCCGGGGGTACGTGACGGATTACGCTACTCGAGCAGCCGGCACGAATGGCTCTGTCTGAGTGCCGTGGTGGTCCGTTCGATGCGGTCACCTGACTTGCCGGTGTGGGTGAGGGAGATGCGTGACGCAGCCAAATCAACCCAAGCAGGCTCGCTTCATTATCACCGCATCCTCACGGGCAGGCGTTCTGATGTATGTCAGACGCTGGCATCCAAGCCTTGCCGAGCCTTCGTCCTGGCCACTCACAAGTCGAACATGCGCGAATACGTGAATGATCGCATCGGCGCGATGATATCCGGGGGCAAGTTCTACAACTGGTGCCTCCGCCTCCTTCTCGAGCGAGTCACGGCCTGGGCAGAAGAATGGCAGAAGCGCGAACTCGACACGGTCGAAGCTCTGGAAGTGGTATTCGCCCAGCGCGGCCACGATTATGAGCACTTCTTCTCGTATATCGACCTGCTCAAGATGCAGAAGCAGGCTGACAAGCTCTTCCTGAAAGGGCCCGGCCTTGCTCCCGCGCTTCTCGACCGCTCACGCTGGTCTGTCATCCCTGCAGCCGATCTGGCTGGTCTCCAATTAGCCGACACTGTGGCGAGCGCTTTCTACCAGGCTGCAAATGTCGCGTCGCCGACCTGGGATGTCACGCCGGCTCAAAGGTTGAAGCCGATCATCATGGATAAGAATGGCTGCGCAGCGAACGTAGGTGTTACGGTGTTCCCGCTTCCTCACCAAGCCACGCTACCTGAAGAAGCTCGGCCGATTTTCCGAACGTTCGGCTACGAGTTTTAGGTTGGCGGGCCCCGGCCTCCGTTACGCCAGATCCGGCTGGTAGGTCGCCACTGCAAGGACGGCCGTCCGGCTGGTTCTCCTGCCCCACTTGGGAGGCAGGCTAAGAGGTTGTTCCGGCGTATCCCGCCGACGGCAGAATCTCAAAAAAGTCAGGTGGAATCAATCCCTTGCTAAGTGCTTGAACCGACTCGACTTTAGCCAGAAAGGCCGAATGTGATAGCCTCAATTGCGCTGGCGAGCATCCTGGTAGGCCAGCATCGTCGCGAGCCAAGCATCGTCCTGCATCGCCTTCTCTCGCGCTGCATCCACCCTGTCGGCCAGCTCCAGAGCATCCCGGACCATCGGACTACGACGCCCTGCTGGGATCGAGCGGACCCTCCTCCTTAGCAGCAACGAAGCCTCAACACCCCGCCGCAGCGCCTCCATCCGCTTGATCGCCCGTTCCTTCAGCGCCTCAGCCTCGGCAGCCTTCTCCATCATCTCGCGCCGGCCGGAAGCCAGCCGCTCGGCCTCAGCGTGGAGCCTTGCCCATTCGGCATCAATCTCCCGTCGCTGCTGACTGACCGCCTCCAGTTCGACAGCGACCTTGGTGCGCTCCGCTGCCAGCCGCTCAGTCTCGGTCTGCACGCCGGCGCGATCAAGGGCGAGACCATTGCGCTCTGCCAGCATGCGCTGACGCGCCTCCTCAAGCATTGCCTCATGCTCTCGGTTGCTGATGTTCCTCTCGCGCGAGCGCTCCTTGCCGCGCTCCAGGCCCATAGGGCCGAAGTAGGACGCAAAGCGGGTCTGCTCACGCGACATGTCGCCGCGGCCGCCGATTACGCGCTTGGCTGACAGGCGGTAGATAGGCGCCTTGTCCTTCCGGCGATTATCCGGCTCATGGATTAGTGGCACCACGACTATATGCAGGTGCGGCGTGCGCTCATCCTCGTGCAAGGCGACAGAGACAATCTGCCCTTCGATCCTGAAGCGGTCAGCGAACGCCTTGATGGTGAAGGCAATGAAGGCGCACAACTTCGCCTGACGGGATTCTTTGTCGAGTCCGTCGAACACCTCGCGGGAAGTCGAGGCCACGAACTCGATGGCCAGCACTTCACCAAGCTGTGGCGTCACGCCGTATCGAGCAAGAACCTCGCGGATGGTGCCGGCTACATCTCGATCTCCAAGGAGCAGCCTAGGCTTCGGCGCTTCCTTGTCGACGTGCTTGCACTCCATCTCCCGAGTGTTGTGCCGGCGAACATGGTAGACGTGACCCCATGTCTTGATGCGCTTGAACCGCAATGTGATGAACCGCTTAGATGCCTCCTGAGCCATGCCGATCTCTCCCTCGGCAATATTGTCTCAAAGTGCCCGTCTCCGATGCAAGACCCCCCTCGAAATAAAGGTGCGTCAGTAACGGTCTCACATACTAGACCGATACCGATGAACTCCGGGAGCTAAGCCAATCGCTACTTAGCCTCTAGTGAGTGCGAATGTCCCGAGCAGGGGCACGTATCGCCAAAGCCGCAGACGGGTCATCGGTTTGAACTTGGCGTAAAAGGCCGCGTCAACCGCGAGCAGGAGATCCTCCAGCGCCCCGATAAGGTCGGTGACCCTTTCAACATCGTCCGGAGAGTGCTTGCGGCCAGCCTTCTCGAAGTCTCCGCCGGTCGCGGCCTTGCGGACCTCACCCATCAATGTGGCGCCTTCGAAATGAAGCCCTGCAGCGGTGAGGGCGGTCACTTGTCGCGAAAGCCTTTTCACCTCGGCCTTGAGGCTAACTGCTGCGCCTGCCGCGGTCTTCGGCGTTGAATTGAGCCAATACTCTGTCGCGCCCACCCGCACAACGCCAGCCACCTCATGAAGGTCGCCGATATGCTCTCTCACTTCCTTCCGATAGTCACGCCGATCGGCTTGGCGAGCGACTATGAACCACCCCAGCACCGTCAGAGCGGCGGGTAGCACAAAGGAATATTGGAGGTAGCCTGACGAAGAAGCCACCTTGCTACTTAACTCCAGTAGCTACGAATTTCTGCAACTAGGGACGCGTCCTTGGTTCGAAACGATATCCGACGCAGCAAATCCTCGGCCGCAAATCCTGCTCGAAGGAGGCCACCGAACGCTTCTTCCAGAAAGGACGATCCATAACCGCGCGTACCGTCCAACTCTAGGGTGACGCTGCCGGCGTTCAGCGCAGGAACCAGGAACTGATTTCTGAAGCGTTCGCCCGAGTTTGGACCGTCGCTGACGAAACGACCTGCAGGCGCGCGAGAAAAGTCCCTTGAGACGTTGATCACGTTACCTTCCATCCTGTTCACCAGCCTGACCGACCGGGACACGCCACCAAACCAACGTGCCTAGCAATCGATCCGAAAATTCCGTCGTCTGCATGCCCTCATCGGGCGTGGAAATAACATATGCTCTGTCGCTGTAAATTCCAACGACCCCGTCGTCTGACTCGTGCGTGGCGTTCCAAACCTGGGGCAGGCCTTTTCCCCGGTGCTCCTCATCGGTACTCGTCTCGCCGAGGATGAGAGCGGTCTTGATCGCGGCGACGTCAGGTGGGTCGCCAGAGAAGATCTGCCGTACCTTTCCGAGGAAGCGCCGATCCCACGCCAGCGGAAGCGAGCGGGGTATTCCGATGCCGAGATCGCAGACAAGGACCTCCAATGTCCCTTGCGTTTCGCGAGTGAACATCCACCACCGGCGCTCCTTGAAAGCTCCGCAGCCATCCGGGCGGGCACCACGATAGGCGTGATGCAGGCTATTAATGATCGCCTCCGAGAGCCCGATCTGCATGCCTGTCATCAATGCCGGAGCAATCCTGCCCTCGTGCTCCTCAAGCACGTTCCCTGGCTTATCGTCGATGCGAGTTCCGGTAGCATATCGCCAGTGCCGCACCGACTCGTCGAACTCGGACGCAACATGCTCTGGCGGTGGCTTCTGTCCAATTCTTTCCAACAGGCCAATTTGGTCCAGCACTTGCCCAACGATCTTGCCAGTCTCGCTTGATCGATCGGGCAACCGGCATCGCACCACTTGTTCGGAGCTTCCCATTCGAATTGCGCGGTCAATCTCGGCGATGACCACAAGCATCCCCGGCGCGTCGATGATCGCTGTTCTCGTGAAGTCCAAGATCAAGTCCTGGCCGTCGTGGAGGAAGGCTTGCCTGATACGAGTGCAAAACATCAGCGTCGCTCGTCGATAATCAGAGCGCCACAGGGAGATGCGTGGCGGCGCAAACAAGCGCACAAATTCGACGGGCTTCCGTGCCCGGGCAGCTTTCCAGACCCGCTTCCCGTCACGCCTGTGATGAAGCTTTTCGCGTTGCCTCACCTTTCGCTGAAAGCGCTTGCGGACCACCTTAGGTGGTAGAATCGTCAAACCCAACTGCAACTCCCCCTGCGAGATAGCTCACAGGAAACAAACTTCATTGCAACGTGAGAGCGACCAAACCTCCACGCGGTGCTTACCCGGTGATTGCTAGACACGAAAAAGCCGGATCATCGCTGACCCGGCTTTCGCCTGCTATGAAGCAGAAATTCGATGGCGCGCCCGGAACGATTCGAACGTCCGACCCTCAGATTCGTAGTCTGATGCTCTATCCAGCTGAGCTACGGGCGCGTTGTGGGGTGGCACTTAGGCGGAGATTTCCAGGCGCGCAACCCCGGATCGTGCGAAAAGACGGGTTGTCCACAGGATCGTGGTCCTCATGGACGATTTCGTCCGTGAGCGAAGCGGCAGGATGTTCGAAGGCGCTCCATCAACATGCATGACTGCGCAGGCGCATATCTAATCCTAGCGCTGCTCGCGTGGCTCTCCGAGGATGCTCGATTTGGTGCCGCGGTATCTGCCTATAGTGGCGCAGCCCTGCTCATCGCGGCGGCGACATGCTCGCTTCGCGCAGCATCTGCAGGGATGCGCTCGGCATGTGCCGCTGCGCATCGTCGCGGATGAAGCGCTTGCGCCTGAGCACCGCCACTTCTTCCCCGGCGCACTTCTCGATCTCCGCGGCGAGACGTTCATCCACGCCCAGCCATTCTCCCGACATGCCGAGCACCCGCACCGGCACATCGTCGTCGCGGAATATGGTGACGTGGACGTTGGAGACGCCGCTCGTCCGCCGCGATCCGAAGAAGAAGCGGTGGCCGCCATCCAACGCGCGGTCGCAGAGCAAGCGCTTGCTTCGCACGCCCCTTACGCACGCAACCACCTCCTCATAAGGGGCAGCGCCTGCATCGATCTGAAGCGCGGCCGCGGGCGACGGGGCCGACGCGGCGGATGCCATTCCCGAAAGAAGGAGCAAGTGGAGCAAGTGTCCCAGTTCCGTCTCCTACGAATCTCTTCTTCGCTGCAGGATGCGCCAGTGACTCAAATCGCGCAAGCAGCACACGTTCCACCCCACCATTGCCAAGCCACTGCTTTACGTTAAGGTAAAGCAATGACGCTTATCGCCCCGCTCGATCGCTTGCGCCTGCCCGTGATCGGATCACCCTTGTTCATCATCTCCAACCCGGCGCTGGTTATCGCGCAGTGCAAGGCGGGGATTGTCGGGTCATTCCCTGCGCTCAATGCCCGTCCGCAGAGCCAACTCGATGAGTGGCTGCACCAGATCAGCGAGGAACTGGCCGCCTGGAACGCGGCGCACCCCGACAGCCCGGCCGCGCCATTCGCCGTCAACCAGATCGTGCACCGATCCAATCCGCGCTTGGAAGAGGACATGATGACCTGCGCCAAATGGAAGGTGCCGATCGTCATCACCTCACTCGGCGCCGTGCCGGAGGTGAATGACGTGGTGCACGGCTGGGGCGGCATCACGCTGCACGACATCATCCACGACCGGCACGCGCGCAAGGCGGTGGACAAGGGCGCGGACGGGCTGATTGCGGTCGCCGCGGGCGCGGGTGGCCATGCCGGCACGCTATCGCCCTTCGCACTGACGCAGGAAATACGCGACTGGTGGGATGGGCCGCTGGTCCTGTCGGGCGCGATCGCGAGCGGCCGTGCTATCCTTGCGGCTCAGGCGATGGGCGCCGACCTTGCCTATATAGGCTCTCCCTTCATCGCCACGCAGGAGGCGAACGCCTCCGCGGCCTACAAGCAGGGTATCGTCGAGAGCCGCGCCGCGGACATCGTCTATTCCAACCTGTTCACCGGCATCCATGGCAATTACCTGCGCGGGTCGATCGAAGCGGCCGGCCTGGATCCGACGGCATTGCCGCAGGGTGATCCGTCGAAGATGGACTTCGCCTCGGCCATCGGCGGCGCCAAGGCGTGGCGCGACATCTGGGGCGCGGGACAAGGTATCGGCGCAGTGCGCGACGTCGTCCCCGCCGCGAATTATGTCGCCAGGCTCTCCAGGGAATATGAAGACGCACGCCGGGCGTTGATGACAGCCGCCTGACCGCGGATCAGCCCACATCCTTCGGTACGTTCTGCCAACATTTGGCCAGCCATGCTCCCCACGCGTCCAGCTTCACGGTCGCTGGGCGAGGCATCGAAGCGGTTAAGCGCGTGAAGATCAACTTGGCACATATCCTGCTTTGGGTCCCGCAACATCATTCGGGAGCCTGTCATGGACAAAGCCGACGCCAACCTCTTCACCCGCGACGACACGTTCTTCGGCATATGCCAGGGCGTGGGCGAGGACCTAGGCATCCACCCCGATCTGCTTCGCCTGACCCTGGTCGTGCCGCTCTTCTTCTGGCCCGTCGCCACCCTGGGCGGCTATTTCGCGGCGGGCTTGCTGGTTCTGGCCCTGCGCCTATTGGTGCCGAACCCGCGTCCAGCCAAGGCTGCAACGGTCGAGGGCGGAGCCGAGCGTGACGCCCTCCCCCTCGCCGCCTGAGGTTTGCGCCGGGGCTGGCGGTCCCCTGCCGCAGCCTTAACTGCGGTGCCAGAACCGGCATCCCGGCCCCGAACTGCCTGGTCGAGACTTGACCTGTGCGGCGGATCAGCGATCGGGATCAGGCGCGCCTGCGTTGGTGACCTTCTCGTTCGCGTGTCGTGCGAAGAATTGCCAACGATCACCTTTCCAAAGCCAGATGTTCGTGAACCGACGCTCGACCGGCGCACCACCATCTGCGCGGCGCTTCCCGGCTATGCTATCGGTCGAGGGCTGAACGATCTCGCGACCGGCAATGACGCCGACATTCCCGTCGAGGGAGACCTTCTCGACAAAACGATCGAAACGATCATGGCCGATCCCACGGCTTCGCCAGAGTCCCAGCGTCCTCTCGCGCGACCATATCTCCCCTTCGGGCGAATTCACGAGAAAGGCTGGGTGCATCATCGCATCCAGCGCGTCAGCATCGCGGGTGCGGGCTGCCTGATGCTGGGCTGCGTCGGCTTGCCTGAGACTGCCCTCATTCTGTGCAAGTGCAGGCGTAGCGAGACATAATAAGAGAAACGATCCGATCCTTCGCACGGCCGCCTCCTTCTTCCAGCGCATGATGCGCCGGTCGGCTGCATATCACTGGACGGATGTCGCTGCCAGCGGCCGTGCTGCAGCGACGTGGGCGTTTGAGGCTGCAGCAATGTCCGGAGCGCTTCTGACCGTCACCTTGCCGGCACGCTCTAGTAATTGGAGATCATGAAAACCTCCTCGACGCCTCGGGTTCAGCCATTCCGCGCAGGATGAAAACGACAGGTCACCGTCTCCGGCCACGTGGGTATTTGGCACCAGCATGCGCAGTGCTCGAGCAATGTCTTGCGATAAGGTTACTCTGTCTATTCCGCAGCCAAGAAGAGAAAAAGGGCCGCCCCTCGCAGGACGGCCCTTTGCATCTTCATCGGCCTTCAGAGAGCGCATTCCGACCCGTCCGCCGGACGGGTCCGAGGCTTCAGCCCATCAGCTCCTGCTCGAGCTTCTTGGCCATCTCTTCGATATTCTCAGGCGGCCAGCCGGGGATGTCCATGCCCAGGCGCAGGCCCATGCCCGACAGCACTTCCTTGATCTCGTTCAAGGACTTGCGGCCGAAGTTCGGCGTGCGCAGCATCTCGGCTTCGGTCTTCTGAACGAGGTCGCCGATATAGATGATGTTGTCGTTCTTGAGGCAGTTGGCGCTGCGCACCGACAGCTCGAGCTCGTCCACCTTCTTGAGCAGGTAGCGGTTGAGCTGGTTCGAATCGCTCTCCGTCTCGATCGCCGAGACCGCGCCGCCCATGCCGCCGCTCGATGCGGGGGCGGAGGCCGCGAAGCCTTCGTCGAAGTGGACGAAAAGCTGCAGCTGGTCCTGCAGGATACGCGCGGCATAAGCGAGCGCGTCGTCCGGCGTGACGGTGCCGTCGCTCTCGACCGTGAGCGTAAGCTTGTCATAGTCAAGCTCCTGGCCGACGCGGGTATTCTCGACCTTGTAGCTGACCTGGCGCACCGGGCTGTACAGCGCGTCGACCGGAATGAGGCCGATCGGCGCGTCAACCGGGCGGTTGGAGGCGGCGGGGACATAGCCCTTGCCCACTTCCGCGGTCAGTTCCATGTTGAGCGTCGCGCCCTCGTCCAGGTGGCAGATGACGAGATCGGGGTTCATCACCTCGATGTCGCCCGTGGTCGCGATCTGGCCGGCGGTGACTTCACCCGGGCCGGTGGCGGACAGCTGCAGGCGCTTGGCGCTCTCGCCTTCCATGCGCAGCGCAATCTGCTTGACGTTGAGGACGATGTCGGTGACGTCCTCGCGCACGCCCGCAAGGCTCGAGAATTCGTGCAGCACGCCCTCGATCTTGATGGAGGTGACGGCAGCGCCCTGGAGCGAGGACAGAAGCACGCGGCGCAGCGAGTTGCCGAGCGTCAGGCCGAAACCGCGCTCCAGCGGCTCGGCGACGAAGGTCGCCTTGCGCCGTGCGTCGCCGCCGGGCTTCTTCTCAAGGGCGTTGGGCTTCTTCATTTCCTGCCAGTTCTTAGCGTTGACGGCCATGATCTTCCCTTATGGATCGAAGCCGGGGAGGACCGGCTTCGGACTTCGTAAATTCGCGGAAGGCGGCGTGCGCCTTCCGGTACATGTAACGGCCTGCCGAGGACCGGCAAGCCGAAGCCGTTTACACGCGGCGGCGCTTGGACGGACGCACGCCATTGTGCGGGATCGAGGTCACGTCGCGGATCGACGTGATCTGGAAACCAACCGCCTGGAGCGCGCGCAGTGCCGATTCGCGGCCCGAGCCGGGGCCCTTGACCTCGACCTCGAGCGTGCGGACGCCATGTTCGGCGGCCTTCTTGCCGGCGTCTTCCGCTGCGACCTGCGCGGCGTACGGGGTCGACTTGCGGCTGCCCTTGAAGCCCATCATGCCGGCCGAACTCCACGCGATGGCGTTGCCCTGTGCGTCGGTGATGGTGATCATGGTGTTGTTGAAGCTGGCGTTCACGTGCGCGACGCCGGCGGTGATGTTCTTGCGTTCCCTGCGGCGGATGCGCTGCGGTTCACGTGCCATAATTTCTCAATCCTATATCCATTCGCCGCTCATCCAAGAGGAGCGGCCGAGCGAAGTCGAAGACGCGTCTCGAAGGACGCGCGCTTACTTCTTCTTACCGGCGATCGGCTTGGCCTTGCCCTTGCGGGTGCGCGCATTGGTGTGCGTGCGCTGACCGCGGACCGGCAGGCCCTTGCGGTGACGAAGGCCGCGATAGCAGGCGAGGTCCATCAGACGCTTGATGTTCATCGCCGTCTGGCGGCGAAGATCACCCTCGACCGTGTGGTCGGCGTCGATCGTTTCGCGGATCTGCAGCACTTCCTGGTCCGACAGGTCCTGGACGCGGCGCTCGGAAGTGATGCCAAGCTTTTCCGTGATGGCCTGAGCCTTTGCCGGGCCGATGCCGTGGATATAAGTGAGCGCGATCACCACGCGCTTGTTGGTCGGGATGTTAACACCCGCAATACGTGCCATAATGTATAATCTCCTGCTCCACGGGGCGGGTGGCGACCGCCCCATCTCAGCGCTTTGCGTTTCCCCGAAACGGGCATAGCCGACGCGCGCACGCGTGCGCCGCCGGTTGACCGCTTATCGGGAAGGGCGCGAAATAGGTGGGTGCGGCGGATGAGTCAAGTCGCGAGCAGCCGCCCAATTAGGGCTTGGGGCGGCGCGACAGGGTTGTTATGCGTCCGTCCAAGCAGAAACGCCACAGGAAGGGTAGAATATGGCTGCGAGCGGCAACGACCTCAACGCGCACGAGAAGAGCTATTCGCTGTTCACCGGCCTCATCAAGTGGGGCACCATCCTGTCCCTTATCATCGCCGCGATCGTCGTCCTGATCATCGCCAACTGAGCGGCGGAGTGAAGATCGGGGTCCTCAAGGAACAGGCGCCGGGCGAACGGCGCGTCGCCGCCACACCTGAGACGGTCGCCAAATATATCGCCCTCGGCGCCAGTGTCGCCGTTGAGGCGGGTGCCGGCCTGTCAGCCTCGATCTCCGACGCCGAATATTCAAAGGCCGGCGCCACCGTCGGCCAGCGCGTGGACGTGGCCAGCGGCGCCGATGCCCTGCTTGGTGTGCAGGGCCCAGATCCTGCCGGCCTTGGCGGGGCCAGGCCGAGAGCACTGGTCATCGCTGCATTGAGCCCCTTTGCCGGGCGCGAACGGATCGATGCCTATGCGCGCGCCGGGCTGGAGGCGCTGGCGATGGAGTTCATGCCGCGCATCACGCGCGCGCAGTCCATGGACATCCTTTCCTCCCAGTCGAACCTTGCAGGGTACAAGGCCGTGCTGGACGCGGCGGCAGAATATGGCCGAGCGCTTCCCATGATGATGACCGCCGCCGGCACAATCGCCGCGGCGCGTGTCTTCGTCATGGGCGTTGGTGTTGCGGGCTTGCAGGCGATTGCGACGGCGCGGCGCCTGGGAGCGATCGTGTCGGCTACCGACGTGCGTGCGGCAACGAAGGAGCAGATCGAGAGTCTGGGTGCCAAGGCGATCTTCGTCGAACAGGTAAAGGGCATCGAAGGCGAAGGCACCGGCGGCTATGCGACGGAGATGTCGGACGAATATAAGGCCGCGCAGGCCGCGCTCGTTTCCGGCCACATCGCCAAACAGGATATCGTCATCACCACGGCGTTGATCCCCGGCCGCCCTGCCCCGCGCCTCATCACCGATGCGCAGCTCGCCGCCATGCGGCCCGGCAGCGTGATCGTCGACCTGGCGGTGGAGCAAGGCGGCAATGTCGAGGGCGCGGTCGCCGGCGAGATCGTGGAGCGGCACGGCGTCCGCATCGTCGGCCACCGCAACGTGCCGAGCCGCCTCGCTGCCGATGCCAGCGCACTCTACGCACGCAACCTGTACAATTTCATCAGCGCATTCTGGGACAAGGATGCGGGTCAAATCGTGCTGCCCGACGATGACGAGATCGTGCGGGGCATAAGGCTGACGCGCGGCGGCGCGATCGTGAGCGAAAGGCTGCTCGCACAATAAACAGCAAAGGGGAGAGCGTTAGATGGGCATTTTCAGTGCGCATGAGGTCGAGGCGGCGGAGATCACCGAGAAGTACGGGTCGATCCTGCTCCCGGACGAGAAGGTGCTGGCCGCCTTTCGCACCGTGCGCGATACCGCTTTCCTCACCGATCTCAGGTTCGTTCTGGTCGACGTGCAGGGACTGACCGGTTCCAAGCTTTCCGTTCAGAGCGTCCCCTATCGCTCGATCACGCGCTTCGCAGTGGAAAGCGCCGGCACGCTCGATCTCGACAGCGACCTCAACATCTGGGTTTCGAGTGCGTCCGCGCCTCTGTCGGTCAAGATCTCGCGGAAGGCCGATCCGGAGGCGATCCTGCGCCTCCTCGCGGAACATGTGCTGGTGAAGAAGTAAGCCATGGACTTCATCTCGATCCTGTCGATCTTCGTCATGGCCTGCTTCGTTGGATATTATGTGGTGTGGGCGGTCACGCCGGCGCTTCATACGCCCTTGATGGCGGTCACCAACGCCATCTCCTCCGTCATCATCGTGGGGGC
The DNA here is from genome assembly GCA_934539295.1 of uncultured Allosphingosinicella sp. Classification (GTDB taxonomy): domain Bacteria; phylum Pseudomonadota; class Alphaproteobacteria; order Sphingomonadales; family Sphingomonadaceae; genus Allosphingosinicella. The sequence continues at coordinate 38,926 of CAKTCN010000018.1, forward strand.
GCTCGTCGCGGCCGCCGCGTCGGGTAGCCCGCTCGCCAAGTGGCTTGGGCTGCTCGGCGTGGTGCTGGCGAGCGTCAACATTTTCGGCGGCTTTGCGGTCACCGAACGCATGCTGGCGATGTACAAGAAGAAGGAGCGCAAATGATGCTCCCTGCAATGACGGCGGAGATTGGGCATGCATGAGGTCGCGGCCGTGCCGGCCTGGGTCAGCCTTGCCTACCTGATCTCCGGAATCTTCTTCATCCTCGCCCTGCGCGGGCTTTCCAGCCCGGAGACGAGCCGGAAGGGCAATCGCTTCGGCATGGCCGGCATGGCCATCGCGGTCGCCACGACGCTTGTGACTCACGAGATTGCGAGCCTGCTCGAGATCGTCGCGGCGATCGCCATCGGCGGCGCGATCGGTTTCGTCATTGCCCGCCGCATCGCCATGACGGCGATGCCGCAGCTGGTCGCCGCATTCCACAGCCTCGTCGGCCTTGCCGCCGTGCTGGTCGCGGCTGCCGCTTTCCTAAACCCTGCCGCCTTCGGGATTGTCGGCGAGATGGGGGACATCCTGCCGGTCAGCCGCGTCGAAATGGGATTGGGCGTCGCGATCGGCGCGATCACCTTTTCCGGTTCGGTGATCGCGTTCCTGAAGCTCAACGGCAACATGTCCGGCAAGCCGATCCTGCTGCCCGCGCGCCACATCATCAATCTTGGCACGCTCGCCGCCATCATCGGCCTCATCGCCTATTTCACCACCGACCAGAGCGGCTGGGTGTTCTGGACGGTGACCGCCCTCTCCTTCCTGATCGGCTTCCTGCTGATCATCCCGATCGGCGGCGCGGACATGCCGGTCGTCGTCTCCATGCTGAACAGCTATTCCGGCTGGGCGGCCGCGGCGATGGGCTTTACCCTCGGCAACACAGCGATGATCATCACCGGCGCGCTGGTGGGCAGTTCGGGTGCGATCCTCAGCTACATCATGTGCCGCGCGATGAACCGCAGCTTCATCTCGGTCATCGCGGGCGGCTTCGGAGCCGAGGCGGTCTCCGGCGGCGGCGGCCCCGCCCTCGACCGCCCCTACAAGCGCGGATCGGCCGAGGATGCCGCGTTCCTGATGAAGCAGGCCGAACAGGTCATCATCGTCCCCGGCTACGGCATGGCGGTCGCGCAGGCACAGCATATCCTGCGCGAAATGACCGACTTGCTGAAGGCGGAGGGCGTTACGGTCAAATACGCGATCCATCCGGTGGCTGGCCGCATGCCCGGCCACATGAACGTCCTGCTCGCCGAGGCGAACGTCCCCTATGACGAGGTGTTCGAGCTGGAGGACATCAACTCCGAATTCGCACGCACCGACATCGCCTTCGTCATCGGTGCCAACGACGTCACCAACCCGGCTGCCAAGACCGACAGGAGCTCGCCCATCTATGGCATGCCTGTGCTGGACGTCGAGAAGGCCAAGACCGTGCTATTCATCAAGCGATCCATGGGCGGGGCCGGCTATGCCGGGGTAGAGAACGAACTGTTCTTCCGCGACAACACAATGATGCTGCTCGGCGATGCCAAGAAGATGACGGACGATATCGTCAAGTCACTGGGCTAAGACAGGAAGGCAGTATTCACCGCAAGGCTGCCTTCCGCTTGATGCTTGTTAAGGCAGGCATGTCGCATTGCGCATAAAAGCTCTTTGTAAGCCAAACACTTATCGGCGAACGGGGGCAGCGGTGGAAGACGAAGCGATCGATCATGCGCGCCGTGCGGGCGAGGCGTTCGTAGCCGCCAGCCGCGCCGATACGCCCGAGGCCCGGTCCGCACATCGCATGGCCGCGGAATATCATGTCGAGATGCTGCGCAAGCAGGAGCAGGCTCGGATACAGACCATGATCGACGGCCGGGGCAAGACGGCGCAATAGCGCGCTTGATCCCGCGCCCGCGCCTCTCTAAAGCGCGGCTTCCCTGCAGGGGCGCTTAGCTCAGTTGGTAGAGCATCTCGTTTACACCGAGAGGGTCGGCGGTTCGAGCCCGTCAGCGCCCACCATGCAGGATCCTGGCTCAGGCACTTGCGCTCGCATTGCGTCACCGCGTGCATCCGGCCGGCTTGCGGTCCAGACGAATATGGCACCTCCACCGGTTTCCAGTGCCATCGCAGCGCGCTAGGCGGCAGCATGTTCGAACTCCCGCTCCTTTCCATCGGCCTGGCCATGGACGCATTCGCCGTCGCCCTGGTGCGGGGATCGACCGGCGAAAAGCGCCTGAGCCGCGCCTTCGGGATCGGGTTCGCGTTCGGGATCGCGCAAGGATTGATGCCGCTGCTTGGCTGGGTTCTGGGAAAGGCACTCGGCGCCAGTTTCCAGGCCTATGATCACTGGATCGCGTTCGTGCTGCTGCTGGTACTCGGCGTCAGGATGATCAAGGAAGCATTCGGCGAGCCAGAGATAGCGCCCGACGATGTGAGCCGTGTCAGACTGCTCAGCCTTCTCACGGCCGCCTTTGCCACCAGCATAGACGCTGCGGCCGCGGGCCTGACGCTTCCCCTGTTGGGGATCTCTGTCCCGCTTGCCTGCCTCGCGATCGGCGCGACCACTGCCCTCCTCTGCACCGCCGGCTACTGGATCGGGGCCAGAGTGAGCGGCATCGCAGGCAAGCGGGCGGAACTGCTCGGGGGCATCCTGCTGATCGCGGTCGGTAGCAAGATACTCGTGGAGCATCTCACTGCCTGACGCGGTCAGATGGTGAGCGGCGACAATCGCTGCACTGCCTGCAGATAGGTCGTCAGACGGTTGGCGGCATCGTCACTGAGTTCGATGAACACGCGTCCCCCGTCATGCGGGTCGGCCGTACGAACGAACAATCCCTGGTCGGTCAGCGCCTTGATCCAGCGCAGCGCCGTGGTTGCCGGTACTGCCGCCGCGATGCAGAGGCTCGACACGGCCACGCGCTTGCCATCCAATCGGGCCGCCATCAGGTCCAGAAGCATGTCGAACGCAGGATCCGCAAACAACTCGCTGGTGAAGTACCGGTCGCGCAGCCGTCGCGCCCGGATGATGCTTCGCACGCCGACCGCAGTAACGGCGATGGCGCCCTCGTCGGCCGCACCAGCCTCGTCACCGATATCGTCCACCGACAGGTTTGCGAGGATATCGGCGATACGCCCAACTTCCTGGCTGAGTTGCTGCAACCGGCCGGGCTGGTCCTTGAGGTCATGCAGGCGCAACTCAGTAGGCGCGCAGGCATGCTGGATCGCGGCCGCACGAACCTGCGCATCGGCGTTGAACACATGCTCTATACCCCGGTGCCAAGTGCGCGCGGCTACCACGTCGACAAGGTCGATCGGCGCGGACACGATGCTGCGTCCACGGCCAAGCCGCGATGCATGCTCCAGACGGTCCAGAACGAAATCCAGGTCGGCGCCCGCATCGCAATCGATCTCGAGCAGGATGGCGTCGGTATGCACCTGACGGTCCAGCCTCTCCGCCGCCGAAGCAAGCGGCACCACGTCCGCGATCCGGCATCCTGCATCCTCGGCAGCGCGAAACGCCCGGGCGCGTGCCGCCTTACCATCCGCAACGATCAGTAGCGCGGGCTCATGTCCATATACAACCATTGCAAGATCATGCGCCATCGCATCCGCCTTCGCCAGTTTCCAAATCGGAGCGAAGAATGACCGTTGCGGAGGGAAAGTCAGATAGTCACCGATCCGGAACGGAGCGACTTCAGGGGCGGCTCGCACGTCGGAGACGGGGCCATCTACCGGGCAGAACGCTCAGACGCGCAGGCTGCGAGCGAGCCTCGCTCGACCTACAAAGTGGGCTTAGTCTCGGCGAAGCCAGGAAGCTGTCGCCATATAACGTCCGTTTCGGATCAATCGTATGAAGTCGTCCCGCTCCCTGAATCAGCACTCAAAATCCAATCCACGGCCGCCGCGGAGTGAAGCGCTGTCGTGTCATAGATGGGTAGAATATTGGCAACCGGATCGACCAGCATGACGAGTTCGGTGCAGCCCAGGATCACCGCCTGGTTGCGTGCCTGCGCCAGGCTGGTGATACACGTCTTCAGCGTGCGCTGGGAAACGCGCGACACGGTGCCGCGGACCAGTTCCTCGAAGATGATCCGGTCGATCTCCGCTGCCATGGCCTGGTCGGGCACGTCCACGGCAATCCCGTGCGCTTCGATCCGTTCGCGATAGAAACTCTCGGCCATGGTGAAGCGGGTTCCGAGCAGCCCCGCACGGCCGATCCCGTCCCCTATCAACTTTCGCGCTGTCACGTCCCCGATGTGCAGCACAGGAATTCCGATCGCCGCCTGAACTTCGTCATAGAGCTTGTGCATCGTGTTGGTGCAGATCAGCAGGCCTTGCGCACCCGCCTGTTCGAGCCTGCGGGCACTTTCGGCCAGGAGCCTGCCCAGCGCGCTCCAGTCCGCTGCCGCCTGCATGGCCGCGATCGGGGCGAAATCCTGGCTCTCGATCAGCAATGGTGCACTGCTGAGCCCGCCCAGGCGCTTGGCGACACCCTTGTTGATCGCCTCATAGTAAAGCGCGGTGGAGACCTAGCTCATCCCGCCCAGCAACCCCAATTTGCGCAAGCCCGCCGCCTCCCGTTTCATGCCTCGATCCCTGATGACCCAGCATCGAACCTGCGGCAACCGCACGCTTGCAAAGCTGGCTTGCCGCGGCCGAGACGGTGCGACATAGTTGCGACGTGCTGAAGGGGGCAGCGACGATCGAGGAGACCGGCACGGCCGGTGGCGCAAGGCCATGCGGCCATGTGCCCCTTGTCCTGTCGATCGTCGGCACGCGACCCGAGGCGATCAAGATGGCTCCGGTGGCGGACGCAATCGCCGAACGCCCCGACCTTCGTCAATTGGTGCTGCTTACCGGCCAGCATCGCACGCTCGAAAGTCACTTCGCAGGTCATGCCTGCTTGCAACTTGACCTTCCCGATCTCGGCACGCTCCGTTTTGCTGGGCAGCGGGATGCGCTGCGGGCAGCCATCGCCCAAGCCCTGATGACGATCGGGCCCGATCTGGTGCTTGTTCATGGCGATACAACCAGTGCCCTCGCGGGGGCGCTTGCCGCGCACGATCTCGGCATACCGATCGGTCATGTCGAGGCAGGATTGCGGACCCATGACTTTCGCCAGCCCTGGCCCGAGGAAGGAAATCGCGTCGCCATCGACGCGATCGCCACACTCCTGTTCGCCCCCACGCAAGCATCAGCAGCAAATCTCGCGCGCGAACCGGCCGTGAGCGGCGCGGTGCACGTCACCGGCAATACCGGCATTGATGCCCTGCACCGCGCCTGCCAGGCGCCTGCGGCTCCGCCTTCTACTGGTTCCCGCAAGCGAATCCTCGTCACCTGCCACCGCCGGGAGAATCAGGGGAGCAGTTATGCGGCCGTGTGCGCTGGACTGCGCCGCCTGGCCGACGAGCTTCCGGTCGAGCTCCTCTACCTGTTCCACACCAACCCACACCTACGTGCCGCGGCGCAAGCAGAGCTTGGCGGCGTGCCGCATATCAGCCTTCACGAACCGGTCCCCCATACCGGCGCCGTGGCGTTGCTGCGCAGTTCCTGGGCGTTGCTGACGGACAGTGGCGGCTTGCAGGAGGACGGCGCCGCACTGGGCGTTCCCGTGATCGTTCTGCGTGAACTGACCGAGCGGGTGGAGGCGCCCGACAACATCGTACTGGCGGGCAGCGACCCTGATGCCATTGTCGAGCAGGTGAACCGGCTTCTCATGAGCAGCACCTCTTATGCCGCGATGAGCATGCCGACGCTTGCATTCGGCGACGGCAAGGCCGCGCCGCGCATCGCGGCGGCGATCGCAGACTGGTTTGCTTCGCGCAGGATGCAACCTCCTCGCGCGGCGTAGGTTTGATGGCAACCACCAGGACAGGACGTCATGACCCGAGCGAGCGCCATCATCTTTCCGGCCATCCTTCTGCTTGCAGCATGCGGCGGAGGATCGACCACCCCCGCTGAGAACAGCGCCGACCAGCTTGAAGATGCAGCCGCACAGAGCGACGACACATCGGCCGAGATTTTGGAAAATGCTGCCGACACGATCGAGAGCAGCAATCTGGATGCGGGCCAGGCGAATGCCGTGGCGCAGGATGCGCTCAACCAGGCCGGCAACGCACAATAAAAAAAGGCCGGTCACAAGGACCGGCCGAAAGTCTTAGGAGAGGATGCCTGAAAGGCACTTCCGAAGTGCCGCTCGGGCCTCCATGTTGCAAGTGCGAAGGCGGCCTGGACAGTTGCCTCAATTGCAACCGCGAAGAATCCGCTGCCTGCCTGCCAGTTTACACATCATCGACTTGACAGCAGCCACCCGCCGCTAATATGCGCCTCTCTCCCGCAAGCAGCCGGGAACATGGCCCCTTCGTCTAGCGGTCTAGGACGTCGCCCTCTCACGGCGAAAACACGGGTTCGAGTCCCGTAGGGGTCACCAAGCACTGTTAGAAGTGCTTTAACTCTGCGCACTTAGCACGAAATCAATGGCTTAGCCGCTGCCCGGTGGTACAATCGGGTGGTACATAATGAGATTCCGTGTGTCGCATATCCAAGTCCGAAAAAAGAGCCGCTTTCCCCGATTCCGCATTCCGGTCCCGAAGGACCTTCAGGACCGGGTTGGCAAGATCGAGATCACGGGATCGCTAGGAACCACCGATCCGGACGAGGCGCTCGCAAAGGCGGCGCAGCTCAAGCTGGAGTGGAAGCAGCGGTTTCGGGACATGCGGGCGGCCAAGCAGGAAGAAGACCTGCAACGTGCTCCGGATCTGGTTCGAGACTTCCTCAAGCAGCTGGCTGATCGTCGCTTCGGAGACCTTGATGGTGCGATCTACGGCCTGCAAAAGGTCATTGCGCTGCGGCTGCTGACGTCGTGGGGTCCCGAGGAGTTCTACGGTCGCGGAGCCAACCGCGCGATCGCATTCGATCCGGACCCTTCGACGTGGGAGAGCTGGCAATCGGATACTGACCAGCTGAGCGACATCATCAGCGAGGCTGAGCGCGACGGGCTAATCGAGCGCCTCGCGCATTTAAGTCGTAACGCAGAGACGTTCGGGTTCGGGTTCCGCGAGATTCTCGAGCATGTGCAGAGAAAGCGGCGCTGGGACGCCGTTCGCTTCGAGATGTTGATGATCGAGCAGTTCACGAACACGCCAATCCCTTTCCAGAGTCCTCTCTACGAAGCCGTCGCAGAGCACCTGCTGCGTCAATTGCACGAGTACCAGTCTCATCGCTGGAACATGGACCTTTTGTCCGCGCTCGGTCTGGTAGACAGCTCCGCGGCGGGCGTGCCGGCACGTCTGCCCGCGGCGGCTCGTCCAAGCCTGGCGCCGCCTCCGATAGCTAGGCCGCTCGACGAGCCGAGGTCTGGAGGCGAGTGGAGCAATGCTGGCAGTCGCACGCAGCCCGATCAGACCCTGACGGTCGGTCTCAAGCGCTGGATTGGCGCCATGGCGCCCGGCAGGAGCGCCATTACCGAGACGACTCGGGCGGTTGAACGCTTTGTCGAGCTATTCGGCGACAAGCATGTCGCGCAGATCACCGACAACGATTTGTTCGATTATCGCGACTTCCTGAAGGACATGCCGGCCGGCATCAGCCTGCCCGCGCTGAAGAAGCAAGGCATGAGCCTTCGCTCATACACAGAGCGTCTCCACGCCGAAGAGGCTCGCCTCGAAGCCGAAGCCGAGCGACTGGATGACGCTTCTCCTGAACCCCGTCGCCTCTCTCCGCAATCAATCAAAAAGGACATCGGGGGGCTAAGCGCAATCTTCAGCGCTCTCGCTTCGGAACGCTGGATCCTCAAGAATCCTGCAGAGAGGATTCCGGTTGATGGCTACTCGAAACGGCGAAAGGTCTTCCCGCTAAAGCCGAGCATGATGAAGGATCTTTTTGACAGCCCGATGTTCACGGGCTGCGAAGGGAAGACCGCTGTTAAGCGCAGGCGGCCCGGACCGCACGTGTTCCAAGATGTGCTGTACTGGAGCTTCCTTTTCGGGGCGACATCAGGGCACCGGCTCGCCGAACTTGGGAAGGCGCGCTTGGAAGATGTCGAAGAAGGCGTTGGCCCAGACGGCGAGACGATAGTCGGCATCTTCGCAACTGACGTAAAAAACGAGCATTCTGAACGCGTCATTCTCGTGCACCCCAAGCTCCTTGAACTGGGTTTCCTTCAATATGTTGAGGATCGCCGGAAGATCGGCGCTACCGATCTGTTCGACCTTCCTAAGGGTGGCGAAGGCGAGAATGCTGGGGTCAAGAAGCTGAGCGAGAAGGTCAACGAGTACCTCGATTCGATCATCGACGACCGACGTTACGTCTTCCATTCGCTACGTCATGAGTTTGCTGACCGCTCCGAAATCACCATTTCCGTAGAAGTGTCCAAGAAGATCATGGGGCATGCTCGGGGGCGCCTTTATGGCCTTGGCGCCCCGCTTCACCACGCTGCCGCTGAACTCAAGAAGCTGGATGTGAGCTTCATCGACTGGGATCGCCTGAAGGCGGCCGCACGGACATGAGGGGCTAGCAACAGCGCGCTAATCCGGGGCCGCTGCCCGGCCCTTCCGGCGCGCTCGCTCACCGGGGGCGCGCGGCGAGGCGCGGTCAGTGGTAAAGCCCGTTGACACTTCATGAAGCTTTTATTATGCTTCAAAAGCCTCACATGAAGGGGCGACTGATTGGAGCCAGCATCATGGATATCTGTCACCGCCTCCGGGAGGCAAGGACCGCGATCGGGAAGACTCAAGAGCAGGTCGCGATCGAGGCCGGCATGAACGTCACGCAATACAATGCGTACGAGCGCGGCCGTAGCAGGCCCGCCGCCGCCACCCTTCAGCGCCTGGCTGCGGCACTCAAGACGACGCCCGACGCACTTCTTCAGGAATCCGAGAGCGCGATCGACAATGAGGTTGATGCCTTGAATCAGGCCCAACACGTGATGGGCAAGATCCGCGCACTGCGGACGGACCTTGCGGCTGCGCTTGGCCTCGGCGTCGATGAGGTGCGGATCCATGTCGAGCTTTTCTGAGGCGGAGGGGACGAAGATGACCGATGCCGAGGCGAAAGCACTCAAGAACATCGCTGCCACCACGGATCCCGCAGCTCTCCGGCGGATAGCTTCGAACGCTCGCGGCCGCTCTGAGTTGGTCGAACGAGCCGCCCTTCGGCGGCTCGCCACCGTATCCGCCAAGCACGAACCCGGCACTCTAGAGCACGATTGCTGGACGATGGTCCACGCTGTGGAAGAGCTGCGGCGGCTAAATGGTCGGAAAGTCTCGCGGATGAACCGCATGCGGCCGAAGATCGAGAGCGACGGGGAAGTAGCGGCTCTCGAATACTGCGCGTTGAAGGAGACGGACGCCGAGATCCTTGAGTATGGGATGCCTGAACTGACGGCGGAGGCGATCGTCCTAAGACACCGGCGGCGGTTCAGCGACCCGGTCGTCAGGGCCGCCCAAGCGAGGCTGAAAGCAGCTGGGGTGCTCGTCGAGGAGCAAGCCTCGTAATCTGAAAGCGTCGGCCAGCGGAGTGTGTTGTGATCCCCTCTGACGCTCCGGGGACCTGCGAGATCACCCTCACGGCTACTAACCGTGAGGGGATCCCCCTGAACCGACCTCAAACGTCCGGTTCGGGTGCGTCAGCGATGATGGTCTGAATGGCTGGATGATCGGCGTCAGGACGAGCCCGCAGGATTGCCACGGCATCCGCGACCTGACGGAGATCCGGCGCCAGTTCCTCCGGGCTCTCCCAGAACCAGGCGTTCAGAATTGAGCCAATCCATTCGGGTGGCTTGGTGGCGACCTCCAAGCGAGTGGGGACGTAGCAGCCGAACCGGATAAGGCCCGCATGTTTTGCGATCACCCGCCGGATTAACTCTTCGGAAACTCCAAAGCGGTCGTTAGGGTCGTTGGTCATGGTCGTATCCATTTTGGGGATTCCGCGGCGCCGGCGCCGGCGCCGTGACACCAGTTACGCGAGCCAGTCCAACCAGCTGGCCCGCAGCTGTTCGTTCAACCGGCGATAGATGCAAAACGCGACACGACCATAGCCGTGGCGGTCGTTTGCATGGCGAGGCGCCACGAGCAGGTGCAGATGCGGCGGCGTGCCATCAAACGGCATATGCCCCGCCATCTCGGCAATCGCGGAGTCTGGCAGGACCGACCGAACCATCTTCTCGGCGCGGTCAAACCACTCGCCCTTCGAGTAACCGTTCGGCAGGTCGGCGACCACATGCCAGGCGCGGATCTCGTCGGCCCGGCACGTGCTCTCGGCGGCATCGTCCGCCGCCTTCCAACGCAAGAACGGGCTCTCCGCCCACTCCTCCGTTGACGACGGGAGGATGGCGCCGCTCATGAATAGATCGGCCCGCCGCTTTGTGAAGTCGACCACCTCGCCGTCGCCCCATTCGAAGCGGGTCCGCAGGATGTAGGCTGCCTCGCGCAGGGCGGTCCGGGTAGGATCGACACGCGAGGGTCGGCGCCAGGCCGCCGTCGAGACGGCCTGGCAAACGAAGGGGGCACGGACGCGCGCGCTCACAGGCCGAGCTCCGCGAAGTCGACTTCACCCAGGATTGCCCCTCCGCCGAAGAAGGCCGGCGGCTTTGCATAGAGAGCCAGGTGGGCCAGCGCCTCCCCACCTTGTCGAATCCAGCTCGCCAAGCGCGTCCAGGACTCGACGATCATCTCGGGCGCAGCGCGCTCGGCGGAGCGCCAGTATTGCAGCGCGAGCCAAGTCACCGTGACGTCGGTCTCGCAGTAAGCAGCGACCTTCGGCCACGCCCCTTCCTCGACCAACGTCGCGACGCCATCGCCGGCGCAGTCCTGCTTCACCGCAATGCCGAACGCCGAGCAGAGGTCCAACAAGCGCAGCTTGGGCGCGGCGCCATGGCCAGTTACCTCTTCAAGCAGGTCGACGTGCGTCCCCCTGGTGTAGCGCCCCTGCGCGTGCAGCCTCGTGATCGTGGGCGCAGACTCTCCTGCCACAGCCGCACGGGTCAGCAACACCGGCACGTCGAAGCCGCGCCCGTTGTAGGTGACTACCTCGAAGGCGTCGGAAATGGCGCGTTCGACCGAAGCGACGATCCCCCGTTCGCCGAGGTTGAACCGAGAATAGGTCGTAATCGCGAAGGTGGGATGCGCCATGGCGTCCTGCTCAACGGTCAGGATCGACACGCAGGCGAGTTCGTGCAGGCTCCAGGCAGGGAAGCCAGCGGTGGGGTCGGCGCCGGCTTGGGTAATTGCGGCGGCGTTCGGGATCGTCTCGATGTCGAGCACACAGGTCTTCACGGGAATGTTCTCCAGCGTTGCGGAGGACGAGATCCGTCCTCTTTCATCTGGCCTTCAGGGCCACATGGCCCCTTCCTTCCTGTGATCTTCCGGGCAGGCGTCAGCCGAACCGCACGTGCCCTGTGCACGGGGCGCTGGCCGACCATCGTCGGCGGCCAGCGTTCTGCATCGTGCCAGCTGGCACGATGCGCGGCCGGCCCTTGCCGGCCGCCTGCGGGGTCCAGGGGTGCAGCGCCCTGGCTCGGGGGTTTATTTCGCGAGCGCGAAAAAACCTTTCCCGGGTGAAATGTTTTTATCGCTTCGCTCTAATAAACATTTCACCGCCCCCTTCCGGGGTCGGGTGTTCGCCTGATACCATATGCCCAAGCAGGGAAGCAGGCGATGGACTTCGGCCAGGGATCGATCGGTGGGGGTGATCAGACGAGCAGCATCGGCGTAGCGGCGCCGATCGCGCGGGACCGCGCGGGCAGGCTGCCGGCCGGCGCGGATGGCCGCGCAATCTTGGGCTTTGCAACGCTGAGTCACAGCAACCTCAAAAGCTGGGCCAAGATTGACGCGGCGCAAGGGCACAACACCAGGGCAATCGAGACGCCGAACGCCCGGAAGGATGCCCCGCCGCCGATCGAGCTCCTTGAGGAGAAGAGTGGAACCTATGTGGAGCGCGTGAAGGCGATCCTGCGCGAGCACGGTACGGCTGGGAAGCCGGTGAAAACTCGCAAGGGCGGCACCATTGCCAACGAGGACGTGTATGGGGCGTCGCCCGAGTACTGGAACCGAGCCGGCTCCTGGCGCCTGAAATCGGTCGAGGAGATCACGAATGACCCCGTCGTCCAGGCCGCGGTCGCGCTCGCTCGTCGCAAGCACGGTCGACGGCTCGCATCCTGCTCGCTTCACCTGGACGAGGAGTCCCCACACGTCCACGTGATCTCGGTCCCGCTGGTCGAACGGGCGCATTCGAGGCGGGGGCGGAAGCCTAAGGGCACGCCCCGCGACGCGAACGGCAAGCCCCTCGAAGACTTGCGGCCCAAGGTCACGAAATGGACTTTGGACGTTTCCAGCGTCCGCGGTCGCTCGAGCGACTTGGAGAAGAACCACGACGAGTGGGCAGCGGTCTGCCAGCCCTTCGGCCTTGTCCGTGGCCAGAGGGGCAGCGACATGACCACGGAGCAGCGTCGCGCCCGCCGCAACCGGCAGACCGGCCGCTCAAGCAAAGCAGAGATGGAAGCGCGGCAGGAGCGGGAGCGCCTGCACGAGGAAGCCGAGCGCTCCCGAGCGCGTGGAGCGGACTACGAAAAGGAAACCAAGACCAAGGCTGAAGCAGCCGAGGCGGATCGCATCGCAGCCAAGCAGGAGCGCGAGGAGGCCGAAGCCACGGCGGCTCGCGCTCGTGGTCAAGAGGCGGAGAACGAACGCATCCGCGGCGAGCTAGACGAGCGAGAGGCAATGCTGAAAAGGAGGGAGAACGAGGTCGAAGAGCAGGCTGCGTCCCTTGAACGCGAAGCCGCCCTCCACAATGATCAGATGCGGCTCATCTCAAAGGCTTTGGACCCCGCGAACCCGTTCGAACTTCATGATCGCGAGGGGCGAGTAGAGGTGGAAGGCGTCCTCGACGCGCAAGATAAAAACGCCAGTCACGGATCATGGGATTGGCTCACCGGCGGCATCGTCCAATTCGCGAAGCTACTGACAGGCCTTCGGGATCGGGAAGTAGCCGCGACCGAACGGTTTAAGAAGGCTGATGCAAAGCTCGAGGCAATCCGGGCTGCTCGAGAGAAGCTCGGAGAGGACCGCCTCGCGTTCCGGATGGCACAGGGCGCGGACCGACTCCGGATGGGCATTCTCGAGAAGGTAATTAGCCCGAGCGCGACGAACCGCTTGATCATGAAAGATGGCAAGGTCACGGTTCTGGAGCTCAGCGAGTCCGACAACAGCTTGCTCGATCAAGGCCCCGCCTGGTTCCGCGCGGCGTTTGATGGGTTCGTCAGGAGGATGTACGGCCTCGCCAAGGGCCAAGCCGATGTCAGCGCCCGCGAAAATGCCGTGGCGAAGCTGGAGGCTGAGAAAACTCTCCTGGCCGACCAGCGGACGGAGTTTGAGCGTGAGCAGTCCGCATGGAAGGCCACCCTCGCACGGGCTAAGGCATTTCAGACCGCATGGGAGCGTATAGCGCCCGAGGACCGCGCTCCGGCGGTTGAAGAGGCGTTAAACAAGGCCGGAGGTCTGACGACCGGCCACCTTCCGCCGGGCTACACTTTGCCCGGCGCAGGGGGCCCGGCGCGTTGAATTCGCTGGCGCGGCTGGGGAGCGCTACAGGAGCGCCTGTTCCAGCCGCTCCTTCCGCTTGGCATGATCTGGCATCACCTCGCTCAACAGGCGCCTGAACTGCTCACCATGATCCGCATGGACGAGGTGACAGAGTTCATGCGTGATCACATAGTCGATGCAGGCCTGGGGCGCTTGGATCAGGTCGCGTGAGAGGACCATGTTGCCAACATCGGTCATGCTTCCCCACCGGTGCGTGAGATCGCGGATGAGGAGGCGCGGCGGTTCGGAGCGGTACGAGGCGAATGGTGCGAACATCGCATGAAGCCGCTTTCGATAGACGCGCTTCGCCTCCTCGAAGCGCCATCTACGCAGTAGCGTTGCCCGCTCGTCCAGCCGGTTCGGCCGATGCATGGCGAGGACGATACGATCGCCGTCGATCCGCACGCCTTCGGCCAGCGCCTGCTCCACGGCAAGGCGCAGCTGTCGGCCGAGATGGAGGTGTGTCTCCCCCTCTTCAAAGGTCCGCGGCGGAGTCCGAGGCCGGTACCTCTCGGCCCGAGCCTGTTGGGCAAGGATCCATCCCGCTCGCCTGCGGACCCGCTCCTCTATGTCGTTTAGCTCCGCGCCCGACGGCGCCCGCACCAGAACCGAGCCGTCAGCTCGAACGGTAATTCCGAGCGTTTTTCTGTTCGACCGCTGCACCGCGAACGGCACCTCCTGCCGACCGTAGCGAACCGAGCAGACCTCCGAGACCTCGGCCTGCCCGGTCATCGGGCCAACCGCCGACGAGCGACCGCCAGGACACGCTCCGCGATCGCATCGACGACCTCTAAGCTAAGGGCGATCTCGAGCTCTGCCGGCGCGACGTCCAGGAACCAGTCCTCGAAAGCATTGCGCATCTCGTTCTGGACATTGGTGTCATCCTGCCACCCGACGCGGAGTCTTGAGCGAATGATATCCAGCAGCTTCGCTGCGACCGCTTGCGCCGCCTCCGTCGCCTGCGGTGCCAGCCTAGCCAGTTCCTCGCCGACGACGCCCTCGACGGCGGCAAGGTCGGGATCGAGCGACGCGCCGCCGCCCTCGGCTCCTCCGGCGCCCGTCCAGCGTTCCGCACCTTCCCGGCGCAGTTCTTCGACCCGCCGCAGATACTCCTGCTCGTCGATCCGGCGCTGGCGCCACGCGTCGATCGTTGCGCGAACCATCTCGGAGAAGCGTTTGTTGAAGGCGGGATCCTCCTCCATCTTCTCCGTCGCAGTGCGCTCCAACTTGCTCGCGATCTCGTCAGCGAGGCTCGCCGCGCTCCGACCATCATCGCGGTCCAGTCCGGCGGCCAAGCCGGCCTCCTCGAGGATATCTACGGGCGCGATCACCTGGCTGACGCCGGTGGCCGTCACGTGTGTGTCCAGCAACTTCTGGACCCTGGCCTCATACCGAGCCCAGTCGAGCGCATCGCCGTAGCGAAGCCTGACTTCCGCTCGAAGATCCTCGAACCTCTTGAGATCGTCCTTCCAGCGCCTGATGCGGTCGGGGCGCTCACTCTCGACGAACTGCCGGGACGCCAGCGCCAGGCCCAGTGCTGACGCGAATGTGGACAAGGCCCGCTGGAACTGGTCGCGCAGTACTTCATCGGCGAGCGCGCGAGCATAGGCCTCACGATCCAAGCGGTTCGATACGCCGTCGAAGAGCGACAACAGGGCGGCGTGCAGCTCCGGCAGTTTCGCCGCCTCCTCGCGGATTGATACGAGCGCCCCTGAGATGTCCGCGGCGTCGTATCCGGCGAGCGCCTCATATTCGACGAGGCTGCCGGTGAGGTTCTCCAGCACCCCGCAATAATCGACCACGAGCCCAAACCGCTTCTCCGGCGCGTCCTCGTCCTCGAAGACGCGGTTGACGCGCGCGATCGCCTGCAGGAGCCCGTGCTCGATAAGCCGCTTTCCGATGTACAGGACGGCATTCCGCTGGACGTCAAAGCCGGTCAGCAGCTTGGAAACGACGATGAGAAGATCCGGTGCGTCGGGACTGTCGAACGCCTCGATGATCCCCGCATTGTACCGGTCTTCATCGCCCCACCGGTCCATCATCCGCTTCCAAAATTGCTGGACGAGGTCACGGGAGGCGCGGTCGGTTTCCTCGTGGCCTTCCCGAGCGTCGGGGCCGGAGATAACGACCTCGGCGGTGACGCGTAAGCCGGTCGGGTCGGCGTCGTTGAGCTCTTCGAATATCTCTAGCATGCGGACCGCGGCCGCTTTACTGGGCGCGACGAGCTGGCCCTTGAGGCCCGTGCCGGCGAAGTTCTCGAGGAAATGGGCCCGTGCGTCCCAGGCCATCGCCTTGAGGCGCGCAGATACGCCCTGCAAGGCTTTGGCGGAGGACATCCGCTTCTTGAGCTCGGCCTGCTGAGACGGGGCGAGGCCCTGACTCTCGCGGTCGAACCAGGCGTCCAGCGCGGCGTCGGATAGATCCTCATCAACGGCGCGGCCCTCGTAGATCAGAGGAACCACGGCGCCGTCGGTCACTGCGTCACGGATCGAGTACTTGTCGACCAGCGGGCCGAACTTGATGAAGGTGTTACGCGCGGGCTTTTTGAAAAGCGGCGTGCCGGTGAAGCCGATGTAGCAGGCGTTCGGCAACACCTTGCGCATGTCGGCATGAAGGGAGTCATCATCCCCGTATTGGCTGCGATGGCTCTCATCGACGAGCACGAAGATATTGGGATCGTCGTCGATCGTCGGCTTCCGAGCGACCCCGGCGCGGAACTTATTTACCAAGGTCGTGATCAGTGGCGTGCCGGCTTGGATCAGCTCCATGAGATGAGCACCGGTCCGAGCCTGCTTCGGCTCGCGCTGACACGCTTTGAAGGTATTCCGGATCTGCCGGTCGAGATCCCGCCGGTCGGTAACGAGGATCACGCGCGGGTTCTCGACTCCCCAGTTCAGCGCCCGGGCGAGCATCACCATAGTCAGCGACTTGCCGGAGCCTTGCGTGTGCCAGACGACACCACCTTGCCGGCGTGCGCCGCCGGCTTCCCGCTTCTCGATATGGTCCAGCAGGCGAAGCACCGCGCTCACTTGCTGCCAGCGTGCGACCTTCTTCACGCCCTTGTCGAAGAGCGTGAAGCGCCGTGCCATGTCGAGTAGCCGGCGAGGTGAGCCAAGACCCACGATCGTGCGGTCCATGTCCGTCGTCCACCGATTCCGCGCTTCGCAGAGTCGGAAATGGCGCTCCGCATAGCCTTGGAAGTCGGCCAACATCGCTTCCCATTCGTCCCCGGCCGGCATGGAATTCACAGCCGTCTCGACGATATCGTCCGATAGGCCGTGCGGAGGCGCCGGCTCTTTCCACACGGACCAGTATTTCGCTGGAGTGCCGACGGTGCCGTATTTCGGCTCGTTCGGCATGCCTGCGATCAGAACCTGTTGGGTGACGAAAAGCTGCGGCGCACCGTCGTCCGTCTTCTGGTTGCGGATCGTTTGGCTGATCGCCTGCGCTGTCTTCTCGCCAGTACGCTTGAGCTCGAGACTGGCAAAAGGTATGCCATTGACGAACAGGACAATGTCCGGCCGCACCTCGGCGGTGCGCCCCTGCACCGCGAACTCCGCGGTCATGTGGAAGCTGTTCTTCTCCCACTCGTCGCCCCAGGCGACGAAGCGAAAAGGTCGCTCCCGGCTAAGACCGCCGACCGTCTGCGGCACAGCGACGCCGAGCAGCAGCATGTCGGTGGCGATCTCGTTGGTCTTGAGCAGCCCATCGAAGCGCAGATCGCGCAGCCGCCGCAGCCCTTCCTCGATCCCGCTTTCCGTGAAGGGATGTCGTGCGCCATCCTGTTCGAAGCTGTTGATCCGGGCGAGCGCCTCGCGTGCCATGTCCTCCAGGATCACAGCGCCACGCCGACCTCCCCGCTGCCGCTCCGCCTCGGCCCGCGACACATAGCGCCAACCGAGATTGGCCAGGGTCGTGAGCGCCTGCAGCTGGACGCCGCCGGCTTCGGAAAGGGCGAAGTCGGGCGAACGGGCAGTCACGCGGAAAACAGCCCCAAGGACCGCCGAAGGGTGGCTATGAGCTCTTGGCTAAAGCCCTCCGCATCGCCCGCGTCCCACATCACCGTGGTACAATGATTGGTGTCGAAGTGCGTACCCTGCGCATCGAAAATGGCCTTCTTGCAGAGGTAGAGGACTGGCTTACCAAGCCCCTCTGCAAAGCCCGCCTCCCAGTAGGCCCCCGCATTTGCATGCGTCAGATCTACCAACACGAAAGCCGCGTCCCGAATGCGAGCCCGCATGACATTGTCGATCACGCCGGCACGAGCGGCGTCTCGCAAGTCTTCGAGCGTGTAGCCTAGCGAGGCGACAGCAGGCTTGATCACGTCGCGGAGAAAGGGATCGAGCTCGGGATCGCCGAACTTCAGGGCAATGAACCCGTGGCTACCCGCGACACGCCCGTGCCGTTCCGCTTCCCAGACTTCCCACCCCGACAAACTGAGATCGAGGTTGATCGTGTCGTACGGCCCGTCATGCGAGCCCGCTTCAATGCCAGAGAGATGGCCACGAAGCATCAACTCGCGCACAAGCCGCATTGCGGCGTTCCAATTCGCCGCGCCCACCGATGCGTAAAAAGACAAAGGTGGATGCGACAGAGCCTCGCCAGTCTCGCTTACGTAATTTCCGATGTACCGAATGATGTTGGTCGCCTGCTGCGCCGGCGAGGGAAGTTTGGCCCGCCCCTCAATCAACTGACCTTCGATCCAGTCGGTCATCAACATCGGCGGCCTTCCGCCCGCGTCGTTTGCTGACCGGATGGTGTGGGAAATGGCGGCGCGTTTTACCGGGCTCCAGTTAGGATAATCCGGCTGTAGGTAGGAGCGAAGGGCAGTACCTGAGGCTTCGAATTCGCCACAGATATCGCAACGGAAGCTTGTCGCGTCCTTGCCCTCATTCCAAGAAACACATCCCGAGCCGTTGGGGCTGAGACAAATCGGACATTGAACCGGCGTCGTCATTACTCCGCCGCCTCCCGTTCTCGAGCCTCACCGAGCCGCCACTCGCCGGTCAGCAGCTTCTGCATCAGCCCGCGCTTCTGGCGGCGCAGCGCACCGGCTTCGGCCATTAGGAGATCAAGTTCATGATTGAGGGCTTCGAAAAGTCTGCCGACCTCTTCCTGATGAGATAGGGGCGGGAGGTTGACCCTGATTTCACCGAAGTGCTCGAAACGGAGCTGAAGCTGGTCGTCGACTAGACCCTGTGAGTACCGCCAGAAGCGGTGAATCATGGCAGGGAACTTGAACAGGTGAGCCGCGAAGGTTCCATCGATTACCCCCTCTTTCGGTGATGCGACGGTGTAGGCGGGACTGATCAAGCCGGTCAGCTGCGATAGGCCGCTGACACCCTGCCACATTCGCATGGTGTTGTAGCCAATGTCACCGGGGCGGATCACTTTGTAAGCCGACTTGTCGGCGGCCGAAGTGTCCCGCCTTTCGATGCTTTCCCGGTCGACAACGCCACCATTGCTCGTGATCCCCAGCAAGGGCTGGCTTTCACCACGCTCGTCCCGCTCCGTAAATGCGTCGCGCAACGGCATTGATCTCCAGCCGGCTGGGGTCGTCGGATCAAGACAAGGTTCCAGGAGTCTTCGACCGAGCACCGCTATTTGTGTTCGCTTTGCCGAGATTATCGCTTGAATCGCGGCAATCGCCCGGTCCCAAGTTTCAAACCGCTGTTCAAGCTCATCCTGCACACGGCGTGGCGGTAGGATAACGGGAAAACCAGAAAGCAATCCTTGGTTTAGGTTTGAGATATTCGTGCCGCCACCCTGCTCGTGCAAGCGCCGGTAGAAAAACTCCGAGGTGAAGAGACGCCGTGCAAAACGACGATTTAGTCGATCACTCAAGACCCGGGCGCGAATTGTGAATCCAGAAAAGGTGACGGCTTCTCCATTCGGATGAACGCTCATACAGCGTCCGATGAGTGCTTTGTTCCCATTAGATCGGACGAATAGGAGATCGCCGTCCTGCAGATGATCGTCCGGTGCTAGGTTGCCACCGACATGGACTATTTCCAAACCGTCGATCTCGTTCAACATCGTACGCGAACAGAAGTCACCGACTCCAACTATCCTCACGGGCGCTCCCGTACTTTGACGCGTGAAGTTGATGCCGTTTCTGAACGATGCCAGGTGGCCGAAAGGTATGATCTCCCAACCGGGCGGAAGCTGGCCTTCACGCATAGACGCCGAGCTCCGCGAGATAATGTTTCATCTTTGCACGCGTTGCGACGAGCTCGGCCTCCAGCCGATCGATCTCGCGCTGAACCTCCGCGACGTCGATCTCAGGCTCGCGCTCGAATGTGTCGACGTAGCGCGGGATGTTAAGGTTGAAGCCGTTTGAGTCGATCTCCGTGAACGGCGCGACGTGGGCATAGCGCTCAATGTCTTGGCGCGCCTCGACAGCGGCAAGAATGTCTGCGACTTGCGCCTCCTCCAGGCTATTCTGCCGCTTGCCTGGGGTGAATGCGCGGCTCGCGTCGACGAACATCACGTCCCGGCAGTCGGCCCGGGCGCCTCCTATCTCGCGGGAGCGGTCGAAAACCAAAAGGCAGACCGGGATGCCAGTGGAGGGGAAGAGCTGTGGCGGCAGCCCGATCACCGCATCGAGCAGATTTTTGCGAACGATGCTCTCTCGAATGCGCCCCTCGGCGCCGCCACGAAACAGCACCCCATGCGGCGCGACGCAGACGACGCGCCCTTCGCCGCGCTTGGCGATGGCCAGCATGTGGAGGATGAAGGCATAGTCGCCCCGGCTCTTCGGCGGCACGTCGGGCGAGAAGCGACGAAAGGGGTCAGTCGCGGCGTCCTCGGCTCCCCACTTGTCGAGGCTGAAGGGTGGATTGGATACGACGCGATCGAACTGCATCAGGCGGTCGGACTCGACCAGCGCCGGCCCCGTCAGCGTGTTGCACCATTCAATGCGGGCATTGTCCTCGCCGTGCAGGAACATGTTCATCTTGGCGAGGGCATGCGTCGAGCCGTTGACCTCCTGGCCGAACAGCTGGTGATCGGGCGATGCCGCGGCTTCGCCGGCGCGGATCAGCAGCGAGCCTGACCCGCAGGCGGGATCGCAGATACGCATCCCGGGCCCGGGCTTCGCCAGCCGCGCGACCAGCTGCGAGACCTTCTTCGGCGTGTAGAACTCGCCGGCCTTCTTCCCTGCATCCGACGCAAAGCGGCTGATGAGGTAAATGTATGCCTCGCCGAGCGCATCCTCACTGACGCGATCGGGAGTCAGCTTGAGCTGGGGCTTGGCGAAGTCTTCGAGCAGCAGCCGCAGCAGGCGATTACGCTCGCGGGTGGCGCCGAGCAGGCTCTCCGAATTGAAGTCGATTGGACGGAACAGATCCTTCAGCTTCGGATCGTTCTCCCGCTCGATCGCGTCGAGCGCCTTGTTGATCTCCTCACCGAGATTGTCGACCTGGCGCTTCGCATGAATGGTCCAGAAGTCGGTGCCCTCGGGAAGGGTGAAGCGGGCGCGCTTCATCTGGCGTTCGACGCGGGGATCGGATGGGCCGTACTGCTTCAGCAGCTCCTGCTTCCGGGCTTCGGACGTGTCGGACAGATATTTCCAGAACAGGACCGCCAGAATGAGATCCTTGTAGCGGGTCGCATCGACAGCACCGCGAAAGGTGTCGCAGGCCTGCCAGATCGCGTCGTTGAGTTCGTTCTGCGAAAGCTTGGTCATGGTCGTTCCAATCGAAAAGAAAGGCGGGACGGCGCATGCCGCCCCGCCGGAAGTTGCGTTCAGCCCTTGGGCGGGTTCGGATCCCGGCCATGGCTGTCCTTGGACTGGATCTTCCCGTCGCGGCCGTGGATCACCAGCTCGGAGCCTTCGCGGCGGCTCTGGTCCCGCGCGCGATCGACCGCATCCTGCTTGGTTTCATGGTGACTCGACGCCCGATCGCCGCCTCCACGCTTGTTGTCCCAGCCGCCGCTGGGGTTCGGAACGACATGACGGCTGCCGCCGCCCTTGCTACCGTTACCGCTGTTCGCCATCTTAGGTGTTCCTTACTTCGAGGTGAGGACTGACCGATCGCCCTTCGGGTGGTCGGCCTGATGAGACCCACGGCGAGGGTTGCCGCCCTCGTCGTGGGCATTCCCCAGCAGGCGCTGGAGAATCTGCTGGTTGAGCTGCCGGCGCAGCTCACGCAATCTGTCGAGGAGCCGCTGCTCGGCCTCCATGCACTCCGCGAGCGCAGCGATCTTCCGCTGCGTTTCGAGTGGCGGCAGCGGGATCTCGACGCTGCCAAGGGCCTGTACTGAGAGGCGAGACAAGGCCGCGCCCTGGGAATCCGCACTCAACGCCTCGCGCGTCCGCGGCAGATTTAGGAAAGCCGCGACGTAGCCAGCGTCCACCCTCGACCGGTCCGGACGGAAGAGAAGCACGTCGTTGCTCGGATAGGCACCCTCCGCGGAGCCTGTCACTTTCGCGGCGATCGGGAGGCCGCGACCGCGCACAACGACATCATCAGATTTCAATCTCGCGGCGCGTCCGCGCGTCGGCACGCCCCCGTCGCTCGGTGAGGCGAGCGAGCCATTCTCCAGAATATCGCCGGCGCGAATGTATTGTGCGGCAGATGCCGACTCGCGCTGATACGCGGTGGGCGTCGCACCGACCATCGTGTCACCGAGTTCGCCAAGAGCTTTCATCCCCACCCGCCTACCCTTCGCGCTGCGTTCGCGCAAGCAGATTTTGTGTTGTCACGCGTGTCTAACACTGTTAGCCGTTGTCACAACGCTCCAACATGAAAAAGCGTTTGACGATGCCGCCGACGAGGTATAGGGGCCCTTGCGCGGCAGGGCTCGATGGCCCTCCAAACACCTCTCTCAATGGAGCCAACGTGAGCCGGTCCGTCTTCATCAGCCATGCCGTCGCCGACAAGCCGCTCGTGGAGGCGTTCGTGCGATTTCTAGAGGATGGCATCGGCCTGCCCGAAGCGGAGATCTTCTGCGTATCGATTCCCGGGATGGGCATCCCGACGGGCACTTCCTTCGTGAATTACATCCGCGACGAGATGACGAGGCCGGCCCTGGTGATCATGCTCATCACGCCAAATTATCTCGCCAGCGCCTTCTGCCAAGGCGAGATGGGCGCGGCCTGGATCAAGGGGCATCGCATCTTCCCGCTCATCGTTCCTCCCTCCACGTTCGCTGACATGGGCGGCGTCTTCTTGGGAACCCAGGCGATCAAGATCGACGACGATGTGCGGGTGAATGAGTTGAAGGACGCCCTGGTTAGCACCGTCCGCTTTACGCCGAAATCTACGTCGCGTTGGGACCTTGCGCGCAAGGATTTCTACGGCAAGCTCCCCGCTCTCATCCAGTCGCTGCCTCCAGCCCAGACTGTGTCTCGGCAGGCGCACGAGGAACTGCAGGCCAAATATGAAGACGCCTTGGGGGAGATGAGTGATCAGGAAGAACAGATCCGTCGTCTGCGGGATCAGATCACCGCCCTTGAAAATGCCAAGAATGCGGAGGAGGTCGCAGAAATTGCCGCCGCTTTCAGCGACACTGAAGCTGGCGAGCAGCTACTCGCGCTGTTGAAGGATGCAAAGGCGGCAATTGCCAGCCTCGGGCCCACCGTGCTGCGCATGCACGTCCTTGCAAAATACCACAGCAAGCCGTTCGAAGGGTGGCGTGATGATCCCGAGGTCTTCGACGCGGCAGTGCGGCGGAACCTGCTCACCGAGGAACTCGACCTTCGTTGGAATGCTGCGCAGATCAAGCGCGTCACTAATGCCCTCGAGACCATAGATGCGTTCGTGCGTTTAAACAGCGACGAGCTTGAGGGGTTCGCCGAACGGGAGTTCGACGCGCCGCTCGAAACGGACAACGAGGACTTCTGGCGCGAGCACCTCCTCTAACGCCCGAGGGCCGCGCCGGGGCGAAAAGCGTTGCCCGCGGTGGTCCAAATTGGTAGTCCATCAACATAATCACAGACCTACCGGCTTAGCTTTAAGCTATTGATTCTACGTGCGTTAGGAATGGGGAGACCCCTCCCGTAGGGGTCACCAGCCTTCCATCGGCATAGGTGCAATTCGCAAGGCTCTTCGGAGTGCTTGCTTTCGGAAAAGCTCCGGCCACCATGTGGCTGATCTGGCAGATCGGGCACGTTCGGTTCGACGTCCAAGCACGTATGTTGTAGGGGTCCGACTGCGCCCCTGTGCGTTGTCCGGTGCGAAGGAGAAGATGCATGATCGATCCGAAGCCCGGTAATCCCGTCGATCCGACTGATATGACCCCTGCGCCCGACGTTGCGGACTCCGTGGACGAGTCTACTTCCGAGTTGAACCTGGAGGCAGAGGAACAGGCCGCTCGGCTTGGTGATTTCGCCTGAACCTATGAAACACGCATTTGCCGTTCAAAAAACCGGGCGCGCGGAGTCATCATGTCGGACCGCCTGAAGGTCTTGCTTCAGCATCTGTTGCCCAAGCAGCATCTGACCAGGCTGGCCGGCAGGGTGGCGGGCGCTGAGGGCGGTTGGCTGACCCCGCGGCTGATCCGTTGGTTCGCGCGCAATTATGGCGTCGACATGAGTGAAGCAGCAGACCCGGATCTGGCGTCCTACAGAAGCTTCAACCACTTCTTCACGCGGCCGCTGAAGGCCGGTGCCCGCCCGATTGCCGCTGCCGATTTCATTTGCCCCGTGGATGGCGCGATCAGCCAGTTCGGCGACATCGATGATCATCACATGCTGCAGGCGAAAGGTCACCGCTTCACCACCACCGAACTGGTCGGCGGCGATGCGGCATTGGGAGCTACATTCCGGCACGGCAGCTTCGCCAATCTGTACCTTTCGCCCCGGGATTGTCACCGGCTGCACATGCCTTGTGATGGCAGGCTGACGCGCATGATCCATGTGCCGGGCACGTTGTTTTCGGTGAACCCGGTCACTGCGCGCAGCGTCCCCAACCTGTTCGCGCGCAACGAGCGGGTCGTCTGCGTCTTTGCATCTCCCGAGCATGGGCCGTTCGTGATGGTTCTGGTCGGGGCCACCATCGTCGGCAGCATGGCGACGGTCTGGCACGGCGTAGTGAATGCGAAGCGCACGAACAAAGTGTCCGAATGGACCTATGCTGATGGAGAGGTCACGCTCTCGAAAGGCGAAGAGATGGGCCGCTTCCTGCTGGGCTCCACGATCGTGATGCTGTTCCAGCAGGGCAGCATCGTCTTCAACGACGCATGGGCGCCGGAAAGATCGGTCCGCCTGGGCGAGATGATGGGCAATCGTCCGTCCTAGCCACGCTGCCGACCTGGGCGCGGCTGCCTTCGCCCCGGGTCGTTCATCAAAGCACCAGCTTTCCCGCATAGCCGGTCAGTTCCAGATAACCTCTCCCGTCCTGCGTGGTGACGGCGCCTTCCCAGTAGACCGGCATGCCCGATGACCGCCCGTCGAGTTCCTGCGCGTCGAACATCGGCTTCAATCGGAAACGTCGCTGCTCGCCAGCCAGGCGCACGATGAAGTCGGCTTCGACCGGATAGCGGCCGCCCGTCTCGGGTGACGTCCAGTAGCGGCGCGGCTCGAAACGCACCTCATCCGGCCCAAACGCGACGCTGCTTCCATCCGGCCGGCGCAATGTTCCGCCGGCGTAAATTGCACGTCCGTCGCGACCGCGGACCTGGAAGAGCATCAATGCGCCGCCGTCGTCGAGATTGATCCCCGCCCAATCCCAGCCGGAGGCTTTTGGATCGAGCAGAGTGGAGGACCATTCCCGATCGAGCCATGCACGGCCGCGCACCTTCATGCGCTTCCCGTTGCTGACTGCGGTGCCCGATGCGGCAAGCTGTGGCATGGAGTAATAGTAGCTTGCCTGCTGCGGCTGGGGACCCTTGCGGCTGTATCCGCCCTCGCCGTTCACCATGGGCGGCTGCGTGGCGGTGAACGCCAGGTACAGGCTGAATGACTGTGCCGCGACGCGCGCACGGAAGGTGCCATCGAGATCGCGGTCGAGACGCCAGTCGAGCAATCTTATGCCAGCGTCTGTGCTTGCCGCCTCGGCGATCCCGAAGCCGGCGCGTGCCATGCGCTGGTCATGGACCAGCTTGCCCGTGGACGGATCCGAGATCGCCGCGTGCGCGAACAGGATCTGCTTAGGCGCAAACGCGCTTGGATTATCTGCGGCCGTGTCCGGACGGGAGCGGAAGAAGGTGATCTGGAAGCCGAGTGGCTTTCCATCCTGACCTTCGAGCCAGCCGGTAAAATACCACCATTCCGTTCGATAATCGGGATGCGCGCCATGATCGTGGGGAAAGCGAAGCTGCGGTCCCGGGGTAACCACCGGATAGACAACACCTCGCTCGACGGGCGCGGCCAGACCGACCGTTCCGATCGCAAGGATGAGCAGGAGGAGCCGCCGCATCACCAATCCTCGCTGACGGCGCGCACTGCGTCACGGGAAACCGCGCGTCGTCCGGCCAGGACCGCGGTACCCGCCGCAGTCGAGACCAGCGCCA
This sequence comes from uncultured Allosphingosinicella sp., assembly GCA_934539295.1. GTDB lineage: Bacteria > Pseudomonadota > Alphaproteobacteria > Sphingomonadales > Sphingomonadaceae > Allosphingosinicella. The sequence goes on from CAKTCN010000018.1 coordinate 64,963, forward strand.
CGGCCACCGAAAAGAGGAGCATCCACGGCACGCGTGTGCTCATCGTCCAGTTGAAGGACTGAGGATTGATCACGTGGATCAGGATCTGACTGATGCCCAATCCAAGCCCGCAGCCTGCCGCGATCCCGATCAGGCCAAGCAGCGCGCCTTCCGTTGCCACCATCATGGTGATCTGCCGACGCGTCGTCCCGATGTGGCGCAACATGCCGAATTCACGGATCCGGGCGATCGTCTGGGCGGAAATCGTAGCGCCTACCCCGGCAAGACCGATCAGGATGGCTATCGCCTCCAGGACATAGGTGATCGCGAAACTGCGATCGAACAGCGCCAGAGCCTGAGCCCGCAGTGTCGCCGGCTCGGCAAACTGGATGCGGCTGGCCAGATCCGCCGGCAGCTTCGCCACGATGGATCGTCGCACCACCGTCGGTTCCGCACCGGGATCGAGTTCGATCGCAGCCTCGTTCCGCACCGTGTCACCTGTCAGGGCGACATAATCACGGGCGTCGATGACGATCGCCCCTTGCTGACGCGCATAGTCCCTCCACACCCCCGCGACATAGCCGCGCACCGGGCCAGGACCGATCGGCAGATCGAACCGATCGCCGCTCGCCACCTTGTACAAGCGGGCTGCGGGTTCGGAGAGCCATAAGCCGACACCTTCGCCCCTTTCCTTTGCAGCCGAGATCAACGGAAGCGCGTAGCGGGGGCCGCCGACCGGGCGCACGATGAGCATGACCGAGGGAAGTTCGGCGTTGATCGTCACCGGGACACTCTCGCTGAATGCGACCGATGCGACGCCCGGCGTGTTCACGAACAGGCGCTGTGCCGCTTCATCGAAAAGCGGCTCGTTGGAGGCTGCAGCCGCATAGAGATCGGCGCTGAGGAAACTTTCCAGCCAATCCTGCACAGAGCCACGGAAGCTGGTCACCATGATGGCCATGGCGATCATCAGCCCGGTGCTCGCCACTATGCCGCCCAGTGCCGTCGCCGCCTGCGATGGTGCGCCGATGAGGCGGCCGACCGCAAGTTCCACCGCAGGCAGGCGCGTGTCGATACGCGCAAGAGGTTTGAGGAGCGCGCGGGCAAGCCAGGGCATGGCCGCCACGCCGCCGGCCAGCACCAGCGCCACGGCAAGGTAGCCGAAGATGGGCAGCCGGTTGAGGGCCGGCAGGGAAGCGAAGGCCGTACCAGCGAGAACCAGCACCAGCGCCAAGCGCCACCGCGGTGCCGTACGGGGATCCACCGGATCGCCGGCTGCCTTCAGCGCATCCGCTGGCGCGATCTTCGCTGCCATGCGGCCCGGCACATAACTGCCGCCCATGGCGGTGGCGACGCCGAAGCAGAAGAACAGCAAGGCTGCCCCAGGTGCGAAGCTCAGCGTCGGAGATGTCCCGCCAAAATAGCCACCGCCAAGATCGCCTCCGACAAACTTCATGGCCAGTGCCGCCAGGCCGTAGCCCAGCACGAGCCCGGCGGACGATCCGGCGATACCAAGCACCGCGCCCTCGCCCAGCAACTGCGCCGACAAAGCCCTACGCTGCATGCCGAGCGTCCGCAGGAGCGCGAATTGCCGCAGCCGCCGGGTTACCGACAGAGACTGGGCGGAGAAAACCAGGAAGCCACCGGTCAACAACGCCACCAATGCGAGCATGTCGAGGTTCACGCGATAGGCACGTGACAGGCTGTCGCCGCGACGGCTTTCGCTCGCCGGGTCGCTGATCCGTGCGCTCGGCGGGAGCGAGGCCTGGACCGCGGTTCTAAGCGCGTCGGACGACGCCCCCTGCGCAAGCTTGAGATCGACACGGTCAAGCTTGCCGAGCCTGCCGAAGCGCCATTGGGCGGTCGATATGTCGATCATGCCGGTCGCCTGCCCCACCGGTGCGCCCGGCAGATCGCCGACAAGCGTGAAGACGTGGCTTCTGGCGCCGACACGGATCTCCACTCGATCGCCGAAATCAACCTGCGCCTGCAGCCTGGCCGCGTCGGAAAGGTATAGCGCGTCCAGGTCGAGCGCCGCATCCGCGCCGGACGCACGCGTGGCGCTCTGTCCCTGCGTTGCACCATCGCGCCGCCTGCCGAGCAGTCCGGGCGAGACGTTGATGGCACGCAGGATGTCGATGCCGAGCAGCGTAATCGGGCGACCGCCTCGATCCAGCGTGGCGCGCAACGTCACGACAGGGCTGGCGTCGGCCACACCATCAAGGTCGATCAGGCGCGGGTAGAGCGCCTCGTCAAACCCCAGCGCGCTTGCGGCCTTCACCTGAAGGTCCGCATCGCCCGACGCGCTGCGAACCGCGTCGCCGAACGCGTCTGCGGCCGATCGATTGATCACGTGAACCGCAAAGGCGAGCGCCACGCCAACAGCGATCGCAAGCGCAGCAATCAGGAAGCGCATCGGAAATGCGCGCCATTCGCCGGCGATCAGCCATCGCCACGCATCGCGGCTGCCAAGATCTTTTCTACCCAAAAGCGGGCACCAGCCCGGTCTTCGTCAGCACCATCTGGCGATCCGCGGCCGCTGCCGCAGTGGGCGAATGCGTGACGAGCAGCATGGCCGCACCGTGCTCCTTCACCGCGCCGGCAAGGAGATCCATGATCTGCCCGGCCGTGTCGGGATCCAGATTGCCGGTCGGTTCGTCGGCGAGGATCAAGGCGGGATCGTGGACCAGCGCTCGCGCGATCGCGACCCGTTGCAATTCCCCGCCTGAAAGCTCGCGCGGATAGCTGTTGAGCCGATCCGCGAGCCCCACGGCAGCCAGCAGCGCGGCTGCCCGCTCGAGCGCATATCGGCGCGCCACATTCTGGAGGACGAGCGGAAATGCGACATTCTGGGCAAGGTCGAGGTGCGGCAGGATGTGAAAGGCCTGAAAGACAAAGCCGATGCGATCCCGGCGCAGCCTGGTTCGCTCCGCCTCCCCCATGCCGCTCAGGGAATGCCCGCTGATCACTATCTCGCCCCGGTCAGCCACGTCCAGACCGGCTACGAGGTTCAGCAGCGTGGATTTGCCCACACCGGACTCACCCATGATGGCGAGGTGCTCGCCAGGAAGAACGGTCAGGCTGAGACAGTCGAAAAGCTGGCGGCCGGATGGAAGCGACTTGGCGAGCGCTTTCAGTTCGAGAACAGCATCAGCCATCGGCCACCGATAAAGCCAATCCGACACCCGCGGAAGGACTCATCAGTCCCTAAACCACGCGGATGCCAGTGCCAGCCTGCGACATGCTCGCTGATTGAACAGGTAGACACGTCGAACTATCATCCGCGCGAGAACCCGCGGAGCCCGATCACCGCTTCGCGTCGATGATCAGAACGGCACTTCCTTGCCTTCGAAGTCGAACAGCTTGCCGCTATCCGGCACCTTCAACTCATCGATGACGTCGAGCAGTTGCAATGCCGCGCGCTCCGCAGTGAACAGGCGGCCGGGCTGCACATTGCCCTGGAACGGGCGCGACAATTCCGTATCAACCGTCCCTGGATGGAGAGCAACGACGATGGAACGATCGTTCCGGCGACGCTCTTCGATCGAAAGGCTTCGCACCAGCATGTTGAGCGCCGCCTTCGACGCACGATAGCCGTACCATCCTCCAAGCCGATTATCGCCGATTGACCCGACCCGCGCCGACAATGCCGCGAACACGGTGCGTCCGCTCCTGGGCATGATCGGCAGGAAGTGTTTCGCCACCAGCGCAGGGCCTATCGCATTGACGGCATAGACGTGCGCGAGCCAGTCCGGTTCGAGCTCTCGCGCTCCCTTCTCCGGTCCCTTGCCTTCAGCGTGCAGAATGCCGGTAGCAACGAGCACAACGCCGGGCGCCGGACCTTTCGCCACATGTGCTGCCGCAGCGGAGATGCTGGCCTCATCCAGCAGATCAAGATGCTGGGCGCCGGAACGCGAGCGAGCGAAGCCGTGGACCGCGTCGAACGCGCCTTCATCGATAAGTGCTGCCTCGAGCGCTCCGCCTATGCCTCCGGACGCTCCTATCACAACCGCCGAAGTGGTATTCGCCTTGCTCATAGGAATCGCCCCTGTTCCACCATGACCACGTCTGCCGTCTTTCACGCGAGGGCGCGAAGATGCCGGCTTGGCAGGCGCAGGTACTACGAATGCCGGCCATGCGGAACACCGCGGCCCGGAGGTGCGATCAAGCCATCGATCAGGTTGGCAGCATTCAGATGAGATAAATTATCACATAGCGGCAGACGAGCGCCGTCATCACAAGCCGGCTGATGATCTTTCCGCGCACGAACATCGCCGCCATCATCAGGGCGACCAGGACGAGTGTCAGGATCGCCGGGAGCGGCCGGCTGAGCTGCCCCGCGAGCGTGGGGATGCTCGCATAGCATGCAAGCTGACACAGCAGCAGCACGAAGAGGATGCCGATGACGATGCGGCGAACGCGGAAGAAGTGCGCATCGAAGTCCGGCCGCTCCTGGACGCCCCGGGGAAAAACCAAATGAGCCGCGAAATAATAGGCGCTGGCAAATGCGGTAACTGCCATCAGCGACCTTCCCGACACGCCAACGATGTCCCGCACCGTCCAAGCCGCCTGCCAGAAGGACAGCAGGTCGAGCACCACGAAACCGCCAAGCAAGGGCGTGAGCCATCCGATCGTCACGGCGGATTGCGGCCGCACCCGAACTTCGATCGCGCGCGCAAGGCCTCCTAGCACCTCAGCAAGCGATAGCCCGAGAAGCAGCCCAAAAAGTGCAAAGATAAACTCGAAATCCGACATAATGCTGCCCCCGTGCCCCTTCCCCAAGGTAGCGGACATCTTGAAGAAGCACAGCAACAGTGTGCTTCTTCAGCGCAACCACCTGCGAAGCACCGCCAATCGGCGAGGTGCCCGGGAACGGTCGCGAGTCGCCAAGGGGTGAGGGGATCTAGCCACCGTCCAATCGCCTTCACGCCCAATGTCGCTAGCCATTGCTCGTAGAATTAACTCGGCGGGGTCTTCCCGCCTAGTTTTGAGTGCGGCCTGACGTGATTGTAATCGTGCCGCCAGGAGTCGAGCACGAAGCGGGCGTGAGCGAGCGACGTGAACAGCGTCTCGTTGAGGCACTCGTCCCTGAGGCGCCCGTAGCTCTCGACGAAGCCGTTCTGCATCGGCTTGCCCGGCGCGATGTAGTGCCACTCAATCCGCCGCTCCTGCGACCAGCGCAGGATGGCCGATGAGGTCAACTCGGTGCCGTTGTCGCTGACCACCGTGTGCGGCTTGCCGCGCATGCCGATCAGCCGCGTCAACTCCCGAGCCCCCGAACGCCCGACAGTGACGTGTCGGCCACCAGCGTCAGGCACTCCCGCGTATAGTCGTCGACCACGCATAAGATGCGGAACCGACGGCTGCACGTCAGGGTGTCGGAGACGAAGTCCAGCGACCAGCGCTGGTTCGGCCCGTCGGACAGCAATAGTGGCGCCCTGGTGCCCAAAGCACGCTTGCGGCCCCCGCGGCGGCGCACCCGCAGGTTCTCCTCTGATAAATGCGTCGCAGCTTCTTGTGCTTGGGCGTCATGCCTTCCCGCGCCAGCAGATACCCCAGGCGTCGATAGCCAAACCGGCGGCGCTCCGCCGCCAACTTGCGCAGCCTCTGCCGCAGCGGGCCCTCGTCAGGCCGCGACGATCGATACCGGATCACCCGGCGGCTGGCGCCGACTAGGTTGCACGCCCGACGCTCGCTCAGCCCGTGATGCTCACGGGCATGGGCGACGGCATCCCGCTTAGCGCCGGGCGGCACCATTTTTTGATGCCAGATCCTTCAGCACGACGTTGTCGACCATCGCTTCGGCCAGAAGCTTCTTCAGCCGGGAGTTCTCCTCCTCGAGCGTCCGTAAGCGCCGGGCCTCGGAGACCTCCAGCCCGCCATACTTCGACTTCCACTTGTAAAATGTCGCCGAGCTGATCCCGTGACGGCGACATACGTCCGCCGTCGCCATACCCGCTTCCTGCTCCTTTAAGATCGCGATGATCTGCTCTTCGCTGAACCTGCTGCGCTTCATTCCGCCCGACTCCTTTAAGTCGGACTCTACCCAAAATCGGTCACATTTCAGGGGCGCACGTCACGCTTTCTCTGCCGTGGGCTGTGGACGCACGAAAGCCCCGGAAGGTGTTCCGGGGCTTTTGTGTGTATGGTTGCGGGAGCAGGATTTGAACCTGCGACCTTCAGGTTATGAGCCTGACGAGCTACCGGGCTGCTCCATC
>CAKTCN010000019.1 GCA_934539295.1 uncultured Allosphingosinicella sp.
GCGCGAAGGTGATGATGGCGCGGCTGCGTTCGCTGATGCCGGCGGCGTCGATCGCGCCCAGGTCGATGAAGGCGACGAATTCGTTCAGCACCACCTTGGTCCCGAACAGGCCGCCCGCGACCCCGGCCTCGTTCCACGGCACGCCGATCAGGAACATGACGGGCGCAAAGACCCAGCCAACGATCCGCTGGAAACTCAGCCCTTCGATCCCGACCCAATTGCCGATGCCGCCGAGCAATCCGTTGGCGAGCGCCACCAAAGCGACGAAGGCCAGCATCATGGCGCCAACCGCGACCGCCAGGCGGACGCCGGTCTGGGCGCCCTGCGAGGCGGCCATGATGAGGTTGGCGGGCTGTTCCTCGTCGAACGTCTCGGACACGTCGACCCGGTCCTCGCCTCCGCCCTGCAACGGCAGTTCGCCTTCGCGCGGCGCCTCGTCCGGCATCATGATCTTGGCCATCAGGATGCCGCCCGGCGCCGACATGAAGGCGGCGGCGAGCAGGTAGGGCAGATAGGCTTCGCCGAGCAGGCTGGCATATGCCGCCAGAATCGTGCCGGCGACGCCCGCCATGCCGACGGTCATGACGGTGAACAGCTGCGACGGCGTAAGCGCGGCCAGGTAGGGGCGGATGACGAGCGGGGACTCGCTCTGCCCTACGAATATGTTGGCGGCGGCGCTCAGTGCCTCGACGCGGCTGATGCCGGTGATCCATCCAATCGCCCCGCCGAGCCAGCGCACGATCCGCTGCATGATGCCAAGATAATAGAGGATGGCGACGAGCGCGGCGAAAAAGATGATCACCGGCAGCGCGCCCAATGCGAACGTGTTGGCGAGCGGGTTGGTCGCCGCCGGGCCGAACAGGAATTCGGTGCCCTGATTGGCATAGCCGAGCAGGTTCGACACGCCCCGCGCCATGCCCTCGATCGCGGCCCGGCCCCAGCTGGTATAGAGGACCAGCACCGCGATGCCCGACTGCAGCACGAAGGCGGACGCGACAGTGCGCAGGTTGATCGCGCGGCGATTGGACGAAAGCAGGAAAGCGATCAGCAGGATGGCGGCCATGCCGGCCAGGCCGATCAGATTACTCGACATTATTCAGGAGCCCCCGCGCGAAAACATATGCGGGACCGACGCTTTGCGCGGATATCCTTCTGCGGCAAGCACTTTTCTCCCAAGCCCTTCCGCGAGCGGGCAAAAACGCTATAGCTCGGCCCCATGCAGACCAGCCCGGCGCCGACCACGGCCATCACCCGCTCGCTCTTCGTCTTCTCCATCTTCTACGGCGGCATGACCTGTATCGCGGGCGTGCTCGGCAACAAGCAGGTGGCGGTAGGCCCGCTGGCCGTGGAGGCGGGAATCTTCGCCTTCCTGCTCCTCGTCGTGATTTCCAGCGCGGTGGCAGAGTTGTTCGGGCGCGGCACGGCGAACCGACTGGTGCTGTTCGGCTTCGTGCCGCTGTTATTTTCCATGGTCCTGGCCGGGCTGGTGCTCGCGCTACCCGCATCGGCCGCCATGGAGCCGGAACGGCGCGATGCTTTTGAACTGATGATGTCCAGCACGCCGCGGATCTGGGCCGGAGGCATCGTGGCCTATGGCATTTCGCAGATCCTGAACGTCACCATCTTCTCGTGGCTGAAGGGACGGGAAGGGGCGAAATTGTTGTGGCTTCGCGCGGCGATCGCCAGCGTTCTCAGCCAGATCATTGACACGTTGCTCTTCATCACCATCGCCTTTTACGGCGTGTTTCCGATCGGCGAGCTGCTGGTCGGGCAGATGATCGCCAAGGTGGTGCTGTCGGCCCTGTTGGTGCCGCCGCTCATTTACCTGGCGGTGGCGATCGGCCGGTGGCTGGACCGCGCCGGCGCGCGCGTCTAGAGCGAGAGCCAGGAGCCGGGACACTTTATGCTGCTTTCGATCTACCAGGTCCTCGACCTGCTGCTCAGGGTGCTGAGCTACATCATCATCGGCCAGGCGATCCTCAGCTGGCTGGTCGCATTCAACGTCATCAACACGCATAGCGACTTCGTTCGCAGCCTGCTGGGCGCGCTTGATCGCATCACGCAGCCATTCTACCGCCCGATCCGGCGTATACTGCCCGATTTCGGCGGGATCGACTTCTCGCCCATCGTGGTGCTGCTGCTGATCCACGTTGCACGCATCCTGCTGCAAGGGGTCTTCGCCGACCTCGTCGCTTATTGAGGCGCCGGTGAGCGCGGCTATCATCGACGGCAAGGCGTTTGCGGAGGGGCTGCGTGCCCGTGTCGCAGCCGCCGTTCCCGCCTTTGCCGAAGCCGCTGGCCGCAGCCCCGGCCTTGCCGTGGTCCTGGTGGGCGAGAACCCGGCAAGCCAGGTCTACGTGCGATCCAAGGGCAAGGCGACGATTGCCGCAGGCATGGAGAGCTTCGAGCACCGCCTTTCGCCCGATGTGACGCGGGACGAATTGCTGAAGCTGGTGCGCACCCTCAATGCCGACGACGCGGTGGATGGTATCCTCGTCCAATTGCCGCTGCCTGGGCATATCGACGAAAAGGCGGTGATCGATGCAATCGATCCGGCCAAGGACGTCGATGGATTCCACGTGATCAACGCGGGCAGGCTCGCGGTCGGGGAAGAGGCGCTAGTGCCCTGCACGCCGCTCGGCTGCCTGATGCTGCTCAAGGATCGCCTCGGCGACCTGTCGGGTCTCAACGCCGTGGTCGTGGGTCGCTCCAACATCGTGGGCAAGCCAATGGCGCAGCTGTTGCTGACGGAAAGCTGCACGGTGACGATCGCGCACAGTCGCACGCGCGACCTTCCCGATGTGCTGAGTCGGGCGGACATCGTCGTGGCCGCGGTGGGCCGGCCGGAGATGATCCGCGGCGAATGGCTGAAGCCCGGCGCGACGGTGATCGACGTCGGCATCAACCGCGTGGCAGCCGCCGAAGAAGGCAAGAGCCGGCTGGTCGGCGACGTCGCCTTTGCCGAGGCGATGGACGTGGCGGGCGCGGTGACGCCGGTGCCGGGCGGCGTCGGCCCGATGACCATCGCCGTGCTTCTGCGCAACACTTTGGTCGCGGCCAGCGCGCGGCGAGGATTGCCGAAGCCCGCGGGGCTGTGACTCCGGCGGGGGCGCCGGAGCGAAAAGGGGAAGAATGATGATCGAACTGTTCGTCTCGACCTTCGTGACGCTGTTCGTCGTCATCGACCCGCCCGGCTGCGCGCCGATCTTCGCCAGCCTGACCCGGGGCACCGACCTTCATCATCGCCGGCGGATGGCGATACGGTCAGCGCTGATCGCTGCCGGCATCCTCCTGTTCTTCAGCCTGCTTGGCGAGGACCTGCTGCGCGTGCTCGGCATCACGCTGCCTGCGTTCCGCATCGCGGGCGGCATCATGCTGTTCCTGATCGCGCTCGAGATGGTGTTCGAAAAACGCCAGGAACGGCGCGAAAATCGTGCCAACGAGATCAACGCGAGTCCCGTCGCGCATGATGACATCTCGGTCTTCCCGATGGCGATCCCGATGATCGCAGGCCCGGGATCGATCGCCTCGATCATGCTCCTGACCGCACGCAGCAACGGGCCGACCGAGACGCTGGTCGTTATGGCCGCACTGGGTGCGGTACTGCTGCTCACGCTCCTGTCGCTGCTCGCCGCCGGGCCGATCCTGCGCGTGCTGGGCGAGAATGTGGAGGCTATGATCACCCGCCTGCTAGGCGTGATCCTCGCCGCCCTTGCCGCTCAGTTCGTGATCGACGGCATCTCGATCAGCTTCAGCGTCTGACCCGCCACATACGGTAGGGCGACCCCGCCGGCAGCGGCACAGCCTCAAGCCACGCGGGCACCTTGCCCCGGACCAGTTGCATATAGAATCCGTTCGGTGCGTCGGCCCGGTAAACGGTGGATTCGGAGATGTTAGGGCAGATCAGCACGTAGTCGATCCCGCGCTGCTGTACGGTGCGCAGAGCCGCCTCCGGGGTGCCGCGGAACGCGCGCATGATCGACAGGATCGCGCCGCCGTTGCGGTGATAGGGGCCGGCAAGGGCGTTGTGGTGCGTGACGGCGATCAGGCGCGGACCAAGGTCCACATGGGTCAGGATCGTCCCCTTGGGCTGCAGCGCGACAGGCTTCAGTGCACGCATGGATGGGCAGCGTGCGCCCGCCTGACGCACGGCGACTCGTCCGGCGGTAGGTTTGTTTTCAGGCACGATGCGACCGGCAAACTGCATGCCGATCGCCGTCAGCACGGCTGCGAAGGCAGCAAGCCCCGCGATCCGGCCAAGCACGGACCGGCCCACCCATAGCCAGAGGAGGACCGACCAGATGAGGGCGGTCGCACCCGGGATCGCCAGCATCTGCGACGCGGCACCGGCGCGGGTCTGCCAGAGCAGCAGCAGGCATGGGAGAAGGGCAAGCAGCCCAAGCGCGGCCCAGCGCGGCCATTCGGCCGGATCGCGGCGGGTGCGCCAGATCATCAGGGCATAGCCGATCAGGCCGGCAATGGGCAGGATCAACGTGTTCAATGCGATGCGCCAGCCATGCTTGTAGAGTGGCATCGCCTCGCGCACGCGATTGAGCCACATCTGCTCAAGTTCGGGCGATGTGCCTTCCAGGCGACTGAGGCAATGCGGCCAGGCAAAAGCATAAGCGGCGGCGAGCCCCCCCGCCGCAATCCCGGCGGCCGCAATCCGCACCCACAGGGATGCTGGCGTCAGCCGCGCCAGCAGCATGCACATGATGCCGGCAAGGATCATCATCGACAGCCACACGGGCGACAGCGCGTCGCACACTGGCGCGCGGTTCGCATAGGAGGTGAAGAGGAGGTAGAGGAATCCCGTTCCCGCAGCGAGGCTGGCGCCGTAAGCGAACAGCCGCGGCGCCTCTTCGCGGTCGCGCGGCCACATGAGGCCGATCAGCGCGCCCGCCGCGGCAAGATAGATCAGCATCTCCAGCCCGATCGCCAGCGAGGTGGCGGTGGCGAGCCCCACCGTGATGCCGCCGCGCAGGCGGTTCCTGTCGATCAGGCCCAGGGCTACCAGCGACAGCATGGCGAGCTGCCAGCCATGATGGTCGATGCGCAGGGGCGACCACATGCCCCGAAGCGATGGCCCGCATACCAGTACCAGCAGTGCCAGGATGAAAGCGGCTGGCGACAACAGGCGACGTGCAGCGGCGGCAACGGCGAACATCGCCACCAGCATCGGCAGCAAGGGCGCGATCGCCACCGCTGCCCTCTCCGCCGTCGCACCACCGATGACGGGAGCCAGGGCAAGCTTGATGCCCGCAAGCGGCAAATCGACGATGCGCGACCAGTGGATGTTGGCGCCATAAGGCGGGTTCAGCCGATATTGGCGAAGGTCGAACCACCCCTGGCCGGCAAGCCATGCGCGCACCTGCATGATGCGCATATTGTCGTCGGTGTCGCCAAGCGCGAAGCCGTGGATCGCCGCCCAGCGCTGGTAAAGGAACCAGGCGCAGACGATCAGCCAGAATACGACCACCGCCGGCCGCCAATGCCGCGCCAGCCGATCGGTCCACCCGTTGATCAAGTTTCCACCCCTATTTCGTCTTTGCATTGTGAAGGCAGCGGTTTAGTCGCTGACGCCTAAAGAACAAGGTTTCCTGCCTCTTGGCCTCCGCCGCGCGACATTCCGAACTTTTCTGGCAGATCGTGCGCTTCGGCCTGACTGGAGGGTTGCTGACGCTGCTCGTCGCTGGCGGCTATTGGGTCGTGGCGGAACTGCTTGGCGTCGAGCCGATGCTGTCGATGACGCTCAACTACCTGGTATTCACGGGCTTGGGTTACCTGCTTCACAGCCGGTGGAGCTTTCGCGGGCATGGCAGCCGCGACAATCCGGCAGCGCGCACCGTGCGCTTCTTCACGGTCAACACGATCGGCTTCCTTACCAACCAGTTCTTCGTATGGCTGCTGGTGAAGCAGATGGGCGGGCCGACCTGGTGGCCGGTGATCCCGGTGGTCTTCGTGACGCCGCTCTTGACCTTTGCATTGAACAGGAAGTGGGTTTTCGGCTGATGGAACGCGTGGTCTACGATCGCATGGCGGAGCTGGACGAGGTCCATTGGTGGTATCGCGCCCGCCGCCGCATCCTTGCCGACCTGATCGGCCGCAAGGTGAAATTGCCTGCCAACGCCCGCATTCTGGAGATCGGCTGCGGCACCGGTCACAATGTGCTGATGCTCAAGGATTTCGGCAGCGTTGATGCGGTCGAGATCGATCCTGCCGCCCGCGCCGTCGCAGCCAAGCGGCTCGGCAAGGCGGTGATCGACGCGCCGTTGCCTGCACTGACCGGGATCGAGGACGGCGCCTATGACATGGTCGCAATCCTCGACGTGCTGGAGCATGTCGAAGAGGACGAAGCAGCGCTGAAGTCGATTGCGCGCAAGCTGAAGCCGGGCGGGCACATCCTCATCACCGTGCCGGCGCATCCGTGGATGTGGAGCGCGCATGACGTGGTGAATCATCACAAACGCCGCTACACGATGAAGAGCTTCCGCAAGGTCGTGCGCGATGCGGGTCTCAGGGCCGACACGCTGACCTATTTCAACAGCCTGCTCTTCCCGCTCGCGGCGGCGGCAAGGCTGGCCGGCCGGATCACGGGCAAGGAGGATAGCGACGACACGCTGCCGCCCAAACCCGTGAACAGCCTGTTCGAGTGGCTGTTCGGGCTGGAACGCTATGCGGTGGGCAGGGTGCCGCTGTCGCCCGGCGTGTCGATCGTGGCGGTGCTTTCGGCAACGTGACCCAGCTGGCGGCGCCCGCCCGCGCGGCCCGCCACGTCGGATACGATGTAGAGCGGCCGCCGCTTCGCCTCGATGAACAGCCGGCCGAGATATTCGCCGATCATGCCGAGCACGAACATCTGCGCGGCGCCCAGCACCACCACCACCAGCATGGTCGACGTCCAGCCCTGCACCGCGCTGCCGGTCACGAAGCCGAAGGCGATATAGAGCAGCAGCAGGATCGAGGCAGCGACCAACCACAGGCCGATATGGCTGGCGATCTTTAAGGGCGCGGTCGAGAAGCCGGTGACGGCGTCCAGCGCGAAAGCGAGCATCTTGCGCAGCGGGTATTTGGTCTCGCCCGCATGGCGGTGGGCGCGGTCGTAGAGGAACGGCACCTGGCGGAACCCGACCCAAGCGACCATGCCGCGGATGAAGCGCGCCTGTTCGGGCAGGCTCAGCAGCGCGTCCAATGCGCGACGTGTCATCAGGCGAAAGTCACCAGCATCGACCGGAATGTCGACTTCGGTGATGCGCGACAGGAAACGGTAGAACATGGCCGCCGTCGCCTTCTTGAACGCGGTCTCGCCTGCACGCTGGCGGCGCACGGCATAAACAACATCGGCTTCGGTGCGGTCCATCTCCTGCATCAGTGAGGTGAGCAGTTCGGGCGGATCCTGCAGATCCGCGTCGATGATCAGGATCCTCTCGCCCGAGCTCAGGTCCAGGCCGGCGGTAAGCGCCAGTTGGTGCCCGTGGTTGCGCGACAGGTTCACGGCAACCAGGTGCCGGTCCTGTTCGGCCAGCATCTTCATCATCTCCCAGCTCTTGTCGCGGGAGCCGTCGTTGACGAGGATGATCTCGTAATCGCTGCCCACTGCCACGCGTGCGGCATTGGAGACGCGCCGGTGCAGCTCGGCGAGGCAGGCCTCCTCGTTATAGCAGGGGATGACTACCGAAAGTGCAGGACCGTTCATTCAACCTCGGGCCGCCGCTCATGAGGAGCGATGCGGTCGGTGACCTGATAGAGCACGGAGGTGCCGCTGCGCCAGATGGGGGTTAGCCCCGCCAGCAGGGCGGGATCGTGCGCGGGCGGGTGGACCAGCCACACATAGTCGAATGCCTGGCGCGGCAGCCAGTAGAGCGAATTGTCGAGCGGCCACCACCATTCGCCGCGGCAGCGCCGGCCGGTCACCATCTGGGAAGGGTCGCGCGCGAAGCGGCCGGCCTCCGGGAAATCGGCGGTGAGCATCTGCGCGCCGACCATCGACCATTGGTCGTTGGCGAAGGCGCGGTTGCGGACGGTGGCGATGCCGGCGATATGCTCGACCCGGCTCATCGCCCAGGGCGGGCTGCACGACGTTCCGACGAAGGTGACCAGGCGTGCGCCTTCCGGCACATGGTCGAGCGCCTGGAGCTGCCGGTCGTAATCGCGGTCGTACATCCAGTAGCTGACCGTGGTCGCGCCGGTGCGGAGCAGGAAGAAGGCGAGGCTCGCCACGGCAATCCACTTGAGCGCCTTGCCCGAAAAATCCGGTGCGAAGCGGATCGCGAGCAGCGCCATCGCGAAGGCGAAGGGCGCAAGGCGCATGTCGGCATAAGCCGATCCGAACACCACGCGCGGCAGGCACAGGAACACCACCGTGAGGAACACCGCGAACACTGCAAGCATGCGCGAGAAGCCGACCTTGGCCCGGAACAGCGCGAAGCCTGCTGCGACCACGACCACTGCCGACAGGAAGACGACCGAGCCGATGTCGAACAGCTCCCACCGATCGCGCAGCGTCATGTAGAACCAGCGGAACTTGGTCCACCATTTGAACCAGTCGAACGTCTGCCCGCTGACCTGGCCCGACCGCCACAGGATCATGAGGATCATTGGCGGGATCAGCGGCGCGCAGTCGAACCCTGCTTGGAACCAGGACTTGATCCAGCTTTTGCCCTCGTCGCGGTGACGGACCATCTCGGCCGCATAGGCAAGCACGCCGAGCACGCCCCAGCCGAAGGTGTGGACCACCCACAAGGCCATGGACAAAGGCACGAAGATTGCCGCGCGCAGCCAGAAGCGCCGCCGGATCGCGAGCCAGCGCCACAAGGCGAAGGCGACGAGCGATAGCGCGATTGCTAGGCAGAAATTGACGAACCCGAATTGGAACGGGAAGCTGTAGGCGAAAGGCAGCGCCAGCGGCGCGGTCGGCGGCAGGCGGCCATGCACCACCCGCGCGATCAGCAGCAGGCCGGCCGTGGTCAGCGCCGGGATCGACATCACGATCAACTTGACCGCGCCTTCGAGGCCGAGGAGCGGCGCGAGCGGCTCGATCAGCAGGTCGATTCCGAGGTTGCCGATCAGCTGCCACTGGAAGTCGTAGAAGCCGGCCAGCACCGGATTGGTGTCGATCTCCAGCTGCACGCGGTAGCGCGCCATGTGGCCGGGGAGATCGACGAGCGGCGCGATGTCCGGCCACAGCAAAGGCACCAGCGAGGCGAGCACGAGGGCGACCGCATAGCGGGGCGATTCCCACCAGCGGTTCGGCTGTGTTCCGGCTTGCGTCTCTACCCGCCCCATGACCGCCCGAAATCGTCCGGTTGGCCGCGCGGGTCAACAGCTAACCTCCGTTGCCGCCCACCCTTTTGCTTAGGCCCAAACTTCTCTAGAGCCGCGGCCATGTCGGATATCGAGAATATGAGCGAGGATTGGACTGCGCGCATCGCCGCCGCCGCCGATCTCCAGGCACTGGAAGCCGAGCGCGTCGCAGCGCTGGGCAAGCAGGGCGCGGTGACGCAATTGCTGAAGACGCTGGGCGGCATGTCGCCCAAGGAGCGGCTGGCAAAGGGTCCGCCGATCCAGGGGCTGCGTGAGAGCATTACGGGGGCGATTGCTGCGCGCAAGGAGGCGCTGGAGACGGCCGAGCTGGAGCGGCGCCTTGCCACCGAGGCGCTCGACATGACGCTGCCGACCGCCGCCGCGCCGCAAGGATCGGTGCATCCGGTCTCCCAGGTCATGGATGAACTGGCCGAAATCTTCGCCGATCTCGGCTTCTCGGTCGCGACCGGGCCGGAGATCGAGGACGACTGGCACAATTTCAGCGCGCTCAACATTCCCGAAAGCCATCCGGCACGGGCGATGCACGACACCTTCTACTTCGATCGGGAGGATGGCGAGGGGCGCCGCATGCTGCTGCGCACCCACACCTCGCCCGTGCAGATCCGCACCATGATGGCCAACAAACCGCCGATCCGCATCATCGCGCCGGGCCGCGTATACCGGTCGGACAGCGATGCCACGCACACGCCGATGTTCCACCAGATCGAAGGCCTGGTGATCGACCGCGGCATCCATCTCGGCCATCTCAAATGGACGCTGGAGACCTTCCTCAAGGCCTTTTTCGAGCGCGACGACATCGTGCTGCGCCTGCGCCCGTCCTATTTCCCCTTCACCGAGCCGTCGGCCGAGGTCGATGTCGGCTACACGATCGAGAAGGGCCGCCGCGTGATCGGCGGGTCGGAGGGCTGGATGGAGGTGCTGGGCTCCGGGATGGTCCACCCCAAGGTCATCGCAGCCTGCGGGCTCGATCCCGACGAATATCAGGGCTTCGCGTTCGGCACCGGCGTCGACCGGCTAGCGATGCTGAAATATGGCATGGACGATCTGCGTCCCTTCTTCGACGGCGATCTGCGCTGGCTGAAGCATTACGGGTTTGCGGCGCTGGATGTGCCCACGCTGAGCGGGGGAGTCGGCGCATGAAGTTCACCCTCTCCTGGCTGAAGGAGCATCTGGAAACCGATGCGAGCCTGAACGACATCCTCGACGCGCTGACCCGCGTGGGGCTGGAGGTCGAGGGCGTCGAGAACCCGGCCGAGAAGCTGGCCGGCTTCCGCATCGCGCGCGTGCTCACGGCCGAACGCCACCCGCAGGCCGACAAGCTCCAGGTGCTGAGCGTCGATACCGGCGAGGGCGCACCGCTCCAGGTGGTGTGCGGCGCACCCAACGCGCGCGCCGGCCTCGTCGGCG
Organism: uncultured Allosphingosinicella sp.; assembly: GCA_934539295.1. Classification (GTDB taxonomy): domain Bacteria; phylum Pseudomonadota; class Alphaproteobacteria; order Sphingomonadales; family Sphingomonadaceae; genus Allosphingosinicella. The sequence continues at coordinate 10,732 of CAKTCN010000019.1, forward strand.
TGCTCGGGCTTCCCGGCGCCACGGTGCCGGCCAACGGCATGCAGCTGAAGGTCTCGGCGATCCGGGGCGTCGAATCGAACGGCATGATGTGCTCCAGCCGCGAGCTGGACCTGGGCGATGACCATGACGGCATCATCGAGCTCGCCGAAGATGCGCCGGTCGGCACCGCCTTCTCCGACTTCGCCGGCCTTGATGATCCGGTCATCGACGTGTCGATCACGCCCAATCGGCAGGATGCGATGGGCGTCCGCGGCATCGCGCGCGACCTCGCAGCGGCGGGTCTCGGCATGCTCAAGCCGCTCGCCCAGGTGTACAAAGTCGATCGGCTGGAGCCGATCGCGGGAACCGAACCCGCGCCGGATGTGCGCACCGACGATCCCGAAGGCTGCCCCGCTTTCTACGCGCAGGCGGTCTCCGGCATCACCAACGGTGCCTCGCCGGCTTGGATGGCGTCCAAGCTGAAGGCGATCGGGCAGAAGCCGATCTCCGTGCTCGTCGACATCACCAACTTCGTGTCGATCGATCTCGGCCGTCCGCTGCACGTCTATGACCGTGCCAAGCTGTCGGGAGCGCTGGTGGCGCGCAAGGCGAAGGCCGGTGAGCAGGTCGAGGCGCTGAACGGCAAGACCTACACGCTCGACGAGACCATGACGGTGATCGCCGACAATCTGGCGGTGCACGACATTGGCGGTATCATGGGGGGGGCGCATTCGGGCGTGTCCGACACCACGACCGATGTGCTGATCGAATGCGCCTTCTTCGATCCAGAACATATCGCGCGGGCCGGCCAAAAGCTCGGCATCACCTCCGACGCGCGTCAGCGGTTCGAGCGCGGCGTCGATCCCGCCTTCCTGGAGGATGGGCTGGCGATCGCGACGAAGCTGGTGCTCGACCATTGCGGCGGCACGCCGAGCGCGATCACGCGAGCGGGCGCAGCCCCGGTGCCCGGTAAGACGATCGCCTATGATCCGTCACGTGCGGAAAGCTTGGGCGGCCTCGCGGTGGCACCGGAGCGGCAGAAGGACATTCTCGCGCGGCTCGGCTTTACCGTGTCCGACGACTGGCAGGTTGGCGTGCCGAGCTGGCGCCGTGATGTGGACGGATCGGCCGACCTGGTCGAGGAAGTGATCCGCATCGAGGGCATCGACAATGTGCCGTCGGCCCCGCTGCCGCGCGCACCGGGCGTCGCCACGCCGACCGCCACGCCCGAGCAGCTGGTCGAGCGCCGCGTGCGCCGCACGGCGGCCGCACGGGGCCTCTCGGAAGCTGTGACGTGGAGCTTCATCTCGGAAAGCGAAGCCGAAGCGTTCGGCGGCTCGGCCTGGATCCTCGCTAACCCGATCAGCGAGGAGATGAAGGCGATGCGGCCTTCGCTGCTTCCCGGCCTCCTCGCCGCCGCTCGCCGCAATATCGCGCGCGGGTCCGGCAGCCTGCGCCTGTTCGAGGTCGGTCGCCGCTATCTGGAGGACGGCGAACGGCTGACGCTCGGCATCCTGCTGGCCGGCGATGCGGCCGAGCGGCACTGGCGTTCGGGCAAGGCGCGCGGCGTCGATGCGTATGATGCCAAGGCGGAGGCGCTGGCGCTCCTCGCTGCGGCCGGTGCGCCTGTGGATAATCTCCAAGCGTTGGGCGGTGCGTCGGGCGCTTATCATAGCGGCCGTTCGGCGCGCCTTGCGCTCGGGCCCAAGAATGCGCTGGCCGAGTTCGGCGAACTGCATCCCAGCATGTTGAGGCGGTTCGACATTTCCGGACCGGTCGTGGCGGCGGAAATCTTCCTTGACGCCATTCCGCAGAAGCGCGCGGGGTCGCACATGCGCAGCGCCTATGCGCCGCCTGCGCTACAGGCGGTCACCCGCGACTTCGCCTTCCTCATGCCGGCCGGCAATGCTGCCGACCAGCTTGTGCGGGCGGTGCGCGGTGCCGACAAGCAGGCGATCACGGGTGTGAAGCTGTTCGACATCTTTGCCGGCCAGGGCGTTCCGGAAGGCGAGAAGTCGGTGGCGGTGGAAGTCACGCTTCAGCCCGGCGAGAAGAGCTTCACCGACGAGGAGTTGAAAGGCATTTCCGCCCGGATCGTGGCGGCGGCGACGAAGGCCGGCGCGCGGCTCAGGGACTAAACGATCGACATTCAGCTATTCTCTCCTTTTCCGCTCATTCTTAGGAGGGGCTGAGCGAAGTCGAAGCCCCGTCTCGAAGGACAGCACCAGTCCTTCGAGACGCCATTTCGACAGGCTCAATGGCTCCTCAGAATGAACGGGTAAGAGAGATACTCACTCCAACATCGGGAACATCCTGAAGGGGATGCGGTCTAAAGCGGAGTATCCAGCGCGTTCATGCCGGTATGAACGCGCTGCTCCACTTCGGCCCGGGGCAAGCCTGCCGGTATCTCCTGGCCGAAGCGGAAGGTGATGGTGCCGGGGTGCTTCAGGAAACTGTTGCGGCCCCACAGCCTGCCGCTGTCGATCGCCACGGGCACCACCGGCAGGCCGATCGCGCGATACAGGCCCGCAAAGCCGGGCTGGAGCGGCGGCCGCTCGCCCGGCGCGACGCGGGTGCCCTCGGGAAAGATCACAATGCCGCGCCCTTGGGCGATCGCGGCCCTGCCGTCGCGCATCATCTCCCGCAGCGCCGCTGCTCCTGCCTTGCGATCGACCGAAACGGCGCCATAGAGCTTGGCGATCTTGCCCCAGCCGGGTGTGTCGGTCAGTTCCTTCTTCATGACCACGGCCGGCCGGTCGAGCAGGCGGACGAACTCCAGCGTTTCGTACATCGACTGGTGCTTGGCCGCGATCAGAACGGGGCGGGTGGGCAGCGTTCCTTCCACCCGCGTACGGATGCCGAGCAGGTTGCGCGCGAGCCAGGCATGCCCCCGCGTCCAGAAGACGGCAGCCGAGATGACGGGCGCCTGGCCGAACGGGGCACCCGCGAATGCCATAAGCACGGCAAGAACCGTAAACGGGTAAAAGAGAAGCGTGAAAAGCGCAGATCGCAGCCAGATCATCATATTCCGATCACCACCGCGGCACGGCGCAGCAGATATTTGTTATATTCGGTGAAGAGGGCGCGGAAGCTGGCATTGCTGTCGACCGGGTCGCTCAGCACTTCGATCGTGGGCCCGAGTTCGCGCACCAGTTCAAACCGGGCACGCGGCATATGCCAGTCGGTAGTCACCAGCCGCACCGATCGGAAGCCACGCTGCTGCACCCAACGGGCAGTCTCCGTCCCATTGGATCGAGTATCGACCGATTCCCGACCGAGATCGATGCAGCAATCAAACAGCCGCACCGGTACGTCGTAGCGCTCCGCCAATTCCACCGGGCGCACCGTGCGATCGACGCCGGAGATCAGCAGCCGCACCGCTCGCTTGTCCTGCAGCAGGTCCAGTCCGCGCTCGATCCTGCCCGCCCCGCCCGTCAGGACGACGATGCCGTCGGTACGCTCGTTCCCCGCGGGCGTAGGCAGCAGCACCACGAACAAGGCATAGCCCAGCACGTAGAGCAGGAGCAGCAAGGAGAATAAGCGGCTGATCATCTGTTTGCGTTCAATGCCCGCAAAAGGGTGATGCGGGCAACCAGCATGGCAAGAAGTGCGCCCCCTAGGGGCAGGGTAAGGAGTGCAAGCATCTGCATCAAAGGCCCGCCAGGCGTGGCGAGGGGTACATCGCCAAGCGCCTGCCATCGCCGAATGACCAGCAGCAGCGCCAGCATGGCGCCGAGCCAGCCGGCCATGCCACCAAGCAGGACCTCCAGTCCCGCTCGCCGTTCAAACATCCGCACCAGCTGTCGGTCGGTTGCGCCGAGAAGGTGCATAAGGCCGATCGTGTCATCGTGCATCGCCAATGATGCCCGTGCCGCCAGCGACACCACGGCGGCCAACCCTGCCAACGTGACGAGGGCGAGCCCGGCCGAAAGCCAGCGAAGCAGCGACACGAACTCCCGCACAGGTGCCAGCCACTGCGCCTCGGCATTCACGATCGCGGACGGCACGGCAAGCGCCACTGCTCTCCGGATCGCGGCCTGGTCTGCGCCCGCCCGGACGTCCGCCTCGATCAGGGCGGGTACCGGCACCTCCGCCCCGCCGCCCAGCCATGGTTCGAGAAGCCTCTGCATCTCTGCCGCGGTTACCCGGCGCACGGATGTGATGCCCGGATGCGCTTTCAACAGCGTCAGGGCCCGCTTCGCGTCCGCCTCGCGCACGGTGGGGTGGGCGGTCATCACCTGCACCGTCAATCGTTCGCTCCCTGACAGGCGCAGCGCCGCGCCTGACAAGGTCAGTGCGGCGGCCGCGGCGAGCGTCGTCAGGAACAGCAGGATGCCGACGATGAGCGGCATCGGCCCGCCCGACCGAGGCAGCGAGCGAGGAGGCGTAGGCCGGTTCAGCGGATAGCTCCGCCGGGAGGGTAGCGCAGGGCTCCCGTGGGATCCGACATTCGTCCTCGGTCCAGCCACAGCATGTGGACGCGCGGCAGCCGGCCGATCAGGTGTGTGTCGTGCGTCGCGATCACCATGGTCGTACCTGCTTTGTTGAGGGCATCCAGCAGGGTCAGCAAGCGCACGGCCATGTCCGGATCGACGTTTCCGGTCGGCTCATCCGCGACCAGCAGGTCGGGTTTGCCGATCACGGCGCGGGCGATGGCAACGCGTTGTTGTTCGCCGCCCGACAAGGTCGCGGGCAAGGCGGATGCACGCGAACCAAGTCCAACCCAATCGAGCATATCGTTGACGGTGGTGCGCAGCTTCCATTCGGGAACGCCGGCGATGCGCAGCGGCAAAGCGACATTGTCGAATGCGGACAGGTGCCGGATAAGCCTGAAATCCTGGAACACCACGCCCAAGCGGCGCCGGATCGGCGGCAGGGCGGTGCGGGTCAGTTCCGCCACATCTTGTCCGAATATCCGAATGCGCCCGCGCGTCGGCCATAGGGCCAGGTAGAGAAGCTTCAGCAACGACGTCTTGCCCGCACCCGAGGCTCCGGTAAGGAAGTAGAAGCCGCCGCGTTCCAGCGAAAGATTAAGATCGGACAGCACCTCCGCCCCGGTGCCGTAGCGAAGGCCCACATTGTCGAACCGAACTATTTCGGATGCTGCGTCCAGACCCGCCTCCTTGCAAGCCGGTGCCATTGCACGCGCGAATCCGCCCGTAAAGCGCAGGTCGCTTGCATGGCCGGGCAGGCTAAGGGTAGTTTTCCCCGCCAAGAGGAGCCAAAGGCCACATCATGATCCTGACCTGTCCCGCCTGCAGCACGCGCTACACGATCCCCGATGGCGCGGTCGGCGCAGGAGGCAGACAGGTGCGATGCGCCAGTTGCAAGCACAGCTGGTTCCAGGAACCCGCAGCGCCCGAGCCCGAGCCCGAGCCCGAACATGACGAGCCGAAGGAGGTGGAGGCCGAGATGGCGGAACAGGAGCCGGTCGTGGCAGATCCTGCACCCATGGTCCCGCCCGAACCCGCGATCATCCATGCGCCGGAAGAGTCCGCTTCCGCTCAGCCGTTCGAAGAAACGCAGGTGGCGGCACCCAGGCAAAGGCGACGCATCGGACTATGGCTGCTGCTGGGCCTCTTCGCCCTCGTATCGGCTGCTGCAGCTGCCTGGTATTCGGGTAACCTGACCCTGCCTGGCGTCGCGGCCGCACGTGCAGCGGCCGAGCCGCTCAAGATCGACTATGGGCAGCCGGAGCGGTCGGTCCTGGAAAGCGGCAATGAATTGCTCCGGGTCTACGGCCGCATCGAAAATACCAGCGACCAGCCGCAGCGCCTGCCCCAGATACGCGCCGAACTGCGCGATCGCCAGGGCGGCCGCGTGGTCCATCGTTTCGCCATTTCGCCGCCCGTGGCCGAACTCGGGCCGAATGAGAGCGCCACCTTCGACACGGCCGAAACCAATGTGCCGCAGGCCGCGAACTGGCTTTCACTCAGCTTTGCGCCTTTGGCTTGAAAGCGGATTGCGTCGCCGGATCGGCTTTGCTAGAGGCGCGCTCCTGCCAAGGGTTCACGTGTTTGCGTGAATCGCAAAGCCGGCTTGTCCGGTCTTTCATCAAATGTGCGGTCGTGGCGGAATTGGTAGACGCGCAACGTTGAGGTCGTTGTGTCCGAAAGGACGTGGAAGTTCGAGTCTTCTCGACCGCACCATTTGATACATGCTTGAAGCCGCTGCGGCGGCTCCCCGATTACGATCACTCGACATTGCGACGTCAGCTATGGCGTAGTCCGCGCCGAAGTGCGCTGCGCCAGTTGCGACGGGCATCCTTGCCACGTCTCTTCTGACGGCCCCGGTGTCGGTCGGCCACCATCATCGCATCGACAGTGCGTCGTCCATCTCGCGGCCGGAGTAAAAGCCGCCGCTGCGCCGTCTGTTCTTGTGGGGTTCAGGCGGAGGCCGTATCGCTGACCCCCCATGGCCAAGCGACCCTCGTCCGTCCGGCGGACATTCTCCACGATCATCAAGCTCGGGCTCTATGCCGTGCTGCTGGCACTGATCGCGCTCGCGGTCGCAGTAGGCATCGCGATGAGCTCGCTGCCAAGCTATGCCGAGCTCGCCCGCCGCGACGACCTCGGCCAGATGATCCGCGTGCGCGCCGCCGACGGGAGCGTGCTCGTGTCGATGGGGCCAAGCTTCGGCCAATGGCTGCGCTATAACGAAATCCCGCCAATCATGGTGGACGCGATGGTAGCGGTCGAGGATCGCCGCTTTCGCTACCATCCCGGCGTCGACCCGATTGGCATCGTCCGCGGTATCCAGGTGAGCTTCACCGACGGCGGGCGGGTTCGCGGCGTGTCGACCATCACGCAGCAGCTTGCCCGCAACATCTTCCTGACGCCCAAGCGCGATTATGGGCGCAAGCTGCGCGAGGGCATCCTCGCGCTGGCGCTGGAGGCGCGCTTCAGCAAGAATCAGATCCTCGAACTGTATCTCAATCGCGTCTATTTCGGTGGCGGGGCCTATGGCATCGACGCGGCATCCCGGCGCTTTTTCGGCCATTCGGCGCATGAGCTGAACCTGTCGGAGGCGGCGATCATCGCCGGGCTCGTCAAGGCGCCGTCAAATTACTCGCCCACTGCCGATGCGGAAGCCGCCAAGGATCGCGCCGCCGTCGTGATCGACCTGATGCGCCGCGAGGGCGTAATCAGCGCGTCCGAAGCGGCCTATGCCGAGCCCGCGAACGTCGAGATCGTGCCGACGCCGCGCCAGAACAGCGTGCGTTACTTCACCGACTGGGTGCTGCCGCAGCTCGATACCTTGATCGACGAGACGGTGGAGCCGATCGACGTGTGGACCACGCTCGATCCCAATATGCAACGCGCGGCCGACCAGGCCATCAATGCCAACACGCCCGGCGGAGCACAGGGCGCTTTGGTCAGCCTTGATCAGGACGGCGCCGTGCGCGCCATGGTCGGCGGCCGCGACTACGTCGATTCGCTCTACAACCGCGCCACTCAGGCGCAACGCCAGCCGGGATCGGCATTCAAGCTGTTCGTCTACCTGGCCGCGCTGGAAAGCGGTTATTCGCCGACCCAGGCGGTCGAGGATGCACCGGTCACGATCAACGGCTGGAGCCCTCGCAACAATAGCCGCACCTTTTCCGGCACGGTGACCTTGCGGGAGGCATTCGCCCGGTCCCTCAACACCGTGTCGGCGCGGATCGGGCAGGATGTCGGCTTTCGCGCGGTCGCCGACATGGCGCAGCGTTTCGGCATCACGTCCCCGGTCAACACGCACCCATCCATGGTGCTCGGCACGTCGGACGTGCGATTGATCGACATGACCAGGGCGTTTGCCTCGGTCGCGGCCGAGGGACGCGCCGTCACACCCTATGGGATCCGCCAGGTGACTACGGCGGACGGTCACCTGTTGTACCGGCACCAGCCCAACGAAAATCGCGTGCTCGTCGCCCCGTGGGTGGCGGCGCAGATGACCGACCTGCTGCAATCGGCAGTGCTGACGGGGACCGGTCGGGCCGCCAATATCGGCCGCCCCGTAGCGGGCAAGACGGGCACGACCAGCTCCAACAAGGACGGCTGGTTCATCGGCTTTTCGAGCGGGCTGACGACGGGCGTGTGGATGGGGCGCGACGATGCACGCGCGCTGCCTGGCCTCCAGGGTGGGACGTCGCCAGCACGCGCCTTCCAGGCCTTCATGTCCAAGGCCGTTGCGAACCGGCCGGTGACGCCCTTCAAGACCGACGTGCCCCTTCCCGACTGGCAGACGGAGCCAGACGATGAAGCCTGGTATGGCGAGCCTGACGAGGTGTTGCTCAATCCGGATGGGTCAGCCGTGCTCGGCCCCGACGGTCAGCCACTGGCCCGTCAGCCGCGCGAACTCAGCCCGGCCGAGCGTGATGCGATCGAGGGGACGGCAGAGCAGCCGGTCGAGCAGGAGGAGGAGACGCTGGATTCCTGGCTGGATGAAGCGATCCGGCGGGAGCGAGGTCCCCGCGAGGCGCCGGTGCGCCGCGAGCCACGCGTGCCGAATGCTCCCGCCCCCGATCGCCAGCCGCGTGACTTGGAACCACGCTTCTAGCCCGCGCGCGTCCCGATCCGGTGCAGCGCGGCGCCATGTCGGCGCAGCCAGTCATTGGCGGGCTTCACGCCAGCGCCGAACAACGTATCGACAAGCGCATGGAAGTCGGGTCCATGATTCATGTGGACGCGATGTGCGACTTCATGCGCCACGGTGGCGCGACGGACATGGTCAGGCACCAGGATCAGGCGCCAGCTATAGCGGATGGCTCCCGTGCTGGAGCAGCTACCCCAGCGCGATCGCTGGTCACCGACGCTGACCCGTGTGACAATGACATCCGCCTTGGCAGCATATTCGTGCGTTTCACGTTCCAGCAGGACATGTGCTTCGCGTCGCAGCCAGCGTAGCACACGCGCTTCCACGGCCTCAACCGGGCCACCAACCAGGATCATGCCATCGTGAGCGCTGACGGAGCGCCCGCGGTTTTCCTGCCACTCGATCCGGTGCGGCTCGCCACGATAGGGTATGGTCGCCTCGGGCTGGATCGCCGTGGATGGCACTATCTTGGCCAGCGCCGCCTCGATCCACGGCCGCTTGGCTTCTGCCCATTCCACCGCCCGCTTGAGCGAGGCGCGGCGGGGAAGCGTCAGCAGCACCTGTCCGGTTCGCGTATCTACGCGAAGACGCATCACTCGCGCCCGTGCCGACACTTTCAGGACCAGCCGCGTCTCGGTCGCTCCGCCCCGAAAGAGCGGTTCAGACGTCACGCTCGACCAGGTGATGCTCGAGATCGCCGGCCTCGTCTTCGCTGACTGTCCATCCGCGCACCGACATGCCGGCCTCGTGAACGCTCTCTCGGTCGCCCGTGATCAGATAGTGCCATTCCGGCAGCGGCTCGCCCCGCGCCCGCAGGCGATAAGCGCAGCTTTCGGGAAGCCAGGGCAGGGTCTCGACCTTCTCTGGCGTCAGGCGCACGCAATCCGGCACGAACGCATGCCGGCCCTTGTAGTTGGAACAGCGGCCGCTGTGCCGGTCGAGCAGGCGGCACGCAACGTTGGTATCGTATATGTCGCCGGTATCAGCATCCTCGACCTTGTGGAGGCAGCAGCGGCCGCAGCCATCGCACAGCGACTCCCATTCGGCCCGGCTGAGCGCGCTCAGCGGCTTCTCCCAGAACGGCTCGGTCATTTGACCCAGCGTCGCAGTTCGTCCGCAATGGCCTGAGCGCCCTTTTCATGCGGCACGATCGCGATCGGCTCGCCCTGCGGTCCGAACAGCAAGAGGGTGCGGCTATGATCTACGAGATAGTTGCTCGATCCCCGATCGCCGCGTTTGGAGAAGTAGACGCCGTGACGCTTGGCAACGTCCTTAATCTCCTGCTCGCTGCCGGTGAGGCCGATCAGGCGGGGGTGGAAGGCGGCCACATAGGGCTTCAACACCGCCGGCGAGTCGCGCTCGGGATCGACGCTGATGAAGATCGGCTGCACCTTTGCCGCGACCTGCGGATCGCTCTTTTCCAGGAGCCGCAGTCCCTGTCCCGCAAGCTGGAGATCGACCGGACACACGTCCGGGCAGTAGCTGAAGCCAAAGTAGACGAGCCTGTACTTGCCGGCGAAATCGCGATCGGTGACACGCCGGTCATCCTGGTCGGTGAGGGAGAAGGGTCCACCGATTGCAGCACCCGCGAGCGGCGGCTGTTCGCCCGGGGCCGACGAACATGCCTGCAGCAACAGCAGGGCGGTGGCAAATGCAAGAAGGTGGCGCTTTTCGTTCATGACATGGGCAGCCTTGCTTTGCTAAAGTCGCGCGATCAAGCGAAGAATGGTGGGGAATCAAGGTGTTCACGAAACGGATCGGTGCGGTACTGGCGGTTGCGGCGCTGATGGCAACGGCTGCTCCGATCGCGGCGCAGGGCTTCTCGGAAGGCTATCAATTCCTGCAGGCGGTGAAGGAGGCGGACGGCAACAAGGTCCAGGACCTGCTGTCCAAGCCCGGATCGCTGATCCACTCGCGCGACCGTGGTACCGGCGATACCGCGCTCCACATCATCACGCGTGAACGCAATTCCGACTGGATGGCCTTCCTCGTTTCGAAAGGAGCAAAGGTCGAGAGCGAGAACAATCAAGGTGAAACGCCGCTCACGCTTGCGACGCAGATGGGCTGGACCGAAGGCGTGCTGAAGCTGCTCAGCCTGCGCGCCGATGTGAACCAGGGTAACAAGCGCGGAGAAACACCGCTTATCCTGGCCGTGCAGAAGCGCGACATCGCGCTTGTGAAGCTGCTCCTGTCGCGCGGCGCCGATCCAAAGAAGGCCGACCGAGTAGGCGGCAAGTCGGCGCTCGATTATGCCCGGATCGACGGTCGCTCCGCCGTGATCCTGAAGGCGCTTGAGGAAAAGCCCGCCGCCACTCCCCGGCGCGAGGCAGCGGGTCCATCGCTCTGATCATGCAGCGGTCAGTCCAGCCCCGACAATCCCGGATCTAGCGTTCCGGCCAGCCGCATCGCGGCACGCCGGGCAAAGCGCAGCGTCTCCGCCTTTCGCCGCGCGGCGGCAAGCTTGCGCATCGGCGCATCGCGCACCACGGCCGCATCATAGCGATCAGCCACGATCAGGCCGCAGACGTTCGGCGCGAACGCATCCGTTTCGAACGGCTCCAACGCGAAGCCTCGGGGCACTGCCCAGAAGAACTGATCGCAATAATCGAGATAGTCCTGCCACTTGCCGTCACCCATCAGGTCGGCCCGTGACACCTTGATCTCGACGATCGTCATGATCCCCTTGGCATCGATCGCCATCATGTCGGCACGGCGGCCATTCGGCAGCGGCACTTCGCAGATGGCGAGCATGTCCTGGCGGAAGAACAAGCGCGTGACACCGCGCGCTACGTCCTGCGCAGCGAGCGGAGCATCATCGAAACAGGGCTGGGGAATCGCGACACTCGCCATCGCCGCAAACTAGAATGAAACGGGAACGAGAGGAAGTGTCGCGAACGGATTCAATGGCTGTAGAAAACGTGATTGCCGATGCTGGCCACGCGCGTGAGCCGGTTCCACTTCGGCGCGACATAACGGGCATGGAAGAACATGGCCTGGCCGATTCCGCCATCCGCGAGGTCCGCCTTGGCGACATGCGCAACCGCCACGGCCTTGCGCCAGGCGTCGCTGTTCCTGCGGACCGGCGGGATACGGCCACCACGAACGAATGAGAATTGCCCGCCCTGCTTCACTACGCCACATACAGTAGGCGGATATTTGCCGGACTTTGCGCGATTGAGGATGACCTCGGCGACCGCGAGTTGCCCGGTTAGCGGCTCGCCCTTGGACTCGAAATAGACCGCACCGGCGAGGCATTCATGCTCGGCATCGGCAACGTCCATCTGCATGTGCGCGCCGACGAGATCGGGCAGCGAGGCCGCCAGTGCCTTGACCGGTTCCGCATCCTGCGATCCGGCAAGCTCGTGGCTCCTATATGAGTTGAGGATGGGCCAGTCGGCGCTCACATCCTCGATCAGCGGGGACACCGCGGCGGTCAGGGCCAGGGTGTTCGCGGGCATGTTTTCGGCTTGGGCAATACCGGACACGCAGAAGATTACCGCCGTGGCGATCGCCACGACACGGGTAATGCCGTTCATCAATTACCGTCAATGATGCGGTATGCTCGCCCTACGCCGGCTGGACCAACACGGTCCCACCATGGCTTACATCCCGTCTCGCGTGCCGCGATACATGCGGCCGGCGCTTCCATTCGATGCGACGGTCATTGGATTCGCGGGCGTAAGGAGTCAATCAAGCTGCTTCATTTCAGCGGCGAATCGTTCGGCGGATGCGATATCCAGTTCCACGACCCACAGGTCAGGATCAAACCTCCGCCGTCGGGCGAGGAGTGCGTCGAGTTCGGCTTCGGTGCCGTCGAGCAGGCTTTCTCCCCATGTATAGCGACCGCTGGGTTGCAGCACCCGCTCCAGCGACAACGCCGGCCGACCGCGCTCAACGAGCAGAACCAGGATAGATCCAGCTCGCTCGTCTCCCCTGGCGATCACCGTGCCGAAACCGCCTTGGGAGTCGGCCAGCCGAAGCAGCGCTCCAACCATGACGGAGGCAGGAAGCCTCGCCGCCACCGTTAGTCCCGGTATCCGGGCAGGCTGCTCAAGCCAATATGCGACCGCATGAAGGTGCCAGTCCCGCGCGCGACTTCCTCACCCGTGGCGTCGAGCAATCTTGCGTCCGCAACCATCACGCGGCGGCGACCGCTTGCCCAGCGTCCTTCCGCGGTGATCGGTCCCTCGCGGAGCGGGCGGGTGAACAGCAGGTTGAAGGCGGTGGTCAGAAGGAAGCGATCAGTGACCAGACTGTTGCACGCGTAGAAGGCAGCGTCGTCCAGCATCTTGAAGTACAGTGTGCCATGCGCTGCGGCCGCCGCGTGAAAGTGTCGCGCCTCGACTTCGAAGCGGATGCGGGCGACACCTTCCTCCACAATCTCCAGCGAAGACTCGAACAGGCGGTTGATCGGCGCATGAGCGTAGAGCGATTCCAGCGCACGGTAATGCGCCTCAGCTCCGCTTGCCCCTTCAGGCGGCGTCAAGCGCTTCCACTCCGGCGAGCAAGGCGTAGAGAGCATCCTTGGTTCGCGCGCCCCGCAGCTTGGCCAGCATGGCGCGGTCGCGCAGCATCCGGCTGACTCCGGCGAGTGCCTTCAAATGCTCGGCACCCGCGTCAGGCGGCGACAGGAGCATGAAGACGAGATCGACCGGCAGGCCGTCCACCGACTGGAAGTCGATGGGTGCCGACAGACGCACAAAGAAACCGATGATGCCCGGCAATCCCTCGACCCGGCCGTGCGGAATGGCGATGCCGCTGCCGAAGCCCGTCGATCCCAGCTTCTCACGCTCCACCAGTGCCGATAGGATCGCCTTCTGATCGAGGCCCGTGGCACGCGCGCCGGCGAGGGCGAGCTGCTGGAACAGCGCCTTCTTGCCTGCGCAGCCGAGATCCGCAGCTACGCGCTCGGGCGAGATGATGTTGGACACTTCGTTCATGTGCACCGCTTCAGGCGGGGACGCCCGCCACCAGCAAGGAAAAAGCCGACGCTTCTGGGAACGTCAACTTCGTTGCGGCTCGACCCAGCCAATCGTTCCGTCGCCGCGGCGATAAACCATGTTGAAGGCGCCGGTGCCGCTGTTGCGGAACATGAGCGCATTGGTGTGGCGAAGGTCCATCAGCATCACCGCGTCGGAGACGCTCGCCTCGGGAATGTCGACCTTGGTCTCCGCGATGATCGGCGGATTGTCCGGTGCCTCCTGCTCCTCGTCCGCGGGACCGAATACCGTGTAGACGGCGTTGTCGAGGTCGGCGGCTGCCTGCTGCTGCGCGCCGTTGTTACGGTCCTTCAGGCGGCGCATATAGCGGCGAAGCTGCTTTTCGATCTTGTCCGCTGCCTGATCGAAGGCGGGATGCGCGTCGGCCGCTTCGGTCGTCGCCTTCAGGATCACGCCCTGCATGACATGGGCAAAGATGTCACAACAGAAGTTGAAGTCGTGAGGCCCCTTGCTGAAAGTGACATTGGCCGAGATCGCACGCGCGAAATATTTGTCGGCGATCGCGTTCATCCGCTCCCGGACATGCTCGCGCAGAGCCTCGCCGGTGTCGACCTGATGACCAGAGACCCGGATTTCCATGTCATTCTCCAGCAAACTTTCGGCGCGGATTAGGCGCGCCGGCCTTTCGACGTCAACCTACGCTGCGCCGACCCGGTTCCAAATGGGGTCGGCAATCCCCTTCATGAACTCCGCGTGCCGGGCAAGCTCATCCTCGCTCGGGCAATGCGGGCGCGGTGCGCGGAACTTCATGGTGCGCACTGCGCCCGCCGACGCGGCAGAGGCGGTGCTTTGCACGTTGGTGGCACTACCGAGCGAAAGCCCGATCTGGCGACCGCCCGTCAATTCCACATAAACCTGCGCAAGCAGTTGCGCGTCGATCAGCGCGCCGTGCTTGATGCGCAAGCTTCGATCGATCCCAAACCGCGTGCACAGTGCGTCCAGGCTGTGCTTGGCGCCGGGATGACGCTGGCGCGCGAGCACCAGCGTGTCGACCATACGGGTCATGCAGACGAGTGCACGACCACAGGCGCCGAGCTCGTGATTGAGAAAACCGAAGTCGAACGACGCATTGTGGGCGATCAAGGGGCTGTCGCCGATGAAGGCGATCAACTCCTCGCAGGCGTCGTGGAACTTGGGCTTGTCGGAGAGGAAGGCTTCGCTGAGACCATGTACCGCCTCAGCCTCGCTCGGCATGGGGCGGCACGGATTGTAGTAAGCGTGAAAAGTGCGGCCGGTCTCTACCCGGTTGAACAGCTCCACGCACCCGATCTCGACCAGGCGATCGCCATTGAGCGGGCTGAGGCCCGTCGTTTCCGTGTCGAACACAATCTCGCGCATGCCACCCTTATGAATCCGTGCGATCGTGCAGACAAGCGATGATCCGCCGAACCGCGGCGCGCGTCGCGTCCATGCCCGTGCCCGTGTCGATGACGAAGTCGGCACGTTCCCGCTTCTGCGCGTCGGGTGTCTGGAGCGCGAGGATCCGTTCGAACTTCTCCTCGGTTATGCCAGGACGGGCGAGCACGCGTTGGCGCTGGATTTCGGCGGGGGCGGACACGACCACGATCCTGTCCATCTCGCGCCACGCGCCCTTTTCAAACAACAAAGGGATGTCGAGCAACACGAGCGGCGCATCGACATGCTCAGCCAGGAAGGCTTCGCGCTCATGCGCGACTGCCGGGTGAATGAGTTCTTCGAGCTTCTGAAGCGCGCGCTCGTCTCCCAGCACGCGTTCGGACAGGCTCGTCCGATCGACCCCTCCGACGCCGGTGGTACCGGGAAAGTGTCGCTCTATCACGCCCACCATTGCGCCTTCGGGTCCTTGTAGTCGATGCACGACCGCGTCTGCATCGAACACCGGCACGCCTTCGTCTGCAAACATCCGGGCCACGGTGGACTTGCCCATGCCGATCGAGCCCGTGAGGCCAATAGTGATCATCCGAGGAGCAGCTTGCGCAGCCGATCGTCATCCTCGCGCGGCGGCTGCACGCCGAAGAAGATTGTGAAGGCGCGTGCCGCCTGGGCAATGAGAAGCGCAAGACCGTCGATAGTCGGCAGACCAAGTCTCCGCGCTTGCTTCAGCAGCGGCGTCTCGAGCGGATGGTAGACCAGGTCGATCACCACGGTGTCGGGAGGATATGCGTCCAGCGCGATATCGAGCGGTGAGTTGTCCCCCATGCCCGCGCTGGAGGCATTCACCACTACGATCGGTGCGGCGCTGTCTGGCTTCCAGCGCAGGTCGTCGAGGCCATGCCCGCTTCCGCCAAACTCTGCCGCAAGGTCTTCAGCAGTGCCGGCCGTTCGGTTGAAAACGCGCAACGGCCGACCTGTCACAGCGGCTGCGACCGCTCGTCCTGCACCTCCCGCACCGATGAGGTCGTAGCGCGCGCTTTCATGGCCGGGCACTTCGCGCTCCAGCAGGTCGAGGAAGCCGGTCGCGTCGCTATTATAACCGACCAGTCGCCCGCCGGCATTTGCCACCGTGTTCACTGCGCCGGCCCTGGCGGCAAGCGGATCGAGTTCGTCGAGCAGCCTGGCAGTCTCAATCTTGTGCGGCATGGTAACATTGCACCCGCGCCAAGCCGGATCCTTGCGTCGTTGTTCGAAGAAGTCTGGGAGTTCGCCGCGCCTCACCAGCGTCCGCTCGTAACGCGCTTTCATGCCCAGTCGATCGAGCCAGAAGCCGTGGATGATCGGGCTCTTGCTCTGCGCGATCGGGTCGCCGATCACCTCGGCCCAATTTGTACTCATTAGCTCGGCAGCACCTTTCGCGCCCGCAAGTAGGCGAGCAGGGGAAGGAGAGGGAGACCCAGGATCGCGAAGTGGCTTCCCTCGATCCGTTCGAACAGCTGCACGCCGCGGCTTTCGATCAGATAGCCGCCGACGCTCCACCTTATCCGTTCGAATTCCTCGCGCACATAGGCCTCTACGAACGCGTCCGACAGTGGTCGCATCGTCAGCGACACCGTCTCGCACGCGCGCCAGGCTACCGCGCCTTCCTCGACAACGGCTGCAGCCGAATGCAACCGGTGTGTCCGACCGGCAAGCCGCCGCAATTGGCTGCGCGCATCCTCAGGCGAGGCCGGTTTGTCGAGCATCGCGCCGTCATCCGTTTCGAGCGTCTGGTCGGAGCCGATTACCAGACCAGCACTACCCGCGGACAAGGCCTTTCCTTCCGCCAGTGCAATCGCAAGGTCAGCTGCGCCTGCGCCCTGTCTCCGAAGCTGCGCCTTCAGCGCATCTTCATCGATCGCGGTGTCGATCTGGGCGAACGGAACGCCCGCCGCCTCTAGCATTGCGCGGCGCGACGCGCTCTTAGAGGCGAGGAGAAGCTGCACGTTCTTCACGCACCTTGTCTTCGCGCTGATTGCAAAGTTTGACGATCGCGAACGCGGTTTCCTCGATGGAGCGACGGGTGACGTCGATCACTGGCCAGCCATGATCGGCGAACAGCCTTCGTGCAAAGGCGAGTTCGGCGTTTACGGCCTCCAGATCGACATAATCCGTCTCGGGCGCCTGGTTCAACGACAGCAGCCGGTTCCGCCTTATCTGGATCAGCCGGTCAGGGTTGGTGGTCAGCCCCACGACAAGGGGATGCTCCAGCGTGAACAGGTTAGGCGGCGGTGGCAATTCCGGCACCAGCGGAATGTTCGCCACCTTGAAGCCGCGATTGGCGAGATAGATGGAGGTCGGCGTCTTGGACGTGCGCGACACGCCGGCCAGCACGATGTCAGCCTCCTCCCAATTATCGTAACCGATACCGTCGTCATGGGCGATGGTGAACTGGATCGCATCCACCCGGGCGAAATAGGCGGCGTCCAGCGCATGCTGACGCCCTGGACGCGCCTTGGCCTCCTGCCCCAGCACTGCCGATAGCGCATGCGTCACCGGGTCGAGCGCCGCCACTGCATGGATGCCCCGCCGACGGCATTCCTGCTCAAGCACGCGGCGGATCGTCTTGTTGACCAGCGTGAACAGCACCAGCCCTGGCCGCCGCTCGATATCGTCGAGCACGCGTTCGAGATGCCCCTCCGAGCGCACCATCGGCCAGAAATGGCGCATCGCCTCCACGCCCTCGAACTGCGCCAGGCATGCCTTGGCGATGATCTCGAGCGTTTCCCCGGTCGAGTCCGACAGAAGATGAAGGTGGAGCTGACTCACCCGCGATACAGCCTGTGGAAAACCATGTGGGAATTGGTAGCGGAACCCTGGGTGCGGAAACAAGGATAAGCGACGATGCCTGCTTTCCCATTTTCATCCACAGTTCGCGCAACATGGGAAAGGTTCCCCGGGCCGATCTGTGGATTATGGGGATATTCGATCCGAATCCGTGCGCGTCCGAGAGAGCCGTTTCCGTCAACCTGTTGGCAAGTCCGACAGGACTCAATAAACCCCACGACCTGCCGCCCAACAACCTTCAACAAGACTCCCTTTATAGAGATTCTATAGAGGTAGCGGAGCCCGAGTTTTCGACATGGCCGACCGATCCCAGCCGCTCTTGACCGTGCTAAATGGCGGAAAACTCCCGATTCCGCCGATGTGGTTGATGCGCCAGGCCGGGCGCTACCTGCCCGAATATCGTGCACTGCGTGCCGACAAGGGCGGCTTCCTCGAACTCGTCTACGACAGCGATGCGGCCGCCGAGGTGACGCTGCAACCGATCCGTCGGTTCGATTTCGACGGGGCCATACTCTTCTCGGATATCCTGATCGTGCCCCATGCGCTTGGGCAGCATCTGGCGTTCGAGGCGGGCGAGGGTCCGCGGCTCAGCCCGGCGCTGGTGGATGCCGTTCTGGCGGATTTCACGGCTGATTTGAGCCGCTTGGACCCGATTTACAGGACTGTGGAGAAAGTCGCGGCCGCGCTCCCGCCGCACGTTACTTTCCTGGGCTTCGCGGGCAGTCCGTGGACGGTCGCGACCTATATGGTGGTGGGCCAGGGAAGCCGCGAGCAGGCCGAGGCGCGGCGAATGGCGTATCGCGACCCTGAAGCTTTCCAAGAAATCATCGATGCGATCGTGGCCGTTACCGTCGATTACCTGTCGGCGCAGGTGCGTGCGGGCGTCGAGGCCGTTCAATTGTTCGACAGCTGGGCGGGCAGCCTTTCGCCCGAACAATTCGAACGCTGGGTGATCGCACCGAATGCTGCCGTGGTGTCCGCTTTCAAGACGCGGCACCCCGATGTTCCGGTGATTGGCTTTCCAAAGGGTGCGGGCGGCAAGCTCCCGGCTTATGCACGCGAAACCGGCGTGGATGCGGTCGGCCTGGACGAGACGGTAGACCCGGTTTGGGCAGACGCCAACCTGCCGCTGGACCTGCCCGTTCAGGGCAATCTTGACCCGCTGGCGCTGATCGCGGGCGGCGAGGCGCTTGCAAAGTCGGTGTCCCGCATCATATCAGCGTTCGAAGATCGTCCACACGTCTTCAACCTGGGGCATGGCATCTTGCAGGACACGCCGATCGCGCATGTCGAACAATTGGTGCGGCTGGTTCGCGGCTGACGATCACCCATGGCTCTCGACTGGAACACGGCGCTTACATTGACCTATGCCTGGATCAAGGCCGCGCATCTCATCTTCGTGATCTTCTGGATCGCGGGCCTGTTCATGCTGCCGCGTTACTATGTCTACCATCAGGAATCCGTGCCCGGCTCGGACGAGGAGAAGCGCTGGATCGACCGAGAGCGCAAGCTGCGCAATATCATCATCAGCCCGTCGATGGGCTTGGTGTGGATCCTGGGCCTGACGCTTGCCTACATCGCCGGTGCGTGGACCGAAGGCTGGCTGCACGCCAAGTTCGCGCTCGTGCTCGGCCTTTCGGCCTATCACGGCTGGATGGTCGGCTATGGCAAGAAGCTCGCGCGCGGGCAGCGGCCGGTGAGCGGGCGTTCGCTACGCATGATGAACGAGATTCCTGGCATCGTGACAGTGCTGATCGTCATTCTGGTGATCGTGAAGCCGTTCTGAGTCGCATCGCGACTCAAATGTCATTGACTCGGTTTTTTGCGGAGCCTAACGCCGGGGTAAGTCGTTAGGCCCGCAATTCCTTCTCGCGGGCTCTTCAGCCGCAGTCACGATCAAACGCGCTCCGACGGCCTTCAAACCTATACTCCCCTTGGATTCATCCATGCATCTCAAAGACCTCAAGCTGAAATCCCCCGCAGACCTGGTGGCGATGGCCGAAGCGCTCGGCATCGAGGGCGCATCGACGCTGCGCAAGCAGGAGCTGATGTTCTCGATCCTGAAGGTTCAGGCGGAGAATGGCGACGAGATTATGGGCATGGGCACGATCGAGGTGCTGCCCGACGGGTTCGGCTTCCTGCGCAGCCCGGAGGCCAATTACCTGGCTGGTCCGGACGACATCTATGTTGCGCCCAATCAGGTTCGTAAGTTCGGTCTTCGTACCGGCGATACGGTCGAGGGTGAGATCCGCGCGCCCAAGGATGGCGAGCGTTATTTCGCACTGACACGCCTCAGTCAGGTGAACTTCGACAGCCCGGACGCGGTGCGCCACCGCGTTAACTTCGACAATCTGACGCCGCTTTATCCGAACCAGAAGCTGCGGCTCGACACGCTCGACCCGACGGTCAAGGACAAGTCGGCGCGCGTCATCGATATCGTTAGCCCACAGGGCAAGGGCCAGCGCGCGCTGATCGTCGCGCCGCCGCGCACCGGTAAGACCGTGCTGCTCCAGAATATCGCCAAGGCGATCACCGACAATCACCCCGAAGTGTTCCTGATCGTGCTGCTGATCGACGAGCGGCCGGAGGAAGTCACCGACATGCAACGTTCGGTGAACGGCGAGGTCGTGTCCTCGACCTTCGACGAGCCGGCCCAGCGTCACGTTCAGGTCGCCGAGATGGTGATCGAGAAAGCCAAGCGCTTGGTCGAGCACAAGAAGGACGTCGTCATCCTGCTCGACTCGATCACGCGCCTCGGCCGCGCCTACAACACGGTGGTGCCCTCGTCGGGCAAGGTGCTAACCGGCGGCGTCGACGCCAATGCGCTGCAGCGCCCCAAGCGCTTCTTCGGCGCCGCCCGCAACATCGAGGAGGGCGGCTCGCTTTCGATCATCGCTACCGCGCTGATCGACACCGGCTCCAAGATGGACGAGGTGATCTTCGAAGAGTTCAAGGGCACGGGTAACTCCGAAATCGTGCTCGACCGCAAGGTCGCCGACAAGCGCATCTTCCCCAGCCTCGACGTGGGCAAGTCGGGTACGCGCAAGGAAGAACTGCTTGTGGATCAGGCGACCTTGTCCAAGATGTGGGTGCTGCGCCGCATCCTCATGCAGATGGGCACGGTGGATGCGATGCAGTTCCTCCTCGACAAGATGAAGGACGCCAAGTCCAACGAGGACTTCTTCGCTTCGATGAACCAGTAAGCTGCCAGGGGACTTCGCCGCCACCATGCTTGATCTTTTGACGATCTGCGCTGCCGCAATCGGCGGCCTCGGCGATATCTGGGGCCACATCGTTGCCGACTTCTCGAACCTCGGTTCCCCGTCTGCCTTGGCGGCTTTCGGCCAGGTGCTGATGATCGACATCATGCTGGCGGGCGATAATGCGATCGTCGTAGGCGCGCTTGCCGCCGGTCTGCCGGTGGATCAGCGCAAGAAGGTGATCCTGATCGGCATCATCGCCGCGCTGGTGCTGCGTATCTTCTTCGCCTTGCTGGTCACCCAGCTCATGCAGATCGTAGGACTAATCTTCGCGGGCGGCATCCTGCTCCTTTGGGTCAGCTGGAAGATGTGGCGTGAGCTGCGCCATGACACGACGAACAGCGGTTCGCCGGAGGTCGAGGGCGACGAATCGGCGGGCGTGCGACCTGCCAAGAGCTTCGCAGGTGCGGCCTGGGCAGTCGCAGTGGCCGACGTGTCGATGAGCCTGGACAACGTCCTGGCGGTCGCGGGAGCTGCGCGCGACCATCCAGGTATCCTCATCATCGGCCTGCTGCTTTCGGTGGCGCTGATGGGTATCGCTGCCAACATCATCGCCAAGTATATCGAGCGCTATCGCTGGATCGCTTACGTCGGTCTCGTCGTGATCCTCTACGTTGCCGGCAAGATGATCTATGACGGCTTCATCGATCCGAACGTCGGCCTCACGCGGCTGTTCGTCTGATCCGTTGAACATTTCGGGGTTTCGATCGGTTCTTCCGTCCGACTAGGATTGGAGAACCGATATGTCCGGAGTGTTCACCGCGGTATTCAACCCCGGCATTTCAGTGTCGAACGGCTCAGATGGGCAGGCTGCTGCCGCTGAGCAGGGAGCCGTCGACGGTGCAGGTGAGGGCAGTCCTGTAGGGTCTGGCGATAGTCAGACCGCAGAAGCGAGTGGGTCGAGCAGCGACAGCCTAGGTGCCGACCTGGACCTCGGATTAGCTGCCGATGTGACCCTCAGCAATGAGGTGCAGATGTCGTGGACTGACGATGAGGGCAACGTCCAGACCTATTCTCAGACCGACGAACTGACGATCAGCGTAGATGTGGACAACACCCTCGACGCGCTGCTGACCAATGACACGAGCTATGCGGAGGGCGGCGACTACACTGCTTGATGGCGTGTAGTCGGCACGTCGTCACCCGATTGTGGCGGCAAAGAAGTCCATGGTGCGTTGTTCGGCGAGGATTGCCGACGCTTCGCTGCGTCGCTTGCCCATCTCAGCGGCAAAGCCGTGATCCTCGCCGGGATAGTCATGCAGCGTGACATTAGGGTGGTCGTCGAGCCCCTCGTGCATCTGCCGCTGTGAAGCCTTGTCTACAAAGTGGTCGTCGCCGGCGATATGGATCATCAGGGGGCGGGCGATGGCTTTGCTCTCGTGCAGCAGGTTGGGGATCCCGACGGGATAATAGGCCACGGTAGCATCGATATCGGTCCGGGCGGCAGTCATGAAGGCCAGCCGTCCACCGAGACAGAAACCTACGCAGCCGACTTTGCCGCCTTCGTTCAAGCTGTCCTTGGATGCGCGAATGGTAGCTTCGATGTCGCGCACACCCTGGTCCTGGTCGAGCTGGTTCATCAGCTTCAATGCATGCTCGAACTGTTCGGGGATGTCAGGGTCGAGCTGAACACCTGGCTCCAGGCGCCAGAAAAGGTCGGGCGCAACCGCCAGATAGCCTTGTTCAGCCAGTTTGTCGCATTTGGCTCGAATGCCTGGATTGATGCCGAATATCTCCTGTATCACGACAATCGTCGCGCGTGGCATGGTGGTCGGCTCGGCGAGATAGGCTGCGAAGCGCGTGTCTCTCTCGATTGTGTCGATCTCGATCATCGGCATCTCGGCATCTCCTGCAGCATTTGCTTGGCGTTCGCTGCCTATCTATCTTCATCGATCCAGCTGCAACACAGCGCATAGGAGTCGCGCCCGTGAAAATCACCGTCGATGTGGATTGCTCGCCCGAGGAGGCGAGACGCTTCATGGGTCTGCCGGACCTTACGCCTGTGCACGCGGTGTATCTTGAGAAGATGCAGAAGGCGATCTCGGAAGGCGCAAGTGGCGAACTGCTTGCGGACATGATGAAGAGTTGGGGACCGATGAGCGAGGCCGGAATGAACCTGTGGGGGCAAATGCTGGAGCAGATGAGCGGAAAGCGGTGAAGCACGTCGATGAGACGATCTTTGCGCTGTCATCGGGCAGCCCCCCGGCTGCCATCGCCGTCATAAGGATCAGCGGGACGGCCGCACGACATGCACTTGAGGCTTTGGCGGGGCGCGTACCCGCGGCCCGGCGCGCGAGCTATGCCGTGCTGAGGGATCCTGGATCGGGCGAGTTGCTCGACCGTGCACTGATCTTGTGGTTTCCTGGCCCTAATACAGCCACGGGCGAGGATCTCGCTGAGCTTCACCTTCATGGTGGACGTGCCGTGGTGGCAGGCGTTGCTGCAGCGCTCGGGCGCATGGAGTCGTTGCGTGCTGCAGAACCCGGTGAGTTTACGCGCCGCGCCTTTATGAACGGCCGCATCGATCTTGCGGAGGCCGAGGGACTGGGGGACCTTTTGTCTTCCGAAACGCGCTCGCAGCGCTTGGCTGCTTTGCAGCTTGTCGGCGGAGCGCTGAGCCGACAGGTCGAGGAATGGCAGGAGACGTTGCTCCGGATCGCGGCTAACGTGGAGGCGTTGCTCGACTTTTCTGACGAGGATGATGTTACCGCTGATGTTGGCGCGTCGATTGCTGAAGCGGTGAGTAACCTTTCCGATCGCATTTCGGCCATGCTCTTTCGCCCCCCTGCCGAGCGGCTCAGGGACGGCATCATTGTCGTGCTCGCAGGACCGGTAAACGCAGGGAAATCCAGCCTTATCAATGCCTTGTCGCAGCGCGAAGTTGCGATAACTTCGGATATTCCAGGAACCACGCGGGACCTTGTCGAAGCACCCGTGTCATTCTCGGGGGTACCGTTTCGGCTCGTTGACACGGCTGGCCTACGCGACAGTTCCGACCGCATCGAGTCGATTGGGGTGGACAAAGCGAAACGCGCCCTCGATCAGGCAGATATTGTCCTGTGGCTGGGTTCAGCGGGGGAAAGCCCAGGCCGTTGCGAAGTGATAACTGTAGCCACCAAGTCGGACATCGTGGGCCCGGATAGATGGGCAGACGTATCGGTGTCAGCTGTTACCGGGCAGGGACTTGACGCACTCGTGGCCTTGTTGGTGAAACGAGGCTCATCCATCCTGCCTGCTGAGGGCGAGGTGGCGCTTAACGCTCGTCATCGAGCGCTTCTGGCTGACTGTGTGCAGAACCTCGAAATGGCCAAACATGAAAACGATCTTTTGATCGTTGCAGAACATCTGCGATTGGCACGAGTTGGGTTTGATGCGGTGACTGGGCGAGCCGGTGTCGAAAACATGCTGGACGCGCTGTTCGGTCGTTTCTGCATCGGCAAGTGATGTTTCACGTGGAACATTTTGACACGGTTGGCGCCGCCCACTAGCGCTCGGGGGCATGCGAAGTTTCGACGTTATCGTTGTTGGCGGTGGACACGCCGGAGTTGAAGCCTCCGCCGCTGCCGCGCGTCTCGGTGCACGGGTGGCACTCGTGTCCTTCAGCAAGGACGCGATCGGCGCCATGTCATGCAATCCTGCTATCGGTGGCCTTGGGAAGGGGCATCTCGTTAGAGAGGTCGACGCGTTTGATGGCATCATTGCACGTGCAGCCGACGCCGCCGCTATTCACTACCGCATGCTCAACTCAAGCAAGGGGGCGGCGGTACGTGGCCCCCGAATACAGGCGGATCGACAGCTCTTCAGAAATGCAGTTCAGAGCCTTATCGCCGAGCAGGGCGATCTGACCATCCTGGAAGGAGAGGTGGCTTCCATCATCCTGGATCACCAGACCGTTACCGGTGTTCGATTGAGCGATAACGAGCCGCTTTTTGGACGGTCTGTTGTACTGGCAACAGGTACATTCTTGGGCGGCAAGCTGCACTTTGGAATGACCAGCCATGCCGGGGGGCGGGTAGGGGAGCGAGCCGCGACGGCTCTCGCGGATCAGCTCCGCGCTGTCGATTTGCCAATTGCACGATTGAAGACCGGTACGCCGCCGCGGTTGGATGGTCGAACGATAGACTGGGCTCGCCTCGAGCGTCAGGAAACCGACTCGGACAATTGGACCATGTCATCGCTTACTAGTCGACGGGAAGTGCCGCAGGTCTTCTGCGCCATTACGCGAACCAATGGCGCGACACACGATATCATACGCCAGTCTCTAGACCGTTCCCCGCTATTTTCTGGCGAAATCGAGGGTATCGGTCCGCGTTATTGTCCATCGATCGAGGACAAGGTTCATCGGTTTGGAGACCGTGACGGGCATCAGATATTCCTCGAACCTGAGGGATTGAACGATCATATCGTCTATCCGAACGGAATCTCGACCTCCTTGCCTTGCGATGTGCAAGTTCAGTTGGTCAGGACCATGCCAGGTCTGGAGCGCACTGAGATCGTGCAGCCCGGATATGCGGTGGAATATGACCACATCGATCCGCGTGTGCTGGACAGCACTCTTCAGGTAAAGGAGGTGCCAGGCCTTTACCTAGCCGGGCAGGTAAACGGAACGACCGGCTATGAGGAAGCGGCGGCTCAGGGGCTTGTAGCAGGCGTGAACGCGGCTGCAGCAGCCCTTGGGAAAGAGCCTGTGCTATTCGAGCGTAGTTCTAGCTACATAGGCGTGATGGTTGAAGACCTCACCGTTCATGGCGTGACGGAACCCTATCGAATGCTTACTGCGCGAGCAGAGTATCGCCTCCGCCTGCGGGCGGATAACGCCGACGCTCGCCTAACGCCTGTAGCGCTACAGGCCGGGTGTGTTCTGCCTGAGCGACAGCAGTCATTCGAGCAGGCTCAAAAGGCACGTTTGGAGATCCGCACCGCTCTCGATCATCATGCGAGTGCCAGAGAGCTGAATGCCGTTGGCGCAGGGGTGAAGGACGATGGCATGCAACGGAAGCTCACGGAGTGGCTGCGCTTCCCTGAAGTAGATCGTCGCTCTCTTATCCGTCTCCTTCCCCAGCTAGAGCGGGTTGCGCGACCTCTGCTGGAAGAGATCATGCAGGATTGCCGCTATGCTCCATATCTTGCGCGCCAAGATAGCGAGGTGATTAAGCTGCGCGAGGACGAGCAGATTAGCATCCCTGCTCATTTTGACTATTCGGCGGTGCCAGGTCTGTCTCGGGAGATGGTAGAACGCCTAGGAGCTTCCCGTCCGGGCACGCTTGCTGCGGCAAGGAAAATACGGGGGATAACGCCTGCGGCACTTGCGGCCATATTGGTGCATAGCCGGCGGAGGGCTGCGCAATGAACGAAGAGCAGGCACGTGACTGGCTGACCTCCAAGCTGCATGTTTCACGTGAAACATCGGAGCGGTTGGAAACGCTGCTGCGCCTGGTGATTGAAGAGAACCGGCGCCAGAACTTGATCTCCGAAGGAAGCATTTGCCAGGCATGGGCTCGTCACATCGTCGACTCAGCCCAACTAATGCGCTTCGCTACGTCCGGTTCCAGCTGGATTGACCTTGGCACCGGTGCTGGCTTTCCCGGGCTTGTCGTTGCGCTGCTGCATGAAGGCAAGGTAGATTTGATAGAGGAGCGGCGGCTACGGGCCGATTTCCTCGAGAGGGCCGCGCAGGAACTCGGCGTCGCGGAAAAGACGAACGTTCATTGTTCGAAGCTGGAACGGCTCACACCAACAGCTTACGACATCATCAGCGCGCGCGCATTCGCGCCATTGGAAAAACTGCTGACGATCAGTCATCCATTCTCCCATTCGAATACGCGCTGGATTCTTCCAAAGGGCCGCAACGCACGGATCGAACTGGAAGCGGTGAAGTCTTCATGGCAAGGTGACTTCCGACTTGAACCGAGCGTAACGGACGAAGACGCGGGCATAATCGTCGCGAATGCTGTGCAGCCATTGGAAAAGGGGAGGGGCGGGCAATGATACGAATTGCGATAGCCAACCAGAAAGGCGGCGTCGGCAAGACTACCAGCGCGATCAACCTTGCTACTGCCTTGGCCGCTACAGGTTGGAAGGTCCTCCTGATCGACCTCGATCCGCAGGGCAACGCTTCCACTGGCCTGGGCGTGGATCATGCCCGTCGGCTGAGATCGAGCTATGAATTGCTGACGGGAAGTTGTTCGATCGGCGAGGCGGCCGCTACCACCCGGGTGCCGAATTTGGATGTGGTCCCGGCTACGATTGACCTTTCCGGCGCGGAGATCGAGTTGATCGACGAAGCCGATCGCACCCACAAGCTGGACAAAGCCTTGGCGTCGGCCGTGCCGGGGCGATGGGACATCTGTCTGATCGATTGCCCTCCATCGCTCGGCTTGTTGACTGTGAACGCATTGGCGGCGGCAAAGGGCATCCTCGTCCCACTTCAGGCTGAGTTCTTCGCGTTGGAAGGCCTGAGCCAGCTACTCCAGACGGTTGAGCGCGTTCGTGCGCGCTTCAATCCCGAGCTTTCCATTCTGGGTATCGCGCTCACCATGTATGATCGCCGCAACAATCTGTCTTTACAGGTAGCGGAGGATGTCCGTGCCTGCTTCGGGGATGATGTGTTCAAGACGGTGATTCCGCGCAATGTCCGACTGTCGGAAGCGCCGAGCCATGGCGTACCCGCGCTGATCTACGACCTGCGTTGTCCTGGTTCAGAGGCCTATATGGCTCTCGCCCGCGAAGTGATCGATCGTCTCCCGAAGCGGGCGGCAGCCGCATGAGCGATCTACCTAAGAAGCGTTCCGGCTTGGGGCGGGGACTCTCGTCATTGCTGGGTGAGATGGCGCAGGAGACGCCGGTAGCCGAGGGCGGAAGTCGGATCGGCGTCCAAACACTTCCGGTCGCCAGCCTTGAACCCCATCCCGATCAGCCTCGCCGCCATTTCGACGAGGACGCATTGGCCGAGTTGGCGGGGTCGATCCAGAGCCGCGGGCTGATCCAGCCGATCGTGGTTCGTCCGCATGGATCGCGTTACCAGATCGTCGCCGGCGAGCGCCGGTGGCGCGCGGCCCAAAAGGCGCGCCTGCACGAAGTGCCGGTAATTGTGCGAGATTTCGACGACAACCAGACCCTTGAAGTCGCGATCATCGAGAACATCCAGCGTCAGGATCTGAACGCGATCGAGGAGGCGGAGGCCTATAAGCGCCTCGTCGACGATTTTGGACATACGCAGGAAGAACTCGGACGGCTGGTTCACAAGTCGCGCAGTCACGTTGCCAACCTATTGAGATTGCTCGATCTTCCTGCCGAGGTTCGAGACCTTGTCGGATCGGGCCAACTCAGCATGGGTCATGCGCGAGCTCTGGTAACCGCTCCGGACCCAACGGCTCTGGCGGACGAAGTCATTCGCCGCGACCTGTCGGTTCGCGATACGGAGAAACTCGCCAAGGCTGCCCGTCCGCGCAAGGTGGCGACGGCTCCGGTCGAGCGCGCCGGAGGGGACACCGACGTGGCGGCCTTGGAACGGCAACTTGGTGACCTGCTCGGACTCAAGGTCGGGATCGCATATTCGCACAATGGCGGAACGGTCACCTTGGCCTATTCCTCCCTCGATCAGCTCGACATGATCTGCCAGCGCCTGAGCGGCGAGCGCATCTAATGTCGTGCTGCAGGCGGTCGTCTGGCCGGATCAGCCAAGCCTTGCTGCCTGCCTACAAATCGCGAACAGCTCTTCATCAACGGCGAGCGGGCCTATACCACCGGAAGCCTTGACCTGCCTCTCAGCTTCAAGCAGGCGCCCCATGCTCTTGGCCAGCAAGTCAGAGCGCCAGCGCGTCAATTGCGCCCCGACGGCATCCTGCTCCTTCCAGAAGATGCTCTTGCCCCTGGACGCCATCACCGCGCCTACGCTGCTTCCGCGGTCGACCTCAGCACGAAGGCTGACCAGCAACAACATGCGCCGCAGTACCGCCCGCAATAACGCGATCCCTTCGATGCCTACTGTGGCAAGCCGACTGATTTCCTCCCTGAGCGCGACCGGCCGGCCCGAGACCACGCTGTCCACCAGGCGGCTGAGATCACCTTCCTCATTGGCCGCGCCAACGGCGGCGACCGCATCCTCCTCCAGTCGCACCGAATGATCCGGCATCGCATCCAGGTAAAGCGCGAGCTTGTTCAGCTCCTGTGCCACGATCGCTCGGTTGCCGGCGGCGCGATCTGCAATGATACGCGCCAGATCGGGCCGAACCTCCAAGCCAACTTCCCGCGCCAGCTCCCCGACCATCCTGCCTGCATCGCGCGGGTCTGGAACATAGCTGGCGAAGGCAATCGCGTTGGGCGCTGCCAGGGCAAGCTTAAGAAGCTTCGACGTAGGTTTCAGCGTTCCGGCGACGAGCACCACCGGGTTTCCAGCGGCCGGTGCGCCCATCAGTGCTTCGACAGCCGCGAGACTTTCGTCGCCTGCCGGCTCCACCATCACGTAGCGAGCACCGCCGAACAGGGAGATGGCGGCAGCCTCGTCGGCAAGTCGAGCCGGATCACCCCGGAGATCGCTTCCGCTAAGATCGACCCGTTCCGCTTCTGCTCCAACGGCCTTGCCTAATGCGCGAGCCAGAGTGCGGGAACCAGCCTCGTCAGGACCATGAAAAAGGAAGAAGCGTGTTGCCGCCGGCGCCCTGAGCGCCTGATCCAACTGAGCCTTGTTGACCTTCACTGCTCTCCGCCATTGCGCGACGCAAAGAGCGCTACACGCGCAACGATCTGGTCTGCGATTTCCTTAGACAGACGTTCGAGAGCCGTCTGCTCAGCTGCCACCGTCGCATATTCCGAACTGACAACGTCGATCCCGGCGTCGGATCCCGCCGTTGCATCCAGCACAACCGTGCCTTGACTTGAGTCGACCAAGCGGTAGCGCGCCCTCAACGTGCGACGCTCGCGCGCTACGGTGTCGTCCGAACGAATGCCATAGCCGGTAATGGCGTCGTCCAGCTCGACCTCAAGCCGGTATCTGGCACCGGCACCCGTCTCGCCCAGGCGATCCTCGAGCGCGGTGCGCACTAACCAGCCCGACTGACCGGCGATCGGTGCGATGCTGATACTGCGCATCGTCTGAACCACCGAACCGCCTTCGCCCCCGACATAGACCGGCCTCAGACCGCAACTGCCGAGCAGGAGCAAGGAAGCGATGGCAAGCGCGCGCATCGTCACGCGACCAGGTTCACAAGGCGGTCGGGCACGACGACCACCTTGCGCGGTGCCTTGCCTTCAAGGATCCGAACCACGTTTGCGGACGCCAGTGCCAATTCCTGGAGAGCCTCTCGCGATGTGCCCTTAGGGGCAGTCACCGTGTCACGAAGCTTCCCGTTGACCTGGATCGCTATCGTGACTTCATCGTCAACCAGCAAGGCCGGATCGGCGATGGGCCATTCGGCATTGGCAATGAGTTCATCGCGACCGAGTGTGGACCATGCCTGTTCGGCAAGATGAGGTACCATTGGCGCAACGAGCAGCAACAGGGTTTCGATCGCGGCCGTTCGCGATGCAGAAGGCGCTGCCTTTTCCACCGCGTTGGCAAGCTCGTAGATGTTAGCGACCGCCTTGTTGAAGGCCAGCGCCTCGATATTGGCACCCACTGCGGCGATCGTCTGGTGCAGCTTGCGATCGAGCGCCTTGTCTTCGCCACTGGCACTCTCGCCAGCGTTACCGCTCATGCGCCACAACCGCTGTACGAAGCGCCAGGAGCCCTCGATACCAGCCTCGCTCCAAGGCAAGTCGCGCTCGGGCGGGCTGTCGGACAGCATGAACCAGCGCACCGCGTCCGCGCCATATTGGTCGATGATCGCGTCGGGATCGACGACGTTCTTCTTCGACTTGGACATCTTCTCGACACGGCCGATCTCGACCGGCTCGCCCGAAAGTGTGACGATCTTGTCGCCGCTTCGCTGGATGTCTTCCGGGCTCAGCCAGCGCCCGTCAGGACCCTTGTAGGTTTCGTGCGTGACCATGCCCTGCGTGAACAGGCCTTGGAACGGCTCGGCCACGTCCAACTGCCCGATCCGCTTCAGCGCACGCGTCCAGAAGCGGGCGTAGAGAAGGTGCAGGATCGCATGCTCGACGCCGCCGATATATTGCCCGACCGGCAGCCAGCTTTCCGCCACCGCCTTGTCGAACGGCTTGTCATCGGGCTGGCTGGCGAAGCGGATGAAATACCAGCTCGAATCCACGAAAGTGTCGAGCGTGTCCGTCTCACGACGCGCGGCTGCGCCGCACTTCGGGCAGTCGGCCTTGCTCCAGGTCGCGTGACGGTCAAGCGGATTGCCGGGGATGTCGAAGCTGACATCCTCCGGGAGGATGACCGGCAGCTGCTTGCGCGGCACGCCGACGGGTCCGCACGCTTCGCAATGGATGATCGGGATCGGCGTGCCCCAGTAACGCTGGCGCGATACGCCCCAGTCGCGCAGCCGCCAAACGGTCGTGCCCAGGCCCCAGCCGTCTGCCTCGGCGCGCGCGATTACCTCGCGCTTGGCCGCTTCCACATCGAGGCCGTCTAAGAAGCGAGAGTTGACGATCACTCCGCCGCCGCTCTCGGCCTCATCGCCGATCGGCTCGGCCGCCTGCTCGGCGGAGGTTGCGACTACCCGGTTGATCGGCAGGTCGTACTTGGTTGCGAACTCGAAATCGCGCTGGTCATGGGCGGGCACGCCGAACACCGCGCCGGTGCCATAGCCCATCAGCACGAAATTGGCGATGTAGAGCGGCAGCTCCCATTCAGGATCGAGCGGGTGGACGACCTTGAGACCGGTGTCGAAGCCCTTCTTCTCGGCCGTCTCCAACTCGGCCGCTGTGGTGCCGCCCTGCTTGCACTCGGCGATGAACGCCTGCACCGCCGCGTTGCCCTCGACCAGCGCCTGCGCGATCGGGTGATCGGCAGCAACGGCCGCGAAGCTCGCACCGAAAATGGTGTCGGGACGCGTCGTGAACACGTCGAGCGTGTCGATGCCGGCGATGCCGCTGGCCAGCTTGAAGCGGAACTGCAGCCCCTGGCTCTTACCGATCCAGTTTTCCTGCATCAGCCGCACCTTGTCCGGCCATTGGTCGAGCGTCCCGAGGCCGTCGAGCAGCTCGTCGGCGAAGTCGGTGATCTTCAGGAACCACTGGCTAAGCTTCCTGCGCTCCACCAAGGCGCCCGAACGCCAGCCACGCCCGTCGATTACCTGCTCGTTGGCGAGCACGGTCATGTCGACCGGGTCCCAATTGACCTCGCTCTCCTTGCGGTAGACTAGACCAGCCTCGTAGAGGTCGAGGAACAGCGCCTGCTCCTGGCCGTAATAATCCGGCTCGCACGTGGCGAGTTCGCGCGACCAGTCGAGCGCGAAACCGAGGCGCTTCAGCTGCGCCTTCATCGTTGCGATATTCGCGCGGGTCCAGGTGCCGGGATGCACCTTCTTCTCCATCGCGGCATTTTCGGCAGGCATGCCGAACGCGTCCCAACCCATCGGATGAAGGACTTCGAAGCCCTTCATCCGGCGATAGCGGGCGAGCACGTCGCCCATCGTGTAGTTGCGGACATGCCCCATGTGGATGCGCCCTGACGGATAGGGGAACATCTCCAGGACGTAGGACTTGGGCTTGGCGCTCGTGTCATCGGCGTGGAAGGTGCCTTGCTCCTCCCACGTCTTCTGCCAGTGCGCGTCGGCCTCGAGCGGATTGAAACGCGCGGCCATGTACTAGAACTCCTTAGCCGGCGACGGCATTCCGGCGCATGTCGCGCGCACGGGTGAGGATGACTTCCTCAAGCTTTTGGACGGTGTTCGCGGCGACCGGCGCCTCGACCCACTGCCCGTTCTGGTTGACCTGGCGCGACGCGGCGACACGCAGCGCATCCGCGCGCAGGTCCCGGTCGAGGATGGTCGCGGTCACCTTGACCCGCTCATTGGGCGAGTTGGGGTTGACGTACCAGTCGGTGACGATGACGCCGCCATTGCTGTCGGTCTGCGCGATCGGTGCGAACGAAAGGGTCTCTAGCGCGGCGCGCCACAGATAAGCGTTGACGCCGATCGTGGTCACCTGGCTCGCGGCGATGTCCGCCCGCTGGGCCGGCGTGGTCGTATCGCGGCCGAGCGTCTTGTTGATGTCGTTCCTGATGATTTCGCAGCCGGAAAGCGTGGCGGCGCAGGCAATCGCCAGACCGATCGAAAAGGGGCGAGCCATCGAATATACGTCCTCGAAACATTGAGATGCGATAGGCCGTTATAGAGGCTCGCGCGCAAGCGGCAAGCGATCTGGACCTCCTGTCCTTGAAGCTGCGCGCGAGGGTTAATCGACCATTCTGTGGAAAAGATGCAACAGCACGTGTGATTCGGACTTTCGCGCGAATGAGTCCACTGGCTTGGGGATCGTAACGCCCCTAAATGCAATTGGATAACAAAGGAGTCGGGTGAGTGAAAAAGGGAGGGCAGTCGCTGTTGGCTGGCGCCGCGCTGATCGCGCTGGCGGCCGTGCTGACGCCTGCGCTCGCCGCACCATCGTCCAAGATGCGAAGCTACCAGCCGACGCTGTCACGTGGCGGTGCTTTCACTCCGGCGGTTTCCGATCCGCGTCTGGCTGCAGCCCTGGCCAAGCGTGGATATCAGCCTGGCGGCTTCCGGTTCACCCCGGCTTCGGCCGAGGCCAATCGCGATAAAGGGCTGAAGGTCGCGGTACGTGCGCGTCCGAACAATTCCGTTCCTGCAGTCACCAGTGTGCGGCCCGGCTTGAGCCCCGTGGTCTCCGCGGTCACGCCAAGCAGCTACAATCTGGATGCAGGCGTAAGCTGGAAGCGCTTTTCGCTTACCGGTGGCGTCGAGCGTCTGGCCAACGATGTCGTGCCGGCCGAACGCGAAAGCGCACGTGTCGGCGTCGCCTATTCGGGCCGCAAGATCGGCGGCTCGGTCAAGGTCGCGGCGGAGCAGGCCAACGGTGCCGAGCGGATCGTGGGCATCGATTCGAGCTATTCGCTCGATGTCGGAGCGTCCTATTCGATTGCGCGCAACATCAACCTGACCGGCGGCGTTCGCTACAAGATCCAGAACGACCGCCTCGAGGCGCTGCGTGAAGAACGCCGCGACAGCCAGGCCGTTTATCTCGGCACCTCCTTCCGCTTCTAAGCGAAGGCGTCGATCCCTGCCCATCCGTAGGCGAGCGGCCCGACCCTGCGCATCACCTTCGCGTTCACGCCACCGAGCGCGATCACCGGCACGCTCGATCGCCTTGCCAGCCGCCTGAATCCCGAGACACCCAGCGTTGGTGCGCCCGGATGCGAGCGCGTCGCAAATACTGGCGAAACGAAGATGAAATTCGCGCCGTATCGCGCGGCCCTGTGAAGTTCGCGCAGGTCGTGAACCGCGGCGCTTCTGAGTAGATGTGCCGGCCCGACCTTGCCCTTCGTCGCGCCATGACTTCCATCCGCTCGCCAGGCCATGGCGAGCGCAGGGGAGCCGCCCAGAAGGACTGGAATGCGCCGCCGCCGCGCAATCGCTCGCACCTTGTCGAACAAGCGCCGGCGATCGGGCAGGGGCAGGCTGTAATGGCGAAAGACAACGCCGGATCCAGCGGGCAGGCGCGACACGATGTCGAGCAGCCCCGGGCCGAGCCGTTCATCGGTCATCAGCCATAAGCGCGGGAGAGGCTGGCGGGCGTGCATGCGCCTTCCTATAGCAGCCCGCATGACGGGATCATCACCATCCGAGCGGCTGTTGGCCGTGCAGCAGCGCATCGACAAGGCCGCCTTCGTGGCGCGCCGCGAACGCGACGAAGTCACTCTTATCGCAGTCTCCAAGATGCACGATGCCTCGGCCATCAGTCCGCTGATCGAGACCGGCCAACGAGATTTCGGCGAGAATCGCGTGCAGGAAGCGGAAGCGAAATGGCCTGCCTTGCGCGCCGAGCATCCAGACCTGCGCCTCCATCTTGTCGGGCAATTGCAGTCCAACAAGGCTGAAGATGCGGTACAGTTGTTCGACTTCATCCACTCCATCGACCGGCCCTCCCTGGTGTCCGCGCTGGCCAAGGCGATGAACAAGCTTGATCGGCGGCCGGGCTGCTTCGTTCAGGTCAATATCGGCGACGAAGCGCAAAAGGGTGGGTGCTCTGTGGTGGACCTTCCCGGCCTGCTTGAAAGCTGCCGCGATGCAGACCTTCCAATACTGGGTCTCATGTGCGTCCCGCCCCAGGACGTCGAGCCGGCACCCTATTTCGCGTTGCTGGCGAAACTCGCGCGTAGCCATGATCTTGACGCACTTAGCATGGGCATGTCGGACGACTTCGACACCGCCGTCACGATCGGTGCCACGCATGTGCGCGTCGGTACAGCCTTGTTCGGTGCGCGCGCGTGAAGATCGACTTCGATGCGCTGATCTTCGACTTCGACGGCGTTCTCCTTGAGAGTGAGTATGTCGGCAACGCGCATATAGCGACCTACCTGTCGAGCATCGGGCATCCAACTACACCGGCCGACTCCATGGCCAATTTCATGGGGTTGGCAGGCAAGGATTTCATCCAGGCTATCGAGAGCTGGATGGGTCGCCCGCTACCCGACGATTTCCACGGCATCCGGGCCGAGGAGAACCAGCGCGTGCTGGACGAGGGCGTGGATGCGGTCGCGGGTGCGATCGCCTTCATTCAGGCGCTGCCTGCCGATCTGCCCCGCGCCATCGCCTCGTCAAGCAGCACCGAGTGGATCCGGCGCCACCTCGACCATCTCGGCCTGCGCGGTGCTTTTCCCGATCGCTTCATCTTCAGCGGCAAGGAGCATGTTGTCCATGGCAAGCCTGCCCCCGATGTCTACCTCCTTGCTGCACGGGAATTGGGCGTGGAGATCGGGTGCACCGTCATCATCGAGGATTCGCCGGTGGGCGTCACCGGCGCGGTAGCCTCCGGTGCCACCGTGATCGGCCTGTGCGCGGGGCAACATTGCGGGTTGGATCATGGCGACCGGCTTCGCGCCCTTGGCGCCCACCATGTCGCCGCGGGCTTCGACGAAGTAGCCGCGCTGCTCGACCTATAGCTGGTGCCCGCTGCGGCGGCGCTTCGTATCCAGATAGGCCTGGTTGTGCGGGTTGAGACCGGTTTGTAGCGGCACCCGCTCGGTCACCTTGATCCCGGCTCCTTCCAGGGCAGCGACCTTGCGCGGATTGTTGGTCAAAAGCCGCACCTCCGTTTGGCTGAGCTTCGCCAGCATCGCCGCCGCCACCTCGAAGTTGCGTTCGTCATCCTCGAAGCCGAGTCGCCCATTGGCATCGACCGTATCGAAGCCCTGATCCTGCAGCGCATAGGCGCGCAGCTTGTTCACAAGGCCAATTCCGCGCCCCTCCTGCCGCAAATAGAGGAGTATGCCCCACCCCGATGCCGCGATGTACGCTAGCGCGTCGGCAAGCTGCGGTCCGC
The DNA here is from genome assembly GCA_934539295.1 of uncultured Allosphingosinicella sp. Classification (GTDB taxonomy): domain Bacteria; phylum Pseudomonadota; class Alphaproteobacteria; order Sphingomonadales; family Sphingomonadaceae; genus Allosphingosinicella. Next base: position 47,132 of record CAKTCN010000019.1, read on the forward strand.
AGTCGCACTTAAGCGATCCCAGTGCGTCGCCGGTCAGGCATTCGCTGTGGATCCGCACGAGGGGCGGATTGCCGCTCGGACTGCCGATCAGCAACGCGACCTGCTCGGCGGAATCGCCCTCGGATCGAAATGCGACGATCTCCGCCCCCTCGGCGAAGCGCGTCGGCAGCCTCGCGCGCGACGCGATACGAACGATCGAGGAGCGGGCATAGGCCTCCACTTCAGCCGCTCCGAGCGACACCTCAGCCGATCCAGCCTCGCCGATGAAGAAGGCCGGCATCAACCCCGCCAATCGTGCCAGCCGAAGCGCTGCGGCGCTCGCCTGCGAGGCTGTGTCATGCAGTGTGCGGAACGGCCCTTTGAGGGGCGTTGACAGATCACGTGACGGATCGGCGATCGCCGTTGCACCGGCAAGATCTATCCACGGTGCGCGTTCGATCAGCACCGGTCCCGTCGGCGTGCCTTCGGCCTGGTTGGCGAGCTTGAGCGTAACGGCGCGCGGACCGGAGACAAGGATGTCGGCAGTCGATCCAGCCTCGAACGTTGAAAGGGCCCCGTCGTCACTCGTCTCGATCGCCAGAAAGCCGCGCCCGTCGATTGCGATCGGCCATCCGCGGCGGAGCGCATCTATGGCGCGCGCGACGCGGCGGTTTTCACTCAAAGCTTGAACTCGGTGACGAGCGGGACGTGATCCGAGGGCTTCTCCCAGGCGCGGCAGGGCTCGTGCACCTGGTGCGACACCGCCATCGCCGCGACCTCTCTCGACGCCCACATATGGTCGAGGCGACGCCCGCGATCATTCTTGGTCCAGTCGGGCGATCGATAGCTCCACCAGGTGTGGAGCCGTCCCGGAGCAGGGTGGAAGTGGCGCCCGAGGTCCACCCACTCGCCGCTTTGCTGGAGCCGGTTCAGCGCTTCCACCTCGACGGGCGTGTGGCTGACGACGTTGAGCAATTGCTTGTGGCTCCACACGTCGCATTCGAGGGGCGCCACGTTGAAGTCGCCCACCATCAGCGTAGGAGTGCGAAGCGCTTCCGACCAGCGGGTCATGCGCTCGATAAAGTCCAGCTTCTGTCCGAACTTGGGATTGAGTTCGCGATCCGGAACATCGCCGCCTGCGGGCACATATACGTTTTCAAGCCTGATGCCGTTGTCGAGCATCACGCCCAGATGCCGCGCCTCGCCATTGTCCTGCCAGTCGTAACGATGATCCTCGCGCATGCCGATGCGGCTGATGATCGCGACTCCATGGTGCATGCGCTGGCCGCACAGCATGACCTGGTCGTAGCCGAGCCGATGGAAAGCATCGTGGGGAAAGTCGTCGTCGACAACCTTGGTTTCCTGCAGGCACAGCACGTCCGGCTGCTGCTCCGCAAGGAAGCGTTCGACGATGCCGATGCGCGCGCGCACCGAGTTGATGTTCCAGGAAGCAACCTTGAGCGTCGATGACATGGGAGGGGGTCTAACGTCGTCCTGCAGGGCTGTCGATGAGGCGCCAGACGCGTTTAGGCCCCCGCTCCGGGGGCGTGGAGCAGGGGCCAACCAAGCGTAGCTTACGCGAGGTCAATTGCGGAGCCCGTGCCGGGCAACAGGGGGAAAACCCGAATGGCACCCCGCAATTGCAGTCTTCCTTCTACATGAACCTAGCTGTCGGCAGGATGAATAAGGTGGCGAAAAACAACCCTATTTCGCCCAACTGCGTTAACCGCGCGGCCCTCCACGACGCGGATCGGTCCAGCGGAAGGCGCTATCCGCCACCGCGACGTTGAAGCGCTGTCCCGACAGCTTCACCGTGGTGCGATTGTTCTGGCTGTCGAGCATGGTCCAGCCCTGCAGCATCAGCCCGCCAGGCGCGCTCGGCACCTTGGCGAAAGCAAGCGTTATGCGGCCAAGCTCCGGACGCTTGAGGTCGCGCGCCTCGACCAGCACGACTCGGCTGTCCGTGCCCGGCACGACCTTGGCGAAGCGCTTCAGGTCCTGGCTGGGATCGAGCAATACGGACAGCGGCGAATTGCCGATCGGCCAGCTCTGCACCTGGCGCACGTCATAATCGATCATGTTCAGGCGCTTGCCATCGGCAACCACCAGCATGTTGACGTTCTTGCCATATTGGAAGCGGATCTTGCCGGGCCGCTTCAGCGTCAGCGTGCCGCCCAGCGACTGGCCCCGGCGATCGGTCTGGGTGAAGCTCGCCACCAAAGTGTTCACCGTCTTCAGATGCGACTGAACCTGACCGAGCGGATCGGCGGCTTGCGCGGCAACCGGAGCCGGGATGACCGACATCGCGGCAATCGGGGCGAGGCCAAGAAAAAGCGCTGCGAGACGCTTCATACAAATATACTCCAATCTGGTCGGACACGGCATGTAGGTCGGGACGATTGAATGTCCACTGAACTGCATGGGTTCCGTCCGTTCAGCATCGCGACAGCTAGTTTGGTTCTAGCTGGCGACGGCCGCGGCCCTGTATGCTTTCTGACCAACTGAATATTTTCGCCATCAGAGTGAAAAGGTGTCAGGATGCGGAAGAGGATAAGAAGTCGCTTCGTCGCGATACTGTGCGCGGCACTTGTTACTGTTCCGTCCGCGACAGGTGCGCAGGCGCCGACACCGCCGCGCGTCGACAATAATGGGGTGACGATCACCGGGCGGCGCATGCCGGCGGCCGAGGCGCCAAGTTCCGCCACCTGCGAGGCAATGGCGCGCGATCCCTTTTTCCGTGCGCTTCTCGTCGCGACCGGCGGCGACCTGCCTCTGCTCGTGCCCACCCGGATGCCGCGCAATCCGGATTATCGAGCGCCACCGCTGGTGCCAGCCGGCTCCCCGCTGCCTGAACTGCCGAAGTCGCGTTTTGCAGTCCAGGGCATCATCTCCAACGAACTGATGCCCGGCTCCGACCCAAGCGTCTTCACCTCGGACGGTGAGGTTGCCAATGCCGGCCTGAGCGACGCCATCGACCTTTGCCGCTCGATCTACCAGCGTGGCGGGGATGGGGGAATAAGGAGCCGATATGGGCTGACGGCGGACGATGACAGGTTGAACAACACGTCCACGTCGGAGCGCGGCCATGGACAATTGCGCCACGCCGGCGTGCGCGCCGGGGGCGGACGCGCTGTCATCGCCTGGCGCGACACGACGCTGCCGACCGCATTCCTGTTGTTCGACCAGGGACGCTATGCCGAGGCATTGGACTGGTTCCGCAAGGCAGAACGCAAGCTCCCGCCGAGAGAGGGCGGCGACGAGGCCATGCTGTTCATCGGCAAGATCCTGCTTCAAGGTCTGGGCGAGCGATCGGACCCGGCGGCAGGCGTCAAGTGGTTGAAGAAGACCGCCACCCTGCCGTTCAACCCGGTGTCCGAGATGCCGATGTTCAACCCCCGTCAACCCGACCGAAACACTGCGGTTGGCGAGGCGGCGATCATCCTCGGAAACATCTACAGGAACGGGTTCGGCGCGATCGCCAAGGATCCGGAGGAATGCCGCAAATGGCTGACCAAGGCCTATGCAGTTGGCCACATATCGGCCGCCGCAGTGCTGGGCGACATCTATTATCTGGGTATCGACACGCCACGCGACGTCGAGAAGGCGGCATCCTATTACAAGAAGGCGGCGACCTACGATCATCCCGCAGCGCAGGTCGCCTATGCCGACATCCTGCGCACGGGTGAGGGCGTGAAGGCCGATCCGGGAGAGGCGATCGCGTGGTACAATGCCGCCGCGCGGCACGATTATGCCCCCGCGCTGTTCGCACTCGGCCGCGCCTATGATTTCGGGCAGGGCGTGCCGCCCGACCAGGCCAAGGCGATCGGTTTCTACAAGGAGGCGGCGATCCGCGGCGATCCGGCGGCGGCGAATGCACTCGGCACCTTCTTTTACCAGGGATCGCAGGTCGCCCGGAACGAGGCGACGGCGCGCGGCTGGTTCGAAGCAGCCGCCAAGTCCTCGAGCGCCGAAGGCATGTTCAACCTTGCCGCCATGTATGCGCGCGGCGAGGGCGGCGAACGCGACGTGCCGCAGGCCTGGGCCTGGCTCAACCGCGCCGCACAGGCCGGTCACGAGACGGCTCCACGCGCACTTGCGGCGCTCGAGCGGCGGATGTCGCCGGCAGAACGGGCTGCAGGCGCATCGGTGCTGACGCGGCCGTGATTTTGGACGGCTGACAAGCCGATCGGGCGTGATAGCCTCAACCGAAAAGGCGCGCCGAATCAAAGCGTGAAGGGGAAAAGGGGGGGAAGCATGAGGAGCCTGTTGAGACTGATCGGCGGTGCGGCGATGGGCCTGTCCGTCATGGCCGGTGCGCAAACGCCCGCAACGCCGGCATTGGAAGACGAGATCGTCATCACCAGCAAGCGCACTCCGCAGGCCGAGGCACCGCGATCGGCGACCTGCGAGGCGATGGCGCGCGATCCCTTCTTCCGCGCAGTGCTGGGTACGGCAGGCAGCGTGCCGATGCTGGTGCCGACCCGCATGCCGCGCAACCCCGATTACAACGCCCCGCCCAAGGTGGCGGCCGGATCGCCGCTGCCGACCCTGCCCAAGAACCGCTTCGGCGCGCGTACCCTCATCTACCAGGGCGGCTCCTTTGCCAGCGAGAGCATGGCCGCCGAGGTGATCGGACGCAGTTCGGGCGACAGCGAGACGGCGGCCGAAGGCGAGGCTGGATTGCAGGCAGCCAATGAGGAGACCAGCCTGGAAAGCGCGCTGACGGTGTGCCGCAGCAATTACCAGCGCGGTGCGGGGACCACCGACACGGTGCAGGCGGAGAGCAACAGCCGCTTCGCCAATCAGCGCGCGGCGATCGTGGCGCGCGACGAGACGCTGCCGATGGCCTTCGCGCTGTTCGACCAAGGCCGCTACCCCGAGGCGCTGGAGTGGTTCCGCAAGGCGGAGCGCAAGCTGCAGCCGGCGGAGGGGGGCGACGAGGCCTCCCTGTTCATCGGCAAGATCCTCCTCCAGGGGCTCGGCACCGCGTCCGACCCGGCCGAGGGCGTGAAGTGGCTGAAGAAGACGGCCACCTTGCCGTTCAACCCGGTCAGCGAGATGCCGATGTTCGACCCCGAACAGCCCGAGCGCAATACGGCGGTGGGCGAGGCCGCGGTGATGCTGGGCAACATCTATCGCAACGGTTTCGGTCCGATCGCCAAGGATCCCGCCGAGTCGCGCCGCTGGTATGACAAGGCCAAGGATGTCGGCCATGTCGCCGCCGCCAAGACGCTGGGCGACATCTACGCGCGGGGCATCGACACGCCGGCCGACCTCAAGAAGGCCGCCGCCTTGTACCGCGAGGCTGCGACGCTCGACCATTCGGCCGCGCAGGTCGCGCTCGGCGAGCTCCTGCTGGAGGGCGCCGAGGGCGTTAAGCAGAACCCGAAGACCGCGCTCGGCTGGTTCAACGCGGCCGCCAAGCACGATTACGGTCCCGCTCTCTACGCGCTCGGCCAGGCCTATGACTTCGGCAAGGGCGTGGCGCCCGATCCGGAAAAGGCGATCGGTTTCTACAAGACCGCCGCGCTCAAGGGTCATGCGCCGGCCTCCACCGCGCTCGGCACCTATTTCTACGAAGGCGCGCAGGTCGCCAAGGACGACAAGGTCGCGCGCCAATGGTTCGAGGCGGCGGCCAAGGCGGCCGACGTGGACGCGATGTTCAACCTGGCGGCGATGTGCGCCAAGGGGGAGGGCGGGCCCAAGGACATGCCCGCGGCACTGGCATGGATGAAGCGCGCGGGCGCACGCGGGCACGAAAACGCACCGCGCGCGATCGCCGCGCTGGAGGCGAAGATGAGCCCGGCCGAGAAGCAGGCCGCCTTCGCGATGCTGTCCCGCCCCTGATTCCCGGTTGGAGGCGTCCCCCGCGCCCCCAACATGAACGGAAGTTCACACTAGATTCACGCCAAGACGGGGTTCAGCCTGTTTCGGCGTCGGAGTCGGTGCCCGTCTCCGTGTCGGTGTCCGCGGCGTCATCCCCGCCGGGTGAGGACATAGCCGCGAGCGTGCGTTCGATCTTGCACGCCAGCGCGGCGAACCTGCGCGCCTGGGCGGCGTCGACATAGTCCCCATGGTCCCCACCGGCGCCCATTGAGGTGGCGCCGAGGCTTTCCTCCTCTTCCTCTCCCTCTTCCTCTTCCTCCTCGCCGCCGTACTCGTCGTCGTCGTCGTCGTCGTACTCGTCACCTTCAGCGTCGTCGTATTCGTCCTCGTCCTCGTCCGCGTCCTCATCTTCGTCGTCGGATTCGGGATCGTCGCCATCTCCGTCCCCGCCGCCCGGATGGTAGGCGAGAGGCTCGGGCGCGGGTTCCTGCGGCTGTGGGGGCAGGGGGTGGAAGGGGACCGGCGGATCGAGCGCGAGCGGATCGCCGTCATCCGCCTCCGGTGGCATGATGAAGGCGTCGGACGGCGCCGCATCGCCGCCTGCGCACGCGCCATGGGGGATGTCGTCGTAGAAATGCGGCAGGTCGCCCTCCGCCAGGTCGGCGAGGTCGAGTTCGTGCTCCAGTTCCTCCTCCGTCAGGAGCAGGTGCGGCGGGGCCGGCGGAACGGGCTGCAAGGTGGCGATGCTGCGTGCGACCGGTTCGGGGCGGGCGGGCAGCGGCTCTTCGGGGCGGCGGAAACTGGCGTGGGCGGTGCGATAGCGTTCGGGATGATGGGCGCGCATCAGGAACATGAGCAGGCGATCATTGTGCCGCACCTTCTGCCCCCGGTAATTGCCCTCGCGGTCGTAGATCGGCTCCACCACGCCGTTGATGGCGCGGTCGAATGCGACGTCGACCAGGCGGTGCGCGGCCTGGCCGATCGCGGCCTCCCACGCGGCGGCGAACTTTTCCGCACCCGGCGCGCGCCGCAGAGCGTAGGCGGAGCGCACCGACATGCCCGCTTCCTTGGCGGCAAGGGTGACGCAGCCGGTGTCGGCCAACGACTGGACAAAGGCCACCATCTTGCGCGGCGACCACCCGTCCTCTCGCGGCCGGCGGCGCACGGGCACCCATTTATAGTCGCCGGTGACGAAGCCATGGGCATCGACGGCGGGGTTGGAGGGATTGGCGGTTGCGGGCAGTTCGGAGCCGGCCCGGGACTCTTGCTGGTTGCTCATGAACCAGCTTGGATCAAATTAAGATCGTGTAGGAAAGCGTTCCGGATGGTCCATCGGCCGCCGCGGGAGGAAAAACGGCGAGAAAGATGGCGGATCAAAGGAGCCGGAACGCCGCGACGACGTTTCGGGCATGTAGCGACCAATTTTCCTTGTCCGACCCCTCACGAGATGGAGCGAAATGCATGAAGCGACTGTTGATCGTCCTTCCGGCCATGATGGCGCTGGCCGGCTGCGGTTCCGAACCCGACTACAAGGCCGAGAATGCCTCGGTCGCGGAGGTGACGAAGGCGACTCAGGACGCAATCAAGCTCCAGCCCGGCAAGTGGGAGACGCGCGTCGCGATCCTGTCGGTCGAGGGCGACGGCGTGCCGCCGCAGATGGTGCAGACGATGAAGCAGGCCGGCGGGCAGACGGTGGAAACCTGCGTGACGCCCGAAATGGCCGCCAGGCCGCCGCAGGACCTGCTCGGCATGGCCAAGAGCTGCACCTATGAGGATTTCGAGATGACCGGCGGCAACATGAAGGGCACCATGACGTGCGGCCAGGACCCGGCCAACCCGAATGTCGGCATGCGCGCCACGATGGAAGGCAAGTTCACCAGCACCAGCTACGACGTGACCAGCGAGGGCACCGTCAACCTGGTCAACATGCCGGGCAGCGAGACGCCCGGCGGCAAGGTGACGACCAAGACGCAGGTGACAGGAAAGCGCGTGGGCGAGTGTGACGGGGCTGCGGCTAAGGCTGGGTGATGCGCGAGGATTCGTCCGTCCGGGTATGCGGGCGGACGGATCTACTGCGCTGTTGCAGCTTGCCACTTCAATGTGCGTAGCGGCAGGCATTTCCCGCCGCTTCAATCGCCGCAGCCTCTGATCTGATCGGGTTCGCCAATCCGGCAAATGGATCAAAAGGCCCGCGTAACCCCGAACTCCACCGCCTTACGCCGGTAGTCGTAGATGCCCACGGTGGAATGATTGCGCTCCATGATGATGCGCACGACAGGCGCGAAGCCCGATAGCTTGAGTTGGCGGAAGGTGCCGCCCACCGTCATTCGACCCAGCCAATCCCGGCGACGTTGCGGAAACAGGAACACGCGCTCGTCTGCTTCCAGCCGGCGCAAGGATGCCGAGCCGAACAGGCTCGCCCCGCCGACCTCGTGATAATAGAGACTCGTCACGCTGCCCGAAACGTGAGCGTAGCCCGGGTCGCGCGCCGTTTGCCGCGTGAGGCCGATCGAGAGGCTGCCACCCGAGCGCGGGTGGAATGCCTGTTCATAGCCTATATTTGCGTCGAACAATGTTCCGTCCTGCAGATCATTGTTGCGATGGTTCGCGCGCGCGGCGGACAAGGCCACAGACAATTGCATGGTCTGCCCAATGGCGTGCAACCAGTCGCCCGACACAGCGTGGGTGCGCGCATAGAGGTCGCCACCAAAATAGCGCCAACCTTCGCCCAACGAGATCGTCACCCGGTCGCGCCCACCAAAACTATGCTCGACACCCAATTGGGCGCTGAGCGCCAGGTCGTTGAACTGGCTGGAGCGATAAAGGTCGCCAATCCCCGAGAGCCGCGGCACCAGCGACGAGCGGCTGCCCAGCGGCACCCTAGCGAAGCTCTGCCCGGCGAGCTTGATCCCTATTCCGGAGCGCGACCGGGCATCGCGGTCCAGCTCCAACGGCGCGATCACGGTGTCCAGCGTGCGAACCTCGGTTGCACGGTTTATGTTGCTGTCTGGGGCGATTGCCACCTCGAAGCTGGCGCCATAAGGGCGGCGGGATCGGAGCGCGGTCGAAAACTGGTCAACCGCACGCGCAATGTGGGGCGGAAGCGCACCCGACTGAACCTGCCGCAATTGGCGCCTCGCCGCTGTTAGATCGCCAAGCTCTGCCAAGATGCCGGCCAGTTCGATCCGCACCCGTGGCGCATCCGGCTTCTCATCCAGAATCTCCCTGAACAGCACGGCGGCTGCCCGCTTCTCGCCCTGGCTGCGCAACAGCTGGGCCAGCCGGAACCGCGCCTCGGTCCGCAGTTCGATCTCTGGATCGCCGATCAGCGCGCGGTAAATGGTCTCTGCCTCGTCCACCCGCCCGTCGCGCATCGCCGCATCCGCCAGACCGAACAGTTCAACTGCGGTAACGGACTGCGTGTCCGCCGTCGGTGCCTGGGCCTGGGCCTGGGCCACCCCGGCTGGCAGCAGCAATGCCGCAGCCGCGAACCCCCACTTCGACAGCTTCATCCCGTGGCGCGTCTTAGCGACGCTTGCCGACGATGACGCCGGTGGCGGTCAACACCGTACCCGCACCGGGCGTGATCAGGCCGAAGGTTGCCCCCACTTCCTGTGCAAAGGGGCCGAAGAAGCTCCCGTGCATTGCGCCCGACGCGCCGGGTGGGCCTCCGATCTCGGCATTGAGCGCCAAGGCCATCGGGGACAATGTTCCGTTCTGGAACGTGTAGGCGCCGAGTTGCGAGATTTCACCCGTGCGAAGATTGGTAACGAACGGCGTCATGGAGCCGGTGAAGGTGGATTTGGCGAAATCGACGTCCAGGCCGGCGCTGCCTTCCACCGAGAACCGATCGGCACTTGCGCCGGCGCCAACGGCACCGCCGTGCACGCGGCCTTCGAACACGCCGCGCCCACTTGTCGGGACATTCGGGCCGTAGGTCTGCATGCCAAACAGGCTCGCATCAATCCACCGCCGGCCGTCTCCCGCCACGGCGACGTTATCTATGGCGAAGCTGGTATAGCTCAGGTCGAGTTCGGGATTGCCGGCCCCTGCCCGATAGACCTTGGCCTCATGATTCGTCGCCCCGCTGGTCTGATACGCCGTGAAGCGCGGGTCGGCCTGATTGGCCAGGCGCGTGGCGGGCGTCAGGTGGGCGAGGCCAAAGCGGAACGTTCCGGCCGCTGGGTCGATAGACATGGATGACCAGGTCTGGTGGTCCAGCGACGCCTGGCTGTATACGCCGGGCCTCTCCTCTCGATAGAGAACCTGCCTGCTCAGCTCCGTGAGAGAAAGCGGCGCCATGAGGTTGGCCATGGTCTCGAACTCGGGCGCGACATCGCCCTTACGTCCCAGGATGCTGCCGACCAACCCGTGGGCGCTATAAGAACCGATGCCGACGATTGTTGCGCCAATCTCGGCCAGCCCCGGTCCGAAAAAGGCACCGGTCAAGGAGGTGGTATATCGGTTCGTGGCCTGGAGATTGACCGTGCCAATCATCGCGTTGGATCCTGATGCCACCAGGCCATTACCCTCGAAGCGGCCGATCCTCAGGAACCCGGGGAGGGTGGAACCGGGAGATGGGAGGTCACGGTTGCTGGTTGCGCCTTCGATGGTGAAGCGGCGCTCCGCGAAATCGACCTTGAGCAGGCCGGTTCCGTAGATGTCGAGCATGCCCTGCGACGTAGCAGCGTTGGCGACCAGGCCGATGGCGAAACTCGCGCTGCCCGTAAGCGGCACGTCCGCATCCGGACTGGGCATACCATAGGTGAAGGCGGCGAAACGATGCTGCTCCACTCCGCCGGCAGTATCCAGGGTGCGCCAGATGCCCCCGCCCACATATTCGTAGTTGAACGCGCCACTCGTGCCCGGCTTGGTCAACCGCAGCATGTCGATGGCAGTCGCGTTGGCCAAGCGGTAAGCCGTGAAGGCGGCGTTGCTGGCCTGCGAGTCAAGCTCCCGCTCGCCGAAGCTGCTGCTGAAACCCGGGCGTACCAACGTGTATCGCTTGGTCTCTGCGTCATATTGGACGCTGAGTGCCACCGATGCAGGGAACGAGGCGCCAGTGCCCTCGCCCGGATAATTGGCCATTGCCGTTCCCGCCTCTGCCGCAAAGGTCTGACTAACCGTCAGCGCCGATAGCGACTTGTTGGTCGGCGGAGGGGGCGGTGCGGGTTCTGGCGGCGGCGGCGGCGGCGGCGGCGGCGGAGGAGGAGGAGGAGGAGGAGGAGGAGGAGGAGGAGGAGGCGCGACCACAGGCGGCGGTGGAGGAGGCGGCGCTGGCTCCGGCGGCGGAGGGGGTGGAGGCGGAGGTGCGACCACAGGCGGTGGCGGCGGAGGCGCGACCACAGGCGGCGGCGGTGGTGGAGGAGGCGGTGCCTCGACCGCAGGCGGTGGGGGCGGCGGCGGAGGCGGCGGCGGTAACGTGGGCGTACCCCCCGGGGTGCCGGACACAGGCGGGATAGGGTTCACGCCACTGCCGCCACCAGTGCCCCCGCCGCCGCACGCGCTCAACATGACAAGCGACGCGCTCGTCAGCCACAGACCTTTTTTCATCATTCCCCCCAGCTTATGAGCCGAGGCTAGAATATGGGCGCGGGAGCGCGCAATATATATTACCGGGAAGTTTGAGTTATCTAGGCCGACTAGCCGAAGGCATAGCTGTACCCACGACGACTACCCGTCACGAAAGCGCCGAGACGACCCTCAAACCGGACGCCCCTCCGCATCGACCAGCACCTCGCGCCGGCCCACATGATCCGGCGCCGAGACGATCCCGTCCTTTTCCATGCGCTCGATCAGCCTTGCGGCGTTGTTGTAGCCGATGCGGAGTTGGCGCTGGATGTAGCTGGTGGAGGCTTTCTGGCTTTCGGCGACGGTCTGGATGGCCTTGCGGTAGAGCTGGCTGTCGGGGTCGTCTTCGCCGGTGGGCTGGCCTTCGAACATGTAGCCGCCGTCCTCCGGCTCCTCCGTCACCGACTGGATATAGTCGGGCAGGCCCTGGCCGCGCCAATAGTCGGCGATTGCACGGACTTCCTCGTCGGTGACGAAGGGTCCGTGGACGCGCACGATCTGCTTGCCGCCGGGCATGTAGAGCATGTCGCCCTTGCCCAGCAGCTGCTCGGCGCCCTGTTCGCCGAGGATGGTGCGGCTGTCGATCTTGGACGTGACGGAGAAGGAGATGCGGGTCGGCAGGTTCGCCTTGATCACGCCGGTGATGACGTCGACCGAGGGGCGCTGCGTCGCCATGATGAGGTGGATGCCCGCGGCGCGCGCCTTTTGGGCGAGGCGCTGGATCAGGAATTCGACCTCCTTGCCGGCGGTCATCATGAGGTCGGCAAGCTCGTCCACCACCACCACGATCTGCGGCAGGACGTTATATTCGAGCTCCTCATTCTCGTACATCGGCTGCCCGGTGTCGGGGTCGTAGCCGGTCTGGACGCGGCGGCCGAGCGGCTGGCCCTTGGCCTTGGCCTCGCGCACCTTGGCGTTGAAGGAGGAGAGCTGGCGCACGCCGACGCTTGCCATCTGGCGGTAGCGTTCCTCCATCTGCTCCACCGTCCATTTGAGCGCGCGGATCGCCTTGGCAGGCTCCGTCACCACGGGTGAGAGGAGGTGGGGGATGTCGTCATAGACGCTGAGTTCCAGCATCTTGGGATCGATCATGATCATGCGGCACTGCTCGGGCGTCAGGCGGTAGAGCAGGGACAGGATCATGCAGTTGAGGCCGACCGACTTGCCCGATCCGGTGGTGCCGGCGACGAGCAGGTGGGGCATGGGGGCGAGATCGGCGACGACGGGATCGCCGGCGATATTCTTGCCCAGGATGATGGGGAGCGAGGCGACCTGGTCCTCGAACGCGTGGGAGGCAATGAGTTCGGTCAGCGTCACCATCTCGCGCTTGGCATTGGGAAGCTCGATGCCGATCACCGTGCGGCCGGGGATGGTGGCGACGCGGGCGGAGAGCGCCGACATGTTGCGGGCGATGTCGTCGGCCAGGGAGATGACGCGGCTGGCCTTGATGCCGCTGGCGGGCTCCAGCTCGTACATGGTGACGACGGGGCCGGGGCGGACCTCGACGATCTCGCCCTTCACCGAGAAGTCCTCCAGCACCGATTCGAGCAGGCGGGCGTTGCGTTCGAGCGCGGCCTTGTCGAGCTTGGTATCCGGCTGCGGCGGAACGGGATTGAGGAGCGAGAGTGGCGGCAGGGTGTAGCCGTCGCCGAGCGCGAGGCTGGCCTGGCGTTCCTGGTCGGGGCGCTTGCCGCCCTTGGGCGGGGGACGATCGTTGATGACGGTGCGCGGCGGTTCGGGCGCGGAGACGATCGACGGGCGCGGCGGGGCGTCGTCGACATCGTCATAATCCATGTCCTCGTCGGCAAGGTCGTCGGGAATGTCGGCAGCCTTGCGGCGGGGAAGGCGGGGGAGTTTGGGCGCGGCGATGCGGCGGCTGCCGATCCAGTGGCGCTCCTCCTCGCGAAGGCCGAGGCCGAAATAGAAGAGGACAAGGCCGCCGAGGCCGCACAAGGCGACGGCAACGACGCGGAACGGCTCGGCGATGCCGGCGTCGCCGACTTGGGCGAGCCCAAGGTCGATGAGGCTGGCGAGGCTGAGGCCGAAGGCGCCGCCCCAGCCCGCGGGAAGGCCGTTGACCGCGCCCCCGAACAGCAAGGCGGCGGCAGTGCCGAACAGGCCGATGCCGATGCCGGTCATCAGCAACGCGCGGAGCCAGCGCCCGGCATGGTCGAGGCGCGCGATCCGCAGGCCCAGGACGACGAGGAGGAGCGAGAGGAGGCCCGCGGCCGGGCCCCACAGGCTCAGCAACAGATCGGCGAGATAGGCGCCGATGCTGCCCATCCAATTGCCGACGGGGCCAGCCGCCGCGGTGTTGAGCGATGGGTCGCTCGGCCGGTAGCTGACCAGGGCGGCGAGGAGCGCCAGCGCGAGCGCCACGAGCAGCGCGCCACCCGCATAGGCGCCGAACCGCCGCAGTCCGCGGCCCATGCCCTGCTTCCACTCGGCGATGCGGCCGGCCTCAGCCTTGCGCGCGGATGTTGCCATGCCAATGTGCCCCAAATGTTCCCAACGGCTTAATGCGCCCGGCGGCCATTTGCGGTCAAGCGCTTGGCGGCAGGGGCGGGCATCTGTAAGGCGGGGCCCATGGAGCGCGCGGACGTCATCATCCTGGGCGGCGGCCTGGTCGGCCTGACGGTCGCCATTGCCCTCGACCGCCACGGCCTTTCCAGCATCGTCATCGATCCGGCCGACCCGCAGGCGCTGGTCGCGCCCGCGTTCGACGGGCGGGCCACGGCAGTGGCGAGCGCGTCCTTCCGGATGCTGGAGGCGATCGGAGTGGCGGACCGGCTGGCCGGCGAAGGCTGCCCGATCCAGGCGATCCGGGTGAGCGACGGCCTGGCGCCCGGCGGGCTGGTGTTCGACGCACCCCAGGGGGACGATCCGCTCGGCATCATGTTCGAGAATCGCCGGCTGCGGCAGGTGCTGCAGGAAGCCGCCGTGGAGGCGCCCGGCGTCAAGCTGATGATGCCCGGCCGCGCCGCGGACGTGGTGCGCGACGGGGCGGGCGTGCGCGTGGCGCTGGAGGACGGACGCGCGGCGACGGCGCCTTTGCTGATCGGGGCCGAGGGACGCAACTCGCCGACGCGCGAGGCCGCGCGCATCCCGGTGGCACGCTGGAATTACGAACACCGCGCGATGATCGTCACGATCACGCACGAACGGCCGCACGGCAACGTGGCCTATGAGATATTCTATCCGGCCGGGCCTTTCGCCTTGCTGCCGATGCGCGACGATTCGGAAGGGCGGCATCGTTCGGCGGTGGTGTGGTCGGTCCACGAGCGCGATGCGTCGGGCTTCCTCGGCCTGCCGGAGCGCGCGATGGCGGCCGAGATCGAGAAGAGGATGGGCGGTTTCCTGGGCGAAATCGCGCTGGCGGGGCCGCGGTCGAGCTACAAGCTCGGCTTCCATCACGCCGCACGGATCACGGCCGAGCGGCTGGTGCTGGTCGGCGATGCGGCGCACGGCATCCACCCGATTGCGGGCCAGGGCCTCAACCTCGGCTTCCGCGACGCGGCGGCATTGGTCCAGGTGCTGGTCGAGGGCGCGCGCACCGGCATGGACCTCGGCGATGCCTATCTGCTGGAACGTTATGCCCGCTGGCGCAGCCTCGATACGTTGATGGTCGCAGCCAGCACCGATGGGCTGACGCGGCTCTATGGCGTGCCGGGCAAAGCGGCGTCGGCGATCCGCCGCTTCGGCATGGGCGCGGTGCAGCGGATCGGGCCGCTCAAGGATCGACTGATGTCCGAGGCACGGGGCGAGAGCGGCGACCTGCCCCTGCTGCTGCGCGGCATCACCATCTAGGCTGGGGCGTTCAGTCTCCGCACCGTGCGGGGCAGCTGCCTTCGCCCGAGCGTGAAAGCAATGCCTGAGCCAGGCGGCTTCAATCCCGCTTTCGCTTCGCCTCGGCAAGAACTGCCTGCTGCCAACGGCCCGGCGCCTTGTCGGTGCGGTGGATGCAGCCCGGCCAGCAGCAGGGCCGCGTCTTCCCCTCGGCCAGTTCCTCGCACGTTCGCCGAATGCGCCGTGCGCGCGTGGCGGGCTGCTTCGCATCCTCGACCCAGCAGATGAACTCGTTCCGTCCGAGCGGCGTCAACGCCTGCCATAAGGCGAACAGGACCGGGGCCGCCCGCAGCGCAGCCTGGAGGTCCGGGGCGGCCTGGTGGACCGTGCCATGGGGAATTCACCCGTCCGTCGAACTCCAGAATGATCGCGGCCCACGCGCAACCTGCGCCATCGGCCTGAGAGATCCACAGGCTGATGTCCTCACAAGGCGGGGTCGAGTGTCCGAGCTTGGGTGGTTAAGCGACCGGCAGCTCTTCGTCTAGCAAAGCTAGAAAGCTGACGTTCTCCAACAGGATTCTAGCTGTTTAAGAGAGGTGTCCACCCAGGATGCGAGCGGCGAGCCGATGTTCGAACTGATCGTCAGCTTGCCCATGTTATCTGAGGAAGGCGCGGTGAGCGAATAGCCTGTTCCATCCAACGTAATCACTGCGGATCCATCCGGAAGGCCATAGGGTGCGGGCGATGGCATCTGGATGCCGCGCATGGCGACTATGACGGATCGAACCGCAGGGCAGGTCTCACTGTCGGCCCATGCGACTTCCGGCTCCGCGCTAAGCGTGAGCTTGGTGCGGCGCAGAACGTACCGGAATTCCGCGTCCTTGCCCTTGTCACCTGTCGCAATGTCGACCGTTTCGCTGACATGATTGAGTGCGCCGGATCGGCTGAATTGTGCCCACGAGCGAGGGAGATCAGAGGGAGCAGCACTGATCACTGAAGCGAGCAACACCGTGAGCATTGATATCTCCCGAACGTCAGCTTTCAGCAAAGCTTACACGCTATTCCTTCGTCTGCAACTGGGTCGGAAGCTGCCATCACCTGAGCAGGGTGAAGATCAACAGTATGGCGCTTGTAACAGCAACAACCGTAAGGCCGCCGACGAACCTTCGGAAAGCAACAGGGTGATCTTCGCGGTGCCAAGGCCCGAACGGCCAAGCTTCCGGGATCGTATCCGTAGCGAGCGAGACCACCAACATGGTCGTCGCCGACACCAGTATAAACCCGCTGATGATGGGCGGCATAAGACCTCCTTGCTGCATACTCGTCATATAAGTGGCACGAACGTCCGCGAATGGGTCGTGTGTTGCCAGGCGGCAAGTTCGCCTAAACGAGGCGCCGGCCTTGAGGCTGATCGCGCGATAACGCAGAGCGGGTAACAAGAAGCGGGGAAAGTGGGCGCTGACTAATGCGTTCCCAACCAAAATCCGACCTTGTACGGGACGTCGAAGATTACTGCGGTAGCGAGTAGTAGAAAGCCTAAGCCCGCAACGATGTGTAGTCGCTTGTCTGACATATGCTTCGACCTCAAGCCCGCCGTGGCAAGTTACCGCGGAGCGGACGCGTTCGCAACTGATGACGTGGACGGCTCTCCACCCCTTCCGCAGGATGAGCTGCGGATGAGCCGGAAGGAGGGGCACGATGGGAATAGTCACGACGATTGGTTTGGACCGCGCGAAGAGCGTGTTCCAGGTTCATGGCGTTGATGCGGATGGCGCGGCGGTGCTTCGCCAGCGACTGACACGCGGCCGGATGCTCAAGTTCTTCGCCAAGCTTCCACCCTGTCTGATCGGGATCGAAGCCTGCGCATCGGCGCATTACTGGGCGCGTGAGCTGATCGCGCTCGGGCACGACGTGAAGCTGATGCCGGCGCAATATGTGAAGCCGTATGTGAAGCGTGGCAAGAACGACGCTGCCGATGCCGAGGCGATCTGCGAGGCGGTCACTCGGCCGACCATGCGCTTTGTCGGGATCAAGTCGGCCGAGCAGCAGAGCGCAATGATGCTTCACCGGGTTCGCCTGATCCTGAGCCGCCAGCGTACGCAGCTGTCGAATGCGCTGCGGGCGCATCTTGCCGAG
>CAKTCN010000020.1 GCA_934539295.1 uncultured Allosphingosinicella sp.
CCGCCGAGTTCACGCAGAGCTATTATCGCGGCGATAGCTACGATTATGTGGCCGAGCTCAACAGCGGCTGAAATCTACGTGTCGAGCGTCCGCAGATAGGCAGCATGAGGCGGAAGCTGGGTGATCTGTTCGGCCACACGCTCACGCAGGGTCTGAAGGCGTGCGGCAAGCTCTTGCGCCGGCAGGGCGTCCGCGATCGGATGCCATCCGCGCGGTCGCACGCCCTGGCCGGTGAGTACGCAATACCAGTTCGTCGGGCCGAACAAGTCGCCCGGTTCGAACAGGATGTTGCCGGTCGCGCGAAACGCCTCGATCCGTTCGGCAAGGCTGTCCGGCACGCCGGCTGCCGCCACATCCTGCCAGAAAGGCGTGTCCGCTCGGCCGGCGCAGGCATAATGGGCAATCACGAAATCGCGGATCGTCTCATATTCACGCGTCGCATCGCGGTTGAAGCGCGCGACCACATGCGGGTCGATGCCGTGACCCGGCAGCAGCGCCAGCAGACGAATGATGGTCGTCTGGATGAGGTGGATGGAGGTTGATTCGAGCGGCTCGATGAACCCGCCGGCAAGACCGATGGCAACGCAATTGCGGTTCCATATCTGCCGCCTGTGCCCCGCCTGGAAATGAAGGCCGTTCGCGTCGGCGAGTGCCTCGCCAGGAAGACGCGCGCCGAGCAGGTCAGCCGCTTGCCCATCCCCGAGGTGCGCGCTGGAGTAGACATAACCATTGCCGTCCCGATGCTGGAGCGGGATGCGCCATTGCCATCCCGCTTCGCGCGCCGTGGACGTGGTGAAAGGGGGACGATCGCCGCTTCTGGTCGAGGGCAGCGCCACTGCACGGTCGCATGGCAGCCAGTGGCGCCAATCGACATAGCCGGTCTTGAGAGCGCCTTCGATCAGCAGGCCGCGAAAGCCGGAGCAGTCGATGAACAGGTCGCCCTCTATCCGGTGGCCATCGTCTAACGTGAGCGCTTCGATATAGCCGTCTTCCGGATCGAGCTCGACATCGACGACCCTGCCTTCCTGCCTACGCACGCCCGCCGCCTCGGCATGGCGCCGCAGGAAGCCGGCGTAGAGGCCGGCGTCGAAATGCACGGCATGATGGACGGGGCCATAGCGCGTAGCCGGCGCGAAGCGACCGGTGCGGGCTGCACTGGCCTCCAGATTGTAGGGCGTCCAATCCGGATCGCCGCCTGCCGCGACATGGCGCAACCAGAAATGGTGGAAGTGGATTCCCGACATCTCGACGCCGAGGAAGCCAAACGGGTGGAAATAGGAATTGTCCGTGCCGCCCCAGCCTTCAAAGGCGATACCGAGCTTGATCGTACCTTTGGTCTCGCGAAGGAAGGTCTGCGGGTCGACACGCAGATAGCGGTTGAACTCCAGGATCGGCGGCACGGTCGCTTCACCCACGCCCACGGTGCCGATCGCTTCCGACTCGACAAGGGTGATGCTGTGCGTGCCTCCCGACAGCGCGCGTCCAAGGGCTGCGGCAGTCATCCACCCGGCGCTGCCGCCGCCGACGATCACGATCCGGCGGATCGGGCGCGTACGCGCGCTCATCGCTTCGCGGTCGCCATGCGGCGGAGTGCGTCCCTATGCATCTCCATGCCGCGCACCTCCGCGGCAATCGCACCGAGCTGCCGCCGGAATTCGGTCATCAGCGCCACGTCCTCCATCGCATCGACCTGCGGGTCCGAGCTGCGCGGGATGAGGCCATGCCCGGTCATGCAAAACATCCAGCTGTCGTCCACATGTGCCTCATGATTGAGGTGGGCGATCATGCCGCGTGCTTCGAACAACGCGATCTTGCGCGCGAGTATGTCCGAGATCGGCCTTGCACGTGCAGCGTCCCAGAACGGGCCTCTGCGCCGCGCGAGACGGAAGTGCATGGCAGTAAAGTCGGCCACCCGTGCTTGCGAGCCGGCAATCTCCTCATTGTAGATGTCCGCTTCCGGCATGTCCTCGGCGTCGAGCGGCCAAAGCAGGATCAGCTGCGCGATCGAAAGCTGGAGCAGCAGCAGTGCGACGGCATCGAGGGGGGGAGCGTCGCCCGCGGCCGATCCGATCGCCACGCAATTCGCCACCCACGGGCGAGGGCGCGATCGGGCATACACCTGCTCCGAAGCCGCTTGGGCCAGGACAGGGCGCCCCGCTATCGCCGGCAGAAGAGCTACCGCCTCCTCATCACGCACCCGGTCGCTCGCATAAGCGAACTCGATGGCGGTGCGATCGGCAAGCGGGATGAAGGTCAGCCAGCCTGCATCATGCGCCATCACCCGGCTGAACAGCGGCAGCGGGTCGAGCGGTGCTGCCGACGCACGGATCAGCCTGTCGCATGGCGGCGCATCTGCAAGCATGCCTTGCGCATCCAGCGCATCGATCAGAGTGCCGTGCGCGTCGATGAAGAAGTCTGCATCCACTCTGTCGCCGCCAGGCAGCACGATGCCCTCCACACGACCGTTCCGCACGATGGGCTCTGAGTCTTGGCCGGAGATGATCGCGATGCCTGCATCTACACAGGTTTCGCGCAGCAGCGATGCATAGCCTGTCGCGTCGAGGTGCAGCCCGTGCTTGACCACCTGGCGCATCGCATCGCCCCTTGGCTCTCCGAAGCGGCCTTGCTTGGCCGCGGCGGCGGCGAGGGAGAAATCCTCCAGCGCGACACCAAGGCCCGCACGGCGCGCGCGCGACCAATGTTGCAGAAAGGGGAGGGAGGCAAAGGGCGTTCCCGCGTCGCCATAAGCATGGAGAAAGGCGTCGTCGCCACCTGACCAGCCGGCAAATTGCTGCCCCATGTTGATGGTGGCGCCCGCCCGCGTGATCAGCGCCGCTTCATCGATGCCGAGCAGCCGGTGGAAGGTCATGAGATCGGGTGGCGCGATCAGCGCCTCGTGCCCGCACATGGCGCCGGGCTGTTCCACCCACACAACCTCCACCCCCAGTCTACCGTAAGCGCGCATCACTGCCAGCGCGGCCGATGCCGCGGCGACGCCGCCACCAAAGATAGCGACCTTGGTGATCGCGCGGCTCAAGCTGGGGGTGCCCGGCAGTAGTGTGCGACGAAGTCGGCATGAAGGGGCAGTGACCCGGCCGCTTGGGCGATGGTTGAACCAAGCCTGGAAAGACGCTCGGCAAGCACCTTTTCCGGGAGGATCTCGGCGAGGCGCGGGGCGCGCTCGGGCACGACGCCTTGACCCACGAATACTGCATGCCAGCTTGGTGGCCCGAATAGTCCGTCGCGATAGGCCTGAACGTGGCCACGATGGCGGAAGCGGTCGATCTTGTCGGCCAGGGTGTCGGGGATCTCCACCGCCTTCACCCGCTCCCACATCGGCGCGTCGGGCGGGTTGGCCACGTAATGGAGGATCAGGAAATCGCGGATGCGATCATATTCGACATCCATCACCCGGTTGAACTCGGCCGGCAAGGCAGGGTCGATTGTCTCGCCCGACGGCATCAGGGTGAGGAGGTGCATGATCGCCATCTGCACAAGATAGATGCTGGTGGACTCGAGCGGCTCGAGAAAGCCGCCTGCCAGTCCCATCGCAAGGCAGTTATGCTCCCACGCCTTGCGGCGCTTGCCGGCCCTGAACCGCAGTACGCGCGGCTCCGCCAATGCTTCGCCGTCTAGGTTGGCGAGCAGGGTGGCGGCGGCTTCGTCATCGGATATATGTGCGCTTGAATAGACGTAGCCGTTGCCGGTGCGGTGCTGGAGCGGAATGCGCCATTGCCAACCGGCCTTTCGCCGGGTCGCGCGGGTGTAAGGCGTGAAGTCGTCCGATCGCACCGACGGCACAGCCGCGGCACTGTCGCAGGGCAGCCAATGCGACCAATCCTCCAACTCCACGCCCAGCGTGCCGCCGAGAACGAGCGAGCGGAATCCCGAGCAGTCGACAAACAGATCCGCGGCGATCCTCTCGCCGCCATGCAGCCTCACCGCCGCGGTGCCGCCGCTCTCTTCGTCCCGGTCCACCGACACGATCCGGCCCTCGATCCTCTCGGCTCCGCGAGCCTCAGACCACTTTCGCAGGAAGCGGGCGTAAAGAAAGGCGTCCAGGTGATAGGCATAGGAGAAGGCGTTGCGCACGTCGCCCGGATCGCCGCCGGGCAGCGCGAAGCGGTTCTGCCGGGCTGCCACGATGGGGAAGCAATAATCCCACAGCGGACTGGCATTCCCCAGATTGCGGGCGCGGGTCCAATAGCTCATGAAATCGGCTTCGCCGATCGGCCGCCCGAACGTGCCGAACGGATGCATGTACCGGTTGCCTTCGTGACCCCAGTTCACGAACTCGATACCGAGCTTGAAGCTGGCCTGGGTGGCCGCCATGAACGCGCGCTCGTCCAGACCCAGGAAGTCGTTGAAGTCCTTCATCTGCGGCAGCGTCGCCTCGCCGACGCCCACCGTCCCGATCTCCTCGGATTCGACCAGGCGGACGCGGTAGCGACGTGGATCGAGCTTGGCCGCGCACGCCGCCGCGCACATCCATCCAGCCGTCCCGCCACCGACGATCAACAGGTCGAGCCGTTTCATGGCGTCAAATCTTAGCTACGCAAACTCCCGGCGCCAGCCCTTTGAGAAGGTCCGGCGCCGAGCGATCGCTCAGAAAGTGATCCGCGCGCCCAGTTGGTAGCGACGGTCGTTCCGGAACCAGGAACTCTTCTTGAGAGTGCCTTCGCCATCCACCTGCTGGGAAAGGACGGTGTCCGTGTTGAGCAGATTGGTTCCTTCCACCACGAACTCGAGATTGTTCGTCACCCGGAAGCGGAGCGAGGCGTCGAGGAAGCCGGTGCTGTCCTGCCAGATCGGAAAGCCGACGCAGCAGTCGATGGCCGTAACCAGATATTTGGAACGCCAATTGTAGGCGACACGTGCCGACACCTTCCCCTTCTCGTACATGCCGACGATGTTGAAGCTGTGCTTCGACACGCCTTCCAGCGCATTGGCCTGCACGGTCGAATCCTCGTACGAGATACCGCCGCCGGATGTGCCGGCGCCTGTCTCGTTGGTGAGGTTGACGGTCTCGATCCCGTCATTCTTCACGAAGGTATAGTTCGCCTGCACGCCAAAGCCGTCGAACGGCTCGGGCAGGAAGTCGAAGAACGTCTGGAACGCAGCCTCCGCGCCATAGATGCTGGCGCCGTCGCCATTCACCGGACGATTGAGCCGCACTTCCTCCGTCACGCCATTGTTTGTGATGGACAGGTTGAACTGACCGGCCTGGATGTAATCGTAAAACTGCTTGTAGAAGCCGGTCAGCGTCAGCGATCCGGCGCGGGAGAAATAATATTCGAGCGTCGCATCGAACTGATCGGCGGTGATCGGCTTCAGGCCCGGATTTCCGGAAGTGCCGGTATATTGCCAATCATAGGCGATCGGATTGCCTGCCGCGTCGCGCGTGACGTTCGGATCGCTTTGATCGGACAGGTTCGGCGACAGCCGGTTGACCGTGAGGAAGTTGCGCAGCAGGCCGATGTCAGGCCGCGACATTGCGCGCGAATAGGCAAAGCGCGACACCAGCTTGTCCGACAGGTCGAACTTGATGTTGAAGCTGGGCAAGGCGTGGAAATGGTTGATGCGCGTTGTGTCGGCAACCGTCGCGCCATTGTTGAACGCAATCTCGGTCTGCGTGATAACGCAGCCGGCCGTAGCCGTGGGATTGCCGGCACCATCAACGCCGCGGACACATGGAAGGTCGGCTGCGGTGAACGGGTTGCCGAAGGTGGTCGCTCCAACGGTTCCATCCTGCGTCCAGACGAGGCGAGCGCCGATATTCCCTGACACCCGGACGTTCCCGATCGTCAGGCTATCCCCGCCGAACTTCGCCATCGCATATGCGGCAACCGTGCGTTCGCTGACGCGGTGAATCTCGCTCGGCAGATAACAGCCATAGTCGTCGGTGATCGTCTCGCCAGCGCGATAGCCCTGGCCCGAGCAGACCGGGTAATATTCGCCGACCCCAAGAGATTCCCGACCCAGTGTGTCGGCGAGAGCCTCACGATTGACCAGTCGATCCATGTTGAAGAACACGAACGAGTTCTGGTTCATCTGATTGCCGGCGAAGAAGTCCTGTCCGAACGTATGGACCTCGTTGCTGCCCGCCGGATAGACCGGGCGGTCGATGTTGAAATACGGCGCCTGCGTATAGGTCCAGGTGTTGGAAATGTTCGCCCAATTGTAGGCACCCCAGCGCACCGTCTGGTCCCGATCGGCATAGCGCGCGCCGACCTTGATTGCGCTCAGCCAACCAGAGTCGACCTCATATTCGGCGTCGGCGCGGAAGGCGATCTCCTCGCCATCGCTATCCTCGGTATGATCCGTGATCGCGTAATAATGGTAATTGTTCGGGTTGGTAAGGCCGCCCGGCGACAAGTTGATGTTGTCCGCTGTCGGCGAGAATTGCAGGTTCGCATACTTGCCCGTCAGGTCGACGAAGGTGTTGGCATAGCTGCGCGCGAGGACCGACGCGTTGTAGTTGCTGACGCTGGCATCGACATATTGGGCGTCAAGGGTGAGGCGTAGCCGGTTCGCGACGTCCCAACGAAAATTCAGGCCGAAATCCTGGGTGATCTGCTTGTTGCGCAGCGCGTTGGCGGCAGTATCGACCTGGGGCGCGCGCTGCGTGTTGGTGCAGCCCTCCCACGCGTAGCAGCGATTGTAGAAAGCCTGCCCGCTCGCATTGACGCCAAGGCCCAGGTTAGCATCGCCCTCGTTGACATAGGGCCGCGGCGCCGACCACCAGCCCGACAGGAAATTGCCATCCTCGTCGAAGGTGAAGGGGGCTGTGCCTTGCAGCGGCGCGACCTGGCTGTTGTCAGTATACACGAAGTCGCTGGGGCGGCCGTAAAGATCCGGATTGAATGCACCTGAGAACACCGCATATTCGCGCCAGCTATTATTATATTGCGAGCGGTTATACTGCCCCGTTAGCTGCATCGAATCGTCAATGGATGACCATTGAAATGCGGCCGCGACGCCGTAGCGCTTGCGGTCATATTCGTTCTCGCGAAGGTAAATGCCGCTCGGGATATACTGCGTGCCCGGTCCGAAGACACCGTCGAAGATGCCGATACGCTCGAACTGGATGCCCTGGCTCGCCGTGATGGCGTGGGAATAGGCGCCGTTCACCATGAGGCCGATCTCGCCGATGCCGGTCATCCACCGGTCGGAGACGATACCCGACACTTCGGGCGTCGATCTTTCGGCGATGTCGCCGTAGGTATTCTTGACCGAGAAGGAAATCAGTCGATCCGAACTGTCGAACGGAAGGCGTGTGCGCAGGTTCACCGTGCCGGCGATGCCGCCTTCGATCAGGTCGGCGGTCTGGTTCTTGTAGACGTCGACGCCGCCGAGCAGTTCGGGGGAGATGTCCTGCCAGCTGAGGCCGCGCGACGAATTGGCGCTGAACACGTCGCGCCCGTTGAATTCGGAGCGCACCTGGTTGAGGCCGCGAATGATGACGCCCGACGGCTCGGCAGAGAAGTGCGACGTGTCGTCGGTGCCGGCGAAGCGGACCACCGTGATGCCCGGCACACGCTGCAGCGCCTCGGCGACCGACTTGTCGGGGAAGGAGCCGATATCTTTGGCATCGATCGACTCGACGACCGTGTCGGCATTGCGCTTGCGCTGCTGGGCGGACCGGAGGTTTTCGCGGATGCCGGTGACGATGATTTCTTCCTCGCCATCCTCCAGACCCGGCTCGGTCGTGGCCGGTGCATCCTGTGCATAGGCCGGGTTTCCGGAAATGGCGGCGAGTGCAGCGACGCACGCTCCGCGTAGCAGATGTCGACGGAACCGGCGCGCATCGATCGGCAGATCACGCATTCCCAAAACCCCCTTGCTAAAGCGTCCAGCCCAAGACAGGTTCTATGTGACCAATTTCGACATTGGGCTAGGACCAATAAACTACAAATGCATGCCGCTGTCTATTGCATTTTTGTTGCGACGTAACGAAGCTGCGGTGCGTGCAGAAGGAACGGGGGCGGGGTTCTATGCGACTGATTTCACTGGACGTTCTGCGCGGGCTCACCGTCGCGGGGATGATCTTCGTCAACTCTGCCGCGGCCATGAAATATGGTCCGCCGGCCGACGTCGCGCCGATTCTCCTGCACGTCTCCTGGGACGGTTTGACGCTCGCCGACCTCGTGTTCCCGGCCTTTCTAACTATGGTCGGGATCGCCATTCCCTTCTCGATGCGGGACGGGAAACTGGACGCGGCCGCGCGCAGCCGGATCGCCGCGCGCACCTTCCGCCTGCTGCTGCTCGGCTTCATACTGTCGAACCTCTACTGGTTCTCCAGCTTCGCATCGGGCGAGTGGCGCTTGTTTGGCGTCCTGCAGCGGATCGGGCTGGTTTATGGCGCCTGTGCGGCACTGTATCTCGCCACCGGTGCGCGAATACGCATGGCGCTCATCGCCGTCCTGCTGGTCGGCTATTGGCCGCTCGCGCTGCTGCCGACGCTCGACGGGATCGGCGTCGACATCTGGCAGCGCGGTCATAACTTCATTGCTTCCGTGGATCGGCTTCTGCTGGGTGAGCAACTCTACGTGAAAGGTCCCGAAGGCTATGATCCGGAAGGCATATTGGGGACCTTGCCGGCCATCGCGCAGGGGCTGATCGGCGTCGCGGTCGGCGAGTGGCTGCGGCGCGCCAGCGGCCGGCCTGCACTGCCGCTTGCACTCACGGGCGCGGCGATGATCCTCGTGGGTCTCGCCTGGTCGCTGGTTTTTCCGATCGTCAAGGACATCTGGTCGAGCAGCTTCGTGCTGGTGACCAGCGGCATCACCATCGTAATGCTGGCATTGCTACACCATCTGCTCGACAGGGAAGGGCGACAGCCCGGCACCTTTGCAACGATTGCCCTGGCATTCGGCGCCAATGCAATTGCCGCATACACCCTGCATCAGGTCACGGCCGGCCTTGTCACCTGGAATCTGCTGCTCATCCCTTTCAGCGCGACCCGTGACACGCTGGGCGATCCAATCGCATCCCTGTTCCCGATCATCCTCTATCTCGCGTTGATATGGGGAGCGATGGAATGGTTGCGGCGCAAAGGCTGGATCGTCAAAATCTGATGTGCCTGCAAATGCATCTTGATGGGACCAATATAACCTTTACAAGACCAATGACGACTGAGGGCGAGGGGAGCATGGCGACGATGCCGGCTGATGCGGGCGAGATGACGTTGATGGCGCGGGAGACGGCTGAAGCTGCCGCCGCCGTCGAGCGCATGCTCGCTCGCAATCGTCGCGCCTTTGCCGCGCTGGGCGAGCGTCTGCGTGCTGCTCCGCCGCCGGTGGTGGTCACCTGCGCACGCGGGTCGTCCGATCACGCTGCCAGCTATGCCAAATATCTGATCGAGACAGCAGTCGGCGTGCCAACCGCATCCGCCGCGCCGTCGATCGCAACGCTCTACGATGCGCCGGTCGCGCCGGGCTACCGTCTCTGCCTTGCCATTTCGCAGTCGGGCCGCAGCCCCGACCTGGTCGCTGCGGTGAAGGCGCAGAAGAAAGCGGGCGCCTATGTGGTCGTGATCGTGAATGCCGAAGATTCGCTGCTCGCCCTATTGGCCGATCTGGTGATCTCGCTCGACGCCGGGCCGGAACGTTCGGTTGCGGCCACCAAATCCTATATCTGCTCGATTGCCGCCATTGCGACGCTCGTCGCCGAATGGGCGAATGACGAGCCGTTGAGAACGGCCGTCGCCGATCTGCCGGCCGGATTGGAGCAGGCGCACAACCTCGACTGGTCGCCGGCGGTTCAGTTGCTGCGCGGCGCGACGAATCTCTTCATCCTGGGGCGAGGCTATGGCTTCGGCATCGCGCAGGAAGCGGCGCTGAAGCTCAAGGAAACATGCGGCCTTCATGCCGAGCCGTTCAGCGCGGCGGAGGTGCGTCACGGTCCCATGGCCATCGTCGGGCCGGCCTTTCACGTCCTGGCCTTCGGTGGCAGCGATCGGGCCGGCGCAACCGTGCGCGAGGCGGCGGACGAGTTTCGTGCGCGCGGTGCCCGGCTGCTCCTGGCCGATCCAGGCGGCGGGCGCGATCTTCCCGCGCTGGCCGCGCATCATGCGATCGAACCGATCCTGATGATCCAAAGTTTCTACCGCATGGCCAACGCATTGTCGCTGGCACGCGGCTATCATCCCGACACGCCGCCGCACCTCAAGAAGGTGACGGAGACTTTATGATCGTCAGGGTCGAAAACGGCGGGATCGTGACCAGCGTGGGCCTGCTCGCCCGCGCCGATATCGCTGTCGAGCGTGGGCTGGTCGTCCGTGTCACCGATGCGGACTCCCACCCCGCGGACGAGGTGATCGACCTCGACGGCGGATGGCTCCTTCCCGGCTTCATCGACACGCAGGTCAATGGCGGCGGCGGCGTGTTGTTCAACGACCATGTCGAGGTGGATGCGATCGCAACCATCGGCGCCGCTCATGCGAAGTTCGGCACCACCGCCTTCCTGCCGACATTGATCAGCGACTCGCCCGCCATGATCGCGGCGGCACTGGACGCGGTCGATGCCGCGATCCTTGCCGGGGTGCCGGGCGTGGTCGGCGTCCATGTCGAGGGTCCCTTCATCAACGAAGACAAGCGCGGCATCCATGAGGCCGACCGCATCCGCAGGCTGGACCGCGCCATGCTGGACCTGCTCTGCGCACCACGGCGCGGGCGAGTCATGGTGACGCTTGCGCCCGAAAAATGCGACGCTGACGACATCCGCACCCTTGCGCGGCATGGCGTGGCGGTCAGCGCGGGGCACACTGCCGCGACCTATGACGAGGCGATCGCGGCAGTGGAGGCCGGTGTGACCGGCTTTACCCACCTGTTCAACGCCATGTCGCCGCTCCACCATCGCGATCCCGGTGCCGCCGGTGCGGCGCTGGACAGCAATGCCTTTTGCGGCCTCATCGTCGATGGCGCGCACCTGCATCCTGCCGCCGTCCGCATTGCCGTGCGCACGGCCGGGCCGGACCGGATCATGCTGGTGACCGATGCGATGCCGAGCGTCGGCACGGATGCCAGCGAATTCATGCTGCAGGGCAAGCGCATCACCGTGCGCGGCGGCGTGTGCCTGTTCGAGGACGGTACGCTCGCGGGTGCGCATCTCGACATGGCTTCGGCCGTCCGCAACACTCTCCACACGACCGGCCTTGCCATCGCTGACGTTTCGAAGATGGCGAGCGGCACGCCCGCGCGCTTCCTGGCGATCGGTGCCGATCACGGCGCCATCGCGCCCGGGCGCCGCGCCGATTGGGTGTGGCTGGACCGGGACATGCAAGCCCGGCAGACCTGGATCGGCGGCATGCCCGTAACAGACCGGACACCGGCGCTCGCGACTGCAACCCACTAGGAAAGGCACCGGATGGCCCTCATCATCACCTCACCGCTGCGAGGCTGGGCATCCGCACTGGACAGCGTTCCCGACCCGGTCTTTGCGGAGAGGATGATGGGCGACGGCGTAGCGATCCAGCCGCTCGACGATACTCTTGTCGCGCCGTGTGATGGCGAGGTGGTCACGCTCCACGAGGCCGGCCATGCAGTATGTATCCGCAGCGTCGAGGGGGTCGAGATACTGGTCCACGTCGGGTTGGACACGGTCGCGCTGAAGGGTGACGGCTTCGAGCCGTTGGCCAGGCTGGGCCAGTCGGTGCAGCGCGGCGATCCCCTGATCCGCTTCGACCTCGACGCCGTGGGCATGCGGGCAACCAGCCTCGTCACGCCGGTGATCGTCAGCAATGCCGAGGCTTATGCAATAACCCGGCGGACCACCGACCGGCTGGTAGGCGCGTGCGAGGAGTTGATGACGCTCTCGCCCATCACGGCGGACCCGCGCATCTGGTCGGACGATGGGAAGATGGTCGAGGATCGGGTGACGCTTGCCCTGCCGCATGGCATCCACGCGCGGCCTGCCGCCCGCATCGGCGAATGTGCGCGGCCATTCGAGGCGGAAGTGATCTTACTGTGTCGGGACAAGAAGGCCGATGCGCGCAGCACCGTGGCGCTCCTCTCGCTCGGAACCCGGCTTGGCGCCGAGGTCATCGGGCCGGCCCGCGGCACCGATGCCGCAGCTGCGCTGGCGGCGGTCATTGCCTTGCTGCGCACCGACATGGGCGAGAAGGCCCCGGTCACCGAGACATCCAAGGCGGTCGCCGGCGCTCGGCAGTTGAAAAGCGACCAGATTGCCGGTGTTCAGGCCTCACCCGGTCTTGCGATGGGGCCCGCCGCCCATGTGCGCCACGCCACCATCGCCGTGGATGCGCAGGGCAGGGGCGCCGAGCATGAAAGTGCAGCCCTTCTTCGAGCCCGCAAGTCGGTCGAGGCGGAGCTTCGCGCGCGGGGCGACGCGGGGGATGCGAACGTCGCCGCCATCATGCGCGCGCACCTCAGCCTGCTCGACGATCCCCAGATCCTCGCCGCGGCCGATCGGGGTATCGCCGCGGGAAGCAGCGCCGGCGCCGCATGGCGGACTGCCGTGGCCGAGCAGGTCCAGGCCCTCCGCGCCACAGGCAACAGCCACCTGATCGAACGTGTCGGCGACCTGCTCGATATCGAGGGTCAGGTGCTTGGTGCACTGACCGGCCGGAGCGATGACGCGCTGAACCTGCCAACGGGTGCGATCCTGATTGCCGACGACCTTCTGCCATCGCAGCTGATCGCGCTGGCATCGCGCGATCCGGCGGGCATCTGCCTGGCGCGTGGCGGCCCGACTTCGCATGTCGCCATCCTGTGCGCAGGCATGGGCATCCCGTCGCTTGTCGCAATGGGCGACGCGGTGAGTGATGTCGCGGAAGGCTCGACCATTTTGCTCGACGCCGACGGGGGCTATGCGCAGGTCGCGCCGGATCCCTCCGACATCGAAGCGTTCACTGCACACATCGCGCGCCAGGAGGCGAGGCGCCACGTGGCGCAGGCATCAGCGCGCGATCTTTGCCACACGCGCGACGGCGTTCGGATCGAAATGTTCGCCAACCTCGGCAATGTCGAGGAAGCAAGGATCGCGGCCGAGATTGGGGCGGAAGGATCGGGCCTGGTCCGCAGCGAATTCCTGTTCCTTGACCGCGCGGAGGCTCCGACGATCGAGGAGCAGCGCGCTGCCTACCAGGCGATCAGCGACGCGATGGGCGAGCGCCCGGTGATCATCCGCCTGCTCGACATCGGCGGCGACAAGCCCGCTTCCTACATCCCGATCGCGGCGGAAGAAAATCCTGCGCTCGGCGAACGTGGCATCCGTGTGGGCATTCGCCACGCTAAACTTCTCGAGGATCAGCTTCGCGCCATATTGTCGGTGCAGCCGGTAGGGCGATGCCGCATCATGATCCCGATGGTGACGGATGTGGCGGAGGTACGCCACGTCCGCACGCTGGTCGATCGGCTCAGGGCGGAGATGGGCATCGCGCAGACGGTGGAAGTGGGTATCATGGTGGAAACGCCTGCCGCCGCCGCAACGGCCGACCTGCTGGCGCGCGAGGCCGACTTCCTGTCGATCGGCACCAATGACCTTACCCAATATGTGCTGGCGCGTGACCGCGGCAACCCGGCGGTGGCCGCAGGCATCGATGCCATGCACCCGGCCGTGTTGCGGATGATCGGGGACACGTGCCGGCTTGCCGCCGCGCAGGGCCGCTGGATCGGCATTTGCGGCGGGCTGGCGTCCGATCCGGCGGCGATCCCGATCCTGGTCGGTCTTGGCATCACCGAGCTTTCGACCGTGCCGGGCTTCGTAGCCGAGGCCAAGCAGATCGTCCGCGAACTGACGCTTGCCGCTGCCAAAGCGCATGCCGAACAGGCGCTGCGCTGCTCCAGCGCGGCAGAGGTGCGCGCGCTTGCCCGCCAGTTCCAGGAAGGGGACCTGCATTGAGGGGGATCATCGAAAAGCTGCAGCCGCTCGGCCGTGCGCTCATGCTGCCGATCGCGGTGCTGCCGGTTGCCGGCCTCCTGCTGCGGATCGGGCAGCCCGACCTGCTAGACATCGGCTTCATCTCTGCGGCCGGTGCGGCGATATTCGACAATCTCGGCCTGCTCTTCGCCATCGGCGTGGCGGCCGGCTTCGCGCGCGACGGCAATGGCGCGGCATGCCTGGCGGGTGTTGTGTGCTACCTCGTCACGACCAATGGCGCGCAGATCTTCCTGACCGCGCCTGCCGATGTCGCTGCTGGCCTTCCCGAGGGTGCGGCAGGTGTGGTGACGAAGGCCTGGGCATTCGCCCAGATCGACCGGCTGGAGGTGCCGATCGGCATCCTGTCGGGCCTGATCGGGGGTAATTTCTACAACCGCTTCGCGGCCATCGCCTTGCCCGAATATCTGGCCTTTTTTGGCGGGCGGCGCTTCGTGCCGATCGCCAGCGGCGTGGCTGGCCTGCTGTTCGCTGCCATCATCGGGCTTGCCTACGGGTACATCGATGCGGGCGTCGATGCCCTCAGCCGGTCGGTCGTGGCGGCGGGCGGCTTCGGCCTGTTCGCCTTCGGTATCCTCAACCGGATCCTGATCGTCACGGGCCTCCATCACATCCTCAACAACGTCGCCTGGTTCGTGGTCGGCGATTATAACGGCGCAACCGGGGACCTGCGCCGCTTCTTCGCCGGGGATCCCCATGCGGGTGCGTTCATGACGGGCTTCTTCCCCATCATGATGTTCGGCCTGCCCGCCGCCTGCCTTGCCATGTACCAGGAGGCGCGACCGGAACGGCGCAAGGCGGTGGGCGGCATGTTGTTCAGCCTGGCCTTCACCAGCTTCCTGACCGGCGTGACCGAGCCGATCGAGTTCACCTTCATGTTCCTGGCTCCGCTGCTCTACGCCATCCACGCGCTGCTGACGGGCGTGTCGATGGCGCTGATGGATGCGCTGGGCGTGAAGCTCGGCTTCGGCTTCTCCGCCGGTCTGTTCGACTATGTCCTGAACTTCAGTCTTTCGACGCGGCCACTGCTGCTGCTGCCAGTCGGCGCGGTCTATTTCGCGCTCTATTACGGGCTTTTCCGGCTCGCCATCCGCCGGCTCGACATCGCCACGCCGGGGCGCGAAAAAGGCGTCGCCGCCGAGACAGCCCAGATCGGCGCGAGCGAGCGCGGCGCCGCCTATGTCGCAGCACTCGGCGGCCGCGAGAATATCACCAGCGTCGATGCTTGCACCACGCGGCTGCGGCTGATCGTCGTCGACAATCAAAGGATCGACGACGCCGCACTGGCGGCCTTGGGTTCGCGCGGCATCATACGACCATCCGCAAAAGCCGCGCAGATCGTTCTCGGTCCCGTCGCCGACCTCGTCGCCGAGGAAATCCGCCAGGCGCTGAGCGGCGGAGGGCAGGCTGCAATCCCACTATCCGCAGCTGCCTCCACGTCCGCAGCTGTGGAGACGGCGCGGCTTGATCCTGCGCTCGAGACCGCACTCGGAGGACCGGGCAACATCCTCACCGTTCGACAGCTACACGGCCGTCTGCGGATCGAGCTCAGCGACGAGGCGCTCGTCGACGAAGCTGCACTCGCCGTCGCCGCTCGTGCGAGCACGCGGCCAAAGCCAGGCATCCGCCACATCCTCGCCTCGGAGGCGCTGCCATCAGGATGAGGGGTCGGCCAACACGAACCGCCGGCTGACTTTCATATGCATGCCAGGGGCAGGCGCAATTCCGCCACGGTGCCGCCGCCTGCCGCATCCAAGAGGCTGAAGCTGCCACGATGCTGCGCAGCAAAGTCGCGCACGATGCTGAGGCCCAGCCCGGCACCGCCCGTATCCCTGTTACGTGAGGCCTCGCCCCGCTCGAACGGCAGCAATATGCGCTCGCGGTCCACGGCCGGAATGCCGGGGCCGGCATCGGCAACCGACAGGACCATCTCGCCTCCGCCACGGCTCAGCCTGATCGTGCCACCGC
The DNA here is from genome assembly GCA_934539295.1 of uncultured Allosphingosinicella sp. Lineage (GTDB taxonomy): Bacteria > Pseudomonadota > Alphaproteobacteria > Sphingomonadales > Sphingomonadaceae > Allosphingosinicella. Next base: position 15,868 of record CAKTCN010000020.1, read on the forward strand.
CCGCATAGTCGATTGCGTTGCGTACGAGGTTCTCGATGGCACGGCGAAAGGCGAGTGGCGGCACCGTGACCTGCGCATCGTCTCCGGGGGAAAGCTGCACGGCCTCCCCTGCCTCCATGTCGGCCACGATCCCGGCAAGAAGCGGCCGGACCTCCACCATCTCGGGCGGCGACGCCAGGTCGCGCGCGAAATCGAGCACCTCGCCGATCATCGTCTGCATGCGATCGACGTCGGCGACCATGCGCGTACGTTGCGGCTGGGGCGCCGACTCGATCCGCAGCCGCAAGCTCGTCAAGGGCGTGCGCAGGTCATGCGCGATCGCGGTCAGCATGCGTGCCCGCTCCCCGGCCTCGGCGGCAAGCCTGGTGCGCATGCGTGCGATCGCGGCCGCGGCGTCGCGCAGCTCGCGCGGGCCTTCCGCCGGAACGGCGTCGGCATTGTTGCTCAAGGCACCGGCAAGGGCGCGGAACGGGCGAGTCAGGCGCCGGGCGAACAGCCAGGCGATGGGGGCAAGCAGCAGCAGGCTGACCGCAAGCGCGATCAGGATGCTGACCTGCCATCCGCCCAGGAACGGCCGCACTGCTCTCACGGTCAGCCATCGCCCGTCATCCTGCTGCACGCTGAGGCCGAATGCGGGCAGGGGGAGGGCAAGGAACGCCTTGCGGGTGGCCCCGCCGATTTCGGCAGGCTCGACCATCTGGAACCCACCTTTCTTGTTCTCCATGAGAATGAAGGCACTGTCCTTCGGCTTGCTGGTCAGGTGACCCAGCGCAACCTTCATCTGGGCCGAGCGGATCGAGACGCTTCGCTGGATCGTCCCGTCCTGCCAAAGGATGCGAACGGCCGAGGGTGGGCGGCGAAGTTCGGCGGCCACCATCTGCTCGATCATCATGGCGCGCGGCCCCGCGGGAGGCGCGGTATCGTAGCTGCGTTCGAATCCCGGCACATCTTCGCGCAGCGCGGCGATGGCGGATGCGGGGCTCACCCGCTGTGCAGGCGGCTGCGGGGCGAGCAGGACGATCGCGGTCGTAGTGGCCACGCTCAGCGTCGCCACGGCGACGCCAAAGCCGCCGATCGCCACCAATGCACTGGGTGCCCGCTTCATGTCGGGCGCACCGCCGGCACGAAGCGGTATCCGACGCCGCGTACCGTTTCGATCAAGGGCCCGGGATCGGCCTCGGCAAGCTTGCGGCGGAGCCGGCTCACCGCGATGTCGACGGCACGGTCATAAGGCGCTGCGTCCATGCCGCGCGCCAAGTCGAGCAACGTGTCGCGCGTCAGCACGCGGCCCGGACGCTGGACGAACGCGGCCAGCAAAGCGTGATCGCCTTCGCTCAGCGCGAGCTGCCGCCCTGCCGGATCGCGAAGCCTGCGTTCCTCCATGTCCAGCCACCAGCCCGCAAAGGTGAAGCCTCCGCCCGCGCGCTCGCCGCCTGGACGACGGAGCAGCGCGCGCACCCGCGCCAGCAATTCGCGTGGCTCGAACGGCTTGGTCAGATAATCCCAGGCGCCCACTTCCAGCCCGACCACGCGGTCGGTGACAGCATCCAGCGCGCTCAGCATCAGGATCGGCACGCCCGCCGACGCGATCCGTCGGCAGAGCGACAAACCATCCTCTCCCGGCATCATCACGTCCAGCACGATAAGGTCCACGGGCGCCTCTTCGAGCGCGCGGTCGCAGGCCGCGGCATTTTCCACCGTGCGGACGAGATAGCCATGCTGCGCCAGGAATTCGCTCAGCGCGTCGCGAATGCTGGTGTCGTCGTCGACGATGAGAATGGTGCTGACGGCGATGACGTCCGACTCCCTGACTGACGTCCCCGCTTAGCACCCGATTGTAGCATTTGCGTAACCAGGGCGGCTACCGATCCGCCATCGTCCAGCTACGCGCACCCGCTTTCATGCCATCATCAGATGGGGGAGTTCGGCGTGACACGAATGAATGGATGGGTAGCGGCCTTGCTAGCAGCGGGATCGCCGGCGGCTTTGATGGCACGGGGACCGGCGCCTGCCGAGGCGGCACCGGCTGCACCGGCGCCTGCAGTACCACCTAAAAGAGAGTTTCGGGACGCGAACGGCAATCCGCTCCCACCCGATGTGCAGCGGGAACTGGAAGAACATCTCCGCAACAACCCGCTGCCGCCACCGCCGAAGGCGGCCACCGCTGACACCGGCAGCGGCGACATCGTCGTCACGGGGCGTCGTCCACGCGGATCGGTGGTCGGTGACATGTTGCCGGAACGAACCTTCGATCCGCAGGACGTGCGGGCACTTGGCACCGCGAATATCGGTGAATTGCTGGAAGCGATCAGCCCCCAGGTAAGCAGCAGCCGGAGTGGGGAGGAGGCAGGCCCTATTACCCTGCTCAACGGCCGGCGCATATCCGACTTTGCCGAGATCGCCCGTATTCCGTCGGAAGCGATCGAGCGGATGGAGGTGTTTCCGGAGGAGCTCGCGCTCAAATACGGCTTTGCCGCGGACCAGAAGGTCGTGAACGTCGTCACGTTCGAACACTTCCGGTCGCGCGCGGTGCAGGTGGGCGCGAGCCTGCCGACCGATGGCGGACAGGAGAGCGGCATTGTGAGCATCGACTATCTGGCGATCCGCGGCGACATGCGCATCGGCTTGAGCGCGGATTACAGCCGGTCTTCGGCGCTGCTCGAAAGCGAGCGCGACGTGCTGCAACCGGGGCTGCAGCAGGAAACGGGCAGCCTTCGCACTCTGCTTCCCACCAGTGAGCGCGGCGCCGTGAACGCCTTGGTCAGCGGCCATGTGCTGGGCGACATCTCCTCGACGCTCAACGCCCGCTACGAAGCGAGCGGAAGCGAAAGCCTGCTGGGGCCCGGCGGCGATGGTGCGCGAAGGCGCGACACGAGCCGGGACGTCGCGCATCTCGGAACCACGCACAACGGCCGGCTCGATCGCTGGTCCTGGACGCTGACCGGCAATTTCGATCGCGTGAGCAGCAACATCCGCACGGACACGGTCGGGAGCGCCCGTGACGAGGCACGATCTATCGACACTGTTGCGGATCTCAACCTGGTGCTGAACGGCGCACTGCTGACGTTGCCCGCCGGATCGGTGTCGGCGACCATAAGCGGCTCAGCTGCGATCCGTGATCTGGAAAGCCGGTCGGAGCAGCGCGGGATCGAGGGTGACACGCAGCTGTCGCGGGACAGCGGCAGGATCCAGGCGAGCCTCGACGTGCCTCTCCTGCGCCCGGGCGGGGCCTCGCCCTTGGGCAGGCTGTCGGCCAACGCCAATTTCGCGGCGGAGCGGCTCACCGACTTCGGAACCCTGCGCACGTTCGGTTATGGCCTGTCCTGGTCGCCGTCGGAGGCGGTCAGCCTGATCGCGTCCGCCACGCATCAGGAAGATGCGCCCTCGATGGAACAGCTTGGCGCTCCGCTTCTCGTTACGCCTGGCGTCCGCACCTACGACTTCACCCGGGGCGAAGTGGTCGAAGTCACGCGCCTGTTCGGCGGCAATCCGGGCCTGCGGGCAGATGACCGGCACCTGATCAGGCTGGGCGTCGATGCGCGGCCGCTCAGGCAGACCGACCTGGTTCTCAGCTTCGATTATCTTTCCAGCCGCATCGACGATCCTATCGCCGCCTTCCCGATCCTCACGCCACAGGTCGAGGCCGCGTTGCCGGGCCGTTTCACCCGTGACCCAGGAGGCCGCCTTGTCCAGATCGACGCACGACCGCTGAACTTCGCCAGGTCAGCGCAGCGGCAGATACGCTGGGGATTGAATTTCAGCCGCAGCCTGGGGCCGGCGCTGCCCGGCACCACCAGGATCATCACCCGCACCTACGGCAGCGAGGCGGAGCTTCAGCGCGCGATCCCGCCCGGCGCCCGGGTCATCCGCGCCGAGCCCGGTAGCGCAATCGCGAGGCGGGTGGAGAATATGGCCAGCCGGCTGACGTTCAGCTTCTATCATAGCTGGCAGCTGCAGGACGAGATCGTGGTGCGCGACGGCTTTCCCACCCTCGACCTGCTGGACGGCGACGCCTTCGACCTGCGCGGCGGACGGCGGCGCCACCAGCTTGAATTCCAGGCTGCCGTCTTCAAGCGGGGCCTGGGGGCACGTTTATCGGCCAACTGGCAGGATGGATTGACGATACAGGGGCAGGGCGACAGCGCGGGCGACCTGCGCGTCTCCGACCTCGCCGTCGTGAATCTGAACCTTTTCGCCAACCTGGCCGATCGCTTCGGCGGGGCCAAGGCGCCCGGATGGCTGAAGGGAACGCGTGTCACGTTGGGCATCAACAACATCTTCAGCAGCCGGCCGCAGGTTCGCGACGGTGCCGCTTCGGTCCCGCTCACCTACCAGCCCGCCTATCTCGATCCGCTCGGCCGCGTCCTGACCTTCAGCCTGCGCAAGACCTTCTGACGGACGCAGGCTGCAGGCCCTCATTGTTCGCGAAAGGCACGCTCGCCGATGCGGGTGAAGGGTGTCAGGATGTAGGAAAGCACGCTGCGCCTGTCGCCGAGCAGGCTGACCTCCGCGATCATGCCGGGGCCGAGCTCGAGCGGGCGCCCGGCGGGATCGCGGAGCCGGTCGGCCGTGGCCACCCGGACAGTGTAGAAGCTTTCGCCCGTGCGTTCATCGATCGTGGCGTCGGGAGAGATCGACACGACCTTGCCGCTAAGCGTGCCATAGACGGCACTGTCATAGGCGGTGACGCCGATCCTGGCGGCCTGGCCCATGCGCACCCATGCGATGTCCGATGGGCGAACCTGCGCCTCTACGAACAGGCTGCCCTCACTTGGAACGAGTTCGACCAGGGGGCTGCCCGGCGCGACGGAGCCGCCCACGGTGGCGACCAGTACGCGGTTGATCCGCCCGGCAAGCGGCGCTCGCACCACGGTGCGAGCGACCCGATCCGACAGCGCAGGCAGAGACCTGCGCAGCGCCGCCATCTCGGCCTGTGCGGCGGCAAGGTCGTTGGCGGCGCGCGAACGCCAGTCCTGCTGCTGCTGCGCCAGCGATGCCGCCGCCTCGGCCACGGCCGATCGCGCGCGGGCGACGGCCGCACCGGCGGCTGCATGTTCGCTGCCGGAGGTCGCTGCGGCGCTTTCGGCCTGAACCAGCGACAATCGCGGCTCGATGCCGCGCTCGACCAGCGGGCGGATGAGGTCCAGCTCCGATCGCGCGGCCAGCAGCGACGACCGGCGACTGTCCTGCGTCGCCTGTGCTTCTGCCACCGCCCGCTCCGCCTGCACCACTCGCGCCCGCGCGGCGCCGAGCAGGCTCGTGAGGTCGGCCATACGTGACGCATGGAGCGACCGTTCGATCGCCACCTGCTCGGCCAGCGCGGGTCCGCCTGCGGTCGGGAAGCGGGGTTCGCCGCCCGAAATCTCGGCATGCAGCCGGGCGATCCGGCTGCGCAGCGCGTCATACTGGCTCTGGTCGCGGCCATATTCCGATCCGGCCTGCACCTGGTCCAGCCGCACCAGTTCCTGTCCTTGCCTCACTGTCTCACCGGTCCGCACCAGGATCCGCTCGACGATCCCGCCTTCCAGGTTCGAAACGACCTGAAGCTGGGAGCCGGAGATGATGCGTCCCTGCCCGCGCACCGTACGATCGAGCTCGGCCCAAGCCGCCCAGATCACGAACGCGAGGACGAAGGCGAGAATAGTCCACAACAGGATGTTGGATGCCGTCGCCGGCCGCAGCCGCGTGAGATGGTCCTCGATCGCCCGATCGCTCATGACGCCGCCGCCCGCGGTCTGTTGAGCGTCGCCAGCACCTGGTCGCGCGGTCCGTCGGAGGCGATCCTGCCGCGATCGATCACGATGACCCGGCTCACCAGCCGCAGGAGCGGAGTGCGGTGCGTGATGACGATCAGGCTGCGTCCGGCAAGTTCGGCTTCCAGCCGCGCGAGCAGGGCCGTTTCGGTCTGCATGTCCATCGCGCTGGATGGTTCGTCGAACACCAGGACAGGTGGCGCACCGGCGAGCGCGCGGGCAATGGCGATCGACTGGCGCTGCCCGCCGGACAGGCCCTCGCCCCGGTCTGCCAGGCGGCGGTCATAGCCGTTGGCGATATGACTCATGAAGGCGTGCGTGCCGGAAAGCTGCGCTGCGCGAACCATCTCGTCATCGTCCACCGCTGCGCGGCCGATGCCGATATTCTCCCGGATCGAACCAGACAGGAGCAGGCTTTCCTGCATGGAACTGCCGATTCTGGCGCGAAGATCGGCGGGGTCGAGCTGCCGGATGTCGATGCCGTCGATCATGATCACGCCTTCTTCCGGCTCGTAGAGGCCGAGGAGGAGCTTGGCGATCGTGGACTTGCCCGATCCGACCGGGCCGACCAGGGCCAGGTGCTCGCCGGCCGCCAGGACGAAGCTGATCCCTTCCAGCGTCTTTTCGGGAGCGCCGGGATAGCGGAAGTGGACGTTGCGAAACTCAATCCGCCCTTCCAGGCTGCTGAGCGACAGCGGCTGACCTGCAGGTCCCTCGGGCGGCGTATCCATCAACGCGCCCAGCTGGCGATAGGCGGTGCGGGTGGCCGTCACGCGCGACAGCAGGGCGGCAATCTGGCCAAGCGGCGCCACTGCCCGTCCGGCCAGGATCGAACAGGCGATCAGTCCGCCCATGGTAAGCGACTGCGATGCGATCCGCTCCACGCCCACCACCACCACGCCCGCATAAGCGAGCGTCTGGGCGGATCCCGCGACGGTGATGCCGATGTTCGCCAGCAGGCGCTGGCGCAGGCTTGTGTCGCTCTGCCGCTCGACCGCATCGTGCCAGCGGCCCGTGATAAGCGCGCCCGCCCCGCTCGTCTTGATGGTCTCGATCCCGCCGATCGCCTCCACCAGCACGCCCTGCTTCTCCAGGCCTTCGCCCATCGCCTTTGCCGACAGGCGGTCCATGGCGGGCTGGGTGACGAGTCCGGTGAGTATCACGACGGGGATGACCGCCATCGGCACGAGGACAAGCGGTCCGCCGATCGCAGCGATGATCGCGAGGGTCAGCGCGATGAACGGCACGTCCACCAGGGCGAGCAGGGTAGCGGATGCGAAGAAATCGCGCAGGGTCTCGAGTTCCCGGACCGTGCCGGCAAGCGCCCCGGTCGATCCCTTCCTCTGGTCCAGCCGCATGGAGAGCAGGCGTGCGAACACCGCGTCGCCGACTTCCCGGTCGATCCGCGCCCCGGCGACGTCCACGAAATAGGCGCGCAGCGTCTTGATCACGAAATCGAAGATAACCACGATCAGCAGCCCGGCCGATAGCGCAATCAGGGAGGCGGTGGCGTTGTTCGGCAGCACCCGGTCGTAGACCACCATGGTGAAGATGGAGGTCAGCAGGCCGAAGATGTTGATGAGCGCGGCGGCGAGGGCGACCTTGAAGTATATGCCGCGGCTGCGCAGCATCGGTCCCGACAGCCAGGGGGCAAGGCGGCGCTTCGGCATTGCGACCAATTGCTGGTCCATCATCGATCCTCCGGCTTGGGAATGTCGATGCCCAGCGTCGGCAGCAGGCGTCCGGTGCGAGACAGCAGCACGTATCGGGCTGCATCCAGTTCGATGATCCCGCGGATGTAGGTGGCGGCGACGTCGAAATAGCCATATTCGGCATCGAGCACGTCGAACAACGTCCCGCGGGTTACCCGGAACCGTTCGGCCAGTACGTCGCGCGACCGGCGGCTGGCGATATAGGCGTCCTCCAGCGCGGCAAGTTGCGCCCCAAGCGCTTCGACATCGGCCCAGGCTGTCGCTGCCTCGCGCTCCGCTTCGCTCCTGATCCGCGATACGCGTGCCTCGGCAGCGCCGGCAAGCGCGCGGGCACGGTCGGCGCGGGCATCGCCCGACCCGAACAGCCGCTGCCGCAGGACCAGGCGGCCGCGCACGTCGTAATCGACATCGTCGAAGCCGTATTTGCCGGCATCCAGCCCCGCGGCAAGGCTGGGAAGGGTGGATGCGCGTTCGGCTCTCGCCTCCTGTCTTGCCGCCCGCGCCTCGGCCTCCGCCGCGCCGACGAGCGGCGTTTCGCGAGCGAGCAATGCGGCGGCATCCTCCGTCATCGCGCCGCCGAGCGCGGGCGCGCGGCCGAGATCGGCGGGCGCAGGCTGGCCGAAAAGCTCGGCAAAGCGCGCTTGTGCGTTGGCAAGCTGGCGCCGGTATCCGGCAAGGCTTGCAGAAGCGGACGCTATCGCGCTGTCTACGCGCGGCAGGTCGCCGGGTGCCGATACGCCTTGCTCGACCCGCATCTCCAATGCCCGGCGAAGATCCCGCTGTCCTTCGACGAAGGCTTCGCTCAGGCTGACGAGCGCACGATAGGCGAAGACGTCGTACCAGGCTGCGATCGCGCGCAGTGCCACATGGTCGGCGGCGCCTTCCGCCTGGAGCGAGGCCGCACGCAGCCTGGCACCGGCGGCGAGTACCCGGTTCCGGGTTGCGCCCGCATCGAACAGCATCTGCTGCACGCTGGCGGTCACGTCCGTGCGACCGATTGACCGGCTGCGCTCGACGATATTGTCGGGGTCGTTGCCGAATTCGCGCGCGAAGGAGCGCTGCGACGTGGCGAGCAGGTCGATTGTCGGGAAGAAGCCGGACGATGCCTCGTCCTGCGTGGCTTCGGCGACCTCCACCCCGGCGCGACCTTCCGTCACGGCCGGGTGGCGCAGCACCGCGTCGGCCATCATGGGCAGGAAAAGTCCCTCGGGCACGTTGCCGTGCGCGAGTGCCAGCACGGGATCGGCCTTGCGCGCGGTGGAGAGCGGGTCGCGGTCCGGCTGCGGCAGGACGGCGGGGCCGCTCCTGACCGCAGGCTGGGCAAGGCCCGCCATGGCGGCGACGAGCAGGATGCAGGTCACGGTGGATCCAGCCTGGAGCGACCGGCATCGACGCCCGGGGGCAAGCCCGGGCGTCCTGCGCTCAGACGAACTGCCAACTGGTGGGATCGATCGCCGGGGCGTTGGCGAAGGTGATCACCTCGCTCGCCGCCCCTCCGTCATAGGTCACCTTCCACTGCGTGTCATCGATCTTGGAGAAGGTGGCGTCCGCACCGAAGCCTTCGAACCGGATGGTGTCGCCGCCGCCCTCGGCAAAGCCGTTGAAGTCGAGCAGCATGTCGCCATCCGTCTCGCCGGCACGGAAGACGAAGATGTCGTCGCCATCGGTGCCGGCAACGATGTCCGAGCCGACGTCGCCGTCGCTAGCCTGGACGGCCGAGAAGTCGCTCGCTTCGCCCCAGCCTTCGCGTGCCATGGCTCCCACCGTCGGCCCGTCGTGAGTGCCCGTCACCGTCCAGCGGATGGTGGCGGGAGTGGTGGTGATCCCGTCCGACACCGAATAGGTAACACCCACCACTCTTTGCGCGCCGGCCTCGAGCGACTGGTAGGCGGCATGGCCCGGGTCCAGCGTAAACGATTGGGTCGCGGCATCGTAGGTCACGCCCGGCGGCAAAACCCTTTGCACATTGACCACGCTGAGAATGGTGTCGTGATCGGGATCGGACGCGCGGGCAAGGGCGCTGACCACGACCGGGTCGCCATCTTCGATCGCGGGAATGCGGCCCGGATCGGCCACGACAGGGGCATCGTTCACGCCGTTGAGCGTGATCGTCACGTTCTGGCTGGCCGATGCGCCCGCCTCATCCGTGACGGTGATGGCGAAGACAATTGTTGCCGTCTCGCCCGCACCCAGGAAGGCGAGGGCGCCGTTGCCGACCGGATAGGACCAGTTCACCGTTCCCGCCTGCCCGCTGCCCGGTGTGGACGAGATCCGGAACGCTTCGGTCAGGGCCTGGGTCTGTGCGGCTGTCAGCGTGAAGGGCGTGCCGTCGCTACCCACAGCCTGGAGCGAGACGAGGGATGAGGAAGCGACCGGCACGCCGCCCGTATCCGGATCATCGAACGTCACGTACCCGGCCGGTGCAGGCGGCACTGCGTTGCCGGTCACCGCTCCCGTGACGATGCCCGGCGTGATCACCGGTGCGTCGTTGGTGCCCGTGACTGTCCAGGACGCCGTGGCCGGGGTCACCGCACGCCCGTCCGACACGCCATAGGTGACGGTCACCACACGAATGTCGCCCGCGGCAAGGCTCTGGAATGCGGCATTGGCCGGATCGAGGCTGAAGCGTGCGGTGGCCGCGTCGTAGCTGACGCCAGGCGGAAGGTCTGCCTGCACATCGACGACCGTCAGAACTGCGCCACCGTCCACGTCCGATGCATGAGCGAGCGCGTCCAGGCTCACCGCCGCGCCATCTTCGGTCGCGGCGGCGCTGACGACGCTGGACACGCGCGGCGTGTCGTTGGCACCGACCAGCGTGATGGTTAGCGTGGACTGCGCCGATGCCCCATTCTGATCGCTGACCTTGTAGGTGGCGACGATCGTCTTGACCTCGCCTTCTGCCAGAGACTGGTAGGCGGCTGCGGTTGTATCGAACGTCCAATTGCCGTCTGCGGCGAGGGTGAGCCCCTCAACTGGGTCGACGAGCGTGTAGGTCAGGATCGCGCCCGGGCCGCCGCTGTCGTTGGTTGCGACGGACCCGCTGAGTGCGGGGCCGTCTTCGCGCCCGCTTGCGAAATCGACGACCGCCGTCGGGGCGTCATTGGAACCGACCACGGTGATGGTCACCGTTGCGGTGTCGGTGAAGCCCTGATTGTCCGCCACCGTGTAGGTGAAGGACACGGTTGCCGTCTGCCCCGCGGCAAGATGCTGGAAGGCGGCGCCGGGCACGTAGGTGAAGGTGTTGCCGGTCAGCGTCACCGTGCCGGGCACCGACGACGCGTCGAAGCTAACCACCTTCAGCGCGCTGTTGTCGGCGGCGAGCAGGTCGGTGTCGTTGGCCAGCACGGCCAGGCTCACCTGCCCATCCTCGCCCACCGTGGCGCTGTCGTCATTCGCCTCGACCGGCGCAGCGATCTCCAGGCGTTCGAACTGGCGGGCGGTGAGATTGAAGGCCCTGAACTCGAACATCCATTCGAACGGCCGACTGAGGTGCGTGCGGAAACGCTGAATATCGGCAAGGATCGCCGGGTCGCGCGTCTGCGCGGCGGTGAGGACGAGCTGCAGCGTGTCGGTGCCGCCTTCGGCCCAGTAATCGTCGCAGTCCCCGGCATTTTCCGAGATGACGTGACGGATCACGTCGTTGCCGCCGCCCATGAAGACGATGTCGTTGCCACCGCCGAGCGCCAGACGGTCCGCGCCGTCACCTGAGAAGACGAGGTCGTTGCCGCCGCCCGTCTCGATCACGTCCGCGCCTGAGCCCGAATAGATGCCGTTATGGCCGCCGCCGGCCTGGATCGAATTGGCACCGTCACCGGCATAGATGAGATCGTTCCCGCTCCCCGTCCTTATCGTGTCGTTGCCCGACCCGGCGGTGACGATGTTGGCCCCGCCGCCTGCATCGACGACATTGTTGCCGCCGCCTGCATTGACGATGTCATTGCCCGCGCCGGCGGTGATCACGTCGCTGCCGTTCCCGGCATTGACAATATTGTGTCCCTCGCCCGCGGCGACCTTGTTATTGCCTTCCCCCGCGTTGAAAGTCTCGCTTGCTGCGGAGCCCACGAGATTATCGTCGCGGTTCGACCCGTTGTAGATCGTCATCTATGTCGCCCCCTCAGGAAAACCGTGCCCTGTTCAGGACGCGTTGCCGCATTTTCTAATATTCGCCTGCCGGGAATGGCAATTATTCGGATTTTCCGGGAAATGACTACTTGTAGCCGAAGCGATACCTCCGATTGGCATGTTGAAGGCTCAAGTGTCTGCGGTGACAATTCTGCCGTTCCATCGGGCGAGGCAGTTCCCCCGCCAAAACTGTCCTGCACAGATGCGTTGCACGTGCGGGCGCTTGTGCGCGGTGGGACGGCGTCATAGGTCGGCGCCATGAGTCAGGTCTTCACCCTCGCTGGCCAACCACACCTGCCAGCCACTTGCCGGCATCGGCGTTGATCGACCGCGACCGTCCGGGTCCGGAGGCCTTTCTGCGCGCTGCCGCACAGGAAGGGCGCGGCCGCCTTAAGATCTTCCTCGGCGCCGCACCTGGCGTTGGCAAGACCTATGAGATGCTGAGCGACGGCGCCGCCCGGCGGGACAATGGCGTGGACGTGGTGGTGGGTGTGGTCGAGACCCACGGCCGATCGGAAACGGAGGCGTTGACCCGCGGCTACGAGATCATGCCCCGTATCGAGCTGCCCTATCAGGGCCGCACCCTTACCGAGATGGATCTCGACGCCATTCTCGCCCGGCGGCCGCAGCTCGTACTGGTGGACGAACTCGCCCACACCAACGCACCGGGCAGCCGACACCCCAAGCGCTACGGGGATGTCGAGGAGCTACTGGCGGCCGGCATTGACGTTTATTCCACCGTCAACATCCAGCATGTCGAAAGCCTCAACGACGTCGTCGCCTCGCTCACGCGCGTTCGCGTGCGCGAAACGGTGCCCGATCGCATTCTCGAAGCAGCCGAGATCGAGGTGGTCGACATACCGCCGGACGAGCTGATCGAGCGCCTGAAGGACGGCAAGGTCTATATCCCTGAGGAAGCGACACGGGCGCTCAATCACTTCTTCTCGAAATCGAACCTGTCGGCGCTGCGGGAACTGGCGCTGCGCCGCGCCGCCATGGCGGTGGACGCGCAGATGCTCGACTATATCGGCGCACACGCGCTGGCCGGCACGTTCGCGGCGGGCGAGCGGGTGCTGGTGGCGGTCAGCGAGCAACCGGGAATGGACGGCCTCGTGCGCTCCGCCCAGCGCTTGGCCGACGCACGTCGCGCGCCCTGGACGGCGCTCCACATCGAAACCGCTCGCTCCCGGCAATTTGCCGAGAGCGAGCGGCGGCGGATCAACGATGCCATGGTGCTCGCCGCGCAACTCGGCGCCGCCACCGCCACCATTCCTGCCACCAGCGTGATGGAGGGCCTGCGCGTCTTCGCGGCCGACAATCGCATCACCCAGCTCGTGATCGGCAAGTCGAAGCGCAGCTGGTGGTTCGAACTGCGCCACGGATCGGTGGTGGATCAGCTCGTCCGCAGCCTCAAGGACGTGGCCGTTCACGTCCTTCCGTCGGATGACGGCGAGGGCGGGAAACCGCAGGGCCGCGCAAGAACGCCGGGTAGGCACCGGCCGCGCGACTATCTGCTGACGCTCGCCATGGTGGGCGTGGTCACCGCGCTCGCCCACCTGCTGCTGCGCACGCTCGGGATCAGCAACGTCGCCTTGCTCTACCTGCTGCCGGTCATGGCGGCGGCCAGCAGCTTCGGCGTGCGCGCCGGGCTGCTCGCCGGAATCGCCTCCAGCCTCGCGTACAATTATTTCTTCCTGCCGCCGACCGGCACCTTCTCGATCAGCAATCCCGAGAATGTGGTGACGCTGGCCGTGCTGCTGGGTGTGGCGGTGCTGACCAGCCAACTCGCCGCGCGCGTGCGGGCGCAGGCAGACCTCGCCGGCGCCAGCGCACGCCAGAATGCCGCGCTTGCCGGCTTCTCGCGCCAGCTCACCACCAGCGACACCGACGATGAGCTGATGCAAGCAATCTGCGCGGAGATCGCGCGACTGTTCGACGTGCGCACGGTGATCCTGCTGCCGTCGCCCACCGGGCCGGAGCTGCGCGCCGCATACCCGCCCGAAAACCGCCTCGGCATCATGGAGGAGGCGGCGGCGCAATGGACCCAGGATCATGCCGTCCCGGCCGGGCGCGGATCGGACACGCTTACCGGCTCGGACTGGCTATTCCATCCGTTCCGCACCTCGGACCGCGTGGTCGGCGTGATCGGCGTCGCGCGCGAGGACGGGCAGCGCCCGGTCGAGCCGGCGCAGGAGCCGCTCTTCCTCAGCCTTGTGGCGCAGGCCGCCCTAATGCTGGAGCGCATTCGCCTGCAATCGGAGATGCGCGACCTCGAAGCGGTGCGGGAGCGCGATCGCCTCCGCTCGGCCCTGCTGTCGTCGGTCAGCCACGACCTCAGGACCCCGCTTACCTCCGTGCTCGGCGCCGCCGCCGAACTCGGCCGCGGCTACAAGCCGGAACTGGTGGAGACGATCCAGGCGGAGGCGCAGCGCCTGCACCGCTTCGTCGCCAACCTGCTCGACATGGCGCGGCTGGAGGCGGGGGCGCTCAACCTGAAGCTGGAAGCGATCGACCTCACCGACGCGGTCAGCGCCTCGGTCCACGATGCTCGCGCCTCGCTCGAGGGGCATCCGATCCGCCTCGACGTCTCACCCAGCCTGCCGCTGGTCCGCGTCGACCCGCAGCTGTTCCACCACATCCTGCTCAACCTCCTCGACAATGCGGGCCGATATGCGCCGCAGGGTAGCGCTGTCACCATCCGTGCGGAGCGATCCTATGGCGCACTGACGCTGTGCGTACTCGACGAAGGGAGCGGCCTGCCCCCGGGCAAGGAGAAGGAAGTGTTCGAGACGTTCAGGCGGCTTGCGGGCTCCGACAGGGTGTCGGGCGGCACCGGTCTCGGCCTGGCGATCGTCAAGGGCTTCGCCGAGGCGATGGGGCTCAAGGTGGAGGCAGCTAATCGCCCCGACCGCCAGGGTGCGAGCTTCAGCATCCACTTCCCGGAAAGCCTGATCGTCCGCGAGAGCAGCAGGGGGGCAGACGCATGAACAATGCCAGGATTCTGGTGGTCGATGACGACCTGCACATCCGCCGCCTGCTGCGCGCCACGCTGGAACGGGCCGGCTACGACGTCGAAGCCGCGATCAACGGCGCAGAGGCGCTGTCCTTTGCCGGGCACGCGCCGGACGCGGTCCTGCTGGACCTCGGGCTTCCCGACCGCGACGGACTGGAGCTGATCCCGCTCCTCAAGCGGAAGATCCCTGCGCCGCTGCTCGTCATCTCGGCGCGCGAGACGACGGAGGACAAGGTCGCCGCCCTCGATCTCGGCGCGGACGATTACGTCACCAAGCCTTTCGACAGCGAGGAGGTGCTGGCCCGGCTGCGCGCTGCCTTGCGCACGCGTCAGCGGGGCGCGGCAGACAAGGGGCTGGTCCGCACCGCCGAGCTCGTCATCGACCTCGACAAGCGCCGTGTGGAACGCGGCGGCGAGGAGGTTCACCTTACGCGCAAGGAATATGGCGTGATCGCCGAACTCGCCAAGGCACCCGGCCGCGTGATTACCCACGACACGATCCTCAAGGCGGTCTGGCCGCACGAGGTCGAACCGCACATCGAATATCTGCGCATCGTGATCCGCAACCTGCGCCAGAAGCTGGAGCCAGACCCCGCAATGCCCAGCGTCATCATCAACGAACTCGGCGTCGGCTATCGCCTGATGGCGGAGGCCTAGCGACCCTCGCTCCAGCGTTCGCGCTCGGCGAGGACGCGGGACACCTCGGCCATGTTCTGCGTGCCCCAATTGCACAGCGGCTCCAGCGCCTCGGCCAGGCTGCGCCCGATCGGCGTGAGGCTGTAGTCCACGCGCGGCGGCACCTCCTGATAGTCGGTGCGCTTCACGATCTCGTCGGCCTCCAGCTCTTTGAGCTGCTGGATCAGCACCTTGTCGCTGACACCGCGCACGGCGCGCTTCAGTTCGCCATAGCGATTGGGTCCCTGCCGCAGGAAGTAGAGGATCAGCGGCTTCCACTTGCCGGCGATGACGCGCAGCGTCGCGTCGAGGCCGCAGGTGAAGCCGGTCGGCGAGAGAACTGGCTCGGACATAATCTGATACTTACCAAAAGGTGCATACTTGTCGATGGGTAAGCAGGGCGCCAGCTACGCGCAACCTGAACAAGGAGGCACGTATGAAAAGACTGGTTGGCAAGACGGCGGTGGTGACGGGCGGTGCAACGGGCATCGGCCTAGCTTCTGCCAAGCGCTTCATCGAGGAAGGCGCGTTCGTCTACATATTCGGGCGGCGGCAGGCGGCGATCGACGCTGCTCTTGCCGAACTCGGCCCCGATGCGCGCGGTGTAGCTGGATCGGTGAGCGACCCGGCTGACCTCGACCACCTGTTCGAGACGGTCAGAGCGGAGCGCGGGAGCCTCGATATCCTGTTCGCCAATGCGGGCACGGGCGAGCTGGCGCCGCTCGGCGAGATCACGCCGGAACTCTACGACCGCACCTTCGACACCAATGTGAAGGGCCTGCTCTTCACCGTGCAAAAGGGGCTGCCGCTGATGAGGAAGGGCGGTTCGATCATCCTCACCGGCTCCACCACGGGTGTGATGGGGACGCCCAGCTTCAGCATCTACAGCGCCACCAAGGCCGCAGTTCGCAACTTCGCCCGCAACTGGGCGCTGGACCTGCAGGGCACCGGCATTCGCGTCAACGTGCTCTCGCCCGGGCCGACGCGGACCGAACTCGCGCTGGACGTCGTCGGTACCGACGCAATGGAGGCGCTAGGCGCCGGCACACCGATCGGGCGGCTGGGCGATCCTTCCGAGATTGCGGCGGTGGCAGCCTTCCTCGCGTCCGAAGACAGCAGCTTCATGACGGGCGGCGAAGTTTTTGCGGATGGCGGCCTGGCGCAGGTCTGATGTGGAGTAAGGGCGCCCCGGTGACCGGAGCGCCCTCGCTCATTCGTGCCGCAGCGCGTCGATCGGGTTCAGCCGCGCCGCGCGGCGGGCGGGGAAGTAACCGAATACCACGCCGATGATCGCCGAGAAGGCGAAGGCGACGAAATTGATCTGCGGATCCCAGATGAAAGGTACCTGGATCACGGGCGACAGGAAGAAGGTCAGCACAAGGGCGATGCCAAGGCCGATCAGTCCGCCGAGGCAGGACAGGACCACGGCCTCGACAAGGAACTGGAGCAGAACCTCACGCCCGACCGCACCGATGGCAAGGCGGATGCCGATCTCGCGCGTGCGCTCGGTAACCGACACCAACATGATGTTCATGATGCCGATGCCGCCGACCAGCAGGCTGACCGCCGCCACCGCACCGACGAGCGTGGTCAGCGTCTGGAAGATCTGCGTGGACGCGTCGGCGATCTGGCGTGTGTCGAAGATGTTGAAATCGTCCTGCTTGCCGCCGGTTATGTTGCGCCGCTCGCGCAGCAATTGCTTCACATTCTCCTGCACGGCCGCCGTGTCGTAGCTGGTATCGACCGCGACCAGGATCAGGCGGATGTCGCGATTGCCGGTGAAGCGGCGCTGGACCGCCTTGATCGGCATGATGATGGTATCGTCCTGGTCGCCGAAGCCGCCCTGGCCACGCGTTTCCAGCACGCCGATCACCTCGCACGACACGTCCTTGACGCGGATGCGCTCGCCGACGGGATCGTCGGTCTGAAACAGGTTGGTGCGCACCGTGTTGCCGATCACGCAGACCGCCTTGCCCGCTTCCTCCTCCGCCGGGGTGAAGACGCGGCCTTCCGCCAGATCCCATTGCTGCGCAGTGAAGAATTGCGAGGTGGTGCCGTTGATCGTGGTCGACCAGTTGGCCGCGTTCCGGATCGCCTGCGCGGAGCTTTGCGCCTGCGGGGCAACGGCGCGGATGCCGGCGATCTGGCCGCGGATCGCCTCGATATCCTCCATGTCGAAGTCGGGCGGAGTCGGCCCACCGCCGCCGCGCCCGAAACCCTGGCCGGGACGGATTTGCAGTATGTTGGCGCCCAGGCTCGATATCTGTTCCTGCACCGCGACAGTGGTGGCGTTGCCGAGCGTCACCATAGTGACCACTGCCGCCACGCCGATGACGATGCCGAGCACGGTCAGGAAGGAACGCAGCAGGTGCCGCCTGATCTCGCGCACCGCAAGGATGATGGTTGTGAAGAACATCAGCTGTGCGCGCTCCCGTCGATCCGCTCGACCAGCCCGTCCTTGAAGTGGACGATCGTGTGGGCGAACTCGGCCATGTCGGGTTCGTGGGTGACCATCAGGATGGTGATGTTGCTCGTCTTGTTGAGGTCGGTCAGCAATTGCATGATCTCGACCGACCGTTCGCTGTCGAGGTTGCCGGTCGGCTCGTCGGCGAGCAGCACGTCGGGGCTGGTGACGATAGCGCGGGCGATGGCGACGCGCTGCTGCTGACCGCCCGACAATTCGGCCGGCGTATGGTCCCACCAATTGGCGAGACCGACCTTGTCGAGCGCGGCCATGCCGAGTTCGCGGCGCTTGTTCTTGTCCTCGCCGCGGTAGAGCAGCGGCAGTTCCACATTCTCCAGCGCGCTGGTGCGGGCGAGGAGGTTGAAGCCCTGGAACACGAAGCCGAGATAGCGGCGGCGCAGCAGCGCCCGCTGGTCGCGGTCGAGATGCTCGACATGCACGCCCTTGAACAGGAAGCTGCCGCCCGTCGGCACGTCGAGACAGCCCAGGATGTTCATGGTGGTCGACTTGCCCGAACCCGACGGACCCATCACCGCGACGAAGTCGCCGCGCTGGATGTCGAGGTCGACACCTTTCAGCGCCTGAAAGGCGGTGGCGCCGCTGCCGAACGTCTTGGTGACGCCCCTCAACTGGATGATCGGCTCCCTCATTCCGCGGCGGCCAGCGTTCCGGTGATGACCTTCATGCCCGGGCGCAGGCCATTGCCGATCACCACGGTCTGGCTGCCATTGCTCGCGCCCGTCGTGACCTGGATCGCCTGCGGCTTGCCATCCGGTCCGACCACATAGACGGTCTGCTTGCTGCCCCGGCCGATCGCCACCTGCCGCTCCGCCTGGTTGCCGAAGCGGCGGCCACCGCCGAGTGCGCCGGTGGCACCGCTCTGCTTTTGCGCCTTGGCCGCGGCCGCAGCCTCGCGCTGGGGCGAATAGCGGAACGCAGCATTGGGCACGAGCAGCTGGTTCTTCTCTTCCTGCGTGATGATGTCGGCCGTGGCGGTCATGCCCGGGCGCAGGATTTGGTCGGGGTTCTGGACCGTGAGCACGGCCGTGTAGGCGATCACCGAACTGGCCGCTGCCGTCGTGCTGGACGAGGAAGCCGACGAGGTCGATCCCGACGCATTGGCGCCCACGTCCACGCGCACGATCTGCGCGGGGAAGCGGCGGCCGGGGAAGGCGTCCACGCTGAAATTGGCGCGCTGCCCTTCCGACACCTGGCCGACATCGGCCTCGTCCACCTTCACCTCGAGCTGCATCTGGCCGAGATCCTCGGCAATGGTGAACAGCACCGGCGCCTGGAAGGATGCGGCAACCGTCTGGCCCGGATCGATGGACCGCGACAGGACCACGCCGGTGACGGGCGAATAGATGGTGGCGCGCGACAGGTTGAACTGCGCCTGCGACAGGCTGGCACGCTGCTGCTGCACCTGCGCCTGGGCGGCACGCACGCCGGCCTGGCCGCGCTGCAGCTCGGCACGCGCAGTGTCGAGTTCAAGGCGCGATGGCACCTTGCCGCCGGACAGCCGGTAGACTTCCTCCAGCCGGCTGAGGTTCGCACGCGCCTGTGCCAGGGTCGCATTGGCTGTGCCCACCTGCGCCTGCGCGGCGGCAAGGCCGGCATTGGCCTGCGTGATCGCGTCGTTCAGCCGTTGCGGATCGAGCCGGGCAAGCGGCTGCCCCTGGGTCACGCGATCATTATTGTCGACATAGACCCGGGTGATCAGGCCCGATTGCTCCGAACCGACCTCGACCTGGTTGGTCGGCTGGAGGTTGCCCGTCGCCGACACGGTCACGGTCAGGCTGCCGCGCTTGACCTCCTCCGTCGCGTAACTGGTCGCCGCCGCCGGCGCGAAGCAGCGCGACAGCAGAAAGACGACTGCGATCAGTGCGATGATGCCGAGCCAGACGAGCGGCCGCTTGTACCAGCGCTTCTTCGGCGGGGTGCCGAGGAAGTCATCGATCTTGGCCTTGTCGCCGCTGGTCGTCTCTACGGTGGTGGCGGTCGTGTCGGTCATTGGCGGCCTTCGAGCATGAGGTGTTTGTGTGCATCCGTGTGAACAAGCGGCATCAACGTGCCTCCGCCGATGCAGTGGAGTCCCATCCCCCGCCGAGCGCCCGGTAGAGCTGGACAACGGCCTGCGCCTGTTCGCCGCGGCTGGAGAGCAGGCCTTCGCGGGCCGACAGCAACGAGCTTTCGGCCTGGAGCAGGGTCTGGAAATCGGTCAGCCCCGCACGATACTGGCTGCGGGCCAGGATGGCGCTGTTGGTCGCCGCATCGAGCGCCACCGCGAACTCGCGCTGGCGGTCCTGCGAGGCGTCGAGTGCGACCAGGCCGTTCTCCACATCCTCCAGCGAGGTGAGGATTGTCTGGCGGTAGGCGGCGAGCGCGCCTTCCGCCGCTGCCTCCTGCGCACGCACCTGCGATCGAATGCGCCCGCCGTCGAACAGGGTCTGGCTCAGGCCCGCGAACAGGCTGCCGGTAATCAGGTGGACAAGGCGGCCGATCGATCCCGCGGACGTGCCGATGTCGCCGGTGATCCGAAGCGCCGGGTAAAGCTGCGCCTCGGCAACCCCGATCCGCGCAGTGGCAGCGGCCAGCGACCGTTCGGCACCGCGCACGTCGGGGCGCTGGCGCAGCGTGTCTGCAGGAATGCCGGCCGCAATCGCGTTGGGGCCGGCCGGCAAGGCACCCGTATCGCCCAGCAAAGGCGTCACCGCACCCGGCGTCTGGCCCGTCAGCACGGCCAGGCGATAGGCCGCGCCCGCAATCCCCTGTTCAATGGTGGGGATCGAGGCTGCGGTCTGCGCCCGCGACGCACGCGCCTGTTCCGAATCGAGGCTCGATACGAGGCCGGCCTGCACGCGCCAGCCCGCAATCTCCAGATTCTCGTCGGCAATGGCCAGCGTGTCGCGAGCCAGGGTCAGGCGCTGCTGCGACAGGCGGGCGTCGACATAATTGGCCACCGTCTCGGCCACGATCGCGACCTGCACGGCGGCAAGGTCGTAATAACTGCCTTCCGCGTCCGCTTGCGCCGCCTCGATGCTGCGCGTGATGCCGCCGAACAGGTCCGCTTCCCACGACGCATCGGCGCCGGTCGAGAAATCACGGCCTTCATTACCGTCCGTGTCGAAGCGCTGGCCCGCGCCCGCTGACGCGCCGATCGTCGGGATGCGCCCCGCACGCGCCTGCACCAGCGATTCACGCGCCTGGCGAAGCCGCGCCACGCTCTGCGCGAGGTCGAGGTTGGAGGCGAGTGCCCGATCGACGAGGGCATTCAGCACCGGGTCGTTGAACTGCTCCCACCAGCGCGCCAGCGTTTCTGGCGATTGCGCCGCCACGTTCGCATTCTGGTAGGCGGCTGGCAGCCCTGCGTCTGTGGCGGTCGGTGCCGTATAGTCGGGACCCACGGTGGCACAGGCGGCAAGCGAGAGAGCCGCGCCGCCCGCCAGCAGGCGCGACAGAAAGGAAAAGGACGTCATATTGCCCTGAGTAGAGCCTTTCCGTGCCATGTCGATGGCCGGTGATTGTCGATGTCTGCCGCGGCTGACACAAAGCGGCACAAAGGCAGGCTGCCATGTGTCCCGACATTGCAAGCCGGACATATTGGCGCGACATGGACGTGCGATGGGCACAGGATGCATTCCGACGTGATGAGCGACGAACCCACGACCATCCTGGTCGTCGATGACGACCCGAGTCTGCGCAGCCTGGTCGGCGAGTTCCTGGCCGCCCACGGCTACAAGGTTTTCGAGGCCGATGGCGGCGCCGCCATGCGGGATGTGCTGGCCCGCGAGGCAGTGGACGTGGTGGTGCTGGACGTGATGATGCCGGGCGAGGACGGGCTCAGCCTCGCGCGCACCCTGTCGTCAGGCAGCGACGTCGCGATCATCATGGTTTCGGCGCTCGGCAGCGAGACCGACCGGATCATCGGCCTGGAAGTCGGCGCGGACGATTACCTGTCCAAACCCGTGTCACCGCGCGAGCTGCTGGCCCGCATCCGCGCGGTGCAGCGCCGCCGCCGTTTGCCCGAAACA
Organism: uncultured Allosphingosinicella sp.; assembly: GCA_934539295.1. GTDB lineage: Bacteria > Pseudomonadota > Alphaproteobacteria > Sphingomonadales > Sphingomonadaceae > Allosphingosinicella. The sequence continues at coordinate 37,638 of CAKTCN010000020.1, forward strand.
GCGGAGGAGCAGGGGCACATCTACCTGTTCGACAGTTGGTATCTCGACACCACGCGCCGTGTTCTGCGCGACCCCAAGAACATCATCATCAGCCTCTCGGACGGCGAATTCTCGCTGCTGAAGGTGTTCGTCGAGCGGCCGCAGCGCGTGCTAACCCGCGACCAATTGCTCGAATATGCGCGCGGCCCGGACAGCGACGCCTACGACCGCGCGGTCGACACGCAGATCAGCCGCTTGCGCCGCAAGCTCGCCAGCCGGGCGGCCGAGGAATATATCCGCACGGTCCGCAGCGAAGGCTACATGTTCCTGCCGCGCGTCACCCGCAAGTCATGAACCGGCTCCGGCTTCCACAGCCGAGCCTGCTCGGCCTGGCGCTCACCCTGTCGATCGGCGTCGTGTTGCTGGTGGCAGGCGTGGCCGTCGGCCTCATCTTCGCGGCGCGCACGCCCTTCACGCCGCCGCTCACGGCCTATGAAATCGGCCGGCTGCTCGAAGGACGCAGCATCGTCCAATCGACCACCGGCGTGACCGTCGCCACCGAAACCACCCCGCCGCGCATCCGCCGCGACGAGAACCAGGCGAGCCGCCTGGTGCGCGCCGCCATTGCGGACCAGCTCGGGCGCCCCATCGATGATGTCCGGTTCCGCGGGCGCGGCCTTCGCGAAAGCCGCGACGGGCAGGAGGATGATGCACGCCGCTTCTTTTCCGCGCAAAGGATCGAGCGGGAATATGAGCTCTACGCCAATGATGGCCGCTTCAATCCGTCTTTCTTCGACGGCTTCACCGCGGCGCTGAAGCAGGATGACGGCCGCTGGCGGGTGGTGCGGCGGGAAAGCCGCGATCCCCTGTCACGCTGGCGCTGGACGATGATCGGCTGGATCGCGCTTGCCGTCCTGCTGGTGGTGCCGATCGCCTGGTGGTTCAGCCGCCGCCTGGCCGAACCGATCCGCGCCTTTGCCGCCGCCGCCGACCGGATCGGCAGCCGCCAGCAGGTGCAGCCGGTCGACGTGCGCGGGCCCAAGGAGATCCGGCTCGCCGCCCGATCGCTCAACGACATGCAGGCGCGGCTGCAGCGCTACCTGGCGGAGCGCACCTCCATGGTCGGCGCCATCGCGCACGACCTGCGCACGCCGCTCGCTCGGCTCGCTTTCCACCTCGCGCTTGCGCCCGATGCCCTTCGCGGCCGCGCCGAGGCGGAGATTGCTGAGATGGAGGCGATGATCGCGGCCACCCTCGACTTCGTCCAGAACGAGGCGCGGTCGCGCGCGCACGAGGCGCTGGACCTGTCGCTCCTGGTCGAGGGCGTGGTCGACGATTTCGCCGACACCGGTGCGAACGCCCGAATGGCCGAGGCTGCGGCAGTGACGGTCACCGGCGACGCCATGCTGCTGCGCCGTCTGTTCTCCAACCTCATCGCCAATGCGCTTGCTTATGGCGAGGCTGCCGAGGTGAGCGTGCGCGTGGCCGGTGGCAATGCCATCGTCGATATCGCCGATCGTGGCCCGGGCCTGTCGCCCGCTGACCTCGAACGGGCGTTCGAGCCCTTCTATCGCGCCGAAACGTCGCGCAATCGCGCCACCGGCGGCATCGGCCTCGGCCTCGCCATCGCGCGAACCGCCGCCGGTGCGCATGGCGGCGACCTCGTGCTCGCCAATCGGGAGGGCGGGGGCCTGCGCGCAACCGTCACCCTGCCGCTCGGCTGATCCGCAACGTTTGATCCTGGTCGATCGTTGAGGCTCCTTCTGGGGAGACGAATGCGATGCGCTCTGGCCTGGTATGCTTGGCGGCGTTGGTGGTGGCCGGTTGCGGCGGCGACGATGGCGGCTCCGGCGGGTCTGGCGCTGCACCGCCGCCTGCAGCCACGCCGTCCCCGCCACCACCTCCGCCGCCCCCGTCTCCCCCGCCGCCGCCGGTCATCCCGGGGACACCATTCCGCGGCGCGGTGGTCGCCGACCTGGTCTCCCCCTGGGCGATGACCTTCCTGCCCGACGGCCGCATGCTGGTGACCGAAAAGGCGGGGCAGATGCTGCTGGTCTCGGCCGATGGCGGCAGCCGACAGACGGTGGCCGGTACTCCCGCGGTGGACGCTGCGGGGCAGGGCGGACTGATGGACGTGGTTCTCGCCCCCGACTTCCTCGTCAGCGGGCGGGTTTATTTCACCTATTCGGCGACGGGGTCGGGCGGGAAGGGCATGGTCCTTGCGCGCGGGCGCCTTTCCGCCACCGGCACCCCGCAGCTGACGGACGTCGCCGAACTGTTCCGCGCATCGCCTTTCGTGGGCGGCGACGGCCATTATTCCGGTCGCATCGCCTTCTCGCCCGACAATCAGTATTTGTTCCTGACCTCCGGCGATCGGCAGCAGGGAAGCCCGGCGCAAAGCTCCACCTCCACATTGGGCAAGGTGCTGCGCCTGACCCTGAATGGACAGCCCGCACCCGGCAATCCGCTGGCGGCGCAGGGCTTCAATCCCGCCATATGGTCTTATGGACACCGCAACCTGCTCGGCATCGCCTTCGACGCCGCGGGCAATCTGTGGGAGCATGAGATGGGGCCGCAGGGCGGGGACGAGTTGAACCTGATCCTGCCTGGCCGCAATTACGGCTGGCCCATCGTGTCGGACGGCAGCAATTATGATGGTTCGCTCATCCCCGACCATGTCACCCGCCCGGACCTGGAGGCGCCGAAGCTATCCTGGAACCCGGTCATCGCGCCTGCGGGCCTGATCATCTATTCGGGCAACCTGTTCCCGCAATGGCGCGGCGACGCCTTCATGGGCGGTCTCGCGTCGCAGGCGCTCATCCGCGTCGACCTCGACGGCACTACCGCCCGCAAGGCTGAGCAGTGGAACATGGGCGCGCGCATCCGCGAAGTGGAGCAGGGCCCCGATGGCGTGATCTGGATCCTGGAAGATGGCGGAAGCTCGGCAGGCAGGCTGATCAAGCTCACGCCGGCATGACGGCGGTTATTTGAACAGCCGCCTCAGGCCGGGATCGGGCACCTTGCGGTCGAAGGCAGTCTGCCCGCGCTTGTAGTAGAGCAGGCGATCCGCCTGTTCGACCACGCTCCTTTCCTTTTTCCAGTCGACCTCGACCAGCATCGCCTCGGGCGAATAGCGCAGCTTTCGCTGCTGCATGGCGATGATGGTCAGCTCGACATCGGCATAATGGCGCTTGTAGCCAGGATGGAACAGGTCGCCGTCATAATTGGCGCGCGCCCATTCGCGCTCAACCATGCCGAATGCGGCGAGCGAGCCGTGCCATTTGCCGTCGTTGAAGGCGAGCAGTCCGCCCGCTTTCTTGCCCAGCGCCTCGACCCCTGCTGCCAACCAGCCGCGGCCGGCAAAGGCATCCTGCGCGACATAGGCGAATTGCGGCGCTGCCGAACGGCGGAACGCCTCGTTGGCAACGGCGATGAACCCCTTCTGTTCGACGTCGTGGATGCACAATAACTGCCCCGTCACGTCGGCCCGCCGGGACATTTGCGATGCGGATCGCGCAGCCAGGACCGGATTGGTGAACGGCATGACGACCAACGGCTCCTCCTCGCCGCCCAGGCTGGGGGCAAGATTGTCGAGCCGGGTGAAAAGGATGCGAAGCACGCTGATCTAACGCGCCTCAGCCGAACTTGATCTCGCCCGGCGTGATCAGGCGCAGATATTTCTGCGTCCATGGCGCGCCGTGCAGCTGGGTGAAGTAGAGGCTGCGGTAATTGGCCCAGCATGCCACCATCCACGGTGAACGGGTATTGTGGCCCACATCCTTCATCTGCCGCAGCATGCGAAGGTGCACGTCCATATCCTCCTCCGGCAATGCCAGCGGAAGCTTGAAGCGCTTGAGGTCCTTGCCCGCCGTACGCATGAACAAGGGGAATAGTCGCTCCACGATGAAGGGCATGTAGCTGGATCCCGCATGCAGCCCGCGGTCGTCCGCCTCCGTGCTATGCAGTTGCTGCTTGATCTTGGGCGGCAGGTTCTTCTCCGCGTTCCTGATCGCGGCGCCGACGAAGCGCAGATACGTCTCCCAGAAACGCGGGCTTCCCACGAAGTAATTGGCGGCGGAATAGACGCCCGAGGGCCAGATCAGGTCGACCTCCTCGCCCGGCAGCCCCGCCGCCTCCAGGAAGGCACGCGACAGCCGCAGGAAATCGGGATGCGCCGTTTCGCCCTGCACCCACAGATTGTGGAACAACGCCTCCAGCTTGGGATAAGGATTGCAGAAATAGATGTCGTAGCCCGGATTGGCTTCGATCAGGCCCAACAGGTCCATGCCCGACAGGCCCGTCTTCTCGGTGAAGCGCCACGACAGCGCGCCCCAGAGAGCCGTGTCCTTGACGTGCTTCGACAGGAAGAGCCGATTGAACAGGTCGAATTCGAGATATTCGGTCGGCTTGCCGCGGTTGTCGAGCGGGATGAAGGCCGGATCGACCAGTTCGCGTTGCAGCGCATCGTAGAAGATCTGGAAGATCTTGACGCCGGGCACGGATGCATCGGTCGGTGCCGGGGCCGCGGCGGGTGCCGCTGCCTCGGCGATCTCCGCCGCCGGTGCCACGTCGTTGGCCGGTGCCTTTTTTGTCGCGCGCGGCTTTGCCTTGCCGATCGCCTTGACGCTGCTGCCGTTCGCCTTCCTGCCTGCCACTGCCTGGTCCCCACTTGCCCCGGCTTTTGCATGGACGAATGGCCGTCCGGGTTCAAGCGGGCGGCGGGCATCGTTGGTGCATTGCAACAGCTTCCCGCATCATACCGCCCATCGTATAGACGCGGCGGGCCCGAACGCGTTGAGCGCCGATAAGGAGACTTGCATGCCGTACAGGGGGCATATCGATACGCCGCAAGCCGACATCCTGGCGGGCTGGGCCATCGACGATTATGGCGCGCCGTGCGAGATTGCCGTCGCGGTCAATGGGGGGCAGGCAGTCCACATCCTGTCCGACCGGCCCCGTACCGACCTTCTAGCGGAAGGCATTGCGACCGGACTAGGCGGGTTCCGCATCGACATAGCCGCTTTGATGACGCTTGGCGAAAACCAGGTCACCCTGACCTTCCCCGACGGCACGCCCGTGCCCGGCAGCCCGATCACCCGCAACTTTGCCGGCCGCGATGATGCCAACCTCACCTACAAGGGCGCGATCGACCGGCCGCAGGGCAGGACGATTGGCGGCTGGGCGGTGACGGAGGATGGCCGTCCCTGCAAGCTGACGGTGAACATCAACGGCATGGAACCTTTCGTGGTGGAAACCACCCGCGAGCGTCCGGACCTTGCCAGGAACGACATTTCGCAGGGGCTCGGCGGCTTCAGCATCGAAGTTCTGGACAAGCTTCGCGAAGGCACCAACCGCGTGTCGCTACGCTTCCCCAATGGTGAGCATCTGCCGGGCAGCCCGATCGAGCGAATCGTGGGCGACCCGGCCGCCTACACGCCGGAGCCCGAGGCCGCCCCGCCGCCACCGCCCCCGGCACCCCCGCCGCCGCCGTCGCCGCCGCCGCCCGAGGTGAGGGCGCCTGGAAGTGAACGCGCTTCGACTGTGGCACCTGCTCCGGACAAGGCACCCAAGGTGCGCGACCGCACGCCCAGTCCCGCTTCGCCACTACCGGTCGCGCCGCGCAAGAAACCGGCCCTGCCGTCGCTTGCCGAACTGGACGAGCTTTCGCTGGATGACCTCAGCCTTGCCGTGGCTGCCGGCGTCATCACGGTTCCCCCGCCCGAGGTCAGCCCGCTGCCGACCGAACCTATCGCGGAACGCACCGACTCCGATTCCGTGAACCAGCCCGAGGCCGAGCCGGTGCCCCAGCTTCCCGCACCGGAGCCGCAGCGCCGCGGCCTCATCTCCCGCTTATTCGGCCGCGGCTGATCCGCGAAGCGTGCGCAGATAGGCGGACCGGCGCTGCTCCGCGCCGGGCGCCGGCTCCAGCTGGTAGATGGTCGCGATCTCGCGCGCATGGCGGCTGAGGTCACCGCGCGTGGCAAAGCTGTCCTCATGCTGGCGGTGGCGGCACAGCAGGTCGGGGATGAACACGGCGGCATAGCCCGCCCGCGCCGCCCGCAGGTAAAGCAGCCAGTCGAAGGCGAAGGATAGCCGCGCCAGTGCGCCTTCATTCTCTGCCAGCAGGCGCACCAGCACCTCGCGCCGCCACAGCACCGAACTGATCGACAGGATCGGGTTCCTGACCAGGAAGTCCGATGCCAGCAGCCGTTCGGCCGTGATGAATCCGCCACGCGCCACGTCATCGCCGATCACGGAGGCCGGGTAACCGCCCTGATCGGCAATCACCGAACCTTCGCTGTCGATCCAGGTGACGCCGACAAAGGCGAAGGCGGCGCCCGGCGCACGTTCCAGCGCTTCCACGCAGCGCTCGATCATGGTCGGATCGACCACATCGTCGCCCTCGGCAAGGTGGAAAAAGGTCGCGTCCGACGCGCTTGCCAGCCTGGCCCAGGTGCGGTCCAGCCGCCCCTGGTTGGAAGGTTCGGCGACAAAGGCGATGCCCGCCGCTGCGCTGGCCCGTGCCGCTTCGCCTGCCTTGCCATCGGCCGACGCAATGTCGTGGTAGCTGATGCTGCGGGCCGGCATGCTCTGCCGCGCAAGGCTCCCTACGCGCTCCTCGGCAAAGCGCCCGTGATTGTGGCCGACGATCGCAATGTCGATGCTGGGCGGCGCATGCACTTCCAGCAGCAGCCCGCGCACATAAGCCATCCAGTTGAACCCGTGGCTGGCCCAGCGCCGCCGTGCCTCTTCGCCCTCCATGCCGGCCGCTCGCCCCGCCGCCGCGAACAAGGCCTCGCCGCTCGCCTCTGCCGCCAGGAGGCCTAGCTGTGGATCGGCAGCGATGAAGTCGGAAACGCCGCCCGCGCCCGGCAGCGCAACGACCGGCAAGCCGACGGTCCAGGCCTCTACCGCGGCCGAGGGCAGGGGATCTTCGCGCGATGCCAGCATCAGCACGTCCGCCGCATGCAGCAACGTGTCCACATCCTCGGAATCGGGCAGGTGCAGCAGATAGCCTTCCGCCGTCAGCCGCTTCATCCGTTCGTCGTGCTGAGCCTTGGTGGCGAAGTCCCAATTGCCCTGCCACACGAACAGCATCGGCGCGCGTTCGGCCCGTGCCGCCTCGGCCGCCGCCACGAACAGGTCGGCGCCCTTGCGGGCATCGCCATAGCCAAGGGAGGCCACCAATGTGCCGACCGTACGTCCACGCAGCAATTGTTCGCGCGCTTGCCCGCGGTCTCCGGGCGCGAGCGGCCGATACTGGCCCTGCGGCAGGATATGGGTGCGATCCTCCCCGATGCCGAAGCCGTGCAGCATCGATGCGATGGCGGATGTCGGTACGATGAAGCGCCGCACCTTGTCGGCCGCCTCCCGCAGGAACGGCTCGGACCGGAGGGTTGCGAGAACGCCCGGAAGCTCGTGGACCAGCAGCACTTGCGCGATACCCGCATCGGCAAGCGCGGGCAGCACGGGGGCAGACGCGCTGCTGTTGACGATGGCGTGCGAAAAGCCGCGCTCCCGCAGCATGGCTGTCGTGGCCAGCAGGTTGTTTTCCACCACATAGGTGTCGGCCAGCGCCCGATATACGGCCAGCATCCCGTCATAGCCGCGATCGGCCCGCAGCAGCAGGAACGCGACCTCGATCGCGAATTCGTGCTTCAGCGTGCGTGCGATATTGAGCAGCAGCCGCTGCGCGCCCGCCGGAAACGCATCGTGCCCGACCAGCAGCAGCCGGCCGGACGCGGTGTCGCGCGACGGATGCAGCACGGCCTGCACCTCGTTCAGATAGGCGTAGCCGAAATGGCGGTCGGGTTCGAGATAGGCGCCCTCGCCCCACTCGTTCCACGCGTTGATGCACACGATAGGCGGCTGTTCCGCATCGCGCTCGGCAGCATGGGCCAGCATGTCCAGCCACCGCCCGAACTTCTGGGGTGTCGATCCATGGACGATGTAGGATGCGCCCTGGCGGCGGCTGTCATTGTCCCATGACGGAAAGCAGCCGCGGATGAGCGGAAAGGGCGAAGGCGGTTCCTTCCGCGCCTCGGCCACGAAGTCGTCATAGCTCCATACCCGCAGCGACGGGTGGGCGACGAAAATGCGCGACGGCAGGTTGAGGCGCATGTCGCGGCTGTGCTTGTGCGGCGGGAACTCCATCGCGCCGTCGAGCCCGAAGGGGCGGGGATCGCGATCCTCGAACGTCTGCGCCATGTAAAGGAGCGGGTCGTGGCCACGCGCGCCGAATTCGGCCCGCAGCTGCGCAACGAAACCGTCCGGCAGCTCCGACACCCGGTAGATGACGAACAACGGACGCCCGTCCACCCGGCGGTAGCGCGGATCGTCGAAGTGGCGGGACAGATCGCCGGCCATGCGTTCGGCCAGATCGTCCGGATAGGTCTGTTCCAGCAGGATCTCGGCGTCGCTACCGTCCCAACGCCGCGACCAGGTCTCGTTGGCCCAGATCAGGAAATAGCCGATGTCGAGCGACGGGTCGGAAAGGAAGCGCTCCAGCGGTTTTTCCAGCAGTCGCTGGCTGCCGAAATCGTAATAATAGAAGGCGAAACCCGCCAGTCCCGCCTGCTTGGCCAGTGCGACCTGGCGCGGCATCACTGCCGGATCGGTGAGGTCGTAGAATCCGAGCGCGGATGGCGTGCGCGGCTGGTAATGGCCCGGGAAACGGGGCAGCCCGCGCACCACATTGTGCCATTCGGTGAACCCCTCGCCCCACCATTGGTCGTTCTCTGGAATGCGGTGATATTGGGTGAGGTAGAAGGCGTAGACGTCGCAAGGCCGCTTCAGCGCCTCGGGCGAGGGCGCGGCATGATCCTGGTAGAGCTGTGAGCGGCGGTGGTTGGCGCGCACATTCTCCTGCAGGATCGCCACCGAAGGCTCACCCCCGGTCGTGTCGAGGTCGAACAGCTTCCAGCGCAGCATGAGCTGGCGGAACACGTCGCTGTTGGTGCCGGCAAGGTTGAAGCGTTCGCGGAAATAATACCAGCTGAACCCTTCGGACGGCCGGCGCTGTTCGTCCGCCCCGACCTGCAGGAAATGGATGAACGGCTCCACCCGCGCCGCCGCCACGTCGGGATATTGGCTGAGATACCAAAGATGGTCGAAGAAGCGATTGGGGTTCACCGCCACCCCTGCCTTACGCAGGCGGAGGAAGGTGATGAGCGCCGGCTCCTGCCCCTTGCCGACCTGACCGCGCACATGGTCGGGGTCGAAGCCCGGCATCGGTTGCAGCCCGTCCCGGTCGCCGACCGTCAGATAATGGGCGAGGAGGTTATGCTCCTCCGGCAGCTTGCTCGTCTGCTGGCGGTACCAGGCGGGGTCGAAGAAGCGGCTGGGTGCGCGCCCCTCGCGCTCGCCCCACAGGATGTAATGTTCGATCGGGTCGATGCCCGAACGCGCCACGTCCGGATTGGCGGACAGGTAGTAGCCGATGTCGAACACGCCGGTTGCGCGGATCAGACGATAGAATTTCTTCTGGAGCCCATTCATCGCCATGGTCGCGTGAGATGCACCAATGTCGTCGCGGGCGCTACTCGGAAACGAGCTTCAGCATCGCGGCCGCGAGCGCCGGGTTGCGTCCGCCGCTTGCCCGGTGGGAAAGGTGGTGGCGCGCGCTGAACAATGGCCCAGGCGTGCCGGCCGACAGCAATTTGACGCCCAGGTGCAGCGCCTCGACCGCCGTCAGCCCGGCGGCATAAGGCTGCGTGTTGATGATCGCCCCGCATCCGGCGAGCGCGCGCAGATAGTCGGCATGACCCTCCGGCACGATCACCGCCTCGACCGCGACTCCTTTGCCCCCGAGGAGGTCCCGCACCCGCCCCAGCGTTCGGTTATGCGCATAGCGCCGGTCGATCAGCGTGACCCGGTCAACACTGTCCGGCCATGCCACGAGGGTCGCCGGAACGATCTTGGCAGGATTGCCGACCAGCGCGGTCCCCCGCTTAGGCAGGTCGGCCAATGCTGAGAGTTCCGGCGGCGGTGTATAGTCGATATAGCCCCCTGCCATGTTGAGCAGCGGCTCGGCATAAAGGCCCGCATGTTCGGCCGGCGATTGCAATGCATCGCCGATCCACCCGTCGAACGCGTCGATGCCCGTGGTGGCCGATTGCCCCCCCACCCATGTGTACATGCGCGCGGCAGGCTTGGCAGACATGGCTTGGAGGCCCACCACGTCGCTCCACCCGCCAAGATCGAACAGGATGTCGAGCTCCGCGCCCGCAAGCTGCTGCGCCAGCGCGCCAGCGTCGATCGACTGCACCTCCATCCATTCGGCCGCGATGCTCCGGAACCGCTCGGTCGCGCCGTCCACCTTGCTGCCCCGGCTGAAGATGACGAGGTCATGCGCGCGCGACAGGGCGAGGAAGGTGGAGAAGGTGAGGTAATAGACCGGCGAGATCGACAACAATGGCGACACGATGCCGATGCGCCGGCGTTCGGCACGAAGGGTGCGGGGCGGGAGCTTGGGCAGGCGCAGGTGCGCCTTCGAAAAGGCAATCAAGCCGGCCGACAGCGGCTCTGCTCCGTCCGTTCCGGTATAAAGCGCCGCCATCAACCGCGTCAGTTCGGCGTCTGCCGCATGGCTGGGGCTGGTGCGGATGGGCGTCACCCGCAGGCTGGCGGCCGCCGCGTCGCCATATTCGTTCATGTCGAGATCGGCGAGGCCCAGCAGCGCCGACGCATTGCCCGGGCTGCTTCGCAAAACGCCCTCCCATGCGGCGGACGCGACCTCCGGCCGGCCTTCGCTGCGCGCAATGCGGGCGAGCAGGGCCTGGCTCTGCCACAATGCAGGATCGCGCCGCACCGCATCCGCCGCCTGCTGCCGCGCCGCGCCTACATCGCCGATCGCATAATGGCAGAGCGCGAGATTATGCTTGATCGCCGCCGATCCGGGCGCCGCCTGCTCGGCCTGGCGGAACAGGCGGATCGCCTCGCCCCATGCCCCTTCGTTGCGCCGCACCTGGGCGGTGGCGAGCAGGGCTTCAAGCGCGTCCTTCACCTACCACCTCGCCCTAGCTGTCCGCCCCCACGCCGGTGGCTATGCGCGCGAGCCCGCGAAATCAAACGCCATTGGCGCGTGCGAACAGCCATACGCGGATCGCGCTGGCGAGATTGGCGGGCTCACGCCCCTGCACCCGCTCGGCATCGATCCTCGCGACCAGGGCGTTGACCGGTAGCGCCTCGGCTTCCGCCGCCCTGCGCAATGCGTCCCAGAAAATGGGTTCCAGGCTGATCGAGGTTGCATGGCCTGCGATCATCATGGACCGTTTGATCGGCCCGCTCATGGGCGTGTGGATCCGGGCTGCGACACCATGGCCGCGCCCATCAATACATGTGCTGCCCACCGTTGATGGACAATGTGGACCCGGTGACGAACCCGGCATCCTGTGCACACAGGAAGGCCACGCCGCGCGCAATCTCCTCGGCTCGGCCCAGCCGACCGACAGGGATGCGCGCCACGATCTTCTGCAGCACGTCCTCGGGCACCGCCGCCACCATTTCCGTGTCGATATAGCCCGGCGCGATCGCGTTCACCGTGATGCCGCTGCGCGCACCTTCCTGCGCCAGTGCCTTGGTGAAGCCGTGAATGCCCGATTTGGCGGCGGCGTAGTTGACCTGGCCATATTGGCCGGCCTGGCCGTTGATCGACCCGATATTGACGATACGCCCGAACTTGCGCTCGCTCATGCCCTCCCACGCGGCCTTGGCCATGTTGAAACAGCCGCCCAGGTTGATGTCCATGACATCGTCCCACATCGAGCGGGTCATGCGCTTCATGGTGCCGTCGCGGGTGACGCCGGCATTGTTGACCAGCACGGCAACGGGGCCAAGTTCCGCCTCCACCTGCGCCACGCCCGCCACACAGGCGTCGAAGTCCGACACGTCCCACTTGTAGGACTGGATGCCCGTCCTCTCGGTGAAGGCCTTCGCCTTTTCCTCATTGCCGGCATAATTGGCCGCAACGGTCAGGCCCATCTCTCTCAGCGCAAGGCTGATGGCCTCGCCGATGCCTCGTGTTCCGCCCGTCACGATCGCTACGCTAGCCATTTGCCTCTCCTGTTGCTGCATCCTGCTTATGGCTGGGCTATCCAACCTGCAAGCTCCCGCTCCATTATGCTGCGCAGCATAACCATTCCTTCCGCGCTGTCGTTGAGGCAAGGGAGGTAGGCGAAATGCGTTCCCCCGGCTTCCTCGAACGTCTCGCGTCCGCGAATGGCGATCTCTTCCAGCGTTTCCACGCAATCGGCCGAAAAGCCCGGTGCCACCAGCGCCACCTTGCGCCCCGCGCGGCCCAGATCGGCCAGCACGAGGTCGGTTGCCGGCTCCAGCCAGCGGGCCTTGCCGAAACGCGATTGGAAGGTCACCTGGAACTCGCGCCCCATCGCTTCGGACAGGAGGCGCGCGGTCTTTCGGCAATGGCAATGATAGGGATCACCGAGCTTCAGCGTCCGTTCCGGCATGCCGTGAAAGGTGGCGACAAGCACGTCCGGCGCGAAGTCCAGCGCCTCCAGCGACCGTTCCACGCTCGTCTTCAACGCGTCGATATAGGCGGGATCGTCATGATAAGGGGGCAGGGTGCGCACTGCCGGCTGCCAACGCATGCTGCGCAGCATGCGGAACGCTTCGTCATTGGCGGTGGCGGTCGTCGCCGCGCAATATTGCGGATAAAGCGGGGCAAGCAGGATGCGCTCGCACCCCTGTTCCTTCAGGGCCTTCACCCGATCGCCGATCGCCGGCTTTCCGTAACGCATGGCATGATCGACGATCACCCCCGGTCCGAACGCAGCGTCCAGCGCCGCCGCCTGTCGCCGGGTAATCGCGGCCAAGGGGGACCCGTCCGGCGTCCATACCTGCCGATAGGCATGGGCGGACTTTGCCGGGCGCGTGGTCAGCACCGCGCCGCGCAGGATCGGCTGCCACAATAACTGAGGAATCTCGATCACGCGCGGGTCGGAAAGGAACTGTTTCAGATAGATCCGCACCGCACCCGGTTCCGGCGCTTCGGGGGTGCCGAGGTTGATCAACAGCACGCCGACACGCGGGGCTGGGATGGGCGGATGGTCGGCGGGCGGCTTCATGCGGGTGTGTCCAGGCGAAGGGGAAGGGTGCGGATCCGCTTGCCCGTCAGTGCGAACAGCGCATTGGCGATGGCGGGTGCGACGGGTGGCACGGCAAGTTCGGTAACGCCGCCGGACGGCTCGTCGCTCGGCATGATCTCCACGCTCACCTCCGGGCTGTCGTGCAGGCGCGGCATGCCCAACCCGCCGAAATGATGCACGCTCGGCTGGCCGTGGTCGAACCCGATCGGATTGGCGAGCGCACCGGACAGGCCATGGATCACGCCGCCCTCGATCTGCTGGCGGACGATGTCGGGGTTGATCACCCGCCCGCAATCCACCGCTGCCATGGCGCGCAGCACCCGGATGCGCTGCGCCGCGTCGATCTCGATCTCGACGAGCAGGGCGATGAAGGACCCGAACGCCTGGTGGCAGGCGATCCCCATCGCGCTGCCCCGGCCGCCTCCATCCCATCCGCCCAGCGACGCCGCCGTCTGCAGCACACGCGCAAGGCGCGGATTGTCGCCGAGCATCGGGATACGGTAAGTCATCGGATCGGCGCCGGCCGCGCGTGCGATCTCGTCCACGAAGCATTCGTTGAAGAAACCGGTATAGCTGTGCGCCCCGGACCGCCACAGGCCGGTGGCAACGCTGATGTCGGCGGGCGCATGCGCCACGGCGACTGCCGGTATCGAATAAGGCGGCCGCGCGCCTGCTACCGCGTCCTTGTCCGCCTGCGACGCCTCGTGCGCCTCGCCACCAGCGCGCCGCCATGCCTCGGCGCTGGACGAGGGCGCCGCGACCAGTGCGTCCCAGCCGGAGATCATGCGCCCCGCCCCGATGCTGGCGCGCATCCGGGCACGGGCGGGCGGACGGAAACCGTCCTGCATCGTTTCCTCGACGCGCGACCACATGAGTTGGATCGGCCGTTTCGTCTCGGCGGCTAGCGTCACCGCCTGGGCAACCGCCGCGGTCTCGAGCTTGCGTCCATAACCGCTCCCGACCGGCGTCGGATAGATCGCGACGCTTCCCTCGGGCACGCCGGCCGCGCGCGCCGCCGCCTGGCGGGCGAGTGTCGGCGCCTGTACGGGCGCCCATATCTCGACCCGGTCCCCTGCGATGCGCGCGGTCGCCGTCAGTGGCTCGATCGGCGCGCTCGCGGCCAGGCCGACGGCATAATCGGCGGTGATGAGCGTCTCGCCCTCCATCACGTCGTCGACATCGCCTTCATCGATGATGCGCGCGGCGCCTTCGCTATCCAGTGCCGCCTTCAATGCGGCTTCGATGGAGACGGTGGATGCCAGCGGGCCGTCGCTCTCGAACACCGGGCGCAGCTTCTCTACGGCGCTGTTCGCCGCCCACCAGTTGGTCGCCACCGCCGCCACCCAGCTGCCTTTGTCGACAATCGCGATCAGGCCGGGCACCTGCGCCTCGTCCCTGCGCATGCGCACCAGCCGGCTGCCGGGGCGCGGTCCCTGGCGCACCGATGCGAACGCCATGCCGGGCAGGCGGATGTCGGCGGCAAAGCGCGCAGACCCATCTACCTTGGACGGCACGTCGATGCGTGGCAGCGGCTCGCCGACCAGCCTGTTCTCGTTCCCACCCCTCAGCGGCGGGTAGCGCGGGGGATCATATTCGGCCGCTTCCGCCGCCAGCTCGGCAAAGGAAAGGCGCGTGTCGCCATGCACCACGAAGCCGCCAAGTGCGTCCAGCGTCTCCCATTCGACGCCCCACCGGTCTGCTGCCGCCATGGCAAGCATCGCCCGCGCCGTCGCGCCTGCCTGCCGCAGCCGCGGCTCGAACGCGCGCACCGAATTGGACGCGCCGGTGAACATGGTTGCGCTGCGCTGCGCCGTCTCGCCCGCCCACCAGCGCGCAGCCCCGCTCAAGGGACCGTCGCCGGCCTGGTCCTGCGCGAACAGGATGTTGGCATAAAGCGGGCTGATCGGCGCCGACTCGACCGCCACCGTGCGCCAGTCGGCACCGAGCTCGTCCGCCAGGATCTGCGGCAGGCTGGTCGTCACGCCCTGGCCGATCTCGGCCTGCGGCACTGCCACGATGACGCGCCCGTCCGATCCGATCTTCAGGAATGCGTTGAACAAGGTTTCGCCCGGCCCGGCGCGCAGGTTCGGCTCGTAACCGCGCGGCCACAACGTCCAGGCGACCACCAGCCCGATCCCCGCGCCGCCACCCACCAGCAGGCCGCGCCGGCTGATCGCTCGCCGGCTCGGCTTCGGAGGGGAGGGGCGCAGGCTCATCCGCCGCCAGATAGGCCGGGCATCCGCCGGACGCCAGACTTCCCCGACGCCAGGCTTCCCCGCCCCACTGTCTCAGGCGTGCTCGGCCACCTTGTGCCGGTATGTCTCGCGCAGCGAAAGCTTGTCGATCTTGCCGGTGCCGAGCTTTGGCAGCGGTTCGTCCAGCACCCAAAGGTGCGCGGGCACCTTGAAGGCGGCCAGCCGCTCCTTGAGGAAAAGGCACAGTTCCGCCTCGCTTATGCTGCCGGCCTCCGAATAGACGACGGCTGCCGGAACCTCGCCCAGCCGTTCGTCGGCAATCCCGAACACCGCCGCCTCGGAAACGCCCGGATGCGCGTAGCAGGCGGACTCGACCTCCTGGCAGGCGATATTCTCGCCGCCGCGGATGATGATGTCCTTCTTGCGATCGACGATGAAGAGATAATCTTCCTCGTCCAGATAGCCGATGTCGCCCGTCCGGAAGAAACCGTCGGCGGTGAAGGCCGCCTTCGTGGACGCCTCGTCATTCCAGTAGCCGCGGATGTTGCACGCGGCGCGGATGCCGATCTCGCCCCGCTCGCCCGTGGACAGGTGCCGTCCGTCCTCCCCCAGGATCGCGACCTCGATGATCGGCTTCTGCGGCCGGCCCGTTGAGGTCGGCTTGTCCGCATAGCTCTGCCAGAAATTGGAACAGCCCGCCGCATTGGTCTCCGTCAGGCCATAGCCGAGCGCAGGCTGGGCATGGCGGAAGCTGTCCTGCAGCCTCTTCACATGCGCGATCGGGCGGGGCGCGCCGCCTGCAGCGATATCGCTGAGGCTCGATAGGTCGTATTTGTCGCGGTCCGGATGCTGCATCAGCTCCAGGCTCATGGTCGGCACGCCTACGAAATAGGTGACCTTCTCCTCGGCCATCAGCCGCAGCGCCTCGCCCGCATCCCATTTCGCCATCAGGATCATGGAGCGTCCCACCACGAAGCTGTTCAGGAACACCGGCACCATGCCGGTGACATGGAACAGCGGCACGTTGATGAGGATGCGGGGCGGCGGGATGGGATCGCCGCGGCTTTCCTTGATCCCCTTCAGCGTGGCGAGGCCGAGCGTGTAGGCATAGGTTCCGCTGGTCACCGCCCGGTGGGTCGACACCGCGCCCTTGGCCGCGCCGGTGGAGCCGGACGTGAACAGGATCGTCGCGTCGTCCTCCGGCTGCACGTCAGGGAGCGTCGCATCCTCGCCGTCGCGCGACAGAATCGGCGCCAGTGCTTCCTCCAGCCGCTTCTCGATCGGCAAGGTCACGATCTCGGCGCGGCCTCCTGCCGCCTCGACGCGTGCGGCGCGCGGCGCATCGGCGATCACCAGGGCCGGCGCGGTAAGCGCAATGCCGTGGCGCATCTCGTCGGGCTGCCACCATCCGTTGACCAGCACCGCGATCCCGCCGGCCTTCGCAATGCCCATATAGGCGGCGATCCAGGCCGGCGCGTTGCGCATGGCGATCGCCACGCGGTCGCCCTTGCGGATGCCGAAGCCGCCGACCAGCGCCCTGGCCACCCGCGTCGACATCGCATTCATCTCGGCAAAGCCGATCCGTTCGCCGTCCGCCACGATCTCGCACGCCGCATTCATCGCGCAAAATGCGTCGAACATGGCGGGCAGGGTGGCGGGAAAGTTGGTCACGACCGCGCGGCCTTCGCGGTCCTCGCCGATCTGGACGGGGCCGCCGGGGCCGATTACCCGGGCGAGCACCGCATCGAACGTCTGGTCGAGCGCGTTCGGCATCCTCTCAAACTCCTTCTCGCACTTTTGTTTTTTTATGGCGGCACTATGAGGGCGCAAACGCCGGGGGAAAAGCCTTGTTGACAGCATCTTTGGCCAGTGTCGCAGTTGACGCTACGGCAGCGCTGCGTTGGGACAGCCTCGGGCTCGATCCCGTCGCGCTCGACCTCGGCTTCTTCCAGTTGCGCTGGTACAGCCTGGCCTATCTCGCCGGCATCGTGATCGGCTGGTGGTACCTGCTGAAGCTGATCGCACGTCCCGGCGCGCCCATGGCTCGGCACCATGCCGACGACATGGTTTTCTATGCGACGCTCGGCATCCTGCTCGGCGGGCGGCTCGGCTACGTCTTCTTCTACCGTCCCGAATATTATCTCGCCAACCCGCTGGAGATCCTGCAGCTGTGGGACGGCGGCATGTCCTTCCACGGCGGCGTGATCGGCACATCGATCGGCATCTTCTGGATGGCGCGCAAGCATGGCCTCAACTGGCTGCGCATCCACGATTATGTCGCCTGCTGCGTCCCTTTCGGCCTGTTCTTCGGCCGCCTTGCCAATTTCGTGAACGGCGAGCTTTGGGGCCGCGAGACCGACCAGCCCTGGGGCATGATCTTCCCGACCGGCGGCGAAGTGGTGCGCCACCCGAGCCAGCTCTACGAGGCGGGCCTCGAAGGCATCGTCCTGTTCGGGGTGCTCTGGTTCCTGTTCTGGAAGACCGAAGCCCGCTACCAGCCCGGCAAGCTCGTCGGCACCTTCCTCCTCGGCTACGGCATCAGCCGCTTCCTCGTCGAAATGGTGCGGCAGCCCGATGCGGGGCTGGAAAACCTGTCCTGGGGCCTGTCGATGGGCCAGACGCTGACGGTGCCGATGCTGCTCGGCGGCATCTACCTCATCGTCACTGCGAAGGGACGCCGACAGCGTGTGGAGCCGGTGGCAGGTGAGCAAGGCATCGCGTAATCACGGCATCGTAGGCGAAAAACTCGCCCGGCAGATCGCGCTGTCCGGCCCAATCCCCGTCTCGCATTACATGGCGGAGGCGAACGGCCATTATTACGCCACCCGCGACCCGTTCGGTGCCGCGGGCGACTTCACCACCGCGCCCGAGATCAGCCAGATGTTCGGCGAACTGGTCGGCCTGTGGCTTGCCGAACTGTGGGTGCGCGCCGGCCGGCCGGAGCGCACCGCTTATGTCGAGCTCGGCCCCGGCCGCGGCACGCTCGCCGCCGACGCCCTTCGCGCCATGCGTGCGGCCGGCCTAGATCCCTCGGTCCATCTGGTCGAGGCGAGCCCGGTCCTGCGCGCCGCACAGGCCGAGCGACTGCCGCACGCCGCCTGGCATGACGACGCGTCGACCCTGCCGCAGGACTGCCCGCTTCTCGTCGTCGCGAACGAATTCTTCGACGCCCTCCCGATCCGCCAGCTGGTGAACCAAAGCGGGCGATGGCACGAACTGATGGTCGGCTACGAAGACGGCCGGTTTGTGCGCAAGGCCGGGCCGGTCAGCGCCAATGCGCCCGTGGAGGCCGAGGAGGGCGCGATCGTCGAGACCTCTCCGGCTTCCGCCGCCATTGCCGCCGATCTCGCGCATCGCGTGGCCGAACAGGGCGGCGCGGCTCTGATCGTGGATTATGGCCATGTTCGCACCGGCGTCGGCGATACGCTGCAGGCGGTGGCGCGCCATGCCTATGCCGATCCCTGGACGGCGCCGGGCACGCGCGACCTCACCGCCCATGTCGATTTCCAGGCGCTGGCACAGGCGGCCGGGCAAAGCCGTGTAGCCGGTCCTGTCTCCCAGGGCGCCTGGCTGGAGGCGATGGGGATCGGTGCCCGCGCCGCCACCCTCGCCCGGGCGGCGCCTCATCGCGCTGGGGAGATCGCAGCCGCGCGCACCCGCCTCACGGCGCCCGAGCATATGGGCGATCTGTTCAAGGTGCTGGCGCTGGTCGCCCCCGCCTGGCCCGCCCCTGAAGGTTTCGCATGACATCATTCACCTATCGCGACGGCACGCCTGCCGATGCGGCCACGCTCGCCCGCGTCGGCGCCCGCGCCTTTACCGACACGTTCGGGCACCTCTACGACCCGGCCGACCTTTCCGCCTTTCTCGCCGCCTCCTATTCGCCTGCGGCCTGGGACGCGGACCTGCGCGACCCTGGCGTCCGCATCCGCATCGTCGAGGACAGCGGCGAAGTGTGCGGCTACGCGAAGTTCGGCCCCCTCAAGCTGCCTGTGGATACGGAGAGGCCGGCGGCCGAGCTGCGCGCGCTCTACATCCTCAGCCGGTGGCACGGGACCGGCGCGGCTCAGTCGCTGATGGACTGGACCATCGCCGAGGCTCGGCGCGTCGCGGCAGACGAGCTCTACCTGTCGGTCTATTGCGACAACCACCGCGCCCGCCGCTTCTACGAGCGTTATGGCTTTCGCTACGTGAAGCCTTATGCCTTCGTGGTCGGCAACCACCAGGATGAGGATCATATCCTCCGCCTCGACCTCAAGGACCCGGCATGAGCATCGACGTCTTCCGCTCCGGCCTGCTCGGACCCATGCCTCACGGTTTCCTCGGCCGGCGCGGGGGCGTGTCGGTCGGCGATTGCGCAGGGCTCAATGTCGGCTTGGGCTCCGGCGACGATCCGGACGCCGTCCGCGCCAACCGCGCGCTGGCCGTCGATGCGGTCGCGCCCGGTGCAGCGCTCGTCACCGTCTATCAGGTCCATGGCGCCGATGTGGTGACCGCCACTCACCCCTTCGCCGACGATGCCCGTCCCCATGCCGACGCGCTCGTCACCGACCGCCCCGGCCTCGCGCTCGGCATCCTCACCGCCGACTGCACGCCCGTGCTGTTTGCCGACCGGCAGGCCGGCGTGATCGGGGCGGCCCATGCCGGCTGGAAGGGCGCATTCGCCGGGGTGGTCGGCGCCACGGTGGAGGCGATGGAGCGGCTCGGTGCGGACCGCGGCCGCATCACTGCCGCCATCGGGCCGGTCATCGCCCGCCGCTCCTACGAAGTGGACGACGCCTTCCGCCGCAGCTTTGGCAAGGCTGCGCCCGACAACGACCGCTTCTTCGGCGATGGCCGCCCCGGTCACCACTGGTTCGATCTGGAGGCCTATGTCCTCTCCCGCCTCGCCGATGCCGGCGTGAAGCGGGCGGAGGCGCTCGGCCTTGACACCTATTCGGACCCCGATCGTTTCTACAGCTTCCGCCGCGCCACCCACCGCGGCGAACCCACCTATGGACGGCAGATCAGCCTGATCACCCTGCCGGATTGAGGAGAACGGCATGGCCTGGACCTTGTACGGTGCACGTGGCTGGGGCTCGACCCTTGCGGAGGGCGCACTCGCATGGACCGGCGAGCCCTTCACCTTCGTCGATGTCGAGGGCTTCGACACGCCCGGCCCCGTTCGCGATCGCCTGCTCGCCGTAAACCCGCTCGCCCGCATACCCACCCTGGTTGCGCCAGAGGGGCAGGTGCTGACCGAAAGCGCCGCGATCATCCTGCTCCTCGCCGACCGGCATCCCGACAGCGGCCTCGCACCGCCGCCCGGCCACCCGGACCGCGCCCGCTTCCTCGATCGGCTCGCCTGGTTCGTCTCGGCCGTCTACCCGACCTTCACCTATCGCGATTATCCCGACCGCTGGGCACCGGCCGCGCCGGACGAACTCGCCGCCAACGTCGACGCGTTCCGCTGCACCCTGTGGCGCCAGTTCGAGGATCAGGTGGGGGATGGCGCTTTCGTCCTTGGCGACACGCCCAGCGCGCTCGACCTCTACGTCACCGTCATGTCGCACTGGCGCCCGCGCCGTCCCTGGCTTGCTGACCATTGCCCGCGCCTTCACGCCATCGCGCTGCGTGCCGAGGCGTTGCCTGTACTGGCGCCCGTCATGGCCCGAAACTTCGGGGGCTAGATCACGTTCTTCGCTTTGGGCTAGGGCAGCCCCGGGCAACGGACCTCACCCCCCGGCCTCCTATGTGCCGGTGAGCCTCAGGCGGGCTCGGTCTCCCATGAACAGCGTTCGCGCTGCAAAGAAGGAGACACAAGATGAAAGACGAAAGCGATCTCACCGGCGCCACCCCGCGCCGCCGCCCCAAGGCCGACGTGCTCGAAATCGGCGGGCGTAAATTGAAGGCGTCGACCCTGATGATGGGCCACGGTTTCGACCCGGCTCTCTCCGAAGGCTCGCTGAAGCCGCCCATCTTCCTCACCTCCACCTTCGTGTTCGAGAATGCGGCCGCCGGAAAGCGCCACTTCGAAGGCGTCACCGGCAAGCGCCCCGGCGGCTCGGAAGGCCTCGTCTATTCGCGCTTCAACGGCCCCAACCAGGAGATCCTTGAGGATCGCCTCAGCATCTGGGAAGATGCGGAGGACGCGCTCACCTTTTCCAGCGGCATGTCGGCCATCGCCACCTTGCTGCTGACATTCGTGCAGCCGGGCGACGTGATCGTCCATTCCGGTCCCCTCTACGCCGCCACCGAGACGCTGATCGCGCGCATCCTCGGCCGCTTCGGCGTCAAGTGGCTCGACTTCCCCGCCGGCGCCACGCGCGAGGAGATCGAGGCAGTGGTCGCCCGCGCCAAAGGCGAGGGCCGCGTTGCGCTCATCTATCTCGAAAGCCCCGCCAACCCGACCAATGCGCTTGTCGACGTGGAGGCGGTCGCCTCCGTCCGCAACGCCTTGTTCGAGGGCGAGGAGCACCGCCCGCCGATCGCCATCGACAACACCTTCCTCGGCCCGCTCTGGGCCAAGCCGCTGGAGCAGGGCGCCGACCTCAGCGTCTACTCCCTCACCAAATATGCGGGCGGCCATAGCGACCTCGTCGCCGGCGGCATCGTCGGCGCCAAGGCGTTCCTCACCCCCATCCGCATGATGCGCAACACGATCGGCACCATCACCGATCCCCACAGCGCCTGGATGCTGCTGCGCTCTCTCGAGACGCTCGAACTGCGCATGAGCCGCGCGGGCGAGAATGCGGCCAAGGTCTGCGCCTTCCTGCGCGATCACGCCAAGGTCGAGACGGTCGGTTATCTCGGCTTCCTCACCGAAGGACGGCAGGCCGACATCTACCGCCGCCACTGCACCGGCGCCGGCTCCACCTTCTCGCTCTACCTCAAGGGCGGCGAGCGCGAAGCCTTCGCCTTCCTCGACAGCCTCAAGATCGCGAAGCTCGCGGTCAGCCTCGGCGGCACCGAGACACTCGCCAGCGCCCCCGCCGCGATGACCCACCTCTCGGTCCCCGACGAACGCAAGGCCGCCCTCGGCATCTCCGACAATCTCGTCCGCATCTCGATCGGCGTGGAAGACGCGGACGACCTCATCGCCGACTTCGACCAGGCCCTGGCGGCGGTGTAAGATAAAGGCGCCGCTTTCCTACAGACCCAATATCGTGATCTTGGGGAAGCGGCCCTTTCTCATCACCAGACAACGTACCACGACCTGCTAGCCCTCTCCCGCCTTCGCGGGAGAGGGTTGGGTGAGGGTCTTCTTCTTCTTGATAACTGAAGCCAAGGCGAACATCGCCAATCCGCAACACCTCACCCAACTTCTCCCGCGAATGCGTGAGAGGGCGACAGCGACAGACCTTGCTTCGCATCTCGGCCACGGGCGCGTCGCCAAATTCGCGCAAACCTGGCTTTGGCGTGAACTTAGTGTGAACTTATTCAGGAAACTCCACGCCTGCGAGCCGCTCACCGGCTCCAGTCGTGCACTTCCCATCCTTCCAGGCGCGCCAGCTTCAACAGCCTGTCATGCGCGTTCGCCGCAACCGGTTCGTCCGACCAGCGATGAACCACGCTGTCCGACACATGGTCCGAATAGAAACGGATATGCACCGCCTCTCGGCTGAGCCCCTCGGCCGCCAGCCAGGCCTGGATCATCTGGAGCTTGCTGTCGCCATAACAATTGCTGCCCTCGATCCGCGCTACGATCCGCCCATCGGCATCGATGCTGGTTTCGGTCGCGATCACGTCCTTGAAGCCCAGCCGCTGTGCGATCGCGCCGGCATAAAGGCGATAGGAAGCGGTCGCCATCACCAGCCGGCGCCCGGCGGCGCGGTCCGCCGCGATACTCGCCAGCGCGCCCGGCATGATATTGTGTGCGATCTGCCAGTCGGCGAAGCGCTCGATCACCGGCTCCAGCCGCGCCGCCGTGACATGCCGTCCGATCAGCAGATTGTAGTTGATCTCTTTCAACCGGCCGCGGTCGATCAGCTTTGCCAGATAGGCCAGCATGGACCCGATCACCACCGGAACGAACACCAGCCGCCACGGCGCCAGCGCCTTCGCCGCGAACAGCAGGAAGGGCGTATAAGTGGCGCGGCGCGTGATGGTCCGGTCCATGTCGTAGATGGCAAGTTGGCTTTTCATGGAACTTCGCAAGCACAGGAGCGTAGCGCCTGTCTATCCTTTCGGCCAAGCATCCTGCTTGCCGCGCCAGCAATAATCGGACATCTTCCGCCACATGAACCTTGCCGGAAATCTGAGGGAGGAGACTGACGGCGATCGCCGGGTCCTCCATTTCAGCGGCAACCTGACCCTCGCCCGTATGGGCCGCATCCCCGAGGCGATCGACCAGCTGCCGGCCGGGCCGGTCACCGCCGACCTCAGCGACGTGCAGCGCATGGACACGGTGGGTGCCTGGCTGATCCACCGCCTGGCGCGGGCACATGAGGTCGAAGTCGTGGGCGCCAGCGCGGAGCAATCGGCGCTTCTGGAACAGGTCGCCCGCGCGGACGTGCCGATGAAGGTGCGTCCGGACAAGGGCAATCCGTTCACCCGCACGCTCGGCCAGATCGGCGGCGCGGCTGCGGGCGCGGGTGCGACCATGCTCGGCCTTCTCGCCTTTTTCGGCGGGCTGATGATCTCCGTCTGGCACCTCATCAAGCGCCCTCGCCGTTTCCGCATGAACGCGGTGACGCAGCAATTCGAGGCGGTTGGCGTCCACTCGCTCGGCATCATCGGCCTTATGAGCTTCCTGGTTGGGATCGTGATCGCGCAGCAAGGCGCGGTCCAGTTGCGGCAGTTCGGTGCCGAGGTGTTCACCATCAACCTCATCGGCCGCCTGACCTTTCGCGAGCTTGGCGTGCTGATGACCGCCATCATGGTCGCCGGCCGCTCGGGCAGCGCCTTCGCCGCCCAGCTTGGCTCGATGAAGCTTGCCGAGGAAGTGGACGCCATGCGCACGATCGGCGTGTCGCCGATGGAGGCCTTGGTGCTGCCCCGCGTCCTCGCCACCGTATTGATGATGCCGTTGCTCGGCTTCTACGCATCGATGGTGGCGCTGGTCGGCGGCGGGCTCCTGTGCTGGACCTCGCTCGGCATTCCGCCGATCACTTATATCCAGCGTATCCAGGAAGTGGTGCCGATGACCGACCTTTATTCGGGTCTGGTGAAGGCGCCGGTGTTCGGCCTCATCATCGCCATGTCGGGCTGTTTCCAGGGCATGCAGGTCGAAGGCAATGCCGAATCCGTCGGCACGCGGACCACCGCCGCCGTGGTGCAGGGAATCTTCCTGGTCATCGTCCTCGACGCCTTCTTTGCCGTCTTCTTCACGGAGATCGGCTGGATATGAGTGCGTCCGACGAGAATATCATCGAGGTCCGGGGCCTCAGGAACAGTTTCGGCGACCAAGTGGTGCATGAAGGGCTGGACCTCGACGTGCGCCGCGGCGAGATCCTGGGCGTGGTCGGCGGGTCGGGCACCGGCAAGTCGGTGCTGATG